>NZ_VANP01000009.1:0-329781 GCF_005864065.1 Microbispora triticiradicis | reverse complement strand
CGGTGAGGCACAGGCCGCTGGCGCCGTTGACGATGCGGTAGGCGCCGGTGGTCGGCGCGGCGTTGGAGACGCCGGTGAACACACCGCCGACCAGGGCCACGACCCCGGCGACGGCGCCGACTACCCCGGCTGCGTTTCTGGTTCTGGTTCTCACCCGAGCTCCTTGCGTGTCGTGCAGGACCCCTGACCGAGGGGATGAATCCTGGCCCCACGAGGAATTCATGGACGTGAACGACATTCATGAGTAGGAACGCCAGGCTCAAGGTACGGACCTGTCCGACGGTGGTCAACGGTCACCGGCGGGGTCTCGTGCGTACGCGGCGCGCCGTACGAGATCATCGTGAAACGTTCACGCCGAACGTGCCGGGGAGGAATGGCGGATGACCGACGAACAGGTGTTCAGCGCGTGGCTGCGGGACCGCAGCGAGCCCGACTGGACGGCGGTGGTCACGCATCCCTTCGCCGCGGCGATCAGCCGCGGCACTGCCGGCATGCGGCGTTACCTGGAGCAGGACTTCCAGTTCGTGGACGCCTTCACGGCGCTGCTCGGCGCGGCGGTCGCCGCGGCCGACTCCTTCGAGTCGCGGGTGGCCGTGGGCCGCTTCCTCGGGCAGACGGTGGCCGACACCGAGCGCGGCTACTTCCACCGCGCGCTCGCCGCGGTCGGCGGCGACCCGGCCCCGCCTGTGCTGGAACCGGTGACGATCGAGTTCCGCGCGCTGATGGACGAGGTGCGCCTCAGCCAGGACTATCCGCTGATCATGGCCGTGCTGTGCGTGGCCGAGTGGACCTATCTCGGCTGGGCCACCCGGATCCCCGCCGAGGGCGAGAGCTTCGTCCACCGCGAGTGGGTCGAGTTGCACAGCGGGCCGGAGTTCGAGGCGTGGGTCGGCTTCCTGCGCCGCGAACTCGACCGGCTCGGCCCGGGACTGGACGAGAGCGGCCGGGCCCGCGTGCTGGACGTCTTCCGCCGCGCGACCGCTCTGGAGCGCCGCTTCTTCGACATGGCGGCCGGCTGATCGGCAGGGTCGTCTCAGGGAGCGCGCAGGGCCAGCGCGGCGAGGCGGCGCAGGGAGAGCCGGAGGAAGACGGCGCTCAGCGGCCCGGCGACCCGCCAGCCGATCCGGCCGGCCACCCCGAATGGCAGGTGCAGGTGCTCCTCCCACAGGATCCTGCTCCCGCCGCCGGGGCGGGGCAGCACCTGGAACCTCCCCGTCCCGCGGACGACCCGGCCGGTGTGGCGGACCTCCACCTCGTCCGGGGGACGCCAGCCGGTGACGTCCATCGTGTCCAGGAACGACAGCGGGCCGATCCCGGTCGTCGCCGCGAGCCTGCTGCCCCTGCTGTGGCCGTCGCCCTCGACCACCCACGCCCGGGTCAGCAGCATCCACTCGTGGTGCCGGGGCCAGTCGGTCAGCACGGCGAAGACGCGCTCCGGGCTCGCCTGCGCGTCCACCGTCACCGTGAGAGTCTCCACGCCTGTCCCCATGCCTGTCCCCATACCTGTCCCTACGCATCGGTCGTCGCCGCCGGACGCCTCCCGTCCCGGAGGCGCGGGCTACTCCAGGAAGCGGACCGTGTGCGACGCGGCGCCGTCCGCGGCGAACCCGAGCAGGCGCTCACCCTCGTCGGCCAGCGCGTCCCGGGCCGCCGAGTCCAGCGGTGCGAACGGCTCGATCTCCAGGGTCGCCGTCTCCCCGGCCCGCTCGATCCGCCACAGCCCGGCCACGAACCCGTCGACCAGGATCGTCGCCCGGACGATCCCGTTCACCGTGAACACCCGCCGCCGGTGCTCGTCGGCGATGACCCGCCTCCGGTCGGCGTGTGAGAGCAGCAGGTTGTCGAACTCGGGCAGGAACCGCACCGGCGCCTCGGCGTCCGGCTCCGGCGGCGGCGCGCCCGGCACGTCGAGAAGCTCCACGCCGTTCTCGTCCCGGTACGCCACCAGGTCCAGGCGCTTCACCACCGAGCGGAGCCCGGTCAGGCCGGACCAGGTCCGCAGGTCCGCGAGCGACGCGGGCCCGAAGGCGGCGAGATACCGCAGCACCATGTCACCGGCGGCCGAGCCGTCGCCGAGCGGGCGGCCCAGCCACGACTCGGCCGGGACGTGGCGGGCCTGCGACGAGGCGCCCCACACGCCCCGCGGCGGCACCTGCACCAGCGGCACGATCCCGCGTACGGCCCTCGCCAGGGCCTCGCCGTCCGGCCACCGCTCGCCCAGCCGTGCGGCGAGCTCGGTGAACGTGAGGGGCCGCTCCTCCATCAGCGCGCGGGCGGCGGCCTCCACCTCCCGGAGGTCGGCCTCCGGCAGGCGTCCCGCGACCGACGTGCGGAGCCAGCGGTCGAGGACGGGCTGCACGACCGGGCGCAGGGCCAGGCAGTCGTCGGCGCTGACGAGGTGGATCGTGCCGCGCATCAGCACGATCCGCACGACGGAACGGTCGACGAGCAGATCGGCCAGGTCCTCGTGCCGGAAGCCGAGCAGCCGCGTCCACAGGCCGACGTACGCCGACAGGGGCGCCTGGGACTGCATGCCCACCAGGCGTTCGATCGCGGCCGACGCCTTCATGGTGTGGCGGCGCAGCAGCATCTGACGGTCGAGCAGGGCGCGGTTGAGCGCACGTGTGGTCAGGGCGGGGGTGAGCACGCGTGGGGTGAGCACGCCGTCAACCTAACGCCCCCGACCGACATTCCGGCCGCGCCCTGCTGCCGGGACCTGCTGCCGGGCCCTGCTTGCCGCGACCGCTGCCGGGATCCGCTCAGGTGCGTACGAGCGGCGTGTCGACGAGGTGCTCGGCGAGGAACCACGCCTGCAGCTCGCCCGTACGGACGACCTCGGAGACGAGCAGGTCGTTGGTGCCGTCGTCGCCCATGTCGGCCGCCCGGGAGGCGGCGTCGTGCGCGGCGACCAGGATCGTCTCGTGGGCTTCGAGAAGCCGCGAGAGCATGGCGGGCACCTCCTCCACACCGTCCGGCGGCCGTGGGATCACGGTCATCTCCGCCACCTGGCGCGGATCGCCGACCGCGACCCCGCCGAGCGTCTGGATCCGTTCGGCGACGGCGTCGATGATCGGCAACTGCTCGCTCGCGTGCTTGTCGAGCAGCAGGTGCAACTGGTAGAAGGTCGGCCCCCGCATGAGCCAGTGGTGCTTCTTGTACAGGCTGTACAGGATCTGCGTGTCGGCCAGGATCTGGTTGAGCCGCTGGCAGGAGTACTCCCGGGTCTCTCTCGGCAGGCCGACGGGGAAGTCCCGGACCGTGCCGAACGACTGGATCTCCACACCCCTCTGGTGCAGCCAGGGCTGGCTGCTCGCACGGACTCCGGAGGAAGGGTTGACAGCCAAGACGTCGCTCCTCACTCATTCGGTTTGTAGCTACCAGTGAGTCTTTCGCCTGGTATGTCCCCTAAACGCCTTCTATGGCGATTTGGCCAAGGTGAACCCTCCGGCCCCGTGCCCGCGTACCTCGGAGGTGTTGAGACTTCCGCGTCACCGCGCCCTCGCGTTCGCCGCCGTCGCGGCCACCGTCCTGTCGTCCGCCCTGTCCTCCGCCTGCGCCGGCCCCGACGCGACTCCCACGTACGGCCCGCCGCCCACCGTCGAGCAACTCGCCGCGCGGGCGGGCTGCACCCCGAAGATGCAGATCGACGCGGCGGAACTCCGCCAGGGGCACTGCCACACGCCGATCGGCGACTTCTTCCTCACCACCTTCGCCACCCAGCGGGGCAAGGACGAGTGGATGGACCAGGCGCCGGAGTACAGCCCCCACCTCGTCGGCGACATCTGGACCGCCCTCGCGCCCCGGGACGTCCTCGACCGGCTCCGGCTGAGGATCGGCGGCGACCTCCACCTCAAGGACCACAGGGTCAAGAGTCCCGGGTGAGCCGGGCGCTATCCGGCCCGCAGAGCCTCCTCCCGGCCCTCCGACAGCCGGGCGGCCGTGCGCTCCGCCGTACGCCTGGCCCAGCGGCCGGTGGTCAGGACGGCGAGGCCCAGGACGAGCAGGCCGTACGCGGCGGTGATCCAGTGTCCGGTGCGCGCGGCCGGCACGAAGCGCGCGCCGGAGGCGGCCGCCACGACGGCTCCGGCGATGGCCACGCCCAGCGACTGGCCGACCTGGCGGCTGGTCGAGGCGACCGCGGCGGCCACTCCCGCCTGCTCCAGCGGCATCCCGGAGACCGCGGTGTTGGTGATCGGCGGGTTCAGCATGCCGAACCCCACACCGAAGATCACGTAGATCCCGAGCAGCAGGGGGAGGGGCGTGGTGAGCGTCACCTGGGCGAGCAGCGCCCCGGCGGCGGCCAGGCAGACGCCCCCGGCGACCAGCGGCGCGCGCGGGCCGCGCGTGCCCACGAGCCGGCCGGACAGCGGCCCGACGATCATCGTGCTCACCGCGACGGGCAGCGTGCACAGCCCGGCGTCGAACGCGGAGAGGCCGCGGTGTCCCTGCAGGTAGAGCGTGTTGAGGAAGAGGAACGCACCCAGGGCGGCGAAGCCGGAGACCGCCATGAGAGCCGCTCCGGAGAACGGCGCGCTGCCGAAGAACCGCATGTCGATGAGCGGTTCCGGCCTGCGCAGTTCGTAGGCGACCAGCCCGGCCAGGGCCGCCGCCGCGACCGCGAAACAGGCGGCGCTGACCGCGGCGCCCGCCGCCGGGCCCTCGATGATCCCGTACGTCAGCGTGCCGAGCAGGACGATGACCAGCACCTGCCCGGCCGGGTCGAGCCGGCGTGCGGCCGGCGCCTTGGACTCGGGCACGTAACGCCAGGTGAGGAACACCGCGAGCAGGCCGATGGGCACGTTGATCCAGAAGATCGCCCGCCAGCCGACGCTGTCGGTGAGCAGGCCGCCGATCACCGGGCCGAGCGCCATGCTGATCCCCACGACCCCGCCCCACACGCCGATCGCCTGGGCCCGCTCCCTGCGGTCGGTGAACGTGTTCGTGATGATCGACATGGCGACCGGGTTCATCATCGACCCGCCGACGGCCTGGACGACCCGGGAGGCGACCAGCCAGGCGAGGCTCGGCGCGAGGCTGCACAGCAGGGACCCGGCCGAGAAGATCACCAGCCCGGTCTGGAAGGTGCGCCGGCGGCCCACGCGGTCAGCCGTGGACCCGGCCAGCATGAGCAGGCCGGCGAGCGTCAGTGTGTAGGCGTCGACCGTCCACTGCAGGCCCGAGACCGGCGCGTGCAGGTCCCGCCCGAGGGCGGGCAGCGCGACGTTCACGATCGTGTTGTCCAGCGACACGATCAGCAGGCTCATGCAGCAGATCAGGAGAACAAGAATCCGCCTTCGGCGGGTCATTTACGACACCTCACCACGCAACCGTACAGAAGCGGTCAAAAGCGGGTCGAGGTGAGTGGGAGGCCGCCCCCGGCGGCCTCCTTGGCGGTCTCGCGAGGTCAGATCTCCAGTCTGTCCTCGATCGAGCGGAGCTGGTGCCGGGCCAGCGCCAGGTTGGCCCGGGCGCGGTCGAGGGCGAGGTAGAGGAACAGGCCCTTGCCGCCGCGGCCGGTCAGCGGCCGGATGAGGTGGTACTGCGAGCCCAGCGTGATGAGGATGTCCTCGATCGTCTCGTTCAGCTGGAGCGCCTCGATCGCCCGCAGCTTGGCCCTGACCACCTCGGTGTTGGCCGCCGCGGCCACCTGGAGGTCGAGATCCTTGGACCCGCCGAGCGCGCCCAGCGCCATCCCGCTTCCATAGTCGGCCACCACCGCGCCGACCGCGCCGTCGATGGTCAGCATCTCCTTGAGGGAGACATCCATGTTCGCCATGCGTTCTCTCCTGGTTGGTGTTCGTGTCCGCGGTCGCCCGCTGGCGCTATCCGCGTCCGGCGATGGCGGCGATCCTGTCCGCCGCCCTGCGTCCCTCGATCCGGAGCAGGCCGAGGTTCGCCCCCGGGCCCGCGAGAACGGTGAGGACGAGCGTGGGTCCCGCGGCGTAGCACGCGGTGTGCCCCTGGGCCGCGGAGACCAGCGTCTCCTCCAGCCGCCCGATCTGGGCGAGATCGGTCATCTTCCGGCTCAGCGACAGCAGTGCCGACGTCAGCGCCGCCGTCTGCTCGGTGCCTGTGCCGTTGCCTGTGGAGAGGTCCGTGGTCACGAGCATGCCGTCGACCGTGCACGTGAGCGCCCCGGTGATCTCGGGCGCCCGCTCGCGCAGGACGACCAGCTCCCGATGTATGTCGTGGCGAAGATCCACCGAGGCATCCCTTCCGGCCCGCTTGAGCCACCCGATCACTACAGCGCCTCCAGCGCGTCACGCACTCTGAGCAGCAGGTTCACGTCGGTCACGGCGCCGGCGACCGGAACCGCCGCCGGCCGGGGCACGCGCGTGGGCAGCGCGGCCGGCTCTTCGTCCGGCCGTTCGTCCGGCTGTCCGTCCGGTTCCGCCTGATCTGTCGCCAGCAGGCCCGCCGCCGCGAGCTCCCGTACGGCCAGCAGCGTGGAGTAGGCCGGGTGTCCGAGACGGCGGGCCAGCTCGACCGGAGTGGCGGTGGAGTCGGCGGCCAGCAGCAGCTCCCACTGCAACCGGGTGAGCAGCGCGTGGGTGCCGGGAATCCGCCGCAGGGGCGTCACCGGCCGCGCGTCCAGCTCGGCCGACGGCCACGCCCGCTCCAGCCGCGCCCGCCGCCTGGCGCACTCGCGCAGCAGCCCCGGCACGTCGAAGAACCAGTGGACCCCGAGCCAGTGCGCGTCGCCCGCCCTGAACCTGGTCCGGAGCGTCCTCGGGGCGAGCAGGAAGAACGCGGCGTCCAGCGTGGCCGACAGCACGCAGAACTCCAGCTCGCCCCGGCTGAGCACACCCCTGCTCACGAGCAGCGCGCCGCCGTCCCCGCCCGGCCCGGCCTCCTGCCGCGCGTGCCGGATCCCGGCGGCGTCGATCCGGCCCGACCCGCCGAGCAGGTCCTCCACCCCGGGCGTGGCCGCGCAGTCCACGTACGACACCCGGCCGCGTACGAGGTAGACCGTGCCCTCCTTGCCCACCCGCAGCGAGCCGGTGGCCTCGTCCTGGGCGAGACCGGTGAGCACGGTGTCCAGAGCTGGAGCGGACCCGGGCCGGGTTCCCATCAGGAGGCGACCAGCTCGTCCGTGACGGCGCGCAGCCGCAGCCGGGCCAGGGCGAGGTTCGCCCGCTCCACGTCCAGCCGTACGCACAGCAGCAGCGGGCCGTCGAACATCATCTCCATGGGCCGTACGAGGTGGTAGGACGTGCCCGTGGTCACGATCACGTCCTCGACCCGGAGGCCGGTCTCCTCGGACGCCGTCGCGACGCCGTCGAGCGTGGCGCGGTAGGCCGCGCTGAGCCCGGCGGCCGCCCGGCCGGGATCGGCGATCCCCCTCGCCGCGACGGCCATTCCGCTGGTGTGGTCGACCAGAATGGCGCCGAGCGCGCCAGGGATCGACATGGCCTCCGAGAGGCAGTCCTCTATCCCGATCAACCCGTCACTCCCGTCACGTCACGCCTCGCCGATACAGCGCGGCCAACATTAGAGGAGCAGGTGGACGGGCCACCCGAGTCGGAAACGGGCTGGGATGAATGGATTAATCCATAAGAATAAGAATTGTTCTCCCCGGACTGGTAATCCCGATTTTCATGAAATTTCCTCGTATCGAGCGTCTCGGTGGGCAGGGCGCGGGGAGCCTCGTACGGCGGCCAGAATGGGAGGCGTGGAACGGATCCTGGTCAGCGCCTGCCTGCTCGGCCGCCGGGTGCGGTACGACGGCGGGGCCAAGACGAGCGACGACGACCTGCTCGCCCGGTGGCGGGCGGAGGGGCGGCTCGTGCCGTTCTGCCCCGAGGTCGAGGGCGGGCTGCCCGTGCCCCGCCCGCCGGCCGAGATCGAGGGCGGAGCGGGCGGCGCGGCGGTGCTGGTGGGGGAGGCCCGGATCCTGACGCCGGACGGCGCCGACGTGACCGAGGCGTTCCTGTCCGGGGCGCGGCAGGCCCTCGCCGCCGCCCGGTCCTCCGGCGTACGGATCGCGATCCTCAAGGAGGGCAGCCCGTCGTGCGGGTCGCTGCGGATCTACGACGGCACCCACCGCGGCAGGACCACCCAGGGGCAGGGGGTGACCACCGCGCTGCTGGAGCTGAACGGCGTCCGCGTCTTCGGCGAGGACCGCGTCCCCGACGCCGCCCGCTACCTGGAGACCCTCACGTAGCTCAGGGGGACAGCGGATCCGCGGTGACGATGACGGCCTTCTCGTCGGGCTTGTGCACCAGGACGTTGTCCACGTAGGACCGCACCGCGGCGTCCAGGCCGACGTCCTTGCCGGCCGCCTCCGACATGTACCAGCGGTGGTCGAGCACCTCGTGGAAGAGCTGGGCCGGTTCCAGCTTGCGCCGCATCGCGGCCGGGATCGCGCTCACCACCGCCTGGAACACCTCGGCCAGCCAGCGGTGCGCCACGATCGCCTCGTCCTCGTGCCGCAGCCCGTTCGACACCCGGAACGCGTCGAGGTCGTTGAGCAGCCGCCTGGCCTGGTTCTCCTCCACGTCGAGGCCGGTCAGGCGGAGCAGCCGGCGCTGGTGGTGCCCGGCGTCCACGACCTTCGGACGTACGATCAGCCGGGACGTGCCGGCCTTGCGGCGCACCATCATCTCGGCCACGTCGAAACCGAGGGTGTTGAGCCGGCGGACCCGCTGGTCGACCCGGTGCCAGTCGACCTCCTCGATGATCTCGTCCTCGGTCAGCTCGTCCCACAGCCGGTGATAACGCTCGACCAGCTGGTCGGCGAAGACCAGCGGGTCGATGGTCGGGTGGAGCAGCCCGCCGGCCTCCAGGTCGAGCATCTCCCCGTAGATGTTCACGTGCGCCACGTCGATGTCGTGGGCGCGCTGGCCCTCGCTGATCGCGGGGTGGAGGTCGCCGGTCTCGGCGTCCACGAGATAGGCGGCGAACGCGCCGGCGTCCCGGCGGAACAACGTGTTCGACAGCGAGCAGTCGCCCCAGTAGAAGCCGCTCAGGTGGAGCCGTACGAGCAGCACGGCGAGCGCGTCGAGCAGGCGGGTCAGCGTGTCGGGCCGCACCGAGCCCGACAGCACGGCGCGGTACGGCAGGGAGAACTGCAGGTGCCGGGTGATCAGGGCGGAGTCGAGCTCCGAGCCGTCGGCGGCGGTGCGCCCGGTCACCACGGCCACCGGCTCGACCGACGGCGCGTCGTGCCGGGCCAGATCCCACAGCAGGCGGTACTCCCGCTTGGCGTACCGGGTGCTGATCTCCTTGATCGCGTAGACCCGGCCGGACAGCCGGGCGAAGCGCACGACGTGCCGGGAGATGCCGCGCGGCAGCGTCACCAGGTGGTGGACGGGCCATTCTTCGAGGGGGAGGTCCCAGGGCAGGCGGATCAGGTCGGGGTCGCTGGGGGCTCCGGTGATCTGCAGGGGCACCGATTGCTCCTTATCTGGGGGCTTCCACACAAGTGTCGCGGATAGAGTCGGGCGCTATGACGCTGGTGGACGAGTTCATCGATTGGTACCTGGCCGAGAACCCGGTCATGGCCGCTCTGCTGGGGGCCGACGGGTACGACCGCACGCTGGGCGACTTCAGCGAGGCCGCCTTCACGGGACGGGAGCGGGCGGCCGAGGAATGGCTGCGCAAGCTGTCGGAGGCGACCCCCGAGGATCCGGGGGACGAGATCGACCGCGACCTGGTCGCCGCCCATCTGCGCGGCGCCGTGGCGCTGGCCCGCTGGCCGGAGTGGCGGCGCGATCCGGCCGCCTACCTCGGTCTGGTCTTCGCCTCGATGTTCACGCCGTTCCAGCAGCGCCTCAAGCCGGAGGCCGAGCTGGTCGACGCCGCCGTCGCACGCCTCGCCGAGGTGCCGGCCGTGCTCGCCGCCTGCCGGGCGAACCTGGACCCTGAGATCGCCGCCGACCTGCTGGTCCGGCGCGGCCTCGACCAGGCGCGTACGGGACGCCGGTTCCTGACCGAGACGCTGCCCGCCCAGGTCGGCGACCCGGAGCTGCGGGCGCGGCTCGCCCGGGCCGCCGAGCCCGCCGCCGACGCCTTCGACGGGCTGGTCCGCTTCCTGGAGGACTTCCGGCCGGGGGGCAGCTGGCGGATGGGCGAGGAGCTCTACTCCGCCCTGCTGCGCGAGCGGGAGATGCTCGGGTACGGCGCCCCCGAGCTGCACGAGAAGGGCAGGCAGGCCTGGGCCGAGCTCGACGGGCGGATGACCGAGGTCGCGTCCCGCCTCGGACCGGGCACCTGGCGGGAGGCGATGGAGTCGCTCATGGACGACCACCCGCCGACCCTGGAGGCCATGCGCGCCGAGTACGAGGCCGAGACGCTGCGGGCCCGCGACTTCGTCCGCGAGCGGGGACTGGTGACCTTCCCGGAGGGGGAGGAGTGCCGCGTCGAGCCGTCTCCGGAGTTCCAGCGGCCCATCATCGCCGTGGCGAGCTACCTCGCCCCGCCGCCGCTGTCGGCCTCGCGGGACGGGATCTTCTTCGTGCCGTACACGCCGGACGGCTTCACCGAGGAGCAGGTGCGGCAGCGGCTGCGGACCAACTCACGGGCCCAGATGCCCTCGATCAGCGTCCACGAGTCCTACCCCGGGCACCACTGGCACCTCGGGTGGATGGCCGGCAATCCGCGCCGCGCCCGCAAGATCTTCCGTACGCCGTACTTCGTGGAGGGCTGGGCGCTCTACGTCGAGAAGCTGATGCACGAGCAGGGCTACTTCGACACCCCGCAGACCGAGCTCGCCCACCTCGACTGCCGCATCTGGCGGGCCGCCCGCATCGTGGTGGACACCGCGCTGCACTGCGACGACATGACGCCGGAGCAGGCGGAGGAGTTCCTCACCACGAAGGCGTCCCTGTCGCCGGGGACCGCCGCGGGAGAGGTCAGCCGCTACTGCGCCTGGCCCACCCAGGCTCCCTCGTACCTCACCGGCGCACTGGAGATCGAGCGCATCAGGGCCGACTACGCGGGCGACCTGCGGACCTTCCACGACACGATCGCCGGGTCGGGCGGCCTGCCGCTCGGCCTCGCCAGGAAGGCCGTGCTGGGCTGAGCTTCGCATCCCGGGTTCCGGGCGCGGGGGTCAGCCGGCGAGCGCGCGTTCGATCACGGCGGTGAGCTGGTCCTCGGTGAGCACCGCGGGCCGGCCCACCCCCAGGGCGCGGACGTAGACCTCGCACAGCCATTCGAGCAGGCGGGTCGCCTCGAACGCCTGCTCCAGGCCGTTCCCGATCGTCACCGCGCCGTGACTGGCCATCAGGGCGGCCTGCCTGCCCTCGATCGCGGCGAGGACGCCCCGCGCCAGTTCCGGCGTGCCGTACGTCGCGTACGGGGCGACCCGGACCGTGCCGCCGAGCAGCAGCGCGTTGTAGTGGACCGGCGGCAGCTCGGTCATGGTGGAGGCGACGACGGTCGCGAAGACCGAGTGGGTGTGGACCACGGCCCGCGCGGAGGTCGCCTCGTACAGGGCGAGATGCGTCGGCGTCTCCGAGGAGGGCTTGGTCCCGCCGTCGACCACCCGGCCGGTGAGGTCGAGGACCGGGCAGTCCTCGGGCCGGAGCCGGTCGAGCGCCACTCCGGACGGAGTGACGACGACCAGGTCGCCATCCCGGGCGCTCAGGTTGCCCGAGGTCCCGATCACCAGACCGAGTTCCGCCGCCCTGCGGCCGTACTCGCACAGCTCACGCCGCAGCTCGTCCACTCGCTCGTTCACCTGCTCGTCCACCCCGTCATCCACCCGGCGAATCTACACAATCGGCGGGTTTTCGTGATGTCCTGAACCCATGTACGAGGCTTCCGAGTGGCGTCGCGAGGGTGACACGATCCGCAGGACCGTCGTCGCCCGCGACTTCCGTACGGCCATCGCGATCGTCAACGACATCGCCGAGCAGGCCGAGGCACTGAACCACCATCCCGACATCGACATCCGGTGGCGCACCCTGCATCTGGCGCTGACCACCCACGACGCGGGCGGCCTCACCGACCTCGACTACAAACTCGCCGCCCGCATCGACGCCATAGTCGCCGACCACGAGGCAGGATCCGCACAACCCTGAAGCGCGGGCTCCCGATCATCGAAGCCCGCGCTGCTCGCGCTGCCCGCGCTGCTCGCGCTGCCCGCGCTGCCCGCGCTGCCCGCGCTGCCCGCGCTGCTCGCGCTGCTCGCGCTGCCGCCGGCCCTGCGCATCGCGGGTGCGGCGTCACGCCGCTGCGCCCGAGCACGGTTCGCGGAGTCGTCCCGCCCCATGCTGCGGCTTTTATGGGCGCTTTCGCACGGCTGGACCCCCTTATGCGGTGGCTTTGATCGGCACGTGGCTGTGCAATTTGTTTCGGGAGCTGACGGCGCCGTGCAGTACGTTGCGCAGTGATATATGCCGATTTATTTGATTCGCTGTCGCAGCGTCATCCCTGCGCGCCTGTGACTCCAGCAAAATCGCTGCTCAGGGTGTTCGTGGCGCTCTGGTGTGGAAGAATTCATACAGGATTTCGAATCGGCAGGGGAGGTGTGATGAATCTGTTCGACACTGATCCTGAGCGCCTCCGTCGTTCGAACGATACTGGTGATGGCGACTGGTGGGATCAGCTCATCGCCGGCTCGCCCCTTTGGTCGTCCGAGGGCGCACTTGCCCGTGAATACGTGCCGATCGTCGATCCCGATACGCGAGAGCACGCGAGCCGGCACGGTATCCCGGCGAATTTCCCCTTCGTTCGAGCATTTACGACACGTGCGGGTACCGCTGCCGCTGACGACTCCAGCGTTGACGACTCCAGCGTTGACGAAACCGTGAATGGCCTCGCCCCTGATGGCGCTCCTGACCATGCCGACATCCTCGGCCCTGGAGTCGGCTCCGCCGCCGCTGCCCCTCACGCAGGAGATGCCGGCAGCGGCGCCCCCGCCGGTGCCGATGCCGATGCCGCGCGCACGGATGCCGCGCGCACGGATGCAGGGCGCACCGCTGGCGGTGCTGCCGACGGTGCTTTTCCTGACGGTGTTTCTCCTGGTTGTGCTTCTCCTGACGCCGCTTCTCCGGGATGGCGCTGGGGGTACCCGGGTACCTACAGCGGCGCTTCCGGCGGTGCTTCCGTTGGTGCTTCTGGTGGTGCGTCTGGCGGTGCCGAGGGCGCCGGCCGGAACGATGCGGGCCGTGATCAGGATGCCGGTGGCAGCGGTTCGTCGTCGTGGGTGGCGGTGGCGGCGGTTGGTGAGGCGGCGCGGGCGGTGGCGCTGGTGCCGGTGCCTGAGTCGGCACAGGTGTGCCTGGCCGAGGCGGAGGAGTTGCTGGCGGCCCGCGATCGCATCACCTCGGCGCTGGCCGCCCGGGTGGGGCGGGTGCATCGGGCCGGGGAGGCGAAGAACCACGGGCACGCCTCCACCAGGTTGTGGCTGCGATCCGTCGGCGGGATGACCACCCCCGGAGCCGGTCGGTTGGTGACGATGGGCATGGAGTTGGGTCGTCTGTCGCGGGTGCGTGAGCGGTTCGCCGAGGGCAGCCTGGCGGAGGGGATCGTGGAGGCGATCTGCACGGCCACTGCGGGGTTGACCGATGAGCAGGCGATCACCGCCGAGGGGATTCTGTTGGAGTTGGCGGGGTCGGCGGGTGCGGCGGAGGTGGCCAAGGCGGGGCGGTATCTGCGGGCGGTGCTGGACCCCGACGGCCACGAAAGCGACGAGCAGGCCGACTTCGACCGCCGGTTCTTCCGGGTGCGCCGGCGCAGGAACGGCGGGCTGGAGGGAGAGTTCTACCTCCCGGTCGAGGCGGCCGCGCGGTTGCAGCACCTGCTGGACGTCTACGCCAAGCCGAAGGCCGAGGGCGACGACCGCACCCCGAGTGTGCGGAACGCCGATGCGTTCATCGCGTTCTTGGAGAACAAGATCGCGACCGAGCTCCTGGTGCTGGTCAACGCCGAATCCCTTCCCGACGACCCCCCAGCCGACTTCTCAGGCGAGCCCGTAGGCGCCGATCCCTCAGGCGACCCATCGGGCGACCATCCCACCAGTGACCCCTCGCGCACCGACCCCTCAGGTGATCCCACAGCCGACCACCCCACCAGCGACCCCTCAGACGCCGACCCGAGCGACGGCCCTGCTCCTGACCTCGGCTCCTGCGGCCCTGGTTCCGTCCCCGGCTCTGACGCCTGCGTCAGGGAGGGCTTCGGCACGCCTTGCGCCGCCACAACCGAGGCCGACAGTGAGCCCTCTGCTCCCGAGCGCCCGGCCACTGGCGGCCCGGCCGTCGTCTGGCCGTACTTCGATTCGGTCCACGGCGACGAGCGTGCCGACCTCGGCGAGGTTGGTGAGGTCGGCGAGGTCGATGACACTCGGCAGGGGCACGCCGACGAGGCAGAGACGCACAGACACCGAGCGTGGCATCCGCAGCGCGCTCGTGCGGAGCAGACGCATGCCCCTGATCCCTCGACTGATCCCCCGACCAAGAGCGACGACGCCACTGGCGCTCACACGGAGGACAGTCCAAGCGGGGAGTGCCCTGGGGATCGCCGTGCTCACGGCTGCCCCGGCGAGGACTGCCCTGCCGACGACTGCCCGGCGGAGGGCTACTGGCATGCCTTCACGCCAGGTGGGGCGCCGCATGGGACGTCCCGGACAGGAGCCGATGCTCCGCCGGGGGTGGAACGCGACGATGACGCGTGGCCGGGGGTGGGGGTGAACAGTCCGCCGCCGGGGGTGTGGTTGCGGGGGTTGCCGGGGTTGATCCTGGCGACCGGGCATCTGCTGCCTGTCGCCGGCGTGCATCGGCTTGCCCGTACCAGCACTTTGGTGCGGATCGTGATGGACGCCGGTGGGCAGGTGCTGGACATGGGCCGCAAGGTCCGTCTGGCGACCCCGGCGCAGCGGCGAGCCGTCTTCGCCCGGTATGCGACCTGCTGGGTGGACGGCTGCCCGCTGCCCGCCACCCTGTGCCAGATCGACCACGCCGAGGACTGGTGCAGCGGCGGGCTGACCGACCTCAAACTGCTGGGACCGGCGTGCCAGTTCCACAACCGCGACCGCTACCGCCACCCGAACCGCTACACCCGCCGCAAGATCGGAGCCGACCGCTGGGCCTTCACCTACCGCAACCCCCGAGACTCCCGAACCCCCCAAAGTGCCCGGCGGCGCCTATGACGGCGGGCCCTTCGATGCCGCTGGCCGGTCAGCCGAACAGGTCGGCAGGGGGTACGGGGGCGAGGATGGAGTCCCCGTCGTGGATGGGGGCGGCCCCGGCGACCAGCCGGGTCAGGTCCCCGTCCGCGACGCATCGGGCCTGGGTTAGGCCGCCCGCGGCCCTGCGAGTCAGTGTCTCGACGGGCAACTGCCCGGGGGCCGCCGTCAGGATGACGTTGCCGAACCTGCGGCCGCGCAGGATGCCGGGTTCGGCGAGCAGCGCGGTATGGGGGAACACGCGGGCGGCAGTGGAGACGACCCGTTTGACGAAGGGCAGGCCCTTGCCGTCCGCGACGTTGATCAGGGCGGTACCGGAGGGACGCAGGACACGGGCGATCTCCGCCATGTACTCCGCGGTCGCGAGCTCGACCGGCATGGTCGCGCCCGAGAACGCGTCGAGCACGAACAGGTCGGCCGAGGCGTCCGGCAGGGCGGCGGTCGCCGTGCGGCCGTCCGCCACCCGGACCTTCAGCCGGGGCACGGACTTGAGCCTCAGCTGGTCTCGTACGAGCTGGACCAGTCCGGCGTCCGGCTCGACGACGATGTGCCGGGACCCGGGCCTGCGGGCGGAGACGTAGCGCGGGATCGTGCAGGCTCCGCCGCCGACGTGCACGGCGTCGAGCGGGCCCTCCGGCAGGCAGTCGATCACGGCGGCGATGAGCTGTACGTAGGAGAAGTCCAGATAGGTGGGATCGGTCAGGTCCACGTACGACTGGGGCACGCCGTCCCTGATCAGCATCCACCCGTCGGGCCGGTCGAGGTCGCGCAGGAGCTCCACCTCGCCGAAGGTCACTTGATAGCGGCCTGGCAACGGTTCTTTGCTCCTTGCCACCTTTGGCTCCTTTCGCGTGATATGAGAACCGTATGCGGAACAGGGCCCTGCTCGCCCTCGTCACGGTCGCCGCGGCCATCTTCGTCTTCGGCGTGGTCGGCCTCGTGGGCTCGGGCAGGCAGGAGCCGGTGATGGTCGCCACGCCGGTCGCGTCCCCCACCCTTCCGCGAACGCTCGAACTGCGTCCGGACGGCTCGCCGGACGAGACGGCCGCCGCCTACTTCGACGCCTGGGCCAAGGGCGACTACGAGGCGATGCGCGACCTCGTCGACGAGCCGCCGGCCGATTTCGCCGACCAGCACCGCCAGTTCGAGGACGCCGCGCTGTCGAACTCGATGCGGATCACGCCCGGGACCGTGAAACGCGACGGGGACGAGACGGCCGAGGTGCCCTTCACGCAGGAGCGGGACGAGCCGGACAAGGGGCCCTGGCGCTTCGACTCGGTCCTGCGCCTGGCCGTACGGGACGCCACCTGGAAGGTCCTGTGGACGCCGGCCGTCCTGTTTCCCGAGATCGAAGCCGGTGGCCGCCTCGTCAGGACCACGCCGACGACCGGGCCGCTGCGGCCGGTGACCCGGGAGGGAGAGGAGTTTCCCCAGGACTCGGACGCCGACGCGTACCTCGACGGGCTGGTGGGCCAGGTGGCGGCGCCCACGAACGGTGTCGAGGTGGGGTGGGAGCTGCGGGTCGAGAACCCGGCATCGCCGTCGAAGGTCGTCCTCGCCTACACGCCCAAGCAGCAACCGGCCGGCGTGCGGACGACCATCGAGTGGTCGGTTCAGGCGGCGGCGGCCCGGGCGCTCGACGGCGTGCCGCAGCGGGCCGCCATCGTCGCCATACGACCGACGACCGGGGAGATCCTCGCGGTCGCCGACCGTCTGGGCGGACGGGGCGCCTTCGAGCGCAAGTACGCCCCCGGTTCGACGTTCAAGACGGTCACGGCCGCCGCCCTGCTCGGTGGAGGGCTGGCCCCCGACACCACGGTGGAGTGCCCGGCGGTGTACCAGATCCCCTTCCACCGGGCGATCCCCAACTACCACGACGAGGACCATGGGGCGGTCACGCTGCGCCACGCCTTCGCCCTGTCGTGCAACACCACCTTCGCCAGGCTGACGGTCGAGCGGCTGAACGCCGACAGGCTGGTCGAGCAGGCGAGGGCGTTCGGCTTCGGCGTGCAGGGGGAGAACGGCGGCGGGGAGGGCGGAGGCTACACGTGCGGCAGCCTGAAACGGCCGGAGAACCCCGACGCGCTCGCCGAGGACTCCTTCGGGCAGGGCACGGTCGAGGCGACCCCGCTGTGCATGGCGCTGGTCGCGGCGGCGGTGAAGAGCGGCGAGTGGCGGCCGGCCCGCCCGCTGGCGGACGAGGCGTCCCAGGGCGAGCTGCCGCAGAGCGTGCCCCTACCGTCGAACGTGGCGGAGGGGCTGCGCGACATGATGAGCGCGGTCACCGTCGACGGGACCGCCGCCGAGGCCCACCTGCCGGAGGGAGTGGCCGGCAAGACCGGCACGGCGGAGGATTGGCAGGGCGGCCAGGACCACGCCTGGTTCATCGGCTACCAGGGTGACCTCGCCTTCGCCGTGTTCGTCGAGCACGGCGGCACCGGGCGGAGCGCCGCCGTGCCCATCGCCGCCCGCTTCCTGAAGGCCCTCTAGACCCTTCGGACGCCGACCCTTCAGACACCGGGCCAGGCGAACCGGTGGGTGTGGATCCCGAAGTAGGTGAACGCCTCGGCCCTGGTGACGCCGGGCACCCGTTTGACGTGGTCGTTGAGCACCGCGAGGAGCTCGGCGGGCTCCCGGCACACCACCTCGGCGAACAGGTCGAACGAGCCCGCCGTGAGCACCACGTAGATCACGCCGGACAGTTCGCTGATCCGGTCGGCGACCTCGTGCACGTCGCTGTCGACGCGTACGCCGATCAGCGCCATGACCGGCAGGCCCAGCGCCATCGGGTCGGTGACCCCGACGATCTGCACGACGCCCTCGTCGCGCAGCCGCTGCACCCGCTGCCGTACGGCGGGGGCGGACAGGCCGGTCGCCTCGGCGAGCGCGGTGTAGGAGGCCCGGCCGTCCCGCTGCAGCTCGCGCAGCAGGACCCGGTCGATCTCGTCCGGGATCATGCGACCAGCTCGGCGACCGCCGCCGCGAACACCTCGTGGTGCCGGTCCACGTCGGCCTCGGTGGTGGCCGGGGACATCAGCGCCATGTTGTGGAACGGCGTGAGCAGCACCCCCCGGTTGGCCAGGTAGACGTGCAGGTAGTCGTCCAGGTCGGGATCGCCGGCCGCGTTCGACTCGCCGCCGTTGCGCGGGGCCGGGCTGGTGAAGCGATACTCGGCGCGTGCGCCCAGCCGGCTGACCGACCACGGCAGGCCGTGGTCGCCGATGATCTCCTCGACCCCCTTGGCGAAGCGGGTCGCCAGCTCGGTCATGGCGGTGAACGCGTCGTCGGTGAGCACGTGCTCCAGCGTGGCCCGCATGGCGGCGACCGACAGGGGGTTGCCCGCCAGCGTGCCGCCGACCCCGCCCATGTCGATCAGGTCGAGCCCGTCCATCGCCTCGATCCGCGCGGCGACCTCGGCCGACAGGCCGTACCCGCCGCTCGGGATGCCGCCGCCGACGGCCTTGCCGATCGTCACGATGTCGGGACGCAGGTCCCAGGCCTTCGTGCAGCCGCCGGGCCCGGCCGAGAAGGTGTGGGTCTCGTCGTTGATCAGCAGGCTGCCGTGCCGCCGGGTCAGCTCGCGCACGCCCTCCAGGTAGCCGGGCTCGGGCAGCACGATCCCGATGTTGGTCAGGGCGGGCTCCATCAGGACCGCCGCGACGTCGCCGTACGCCAGTTCGCGCTCAAGCGCGGGCAGGTCGTTGAACTCCACGACGCGGGAGGTCACAGTGGGGTCGACCGGTGCGCCGACGTTGCCCTCGCGGGACACCTGCCGGCCGTCAGGGCCGACCACGATCAGCACCTCGTCCACGCTGCCGTGGTAGCAGTAGCTGTTCACCAGGATCTTCGGCCTTCCGGTGATCGCCCGGGCCAGTCGGATCGCCCACCGGTTGGCGTCGGTGGCGGTCAGCGAGAAGCTCCAGTACGGCAGGCCGAACCGGCGGCCGAGCTCGGCGCCGACCCAGGCGGCGTCCTCGGTCGGCATCATCACGGTGGCGCCGCCCAGGCGGCCGAACCGGTCGGCGACCGCCTCCACGGTCGCCCGCGGTGAGTGCCCGGCCATCGCGCCCGTGTCGCCGAGGCAGAGATCGACGTACTCGTGGCCGTCGAGGTCGGTGACGCGGGCGCCGTGGGCCTCGGCCAGGTACAGCGGGAAGCCCGCGGCCGTCTTGTTCATCCACGTCATCGGCACGCCGCCGAAGAGATGCCCTCTCGCCTGCTCGTACGCGGCAGCCGAGCGCGGGTTCCGCTCCCGGAAGAGGCCACGCTCGCGGTCGAGCAGCCGGGCCAGGTGAGTACGGTCGATCATGGTCCCTGCCTCAGAAAAGCTTGCCGAACCCAGTGTCGGCCACGGATTCTGAAGCAAAGGTACACCACCGCCTTCGTTTCGTCATCACCGGGGTGGTCGCGTCCGTAGTCGGGAAAACTTCTCGTCTGAAAAATATTCTTCCCGGACGGTAGTAAGGCGGAAACCATTCACATAGATGACCGACTGTGAGGGAATCATCTCGTCTCCCGGCCTGACGCGGAGGCGACATGGACCCCAGCGCTGTGCACGACGCCCTCGCACGGCACCTGCTCGTCGACGGCTTCCGGCTGGTGCTCGACCTGGACCGGAGCGCGGGCTCCTGGCTGGTCGACGCCCGTGACGGGCGCAGGTATCTGGACTTCTACACGTTCTTCGCCTCCTCGCCGCTCGGGGTCAACCCCTTCGCCGGCGACCCCGGGTTCGTCGGACTGCTCGGCCGGGTGGCGGCCAACAAGCCCGCCAACTCCGACATCTACACCGTGCACCTCGCCGAGTTCGTCGAGACGTTCCGGCGGGTGCTCGGCGACCCGGAACTGCCGCACCTGTTCTTCGTCGAGGGTGGGTCGGCGGCCGTGGAGAACGCCCTCAAGTGCGCCTTCGACTGGAAGAGCCGCTGGAATGAAGCCCACGGCCGCCATCCGGGTCTCGGCACCCGGGTCCTCCACCTGACCCGGGCCTTCCACGGCCGCGGCGGCTACGCGCTCTCGCTCACCAACACCGACGCCGTCAAGACCGACCGGTTCCCCCGGTTCTACTGGCCGCGCGTCGACGTCCCGGCGATCCACCTCGGGGACGTCGAACGCGCCGAGAAGCGGGCGCTGGCGCAGGCGAGGGAGGCGTTCGAGCGGTTCCGCCACGACATCGCCTGCTTCATCGCCGAGCCGATCCAGGGCGAAGGGGGCGACAACCACATGCGCCCCGAGTTCCTGCGGGCCGTGCAGGGCCTGTGCCACGAGTACGAGGCGCTGTTCGTGCTGGACGAGGTGCAGACCGGGGTGGGTCTCACCGGCACGCCCTGGGCGTACCAGCAGCTCGGGCTGGCCCCCGACATCGTGGCCTTCGCGAAGAAGGTGCAGGTCGGCGGCATCATGGCGGGCCGCAGGGTGGACCTGGTGCCGGACAACGTGTTCCGGGTGAGCGGCCGGATCAACTCCACCTGGGGCGGCGGGCTGACCGACATGGTGCGGTCCCGCCGGATGCTGGAGATCATCGAGCGGGACGGGCTGATCCCGAGAGCGGCCATCCTGGGCGAGAAGCTGCTGGGCGCCCTGCGGGGCCTGGAGTCCGACGGCCTGGTCGCCAACGCGCGGGGTCGCGGGCTCATGTGCGCCTTCGACGTCCCCGACCCCGGCGGGCTGGTCACCCGGCTGCGGGAGGAGCGGGCGATCCTGGTCCTGCGCTGCGGCGAGCGGTCGGTGCGGCTACGCCCTGCCCTGTCCGTCCAGCCCGACGAGCTTGAGCACGGCCTCGCCGGTCTCCGCGCCTGCCTCGCCGGCGTCTGAGCACCTCTCCCGTCCTTCCCCGGACGGCTCCGCCTCGCCGCGCCAGCGGCAGATGGCCCTGACCCGCGACTCCACGCCCAGCTTCGCGTAGATGCGGTTCACGTGGTTCTTCACGGTCTTCTCGCTCAGGAACAGCCGCTGGGCGATCTCGCCATTGGAGTGACCTGTCGCGATCAGCTCCATGACCTCGCTCTCTCGCTTACTCAACCCAAGGGCGGTGTGGTCGTCGCCTCTCATCCGGCCTCCGTCGAAGACGTCAGAGATCGCCGGGGCCCCCGCGCGGCGGTTGTCAGGCAGCATAACCCGCAATGTCCACCAATGGGGGCTAAGAGGGCTGACTTGCCCGGGTCAATGCCCCCCGTGGACCGTGACGGTTTCGAGGCGCGGATCGGCGGCGATCTCGGCCGGCGTGAAGCGCTCGGTCACCCACCCGCCGCGCGAGAACAGCGCCGTCTGGTCCGTGTGGTGCGGCGACGCGGGGTTGGCGGACAGGGAGTAGGTGAGGACGGTCCGCGTGCGGGGGCCGTCCTTGGTGAGCTCCACGGCCATCATGAAGCTGGAGCCGGTGTTCACCTCCGGATAGCGTCCGTCCGTGCCCAGCGGTCCGCCCGTGCGCACCCGGTCGAAGCAGCCCTCTCCTTCTGTGCAGCCGGGAATCGGGATCGAGGAGTAGCTCTGCGCCTGTCCGGGGGTGAGCGTCAGGGGAATCCGGTTGGACCGGAAGCGGAGCACGGCGTCGGCGAGGGCCTGCCGTACGGTCGGGTCGTCGATCTTCAGCCCGCTCGGGGTGGTCAGCGGGCGCGCGGGGTCGAACGGGACCCGCCACGGGCTGAAGACCGGCTCTCCCGGCTTGGTGGGGCGGCCCAGCCGGCTGAAGAACTCGCGCCACAGGACGGCGCCCTCGCCGTCCAGGGTGGCGCGCCCGTTCCACTTCTCCAACGTCCGGCAGGCCTCGCGCACGTCCAGGAGTTCGGGGTGGGCGCGGCACAGCTTCAGCAGGTCGTCGCGCATGAGCTCGAAGGTGAGGTTGCGCTTGCCGCGCACCGTGGCCTGCAGCGTCTCCAGCGTGAAGCCGGGCGTGCCAAGCCCGTCGGCGCCGGACAGCCGCTGGGCGATCATGTCGAGGCCGACCCGGGGGCGCGGCTCCAGATCGGTGCCCGTCTGGCCGTACGCCTCGGGATAGCCGGTGAGCGGCTTCGCCGGGTTCGTCATCCAGTAGGTGTTGTTGGAGTTGGCCACGTAGTCGGCGCGGACCAGCCTCGGCTGGTTGCCCGGCCCGAAGACGCCCGGCACGACGGCGTCGCCGTCCCTGCCCCACAGGCACGCGGACGTCGAGCCGTCCAGGACGTACGCATCGAGGCCCGGAACGGGCGAGGGCCTGGCGCAGCGCTCCGCCTCGGCGTCGGTGACGTGGGGGACGAGCGAGGTGTCGGCGAAGTAGGCGGTCCCGCTCGCGTCGGTGGCGAGGGTGTGGACGAACGGCATCCCCTGGTAGGTCCGCTGGGCCGTGCGCAGCTCGTCGAGGCTGCCCGCCCTGGCCATCGCCAGCCACTCGTCGGCCGCCCGCAGGTTGGCGGCGTTCGCGTCGGCCAGCGCGTACGCGGCCTCGTCGGTCCGGCCGATGGCGAGCACCGGGCCGTAGCGGGAGGTGAGGAGCGTGTGGCCGGAGACGGTGCCGTCCGGCAGGGTGACCTCCACCTCCTGCTCGCCCATCGGCTCGGCCCGGCCGTCCACGGTGTAGCTGTGGCCGTCCGCGAGCTTCAGCCGGTAGACGGTGAAGTGCTGGGCGTGGGAGACGGTGTGGGTCCAGGCGACCTTGGCGTTGTGGCCGATCTGGACGACCGGGGTGCCGTACAGGCTGCCGCCGGAGACGTCGAGCACGCCGGGGATGGTGAGCTGGACCTGGTAGAAGCGGCGGATCCCCTGCCAGGGGAAGTGCGGGTCGGCCAGCACCATGCCGCCGCCCCCGCGCGTGGCCTGACGGCCGAGCGCCCAGGCGTTGCTGCCGGCCGCCGGCTTGGGTTGCGGTCCCTCAGGTTCGGGTTCGGCTATCCCGGTGACGGCCTCCTTGAACGAGGAGCTCGACGTCATGCGGGCGAGGTCGAGCAGGTTGTTCCACATGTCGGTGGCGGTGATCGGGCCGACCCACGCCTTGCCCCGGCAGGTGGGGTCGGGCAGGTTCGCCACGCCGGTGTCCTCGAGGTAGCGGTTGTATCCGGCGACGTAGCCGTCGACCAGGCGGCGCAGCTCGTCGCTCGGGCCGACCGGCGCGGGCCGGGCCAGCAGCCGCCGTACGACGCCGGAGGCGGCGACGCTCTTGTAGTAGACGTCGCCGGCGAGATTGGAGACCGGGCGGACCGGATCGTCGGACTCGGCCTTCGGGCCGAAGTAGCGGGAGCGTTCGCCGCGCAGCGTCACCACCCAGGAGGCCAGCGTGCACAGGTTGTCCTGGGCGAAGGCGTAGCCGTACCCGAATCCGAGGCCGCCGTAGTCCTTGGCGGTGATGTGCGGGATGCCGTACTCGGTGCGCCGGATCGTGGCCGAATAGCCTCCGCCGGCCGCCTCCGCGGGGGGTACGGCCGCGACGGCGGGGGCGAGTGCGGGGGCGAGTAACGCCAGCGTGATCGCCGCAGTAGGCATGAGCCTCATGGGAGCTCCTATTCGAAACGCGCGTTGTCGGGCGTGGTCATGCGCCGCAGCAGCGGCAGCGTCGTGAGGATCACCAGGAGGGAGGCGGCCAGGCCGCCGCCGAGGCAGGCGAAGTAGACGGGCCCCGGCATCGCGATCGACGCGCTCCTCATCGCGAGGGCGTCGATGAGCGGCTCGGCCACGCCGAAGCCGGAGCCGGCGGCGAGCGCGGCGGCCAGCACGAGCGGCAGCGCCGACTCCAGCAGCACCACCGCGGCCAGGGTGCGCGTGGGCGTGCCCGCCAGCCGCAGCAGGGTGAACGGCCGCCTGCGCTCCACCAGCCCGCCGCCGGCCGCCACCACGAGGCCGCAGGCACCGGCGACCAGGGTGAGCCCGACCATGGCCAGCGCGACGTTCTCCGCCCGAACGTAGAGGTCCGCCCTGACCTCGGCGACCTCGCCGAAGGTCATCGGCGCCTCGACGGTGTAGCCGGACAGCAGGGTGCGCAGCCGCTCCGGTGTCGCGGGATCGCGTGTGGTGATCATGATGGCCGCCAGGTCGAGCCCGTCGGCGGAGGCGTGCGGGCTGGCCGGGCCCGCCAGCGGAAGGAGTCTGTCGACGGTGAGAGGGTTGTCGGCGCCGACGATGCGGGCGAAGTTGCCCGCCACGGCCCGGGCGTCCCTGCCGTCGATGTTCACAGGGCAGCGGCCGAGTACGGGGAAGCGGGCCAGGTCGGCGCACTCGACGACGTACGGCATGGGCGGCGGGCCGTCGGGCCGCGGGCCGGCATTGACCGGCCGCGCGTAGATCGGCAGCACGTCCACGCCCGGGCGGGCGTGCAGCCGGTCGAGGAGCTCCGTCCCCGCCCGCGGTGAGAGGCCGGAGACGCCCGGCCGGTCGAACCTGGCGCCCAGAACGTCGTTGAGCGTGCCCCCGGCCACCTTCTGCTGGCCGGCGACCACCGTCGGCACGAGGGCCGCGATCGTCGTTCCGATGAACACCGCCAGCACCAGCCCGCTCACCGACCTGAAGGCGGTCTTCGGATCGGCGGCCAGGCGGCGCGCGGCCAGCAGCGTCGCTCCGCCCCGGGTCAGCCGGGCGGCCAGCCGTGCGGCGACCATGGTCAGCCAGGGACCGGCCAGCATCAGCCCGGCCATGACCAGCGCGAGCGCGACGACGGCCGGCAGATCGTCGGGCTCACCGTTCCGGTACACCGGGCCCGCGAACATCCCCAGCCCCGCCAGCAGCGGGATCACCCGCCACGCTCGCGGCGGGGACGCGGCGGTCTTCCGCGCCACGCCGAGCGGCGAGATCCGCACCCGGCGCAGCGACCACAGGGCGGCGCAGGCCGCCACGACCGGTACGCCGCAGAGCACGGCCGCGTACTGCCAGGCGTGCGGGGAGACCAGCCCGGGGAAGAACCGGGCACCGGTGATCCGCACCTCGGCCACGGCCGGCCGGACGAGCTGGAAGATCGCGAGGCCGGTCAGCGCGCCCACCAGCGCGCCCAGCGCGGCGTCCACCGTCGCGAGCACGTTGATCTGCCGCGTGGTCGCTCCGACCAGGCGGATCGCGGCGAAGCGGGTCTCGCGGCGAGCCGCGGCCAGCCGGGTGGCGGTGCCCACGAGCACCAGCAGCGGGACGATCAGCCCGACGGCTGCCATGCCGAAGCCGAACCGGTAGACGTCCGCGCTGTCGCCGAACGCGGGCTCGGTGGAGACCGTGTCGACCTGCCTGGCGCCGGGCATGGCGACGACCTGATCCGGCGTCTGTCCTACCACCACGACCAGCTCGTCGGGCCCGGACAGCGCCGCGTCGCCGATCAGTCCGGCGCGCGTGCCGGGGAAGCGGGCGGCCAGCTCCTCACGGGGTGCCGAGTCCAGCAGCCCGGCCAGCGCGGGCGAGGCGTAGTACTGCCCCGGGCCCGGCATGCGGGACAGGCCGGGGACGACCGGCGCCCGCGTGCCGAGCGCGGCGGCGTCGAGCCTCTTGATCGTCCGGCCCCCGTAGAAGTCCTCGTGGTAGTTCCACAGCGCGCCGTCGGCCGTCGCGTCGAGGGCCCAGCCGCTGGGCGCCGAGCCGGTCGTGCACTCCCAGCAGGGACGGCCGCCGGTGGCCTGGAAGGCGTTGAACAGCGACAGCGTGGCCAGCAGCACCGCGACGCCGGCCGCCACCCCGACGACGATCAGCGCCAGCCTGGCCGCCGCCTCCCTGCCGCTGCTCAGCGACAGCCGCAGGCCCAGCCGGATCACCGGACGGCCCCGATCGTGTACGGGTCGGAGACACGGCCGTCGCGCACCACGACCTCCCGGTCGGCGCAGGCGGCCACCCGGGCGTCATGGGTGACGACGATCACGGTGGCGCCCTCCTCGCGGGCCAGGCCCACCAGCAGGTCCATCACGTGCTCGCCGGTGAGCGTGTCCAGCGCGCCGGTGGGCTCGTCGGCGAACACGACCCGCGGCCGCGTCACCAGCGCTCTGGCGATCGCCACGCGCTGCGCCTGCCCGCCGGACAGCTCCCCGGTGCGCCGGCCGCCCAGGTCGGCCAGCTCCAGCCGCTCCAGCCATTCGGCCGCCCGCCGCTGGGCGTGCTTTCTCCTGGTGCGGCCCAGCAGCAGCGGCAGCATCACGTTGTCGGCAGCGGTCAGCTCCGGCACGAGCTGGCCGAACTGGAAGACGAAGCCGAAGGCGGTGCGCCGCAGCTCGCTGCGGCGGCCGTCGTCCAGGGTGTCCAACCGGCGTCCGTCGAACCACACCTCGCCGCTGTCGGGCGTGAAGATGCCGGCCAGGCAGTGCAGCAGCGTCGACTTGCCGGACCCGCTGGGACCCATGATCGCCACGACCTCGCCCGCGGCAACCGACAGGTTCGCCTCCCGCAGCGCGGGCGTGCTGCCGTAGGAGCGGCTGACCCCCCGAGCTTCGATGATCACGACGCGCGCACCACCTCGGCCAGGGCCCCCAGCCGGGCCTGGGTGACGTCGATCCACCGCAGGTCCGCCTCCAGGTGGAACATGGCGTGGTCGGCCAGCAGGGCGTCGGTCAGAGGGCCGCCGCGCTTGATCTCCGCCAGCTCCCGCATGCGCCGCATGTGCGTGGCGCGCTGCGCGTCCAGATAGCCGGCCGCGTCCCGGCCCAGCATCAGCGCCAGCACGACCTTGGTGAACAGCACGGTCTGCAGGTACGGCTCGGCCGCGACCGGTTCGGCCAGCCACGTGGCGACCTCCTGCCTGCCCAGCGGGGTGATGGCGTAGCGCTTGCGGTCCGGCCCGTCGCCCGGTTCGCTCTGGCCCGCGACCTTGCCGTCCCTGGCCAGGCGGCCCAGCGTGGAGTACACCTGCCCGAAGGGCAGCGGCCTGCCCCGGCCGAAGAGGGTGTCGTAGTCGCGTTTCAGGTCGTATCCGTGGCTCGGCTCCCGTTCCAGCAGGCCGAGCAACGCGAGGGGAACGGTCATGTCCGCGACTATACATTGAGTGTATACGCGGAGGTGATAATCGCTCATGGAAAAACGAACGGCCGGTCCGTGAGGACCGGCCGTTCGCCGTTGGGGTGAGTGATGGGACTTGAACCCACGACATCCAGGACCACAACCTGGCGCTCTGCCAGCTGAGCTACACCCACCATGTCCGCCGTTCGCGGCGTACGAAGAAAGTGTAGCGGTATTTTCGAGTCCTCCGCGCCCTCGATACCGCACGTCCCTCCCGAGGTCCGGGGGGTCCGAAGGTCCGCCGCCTACGATCCGGAGACGGCCTCGGCGACCTCGCGGGCGGTGGCCGAGTCGGGACCCGGCTGCGGGACGAAGACCGCGGCACGGTAGTAGCGCAGCTCCCGGATGCTCTCCGTGATGTCGGCCAGCGCGCGGTGTCCACCCTGCTTCTCGGGAGAGGCGAAGTAGACCCGGGGATACCAGCGGCGGGCGAGTTCCTTGATCGACGACACGTCGATCATCCGGTAGTGCAGATGGCCGTCCACCAGAGGCATGTCCCGGGCGATGAAGGCGCGGTCGGTCGCGATGGAGTTGCCGCACAGCGGCGCCCGCTTGGCCTCGGGGATGTGGGACCGGATGTAGCCGAGCACGACCGCCTCGGCCTCGGCCAGCGTCACCCCCGTCGAGAGGGCCCGCAGCAGTCCCGAGGCCGTGTGCATCTCCCGCACGACGTCCGACATCTGCTCCAGCGCCTCGGCGGGCGGCTTGATGACGACGTCCACGCCCTCGTCCAGCTGGTTCAGCTCACCGTCGGTGACGATGCAGGCCACCTCGACCAGCGCGTCACGGCCCAGGTCGAGCCCGGTCATCTCACAGTCGATCCAAACCAGCGGGTCAGTCATGCCTCAAGCGTAATAGGGACGTCACTGGGCTTGGAGCGAGTTCAGCACCCGCTTGACGACCGACTGGTCCAGGTTGTCGGGCACCGAGACGTACAACATCGCCGGTTGGACCCCCTGGCCGCGGTCCACGAGGACGAACGCGCCCCGCTCCGTCTTCCAGGCGAGCTTCTGGGCGGTGGACGCCTTGGAGAAGTCCATCTCGAACTCGATGACCCAGCCCTGCTTGCCGCTCACCTTCATGGCCTCGCTGCGCAGGACCTTGCGTGTGTGCGGGAGGCCGTAGAAGGCGGGTTCGTACGCGACGAGCATCGTCTGGGAGAGCCGCTCGAAGTCCTGGGGGCCGGTGTAGGGGATGACCCGGGGCAGTTCGGCGGCGAAGACGCTGCCCACCCAGCTGCTGCCCTTGCCGTCGTAGTCCTGCTGGGACATCGCCTGGTAGCCGCTCGTCCACAGCGGGAACTGTTCGTTGGCCGGGTTGTTGATCTCCTGCGACTTCGGCACCACCCACTTGCCGCCCGGGAAGGCGTAGGACAGCCCGGACACCGAGTCGTTGATCCGGCCGCCGGTCGGCTCCGGCAGCGTGGGCAGCGGCCGGGACTGCTCCGGGCTCGGCTGGGGCGGCACGGTCTGGTCCAGCCGTGGCGGAGCCGTCGTCGCCGGCTCAGGGCGGGCGGTCACCGTTCCGGCACGGTCGCGCAGGAGGACGAACGCGCCGCCGATGAGGAGCGCCAGCACGACCACCGCCGCGATGCCCCCGACGATCCACGGCCACACCGCCGTGCTCCGCTGCTGCGTGCCGAACTGGGGCGCGGGAAGCTGGGCCGTCGGCGCGCCCTGCTGACCCTGATAGCCCCACGGCGGCCCGTAACCCCCGGGGCCATAGCCTCCAGGGCCCCCAGGACCGGGACCTGCGGGGCCTCCGGGGCCGTAACCTCCGGGACCGCCCGAGGGCTGGGTCCACTGCTGGGCCGGTGCGGCCTGGCTCGGCACAGCCTGACTCGGCACAGCCTGACTCGGCACGGTGTGGGCCGGCACGGTGTGGGCCGGCGCCGTCTGGGGCGGTGCCGTCTGATCGGGTGCGGCCGCGGCCTCCTGCCCCGGCTGTCCGGGGGCGTGGGTGGCGTCGGTCCACTGATTGCCGTCCCACCATCGCAGGAGGGGGGAGCCGTACGGGTCCGGATACCAGCCGGCAGGGGTCGTCGTCATGCGCGCCACACTAATGAAGTCAGCATTTGTAGGTAAAACTTGCCGTGTCCTGAATCGATTTTCCGGTCGTCGTGGGGGAAAGGACACGGAGCGTCGCCGATCCCTTGAACGATCCGGGGCCGGTCACCTTCCAGTGCAGGGGGAGATGTACCGACGTGTCTCCGGAGGATACCCGCTGCTCCTGCTCCTGCCGTTTGCGGTCGTCGCTGCGGATCCAGAGGTAGCGGATCGTCCCGGCCCCGCCGTTGGTCGTGACCACCCCGACGAAGTCGGCCGTGCCGTCACAGCGCACCGTCTTCTTGGCCACCTTGACGTCGACGCCGCTCACCGCGGCCTCCACGGCGGGTGTTTGCCGGAGCCACAGGATCACCGCCGCGATCAGGATCGCCAGCAGCGCCGTGCCCGCCCAGGCCGTCGTACGCCGGCGGCGCCGGGGCGGGGCGGCGGCCGGGCGCGCCCGGGCGACGGCGGAGGTCCGGCCCGACCGCCAGATCTGCGCCGCCGTGGTCTCGGCCGGGGTCTCGGTCGGCACGCCGGGCCCGAACCGCATCAGCACGTCGTCGTCCATGCCGGAGGGCAGGTCGAGCAGGGTCACCGCCTCGCCCGCGGCCGGCACAGAGCCGGGAACAGAGCCGGGCCCAGAACCGGGCACAGGGCCGGGAACAGGCCCGAAGAAGTCGCGTGCGGCCCGGGCGAGCCGGTCCCGTGTCATGAACCCGGGCGGCAGCCCCTCGCGCCCGGCGAGCAGGGTGTCACGGGCGGCGGCCAGCCCGTGGGCGGTGGCGGCGCTGATCGCCCGGTGCAGGAG
Source organism: Microbispora triticiradicis (assembly GCF_005864065.1). Classification (NCBI taxonomy): domain Bacteria; kingdom Bacillati; phylum Actinomycetota; class Actinomycetes; order Streptosporangiales; family Streptosporangiaceae; genus Microbispora; species Microbispora triticiradicis. The sequence goes on along the minus strand of NZ_VANP01000009.1, from coordinate 299,873 downwards.
ATCCGCCTCGGGCCCGGCCGTCTGTCCGGCGGCGAGTCGCCGGGCGAGCGTCACCCAGGCCGCGACGTCGTGTTCCGGCGGCACGTGCTCGCCGCGGAGCGCCGCCACCAGGCCGCGCTCGGCGAGCAGCGCCGCGCCGTCCTCGGAGACGACGACGGTTCCGGCGCCGAACGCGCCGTGCGTCAGCCCGGCGGCGTGTACGGAGGCGAGCGTCTGCGCCGTCTCCAGGAGGACGGCGGCCACGCTGCCCGCGTCGAGATGCCCGCCGGCGCTCCTCAGCAGTTCGTCGAGGGACGGCATCGCGCGGCCGGTGATCAGCCACACCTCGTCGCGCGCGGCCACCAGGTCGACGACGGGCAGCAGCCCGGCGGCCCCGCCGCGCTGGAGGCGCAGGTCGTCGGCGACCGTCGCGACCAGCCGTTCCCTCGCCCGGGCCGCCGCCGCTGGTTCGAACCGCAGCACGCCGGACGGCCTGCCGCCGGGGGAGACCGCGTCCGTCCAGACGCCGGCCTCGCTGATCCGGGTGCGGCCGGTGAGCCGGTGCCCTGCGACCGTCACGCCTTCTCGCATCTGCGCCGCCTCCGGTGCCGTCCACGCGTACGCTCCACGGCAAGTGTGGCGGGAACGAGGCCGGTCGTCACCGGGGGGGCTCCTCCGAGGGCGAACCGCCGCCGGGCTCGCTCACGGTCGGGGTGGGCCGCGTCGTGGGCGGCGTCGAGGTCCGGGTGGCGCTCGGCCTGGGGGAGGGCCGCGTGGTCGGCGGGTCGCCGGGGATCGACGCGGTGACCGTGGGGTCGGGCTGCGAGGTGGGCTTCGCCGAGGGCTTCGGCCGCGTCGTGGGCCGGGCCGTGGGCCGCGGCGTCGGCCGCACGGTGGGCTTGACCGTCGGTTTCACGGTCGGCCTGCGCGTCGGCCGGAGGGTCGGGTTCACGTTCGGCCGGCCGGTCGCGGTGGGCCGGACGACCGGCGTCGGTGAGGCGACCGGCTTCGGGCTGGTGGAGACGGGGGAGGGCGCGGGGGAGGGCTCCGAGTCCTCCGGCTCCTCAGTGGGAGTGTCGCCGGTCGTCGAGGGATCGATCCCGAGAGGGCTCGGCGTCGCGATCGTCGTGCCCGCCTGCAGGGTGGTCCCGCTGACCGTCTGCACCAGCGCCACGGTTCCGGCCGCGATCACGACCATTCCGGCCAGGGTCAGGCCGATCTTCATCCGGGCCTGGCCCAGCAGGCCGCCCAGCCGGGTCTCGGCCAGCGTCGTGCCGGCCTCGGGAACGTCCTTCTTGAGGGGGAAGAACGGCACCAGCAGCCCGGCGAGCGCCGCGAGCCGCCGCCGTCCCCGCTCCTCCCAGGCCGGGCCGTACGCGCCGGCGGCGACGGTCTCCAGTTCCCGCAGGAACTCCTCGGCGGAGGCGTACCGGTCCTCGGGCCGCTTGGCCATGCCGCGCTCCACGAGCCCGCGCAGCGGCGGCGGCACCTCGTCGACCGGCGGAGGCATGGTCTGGTGCTGGCGGGCCAGCGCGGCGATGTTCTGGGCGCGGAACGGCCGGCTGCCGGTGAGGCACTCGAAGAACACGACGGTGGCCGCGTAGACGTCGCCGGCCGGGCCCGCCCTGCCGCCGGACCACTGCTCCGGCGCCATGTACGGCGGGGTGCCGGAGGCGTTCACGCCCTCGCCGGCCTGGACGGCGATGCCGAAGTCGACGAGCTTGCTGTTGCCGTCGGCCTCGACCATGACGTTCTCCGGCTTGTAGTCCCGGTGAACGACCCCGATCTCGTGCGCCGAGGCCAGGCCGAGCAGCGAGCCCTTCAGCACGGTGAGCGCGGCCTCGGGGCCGGTGGGCCCCTCCGATCGCAGCATCGCGCGCAGCGAGACGCCGTCGACCAGTTCCATGACGATGGCCGCGCCGCGGGAGGTCTCGGCGTACTCGTAGAAGCGGGCGGCGTGCGGATTGGGATCCATCGCCGCGAGCAGCCGGGCCTCGTGCCGGAACCGGGCGACGAAGTGGAGGTCCGTCATCAACTGATCGGACAGGTACTTGATCGCCACCGGGACGTCGTCGGCGTCGTGCCGGGCGAGCACCACCCGCCCGCCGCCCCCCACGCCGAGTTCCTTGATCTCGGTATAGCCGGGGACGCGCCAGGCGTCCGTCTGGCCGTACATAACGGTCTCCTCATCGCCCGGGACCCCCGCCGAATCCGAAACCGTAGCTTAGTGACGACCCCGCCATTGCGATGAAAAGTCATGATTCAGTTAGGTTTGGTGTCAGTACCGGCGGTCCCCGACGTGTGGCGGAACCGGGATGCCGGGGGTGAGGCGCGGGTCGGGCTCGGGGACGCCCCAGGACACGGCGAGCGGCAGCACGCCCGCCCAGACGGGCAGGTCGTAGTCCTCCTCGTCGTCCTTGGGCGGTCCCTGCCGCACCTTCACCGACGCCTCCTCCAATGGCAGCGCGAGCACGGCCGTCGCGGCCATCTCCTTCCGGTCGGGCGGGCGTACGACGTCCCACTGACCGGGCGCGAGCTGCTCGGTGATCGCCCGCAGCCCGGCGAGCCGCTCCTCGGGGTCGTCCACGAGCCGGGCCGTGCCGTAGACCATGGCGCAGCGGTAGTTCACCGAGTGGTGGAACGCGGAACGGGCCAGCACGACGCCGTCGAGGTGGGTCACGGTGACGCAGACCTGAGCGCCGGAGCCGGCCCGCAGCGAGGCGGCCCCGGTGGAGCCGTGCAGGTAGAGGGTGTCGCCGATCCGCCCGTAGCCGGTGGGGATCACCATGGGGGAGCCGCCGGCCAGCACGCCGAGGTGACAGACGAGACCGGCGTCCAGGATGGCGTACAGGTCGGCGCGGTCGGTGCGGGCCCGGTCCTTCGAGCGGTTCAGGGTGGTGCGCGGGGTCGTGGAGAGCATGTCCGTTACGTTATGTCCAGGGTGGACTGGTGGAACATGTCCACTTCTGGCCGCCGCGGGGAGACCACTTTTGCGGAGACCACTTTTGCGGAGACCACTTTTGCGGAGAACACTTTTGCGGAGAACGCTGTGCGCCTGACCATCGATGTGCCGGTGACGGTGGACCGCGCCGCTCCGGCGCCGCTCGCCGTCCAGGTCGCCGCCCAGTTGCGGGAGGCCATGCGTACGGGCGGGCTCAAGGCGGGGGAGCGGCTGCCGTCAACCCGGAGGCTCGCGGTCCTGCTGGGGGTCAGCAGGACCGTCGTGACCGACGCCTACCAGCAGCTCTACGCGGAGGGGTGGCTGGAGGGACGGCACGGATCGGGAACCTACGTCGCCGAGGACGCGCTGCCGTACGAGTACGCGGTCCCGGACCACGCCGCCACCGGCACGGCCGGGACGGGAGAGGACGCCCCGGCGTCGGCCGCTCCCGGGGACGTGGTGGACCTGCGGCCGGGGCGGCCGTGGGTGTTCGGGTACGACCGGGCGGCCTGGCGGCGGGCCTGGCGATCCGCCGGCGACCTGCCGTTGAACGCCTTCCCCGACCCCTACGGCCACCCGGAGCTGCGCGAACTGCTGGCCGGGCACCTGCGCAGGGCCCGGGCGGTGCCGGTGGACGCGGGGAACGTCATGGTGACCCGGGGCACCGGCAACGGCCTCGACCTGGTCGCGGCGACGCTGCTGGGTCCGGGAACCCGGGCCGGGGTCGAGGAGCCGGGCTGGGGGGCGGCCCGGCGCGTGTTCGCCTCGCGGGGGGCGGAGGTCGTGCCCTGCCCGGTGGACGAGCAGGGCGTGATCGTCGAGGCGCTCCCCGACGACCTGCGGGTGCTCTACACCACGCCCGCGCACCAGTTCCCGGTGGGCGGCAGGCTGCCGATCCCGCGCAGGGAGCGGCTGCTCGCCTGGGCCCGCAGGACGGGCGCGATCGTCGTGGAGGACGACTACGACGCCGAGTTCCGCTACGACGTCGCGCCGCTGCCCGCGCTCTACGGGCTCGACCCCGCGCGGGTGGTGCTGCTCGGCACGCTGTCGAAGTCGCTCGGTCCCGACGTGGGCCTCGGCTGGCTGGTCGCCCCGGCGGACCTGCTCGGCAGGGTCGCCGAGCGCCGGGCGCGCGTCGCCGACCGCACGTCGGGGCCGGTCCAGCGGGCCGTGACGACCCTGCTGGAACGCGGCGACCTCGACCGGCACCTGCGCAGGATGCGGCTGGAGTACGCCCGCCGGAGGGCCGCCATCGTCGAGGCGCTCGGGCCGTGCGTGCGTGGCGACACGGCCGGGCTCCACGTGATGGTCGCGCTGTCCGCCGCCGTCGTCCCCGGCCTCGTACGGCGGGCCGGGGAACACGGCGTGCTCCTGGACACGACCGAACGCCACCACCTCGGGCCGCCCCGGGTGCACGGCCTCGTGCTGGGGTACGGCTCCGCCTCCCTCGCCGGGGTACGGCGCGGATGCGCGGTGATCCGGGCGCTCATACCTCCTGGAGAAGCCTGAGCCCGCCCCTGGGCAGGGCATCCTCCAGGCCGGGCGCGTCCTCTCCGATGATGCGGGCGATGTCGATCGACCCCGGGTCGCCCTCCCGGGTGCCGGGCACCTGGGAGTGGCCGAAGTGCCCGCCCCGCGCCCACAGGCGCCTGCTGCGCTCCGCCGCCAGGGAGTGGGGATAGGGCAGCGGGGGACCGGCCGGCCAGCGGCGCGGCACCCCCCAGGAGTCGAGCCAGGCCAGGATGTCGTCCAGGCCGTCGAGCTTGGTGTCGGTGAACGGTTCCCTCGCCGAACCGATGACGTGGATCTGCACGCAGACCCGTCCGTTCCTGCCCCGGTCCGCCGCCAGCGCGCCGCCCGCCAGGGTGGGCGGGAGCAACTGGACGATCTCCCCGGTCACCGGGTTCCACACCAGGTGGGAGGGTCGGCGGAGATGGATCAGCCGCTGGGCGACGGATCTGGCCGAAACCCCGTGGGGATCGGCGGGCCAGATGAACCAGACGGTCCTCGGGGCTCCTCCGAGCATCGATCCGGAGTCCCCGGGGGAGGGAAGTCGGCTTGCGCCGGGCAGCCATGCTTGGGCCACAATGCCCCCTCAAATCCTCGGTCGCGTCGTTTTTCCCCTTTCAAACTTTCCTCGACACCTCAGGTCGCCTGATTGTTACCGCCCGGTGCGGATCTCCTCACGAGGAAGGAGAGGACACCGGATCGTCGGCGGGGCTCGGGCTGGGGGTGGACCCGTCACCGGGGTCGTCACTGGGCCGGGTGGTCGGGCCGGGACCGTCGTCGCCGTTCCCCTCCTGCCCGTCCCAGGAGATCCGGCAGGACGGCCGGCCCGCGGCCGACCGGAAGGTCACCACACCGCTGCCCGGGACCGCCGGATCGGCGACGGCGAGCGTGATCCGGCCGCTCGCCCCCGCGCGCAGCCTGCCCTGCCGGGGGGAGACGGTGACGCCGCCGGACGCGGCGGCCGTCCACTCGATCACCGAGCCGCGCGCGGCCAGGGTGATCGTCGCGCCGGTGGCCCCGCCGAGGTCGCCCGGGCACAGGGCGGTCAGCGACGGCCTCGGCGCGCGGGTCGTACGGGAGGATGTCGGCCGCGACCGCCCCGGCGGTGGGAGGGTGTGGGGCGGGGCGGTCGCGGCCGGGTGGGGGGAGTCGTCCGGAGGCGCGGAGGGGTCGCCGTCGTTCTGGTCGTCGGCCTGCTCGTCGGCCGGGCCCTCGTCGGCCGGCGGGTCGCCCTCGTCCAGATCCAGCGCGGGATCCATCGCGGGGTCCAGGGCGGGGTCCGGCGCGGGGGAAGGGGCAGGGGAAGCGGCGGGGGGCACGCGCACCGCCTCCAGGCGGTCGGCGGGGGACTCCCCGGAGACCAGCGCGAGCCCGCCCGCGGTGGCGAAGACGCAGGCGGCGGCGAGCAGCACCGGGGCCACCTTGAGCGGCCGGGGCCGTCTGCGCGCTCCCCCGTGCCCACCGCCTTGCCTACCGCTGCGCCCACCCCCGTGCCCACTGCTGTGCCCACCGCTGCGCCGGGCCCGCCTCGGCCCCGCGGCGGCCGGGAAGCCGCGGTGGTCGAGGGGAGCGGTGGCGTCGGCCGGGGGGTCGGTGCGCAGGATCGAGTCGATCACCTGGCGGCGGGCGGACAGCGGCGGATACGCGACGGGGATCATGTCCAGCAGCCGCTCGGCCGACACGTGCCTGCCCCGGCCCTCCCGGCAGATCTCGCAGCCGGCGACGTGCCTGCTCAGCCGCTTGCGCAGCGGGTCGCTCAGCGGCCCGTCCCGCCAGTCGGCGCCCACGCCGTTGTCCACCAGCGCCGACAGGCCGGGGCAGTGGGCCCGGGCGACCCTGGCCAGCACGAGGGCCGCCGCGCCGTTCTCCAGGTGGTCCCGGGCCCGGCCGAGCCGCGCCGACACCTGCCGGGAGGACAGCCCGAGGACCGATCCGGCCTCGGCGGGGGTCAGGCCGTGCCGTACGGCGAGGATGAGCGCCTCGCGCTCGGCGGCGCCGAGTTCCCCCAGCACCTCCTGCACGAGCGCGGCGAGCGGGGGATCGGCGGACTCGTCGAGAGCGATCACCGGTCCGGCGTGGCCGCCCGTGGTCTCGGGCGCGGCGCACTCGGACCGGGTCAGCGCGTACAGCCACGCCCGCAGCCGGGCGGGCTCGGTCAGCCGATCCGCGTAGCAGGCCGCGGCGACCAGCGCGTCGTGCATGGCGCGCGCCGCGGCCTCCAGGTCGCGAAGCAGGGTGTAGGCATAGTCGCTCAGCCGGTCGGCGTACGCGTCGTACAGGGCGGCCGCCGCCTCGGCGTCGCCGCGCCGCAGCGCCTCCAGCAGTCGATGGTCGTCGGCTCGCCCGACGCCGGGCCATTCGGGCAACGGATATTCCTCCCCGTGTGACGGAACCGGATGTCGCCGATCCCCACACGAGTGGGACGCCGCCCTGACGGGCGCCGTTTACGGGCCGCGCGGCCGTGCCCGAAATCATGCCCAACCGGCATGACCTGCGAAAACAGAGACTGATGCGGCCCTTGTGAATCAGGAGGTCACCGCTGCCCGCCGTCCCCGCAGTCGGGCGCGCAGAGGCGGCGCGCGATGCCCTTGAGGAAGATGTTGCGGATCTCCAGCACCGTCTGCGGGAAGAACGCGGCGCCGCCCGTGGCCTTGGCGATGGAGGTCATCTGCGTCCGGTCCTCGTCCTTCTGCGTGTTGTAGGAGATGATCAGGAGGCTGACCGGCCGCTTGGGATCGAAGGCGCCCTTCAGCTTCCGCAGGATCTCGGTGTTGGAGATGCCGCCGTTCGGGTCGTCGTTGCCGACGCCGTCGGTGAAAAGCAGGATCGTGTTGACCTTGTCGGGCTCGTACTCCTTGGTCATCTTCTGGTAGGCGGCCCAGAGCGTGTCGTTCAGGCCGGTGTTCCCGGTGGGGATGGCCTGCGCGCTCTGCAGCGCCTTCGTGATCACGTCACGGCGGGTCACACCGTTGATCTGCTGGGCCAGCGGCCCGATGTGCACGACGGGCTTCCAGTCGACGCCCTTGCCCTGCAGGTTGTCGGAGAACGCCCAGATGCCGATCTCGGCCTTGTCGGGGAACAGCTTCAGGCCCTCGACGCTGATGTCGGTGATCGCGCGCATCCGGGTGATGCCGCTCTTGTCGGCGGGCAGCGCCATGGTGCCGGAGATGTCCATCAGCGCGAGCAGCTTGGTGCCGAGCTTGATCTGGTGCCAGGCCTGGGAGAGGCGGGTGACGGCCGCCGCGTCCGGCAGCGGGATCGTGGCCGGTTTCTTGGCGCTGACGCCGTTGTCCGGCTTGAGCAGGCTGCCGCCCTTGCCGTCCGGTGTGCGGAAACCGTAGTCCTGGACGGTCTTCCTGCCGCTGGGCGAGGAGACCTCGGCGGCGAAGGCCTGCGCGGCCTTGCGCGCCGCGGCGTCCCGGGCCGTGACGATCAGCGGGTAGTCCAGGCTGACCGTGCCCTCGGCCGGATAGAGCGCGACCGCCGGGTTCGAGGGGGTCGTCGTCGTGTTGTACGACCAGACGGCCTGCTCGGAGGTCACGCCGACGGGAATGCGGGCCGCGGCCTTGGTCAGCGTGGCGAACAGGCTGTCGGGCGACGGCACGGTCGACTCCGAGAGCCTGCGCAGCACGCCGACGAGCGTCTCCTCGCTCCCGCCTCCCTGGTTGAGCACGGCGGCCCCGGCCAGCAGCGCGCCGAGACCGGCGGCGTTCTGGGTGGGGTCGAGCGCGAGCACGCGCACCTTCTTCGCCAGGCCGTCGGGGTTGGCGGCGTTCGCGGCGCTCATCAGGCCGGTCCAGCTCGGGCTGAAGGCCGACTGCAGCTTGTCCGCGCCGGCCCTGGAAGCGGCCAGCACGACGGGGGTGCTGGCGGCGTTCGCCGCGGGCTTGGGCGCGCTCTTCAGGCCGGTCAGCCAGAGGCTGGAGTCGGGGATCCACAGGTCGGGGTCGAGCTTGCCGCTGGTGGGTCCGGTGCCGGCCAGCCCGTTGGCGACGTCGGCGGACTGCGCGGCCTTGACCGTCACGGCGACGCACCTGCCGTCCACGGATTTGCCCGCCTGGCCGAACCTGGAGGCGATCTTCTTGATGGCCGGCTGGATGTCGGGTGAGGCCACGACGGACAGCGACACCTTCTCGCCGGCGCAACCCGGGCTCTTGTTCACCACCACGTACGCCGCGACGCCGAGGAGCACGGCCAGGGCGACCGCCCCGGCCAGGGGGACGAGCACCGAGCCCCGCCCGGCCCGCCGCCGCGGCGGGGGCTCGTACGGAGGTTCGTACGGGGGTTCGAAGCCGCCATCGAGCTCGTCTGTGCGGTGCCGTCCGCCCACGGTGCCCCCTTTCTCTACAATTTCTTAGGGGACGATACTGGCAGGGCGAAGCATGGTGTTACGGCCGTTTCTCCGTCTGAGCATGGTTCCGTCTGGCATGGTTCGCGAACGGCGTACCCTGGGCCGGTGGTCATCCCGGTCGAGGACGCCGCCGACGCCCGTCTGGCGGATTACGTGCGGTTGCGCGACGTCGACCTGCGCAGGAGCGTGGAGAGCGAGCGCGGGCTGTTCGTCGCCGAGGGCGAGAAGGTGATCAGGCGCGCGATCGGGGCCGGCCATCCGGTGCGCTCGGTGCTCACCACGGCCAAGTGGCTCGACGCGCTCGCCGACGTCGTCGGCGGGACCACCATCTACCTGGTCTCCGACGAGGTGATGGAGGGGGTGACCGGCTTCCCGGTGCACCGTGGCGCGCTCGCCGCCATGGAACGGACGGAACTGCCCTCCGTCGGCGCCCTCCTGTCGGACGCGGAGCGGATCCTCGTCCTGGAGGACCTGGTCGACCACGGCAACGTGGGGGCGATCTTCCGCTGCGCGGCGGCGCTCGGCGTCGGCGCGATCGTGCTGTCGCCGCGCTGCGCCGACCCCCTCTACCGCAGGGCCGTCAAGGTGTCGATGGGCGCGGTCTTCGCCATCCCGTACGCCCGGATGACCGACTGGCACGGCGGGCTGGCGGAGGTCAGGGCGGCCGGGTTCCGCCTGCTGGCGCTCACGCCGGACCAGTCGGCCGTGCCGCTGGACGAGGCCCCGCTGTCCGGCCGGGTCGCCCTCATGCTCGGGTCCGAGGGCGACGGGCTGTCGTCCCACTGGCTGCACGAGGCCGACCAGCCCGTCTGCATCCCGATGAGCCCCCGGGCGATGGACCTCGGCGTCGACTCGCTCAACGTGGTCGCCGCCGCGGCCGTCGCCTGCCACGGCCTGCTCCGAGGCCGCCCAGGAGCCGATTCAGGGGGCTGACTCAGGGGGCTTACTCAGGGGAGTGCGAGCCCCTGCTCGTCGATCCAGTCGAGGAGCCTGCGCGCGGTGGTGTAGCGCGCCCGTTCGCTGCGCTCGCCCAGCAGCACCCCGACGTACGTGCGATCGTCGCGGGTGACGGCGAACGACAGGCAGTATCCGGCCTGGCGGGTGTAGCCGGTCTTCAGCCCCACCGCGCCGTCCTTCAGCAGTTCGTTGGTGTTGCGCCACACGTGCGCCCGGTGGAGGCGCGACTTCGTCACCGCACGCTTGGGGCTCCGGGCGACGGTCGCGATCACCGGGTCCCCCAGCGCGGCCACGGCCAGCGTCGCCTGGTCGCGGGCGGTGGAGTAGCCCTTGGAAGGCAGCCCGTCGGGGTTGGCGTAACGGGTGTCGCGCAGCCCGAGACGCTTCGCCGTGTCGTTCATCTGCGCCACGAACTTCGCCGTCCCGGGGCCGTACCGCTCGGCCAGGGCGTGCGCGGCGTCCGCGCCGGAGGGCAGCATGAGCGCGTAGAGCAGGTCGCGCACGGTGAGCCGCTCGCCCGCCCGGAGCCCCGCCGCCGAGGCGCCGCCGGCCAGCGCGTGCTTAACGTCGGCCTTGGTGATCGTCACCACGTCGTCCAGCCGGGCCCGGCGGCGCACGACGTACGCGGTCATGACCTTGGTGAGGCTCGCGACCGGCACCCGCCGCGTCTCGCGCTTGGCGAACTGGATCGTTCCCGTCGTGACGTCGACCAGATAGGCCTCGCGGGCCGTCACCGACGGCGCCGCGGACCGCGCCGCGTGTGCTGTCCCAGAGTGTGCCGCGGACACCGGGCGGGCGTCCGCGGGCGCCGCGGCGGCCCCTGCCGTGACGAGGGCGGCGGCGGTCAGCGCGATGAGTACCCCGTTACGCATCCCGACATGATCGCACGGCTTCGGGGGCGGGGGCGCCGGGCCGGTTCCTGCGGCGGCGCAGGAGCAGCGCGACCACGACGGCCGCGGCGAGCACGGCCGCGGCGGCCAGCGCCGGGGACCGGGCGGCGAGCGACAGCCAGGCCCACAGGAGCGAGTAGAGACCGAAGGAGGTCACCGGCACCCAGGTCAGGCAGCCGAGGGCGCTCGCCACCAGATACCAGCGGTAGTCCACCCGCAGCGCGCCGGCCACCCACGGCAGGGTGTGCCGGAGACCGGGCACCCAGAAGCAGCCGTACACGGCGAGCGCGCCCCACCGGCGCACCACGCCCTCCACGCGCTCGATGCGCTCCCGGCCGATCCTGCGGCCCACCCGGGAGCGGTAGAGGGCGTCGCCGAGCCTGCGGCCGATCCAGTAGTACGCCTGGAACGCGCCGAACAGGGCGACCGCGCCGACCGCGACGACCAGCCACAGGGGCAGGCCGAACACCGAGGCCGCCGTGGGGTCAGGGATTCGCACGTGCTCTCACCACCGGTCCGGGGGGAGTCATCAGGCAAGCCTCACCTTAGCGTCACCGAACGCCACGTCTGCAAGCAGATGGCAACTCACGGTCAATCCACCCTCCGTACACCTGAGAGTGACGAAAACAACGAGGCGACGGGTTCGCGAAGTTGTGCGGTGTGACGCGGCCGGGGAACGCGCCCACCACCGACAGGGGCCTTCGCGAACTCGCCTCCACAGTTCTGGCCGGACAGTTCCGGTCCACAGTTCCGGCGCGGGCCTGGACTCATCCGCCGAGCGCCGCGCCGGCCTCGGCGACCCAGCGCGGCACACCCACCCGCTCGGCCACGGCCAGCGCCTTCTCGTAGTGCTCCCGGGACGGCAGGCCGAGCCGTACGGCGAGGTCCCCGAGGGTCTTGGCCACCGGCCAGAGGGCGACCACCCCCGTGCCCGCCCCGGCGATGCGGTCGTGGAAGGGCGCTAGCTTCTCGTACGCCTCCCGCATCCGGCCCTCGTCGTCGAGCAGCATCCCCGCGAGCGCGCGCCAGATGAGCGTCAGCTCGTAGAGGAAGTCGGTGCGGACCGGCTCCCGGCTCGCGGCCACCACCCGGGCGTCCCGGTCGTGGCCCGCGGCGGCGAGCGCCACGGCGTAGGCGTCGAGCGTCCACTTGGCGCCGCGCTGATGGGCCTCGCTCAGCGGATCGACCATCTCCGCGGCCCGCCCGTCCACCAGGTGCAGGCAGAACGTGGCGATCAGCGGCAGGTCCTGGCGGCCTTCGAGCATGCCCGCCCGCGCGGTCAGCCGGGCCGCGTTGCGGTAGGCGCGCTCGGCCCCCGCGTAGTCGCCGGTGATCATGAGCCGCTGCCCGGCGTACCACGCGCCGACGGCGGCGGGGGCGGGCAGGTCGTAACGCCGTCCGAGCCGCTCGGCCTGCGCGAGGTGCTCGTCGGCCTCGGCGAAGGCGCCCCGCGCCGCCGCGCACTCCAGCAGCACGAGATGCGCCAGCGTCTGCACGGCGATCTGACCCGACTCCGCGCCGACCCGCAGCAGTTCGCGGCCGATCGTCTCCCGCTCGTCGACCTGCGTCAGCGTGTACGACTGCCGCAGCCGGCCGCTCAGCGCCATCGCGAGCAGCGCGGGGTCGCCGCTCGACCTGGCCAGCTCCTCGGCCTCCAGCGACGCCTGGTAGCCGCGCTCGGTCGCCGACCCCTCCAGTTCGAGGGCGAGCGTGGCGAGCAGGCTGGCCCGCAGCGACTGCTCTCCCGCCGGCAGCTCGACCAGGGCCTTCTCGGTGACGTCGACGATCTCCCAGGCCGTGCGGGTGAAGTCACGGGCGATGCCCTTGTGCGGCACCGCGAGGGCCGCCGCGACGCGGGCGGTCAGCTCCAGGTCGCCGAACGGCAGCGCGACCGCCATCGCCTCTCCCCGGTGCGCGCGGGCGGCGGTCATGTCGCCGCACAGCGCCAGCGCCCTGATCATGCGCAGCTGTAACTCCAGCCGGTTCCGTACGGGTCCGCGGCCCGCGTGCGCCCGGTCGAAGGCGGCGATGGCCTGCTGCCACAGGGTGGCCGCCTCCCGGTGGGCGAACCTCCGCTCGGCCTGCTCGGCCGCGAGGCCGGCGTACCGCACCGCCTTGGCGGCCGTCTCCACCGTGCCCGCCGCGTCGTAGTGGTGGGCCAGCGCGGCGACGTCGTTCGGGCTGCGCTGCTCGATGACGGAGGCGACCGCCGCGTGCAGCCGCGACCGGCGCAGCCGGGAGGCGTCGGAGTAGAACGTGTCCCTGACCAGGTCGTGGTCGAACCTGAGCTTCCCGGGGCCGGGCTCGGTCACGAGGCCGGCGAGCAGCGCCGCCTCGACCGCGTCCACCACCGCGTCCTCGTCGCCCGAGACGTCGACGAGCACGTCCACGTCGACGTCGCGGCCGATCACCGCGGCCTGGAGCAGCACCTGCTGGGCCCGCTCGGGGAGCCGGGCGATCCGCCGCCGCAACACGTCGCGCACGCCCGAGGGCACCTCGGAGATGTCCGCCTCGGCCTCGAACAGGCGGGCCGTCTCCTTCACGAAGAACGGGTTGCCCCCGGCCCGCTCGACGATCGTGCTGACGACCTCCTCGTCCACCTCGCGCACGCAGGTCGCCCGGACCAGTTCCGCCACCGCCGCGTCGTCCAGGCCGCCGAGGCCGACCCGCACCGGGTCGAGCCGGGCGAGCGCGGCCAGCACGTCCTGCTGCTGGTCGTTCAGCTCGCCGTCGCGGCAGGTCACCACGACCAGCACCCGGCTGGCGGCGAGCAGGCTCGGCAGCGCGCGCAGCAGCGCGAGCGTCTGGTCGTCGGCCCAGTGCAGGTCCTCCAGGAGGATCAGCAGCGGAGCCTCCCTGGCGACCGCGGACAGGTAGCCGCCGACCGCCCGGTGCAGCCGGAAGCCCCCCGACGTCTCGTCGTCGCCCGTGTCCGGGGCGGCGTCGTCCAGCAGCGGCGCGAGCAGCGCGGCGTACTCGCCCGCGCCCCTGCGGGAGATGAGGGCGCGCAGCACCTCCACCCAGGCCCAGCCCGGTGGGGTCGCCGTGCTGTCGGGGCAGCCGCCGGTCGCCCCTATCCAGCCCTCCTGCTCCAGCCGCTCGAACAGCCGCCGTACGAGCGTCGTCTTGCCCGCGCCGGGGTCGCCGCTGATCACGGCGACGGTGAACCGGCCCGCCTGCGCGCGGGGCACGGCGGAGGCGAGCGCGGCCAGCTCGGCGTCGCGCCCGACGAACGGCTCGGGCTCCAGCGGCGGCGCGTCCCCGGTCGCGACCGGGCGCGGCGGCCAGGTCGCGGTGATCTCGACGGGCCGGCGGGGCGCGGGCAGCACGAGGTCGAGCCCGGGATCCTGGGCGAGGATGTCCGACTCCAGCTTCCGCAGCGCGGGACCGGGGTCGATGCCCAGCTCGTCGTCCAGGATCGTGCGGGCCCTGCGCAGGGCGGCCAGGGCGTCGCCCTGGCGCCCGCACCGGTAAAGGCCGAGCGCGAGCAGCCGCCAGCCCTCCTCGCGCAGGGCGTGCTCGGTGGTCAGCGCCTCCAGGTCGGGCACGGTCTCGGCGTGCAGGCCCATCCGCAGCCCGGCGTCGGCGTGCCGTTCCCTGGCCACCAGGCGCAGCTCGCTGAGCCGCGCCACCTCCGCCTCGGCCCACGACTGGTCGGTGAAGTCCGAGTACGGCGTGCCCTGCCACAGCGCGAGCGCCGACTCCAGCCGGGCCCGGGCGGACTGCGGGTTCTCCTCCAGCCGCTCTCCGGCCGACCGGACCGTGGCCTCGAAGCGCAGCGCGTCGACCTGCTCGGGCGCGGCGCGCAGGGCGTAGCCGGACGCGACGGTCACGAGCAGCCGGTTCGGCCCGCCGCGCGGCCGGTTCGGCTCCAGCACCCGGCGCAGCCGGGAGATGTACACCTGCAGGCCCGACTGCGCGCCCTTGGCCGCGTCGTCGTCCCACAGGTCGAACAGCAGGGTGTCCACCGGCACCACCTGGCCGCGCGCGGCGAGGAGGCGGGCCAGCACCGCCCGCTGCCGCAGCCCGCCGAGGTCGAGCTCGGCGGCGCCGTCGTGCGCCCCCACCGGCCCGAGGACCCGGAACGTCACCGGGCTCGTCGGGGGAGTCATGGGGCGCTCCTCTGCTGTTGTCGTTTGCCAGGGCGGACGGGATGGCAGGCGTCTGTCAGGCGTCACCGTATGCGCGCCCCGAAGCGGGCACAAGGCTTTCCCCAAGCCGTGCGCCCTCACCTTCTCGCCCTGCGATATTAGGCGATCAACCGGGTGATCACGGGCGATATCGGGGTGAGTCTCGCGGCAGGACTGGCGAGAGGCTCAGAGAGCGCGGGAGTGCCGCACGGCGGCCGGGTCCGCGTCCGGGTCCGAGTCAGGGTCGGCGTCCGGCCCGACGGCCCGCGCCTCCCGCCTGCGCAGCAGCGCCCAGCCGCCGAGCGCGAGCCCGCCCCACGGGATCTCGATCGTGTACGTCCAGAAGCCGAACAGCACGGCCGCGGCGGTGGCCCCGCCCGCGGGCTGGCCGAACGCCCCGATCAGCAGGGTGGCGACGCCGCCCTCCATGATCCCCGCCCCGCTGGGCGTGACGAGGGCGGTGGTGAGGACGCGGCTCAGCGCGAACACGGCGACGGTCTCGGCCGGCCCCGGGTAGGAGTCGGTGGCGACCATGCAGGCGGCCATGATGAGGCACTGCAGCGACAGGAACGCGACCATCCCCAGCGACAGTCCGGCCCACCGGGTGTGGATGATCCCGGCCGTGTCCCTGCGCAGCCGCTCGATGGCCGCCGACGCCGCGTGCTCGGCCGGGCGGAACCGCCGGGGCGCGAGCCGTACGAGCCGGTCGAGCGCACGGCCGAGCAGGGCGGCGGCGCGGTCCCAGTAGAGGGCGGCCGCCACCACGGCCACCAGCGCGAGGATCGAGACCGCGCCGGCCCAGCCCGCCTTGGCGACGGTGGGGTTGGTGGCCTTGCCCGCGATCAGCAGGCAGGCGATCCCCACGGCGGGCAGGATGAACCGGAACAGCGAGTTCCAGATGCCGGTGACCAGCGTGTAGACGACGATCGGCCGGTTCGCGAAGCCCCAGCCGCGGGTCATGCCGAACGTCAGGGCCACCCCGGCCGCGCCGCCGAACGGCAGCAGGTTGCTGACCGCGCTGCCGGCCGCGTTGAGCGTGAGCGCCTGCGGGTGGGTGAGGCCGGGCAGGGCGGAGGTCATCACGTACGTGTACGCATACAGGCTGGCCAGCCAGAGCAGGGTCATCAGCGCGATGGTCTGCCAGCCGAGGCCGCCGAACCGCAGGCCGATCTCGTGCCAGCTCACGGTCGCGCCGGTCAGCGTGTGCACGATCTGCGGCAGGTAGACCACCAGGGCCACGGCGAGCCCGAGCGACACCGTGGACAGCGCGATCTGCAGCCACTTCCTGTTCACCCGCGAATGCCCCCAGTCCGGTCTCCGGTCGCCTTCAGTCTGCCGGGCCGCGAGACCGCCCGGCTCCTCCTCACGGAGGATCACGTCCCCTAGGGGGAGTCGAACGGATGCCTGAGGCGGGTGCCTCTGGGCAGCCCCCGGCGGACGAACCACTCGGTGCCGAAGACGAAGCGGTAGGCGGGACCGGGGATCCTGAGCATGGCGCCCAGTGTGCGGTCGCCGTCGCCGCCGGTCGCCTGGCTGGCGTGGGCCGCCATCGACGCGCGCTTCGCCTTCGCGTACCTGCGTACGCTGACCCGGTGGGTGATCGCATCGCGCGGGGAGTAGGCCCGCTCGAAGCTCCGCACGTCGATCGCCGGGTAGAACCTGGCGGCCAGCCGTACGCCCCTGAGCAGCAGGTCGCGGTCGACCGTCGCCTCCAGCACGATGGGCGTGCCGGCGATCTCGGCGGCCCGGCTGCCGACCCGGTAGACCTGCACGTGGTCGGGGTGGCCGTAGCCCCCCGCCGGGTCGTAGATCGTGAGCAGGTCGGCGGCCTCCTCCTTGAGCACCGAGGCCAGCCGTTGCGCCGCGTCCTCGACGTCGGCGTCGATGAACGCGTTGTCGGGCCGGTCGTCGGCCACGCCGCCGTCGATCGCCAGGCCGGAGTCGCCGTAGCCGAGCAGCACGACCCGGGCGCAGCCTAGGGCCGCGGCCGAGCGGTACAGCTCGTCCATTCTGGTTCTGCCCAGTTCCTCGCCCCTGGGCATTTCGGCGAGGCCGCGCTCTCCGGCGGTCGCGACGACGAGCACCACCCGGTGTCCCTCGTCGGCCAGCATCGCCATGGTTCCGGCCGTCAGCAGCGCCTCGTCGTCGGGATGGGCGTGGAAGAACACCGCTGTGCTCATCGCGCCCCACGGAACGTTGTCATAGTGTGCTCCACCACGTGTCGTCCTCGTGCCATGATCCCACGTGGTCCGCGTCCCGCGACGCCACCCCTGCCGGGGAGCGGCCGGTTTGATGGGCATCGCGTGCTCTGTCAGGCTGACCCGGTGAGGATTCTCCACGTCAGCGACTGCTACCTGCCGCGGCTCGGAGGCATCGAGGTGCAGGTCGCGGATCTCGTCAGGGCGCAGCGCGAGGCGGGCCACCAGGTGGAGGTGGTGACGGCGACGCCGGGGGAGCCGCTGCCCGGCGTACACCGGGTGGTCGCGAACCTCCCGTTCGACCTGCCGGTGCACCCGCGCGGGACCGCCCACCTGCTCCGGATCATGGCGAGCGGGCGGTACGACGTCGCGCACGTCCACACCGGGGCCGTCTCGCCGTTCGCGTGGATGGGGGTGCGGGCGGCGGTGCGGGCCGGGCTCCCGGTGGTCGCGACCGTGCACAGCATGTGGGACCCGGTCACCCGGGGGATGTACCGGGCGTTGCAGGGCGCCTTCGGCTGGCGGCGCTGGGGGCTGGTCGTCAGCGCGGTCAGCGAGGCCGCCGCCCGGCCCATCCGCGACGTGGCGGGTCCGCGCGTGCCGGTGCAGGTCGTCTCGAACGGGCTCGACGTGACCTCCTGGCGGCCCGGCCCGGTGGACGGTCCGGTCGACGGCCCCGTTGACGGGCCGGTGGACGCCTTGGCGGACGGGGCCGTGCACGTGGTCGCGGTGGGCAGGCTGGCGCCGCGCAAGCAGCCGCTGCGGCTGCTCAAGCTGCTGGAGGCGGCGCGCGCGCGGGTGCCGGGGGACATCGCGATGCGCGCGACGATCGTGGGGGACGGCCCCGCCCGCGGGCGGATGGAGCGTTATCTGCGGGAGCGGCGGATGGGCTGGGTGTCCCTGCCGGGCAGGTACACACGGGAGCAGATCAGGGCGTTGCTGGCCGCGGCCGACGTGTTCGTCGCCCCGGCCCCGCGCGAGTCGTTCGGGCTGGCCGCGCTGGAGGCCCGCGCGGCCGGGGTGCCGGTCGTGGCACGGGCGCAGAGCGGCGTGGCCGACTTCGTCAGTCCCGGCAAGGAGGGCCTGCTGGGCCGTACCTTCGACGACCTGGTGGCCTCGGTCGTCCGGCTGACCCGCGACTCCGCCCTGCGGCAGTCGATCGCCGAGCACAACCGGGAGACCGAGCCGGTCAGGTGTTCCTGGCCCGCGGTGCTGGAGGGCTTCGCCCGCTGCTACGAGCTGGCCAGGGGCTGACCGAAGCCGCGTTCAGAACGGGAGGACCCTTCCCGAGGGGGTGCGCAGGTCGACCGGGGCTGGCGTTCTCGGCGGCCGCGGTCGCTGCACGATCTGCACCTTCTTCATCCGGCCCTCCTTTCGGCGGTGTCCGCTCGGCTGGTGCCGTCATGATTCCCATGATTTGGCCAGGATTACCCTCCGTGCGTCAGTTCTTGTTCTTGTAACATCCGCCGTCCGGTCACCCCGGCGTCTCCCGCCGCCGCGGAGGGCCTGGCGCGGGCCGGGGCCGGGGATGTTAACGCTCACTCGCCGGCGGGCGGCTCGTGATCTATCTGATAAGGACGGGGTGCTCGATTTGGCGGCGATTAGCGAGCGCCGTCTCGATGTGCTGTTCCATGGCCCGCGCGCGATCGTGATCACCCTGCCGGGAGCTGGCGGAGGCGAGATCGCGAACCACCCGCAGCACGGCCGCCGCGACTTCCTGCAGATGTGTTTCCCGGTGCCAGTTCCCGCTGAGCGGGTCCAGGCCGAGGACATTCAGCATGGCCCGGGCCGAGCGGCATTCCCGCGCCGCCCTCTCGCGGTCTCCGGCGGCCAGCGCGGCGTTGCCGTCGGCCACCGCCGCGTGGACGGCGGCCAGGGCCTGCGGCACGTTCAGGTCGCTGTCCATCGCCGCGCTGAACTGCGCGGGAAGGGGGGAGGGAAGGGGAGCGGCGGCGTCGGAGCCCACCCGCACCACGAACCTCTCGACGCGCCGGTAGGCCGCGGCCGCCTCGTCCAGGGCGTCGAGGCTGAATTCCACCGGAGACCGGTAATGGGCGGCCGCCAGGTAATAGCGGAGTTCGGCCGGCCGTACGCGGTCGAGCAGGGCCGGGAGGGCCAGCGGGTTGCGCAGGCGTTTACGCACTTTCTCGCCGCCCTGGGTCACCGGTCCGTTATGCAGCCAGAATCGCGCGAACGCGTCTCCGGCGGCCCGTGACTGGGCCATCTCGTTCTCGTGGTGCGGGAATATGAGATTGGCTCCGCCGCCGTGGATGTCGAATTCCGTGCCGAGATATCGGCGGGCCATCGCGGAACATTCCAGATGCCACCCCGGGCGCCCCTCACCCCAGGGTGAGTGCCAAACCGGCTCGCCGGGCTTGGCGCTCTTCCACAACGCGAAATCACGCGGGTCGCGTTTTCCGCGTTCGTGTTCCTCGGCCGCCCGGAGATGCCGGGCCTGCTGCCGCGAAAGGGACCCGTAGTGTGGGTAGGAGTCGACCGAGAAATAGACGTTGCCGTCGGCCTCGTAGGCGTGCCCGGCCGCCACGAGTTCCTCGATCATCTCGACCATCTCGGGGATGTGCCCGGTCGCCCGTGGCTCCACGCTGGGAGGAAGGCAGCCCAGGGCGGCGTAGGCGCGGACGAAGGCGCGGTGCACGGGATCGGTGATCCGCCACCAGGGAATTCCCTCGGAAAGCGACCTGCCGATTATCTTGTCCTCGATGTCGGTGACGTTACGGCAGAGCAGGACCTCGTATCCGCTGCTTTTCAGCCAGCGGTGCAGAATATCGAAGTTCACCTGCGACCTGAGCTGTCCCACATGCGGCGGAACGACGACGGTGGGGCCGCAGAGATAAATCGACACCTTTCCGGGAATTCGGGGGACGAAATCGCGGACGGCGCGGTGATGCGTATCGTAAAGGCGAAGACCCACCTAGCCGAGGGTAAGCGACTTATCCGCTCGCTGTCGATAGTGCGGGCCGACCCGGGTTCGCACACCGGGAAATGTCGATTGTGAGGGCGGGTGAGGGCGGGGGAATAAGGACGTCTCGCCCGCTCGTTGCCGCTGCCATGGAGCCGACGAAACGGGGCCGTGTCCGGGTGGAGCCGACGGCCAAGCGCGTGCGCGTCTATGTCGAGGGGCTGCCGGTGGCCGACACCACCCGCGCCCTGCTGGTCTGGGAGGTTCCCTACTACCCGACGTACTACTTCCCGGTGGAGGACGTCCGCATGGACGCGCTCAAGGCCACCGGCGAGACGCGGCACTCGCCGAGCAGGGGCGACGCGCCGGTCCACGACGTGGCCGGCAGGCCGGGCGTCGCCGTGGTCCACGGCGACGACGCGCCGCTGCCGGAGATCCGCGGGCACGTCCGCTTCGACTGGGACGCCATGGACAACTGGTTCGAGGAGGACGAGGAGGTCTTCGTCCACGCCCGCGACCCCTACACACGGGTGGACGTCCTGGCCGCTTCGCGCCACGTCCGGGTGGAGGTGGGAGGCGTCACCGTCGCCGACTCGCGCAGTCCCCGCATCCTGTTCGAGACCGGCCTGCCCCCGCGGTACTACCTGCCCAAGACCGACGTGCGGCTGGACCTGCTGCGGCCGTCGGAGACCGTGACGCGCTGCCCGTACAAGGGGCGGGCGGAGTACTGGTCGGTCGGCGAGGACGAGCAGGGCAAGGACCTCGTCTGGTCCTATCCCACCCCGCTCCCGGAGTCCCAGAAGATCGCCGGACTGGTCGCCTTCTATGACGAGAAGGTGGACGTCTACATCGACGGCGTTCTCCAGCCCCGCCCGAAGACCAAGTTCGCCTGATCCGGCACGGCGGGCGGGGGTGCTGGTCCGGCCGGACGGGACCGTCGCGCGGGCGGGGGACCGCTGCGCCGGGGGCCGGCCCGGCCGACGCGCCGTCCCACTGGTTCGTCCCCGCGGTGCCGTCCGGCCGGCGTCGGGTCAGCGGCGGATGACGTGCAGGACGCTGGCGATGCGCTCGGCGGCGGTGACGACGTCCGAGGCGTGGCCGATGCGGCCCGCCCAGGACAGCCAGTACCACCACTCGCCGTCGCTGGCGTTGGACGCCAGCACGTCCTCGGCCATCGTGGGCTCCATGGGGTTGATGACACGCAGACGCGGGTAGAGGCCTGCCGGCGCAGTCAGGCGTACCTGGAACGAGTGAGCCTCGAGCTGGGCCGCGAGCCGCTCCAGATGGTCCATCGCCGCACTTCGGTCTACCGTCGTCATCGTCGCCTCCGGGGAACGTCAGGACCTATCACCGGAAAGGGTGAACCCGCTACGACACACCGGCAATCGTCCGGATCCCGCGAAACCGTGCAATAACCAGGGAACTCACCCCGATTCCGTGGAACGCACACGGGTTCCCGGCCACGAACGCATAACAGTCGCAGGGGGTTGGGTGCCTGCTCCTTTACGTTGGGGAAACAACCGTAAACGGGGACTCTGCACAAACGGAGGGCGTGTCCATGGCCCGCGGAGAGCACTCACCCGCTTGCGCGCGACGCTGGCGCGAACAGGCGCAGATTCGGCAGTGGACGCTGTGGCAGACCGTCCAGGCGATCCACGGGTGTTGCGGCGTGAGCCTGTTGAAGGCCCACCGGCTCGGGCGCGGCTGGTCGGCCCGGCAGGCCATCGAGGAGCTGGAGCACCTGTGTGACCAGCAGGACCTCGGGCACCCGCACGCGAGCATCGACCTGCTGAACGCCTGGGAGAACAACCGGGCCCGCCCCCGCCCGCAGACGATCGACCTGCTGGCCCGTTTGTATCGTGCCAACGCCGTGCGGCTCGGCCTCGCCGCCGACTACTGCGAGGACACGGGCGGGCAGCGGATCGTCGTCGTGGGCCCGGGCCAGACCGGCGAGCAGGCCCGCACCGAGGACCTGACCGCCGACGACGCCGAGCGCCGGGCGCTGTTCCACCAGGCGATGCTGCTGGGCACGCCGAACGGCCGGTTCTTCGCCGAGGTCGAGGGCATCCGTCACGAGCTCGACCGCACCCTCGCCCTGGGCACGGTGAACGAGGACCAGCTCGACCGGCTGGACGAGCAGGTCCTGCGTTACCGCCGTGAGTACATGACGACCCCGCCGATGCCCATGCTCTGCCGCGTCATGCTGGAGATCTCCGACGTGCGCCGGCTGAGCGCCGCCCGCCAGCCGTCCTCGGTGCAGCGCCGCCTGCTCACCGCGACCACGATGCTCACCCTGCTCGCCGCCGACGCGCTGATGAAGCTGGGCGACACGCGCCAGGCCCACGCGTGGTACGGCACCGCCCGCGCCGCCTCCGACGACGTGGGCGACCTGCGGCTGCGCGCGCTGGTCCGCGCCCAGCAGACGATGCTCCTCTACTACTACGGCGACCTGAACGAGACCGTCCGGCTGGCCCGCGAGGCGCGGATGCTGGCCGGCTCGGCGCCCAGCTCCCCGGCGGCGCTGGCGGCGGCGGCCGAGGCCCGAGCGCTGGCCAGGATGGGAGACGGCAAGGCGGCCAGGATCGCGCTCGCCGAGGCCGAGCAGATCTTCGCCCGGATGCGCGGCATGAGCCAGGACGACCTGGCCTTCGTCTTCACCGAGAAGCGGATGACGTTCTACCGCACCGGGACCCTGATCGAGCTGGGGGACGCCCAGAAGATCCAGGGGATGGACACGTTCCCGCCGGGCTTCCAGACGATCGACCCGGCGCTGATCCTGCTCGACCAGGCGAGTCACCTCGCGAGGACCGGCGACCACGAGGAGGCCTGCCGGATCGCGGCCGAGGCGCTGCGGCAGGTGCCGGCCGAGCACCGCACCTCGATCGTGGTGACCCGGGCCAGGGCTCTGCTCGCGGACGCCGATCCCGCTCTGCCCGCCGTACGGCGCCTGCGGCAGGTGCTGGCCGAGTCGTCGCCCGCGCTCGTGCTGAGCGGGCTGTTCCCGTCCGCAGAGAACGCCTGACGCCGTCGTGAGGACCTCCGGCATGAGGATCATGGAACGCCCGTCGCTGGCCGAGGAGGCGTTCGAGGTCCTGCGCGAGGTCTGCGCGCGGATCGGCGTGGACGCGCGCGGCGCGCAACTCATGCGGCTGCGCAGCAACGCCGTCTTCAAGCTGCGCGCGAACGCCGCCGGCGGCGGCGCGGCGGCCGGGGAGATGGTGGTGCGGATCGCGACGGCGCCGGACGCGCTGACCCGCCTGCCGGTGGTCCTGGCGGTCGCCCGCTGGCTCGCCGACCGGGGCTTCCCGACCGTGCGGCCGGTCGACGAGATTCCCGGCCAGCCCATCGTCCACGAGGGCCGCGCGGTGACCTTCTGGCGGTATGTCCCCTCCTGGGGCCGTCCGACCACCCGGCAACTCGGCCGGGTGCTGCGCAGCCTCCACCGGGAGCCGGTGCCGCCGATGGGGCTGCGGGCGCTCACCGACCCGCTCGCCGAGGTGCGGCACGCGGTGGAGCAGCGGGCCGAGGTGCTGACTCCCGGGCAGCGCTCCTGGCTGAGAGACCGCATCGAGGAGCTCACCGGGCGCTGGCGCGACCTGGACACCGGCGCGCCGGTGCTGCTGCACGGCGACGCGTGGATCGACAACCTGCTGCGCCGCCAGGACGGGCACGTCGTGCTGTGCGACTGGGACGGCGTGGCCGTCGGGCCGCGCGAGTGGGACCTGGTGCACACCTATCACGGGCAGCGCCGCTTCGGGCTGTCGACGGACGACGTGGACGGCTTCGCCCACGCCTACGGCTCCGACCTTCGGCAGTGGCCGGGCTACGGCACGCTCATGGAGGTGCGGGACATGTACGCCGTGGGCATCCACATCCGCAACGCCGCCGGAGACCCGTTCTCCCGCCAGGAGCTGCCCCGCCGGCTCGACTCGCTCACGCGCGGTGACGGCCACGCCCGCTGGTACATGGCGGCACCGGCATAGCCTCAGGTAATCGCGGGTACTGTCCGTACAGGCTGTGAGTGTCGCAGTGGACGATTTCCAAAAACGTGGTCTGTGAAAAAGCGCACCCGGGTTGTTCCCGGCGGCGGGCGTGCGTGCCATTCCAGCGTCCCACGCGGATGGGCGACGATTCCGCTACGCAGCCTCATGCTCCCGACCTGGGAACATGGTGCGGCTTCCAAGAAGGAGAAGCAGTTGTCTGAAGGCACTGTCAAGTGGTTCAACTCGGAAAAGGGCTTCGGTTTCATCGCTCCGGACGACGGCACCGCTGACGTGTTCGTTCATTATTCGGCGATAACGTCTAACGGTTATCGTACGCTGGACCAGAACCAGCGGGTCAGTTACGTGACCGTTCAGGGCACCAAGGGACCGCAGGCCGAACAGGTCACGCCGCTGTAGATCGTGACTCTCGGTGACGGTGCGGCCGTGAGCGGCCGCACGAGCGGTACCGCGTCGGCCCGCGCCGTTCCGGCGGCGCGGGCCCGATGTTTTGCCGTTCCTTTGCCGGGAAGCGGGAACGGTCATGAGACTCAGCATGACCTCCGACCTCTGGTGGAAGAACGCGGTCGTGTACTGCCTCGACATCGAGACCTTCGCCGACGGCAACGGCGACGGGATCGGCGACTTCCGGGGCGCGATCCAGCGCATCGACCACCTGGACAGGATGGGTGTCACGTGCATCTGGCTGATGCCGTTCTTCCCGACCCCTGACAAGGACGACGGGTACGACATCACCGACTTCTACAACGTCGACCCGCGCCTGGGGACGCTCGGCGACTTCGTCGAGTTCATGCGGGTGGCCAGGGACCGCGGCATCAGGGTCATCGCCGACCTCGTGGTCAACCACACCTCCGACCAGCATCCCTGGTTCAAGGAGGCGCGTTCCAGCCGGGACTCCCGCTACCGCGACTGGTACATCTGGTCGGACAAGCCGGAGCCGGACGACCCCAAGGGCGTCGTGTTCCCCGACAAGGAGGACAGCCTCTGGGAGTACGACGAGAAGACCGAGCAGTACTACTACCACCGGTTCTACCGGTTCCAGCCCGACCTCAACACCGCCAACCCCGAGGTGCAGGACGAGATCTCCCGCATCCTCGGCTTCTGGATGGAGCTCGGCCTGTCGGGGTTCCGGGTGGACGCCGTGCCGTTCCTCATCGAGCAGGTCACCGACAGCGGTGACGACCTGCCCGACCCGCACGAGTTCTTCGCCTGCCTGCGGGCGTTCCTCAGCCGACGCGACGGCAGCGCGATCCTGCTCGGCGAGGTCAACCTGCCGTACCCGGACCTCGTGAAGTACTTCGGCAACGACCTCGGTGACGAGCTCACCATGTGCTTCGACTTCATCAGCATGCAGCGGACGTACCTCTCGCTCGCGCGCGAGGACGCCCGGCCGCTCGCCGCCGCGCTGCGGGAGCGGCCCAGCCCGCCCAGGGACAGCCAGTGGGCGACGTTCATGCGCAACCACGACGAGCTCACGCTCGACAAGCTCAGCGACTCCGAGCGCGAGGAGATCTTCGCGGCGTTCGGCCCGGACAAGGACATGCAGGTGTTCGGGCGTGGCCTGCGGCGCCGCCTGCCGACGATGCTCGGCGGCGACCTGGAGCGGATCAAGATGGTCTACAGCCTGCTGTTCTCCCTGCCGGGCACACCCGTGCTCTTCTACGGCGAGGAGATCGGCATGGGCGAGAACCTGGAGATCGAGGGCCGTCTCGCCGTACGGACGCCCATGCAGTGGACTCCGCACCGCAACGGCGGCTTCAGCGACGCCGATCCCGCCAAGGTGAGCATCCCCATGCCGAAGGGCGACTTCGGCCCGGAGAAGGTGAACGTCAGCGCCCAGGAACGCGACCCCGACTCGCTCCTGGCGTGGATCACCCGCCTGATCCGGCACTACCGCGACTGCCCCGAGTTCGCCTGGGGGAAGTACACCGTGCTCGACACGGGCGTGGACGCGGTGTTCGCGCACCGCGCGGACTGCGACGGCGAGACGGTCGTCGCCGTGCACAACCTCGGCGACGCCGAGACCGAGGTGGAGCTCACGCTGGAGGGGTTCGACTCGTCGAAGGTGCTGACCGACCTGCTCGTGGACGGCCGGATCGAGATCGACGACTCGGGCAGGGTCGGTTTCCCCATGGGCCGGTACGGCTGCCGCTGGTTCCGGGCCTCCGCCCCCGAGACCGCCCCCGCCGACTCCGCAGACCCTTCCTAGGGGACGCCTCAGGGGCGGCTCCGGTGGATCTCCGATGGGCCGCCGCCATCCCCATGGCCACAGTGAGGAGCCATGGGGATGGTCTTGGGATACACGCTGGTCGCCGCCGGCGCCGCCGTGATGTTCGTGCTTCATCTGACGGCGGGGCTCGACCCGCTGACGGACATGATCAGTGAGTACGCCTTCGCGCCGCACGGCCTGCTGCTGCCCGTCTCGCTGACGCTGCTCGCGGCCGGCTCCGCCGTGCTCGCCGTACGGCTGGCGCGGCTGGACCGGCGCCCGGCCCTGCTGGTCGGCGTGTGGAGCGGCTGCCTGCTGCTGGTCGCCGGGTTCCCGACCGACCGGCCGGGGCTGTCGCTGTCGGTGTCCGGGGGCATCCACCGCTACGCGGCGTTCGCCGCGTTCGTCAGTCTTCCGCTGGCCGGGCTGCTCGTCGCCAGGGCCACCCGGTCGCGGCCGGTCCGGCTGCTGTGCGCGGTCGCGCTCGGGTCGCTCGTCCTGGTGGTCGTGCCGTACGCCCTCCGCGCGCTGGGCCTCGACCCCGGCATGGTGCCCGCCGGTCTCACGCAGCGCCTGACCGTCGTCTCGGAGGTGGCGGCGCTGCTGGTGATGGCGGCCTCAGCCGCCGCAGCTCAGGTACGCGAAGGCGCCGGAGCGGACCTTGTAGGAGTCCCGCACCCGGGTCCGGCCCGTCTCGGTGTCGACCTTCAGGACGGTCACCACGTCGCGGGATCCCTGCGACCGCACCAGGTGCAGGGTCACCTCGTGCCCGCCGGTCCAGTCGATCATGTCGAGCGCGGCGTCCTTCGGCAGGGAGAAGCGGACCGAGCCCGTCGCCTGGTCGGTCGCGACGTCGTAGAAACGCAGCCTCGCCTTCTCGCCGAGGCCGGTGACGTAGGCGACCGTGCGGTCGTCGGCGGACAGTCCCCATGGGCCGTTGTTGGCCACGATCTGGGGCGGGACAGCGGCGGCCAGTTCGGCGCCCGTGTCGTCGTGGACGGCCAGCCCGATGGTGTTCTCGTCGCCGGCGCGCTGCAGGAGGACGGACGAGCCGTCCCCGCTGAAGCCGGCGAACCCGTCCGTCTCCGGGGTGGTGCCGGTCGCGCTCGCCCGCGCCACGTCGAACAGGCGGACCCGGGTGCGGCCGTCCCCCGCGATGTAGCCGAGGGCGAGGCGGTCGCCGTCCTGGGAGAGCTTCAGCCAGGCCGCGTTCATGCCGAGGCCGCGCGGCAGCGGACTCCTCGGCATCACGCGGACGCCGCCGTGGAACTCGCGTACCACGAGCCGGTGGTCGGACTTGCGGAAGTAGGCCACCGACTCGCCGTCGCCGCTGACGGTGAGCGGGGCGCTGTTGGTCCTGTCGGGCCTGCCCTTGGCGGTCAGCGGCCACAGCATGGCGTCCTTGAGCGCGACCCGCCTGCCGTCGAGCAGGTCCAGCCGCCAGGTGTGGCAGGGCGTCGCGGTGCCGTCCTTGCGCGGGCAGGAGTCCACCGACGCGTAGCGGATCGTGTGGTGGGAGGTCTGTGTCTGGGCGGCCGCCGGGAGGGCCAGCGCCGGGACGGTCAGCATGGTCAGGGCGAGGCCGGTCAGTCCCCGTGTGATCGGCCGGGTGGGGTGCTGCATGATCATCTCCTTTCCGGGATGTCATGCATTGGACCCGTCCGGGACCCGGCCGGTTCTGTCACGTGTTGATATCGGCCTGCCGGTGGTCGAGGGTCTCCAGCGCGTCCTCGACGGCGCGGTGGAAGGTCGGATAGGCGTACATCATGTGCCGCAGCCGTGCGGTGGGGATCTCGTTCTGCACCGCCACCACGAGCGCGCCGAGGACCTCGCCGCCCGCCGGGCCGCTGCTGGTGGCGCCGACGAGCACCCCGCGCCGCGCGTCCTCGACCAGCTTGACCAGGCCCTCGTGCCCCGGCCCGTGGATCCAGCCCCGGGCCGAGTCGCCGAGGGCGGCGAACCCCACCCGCACCTCGACGCCGGCCTCCCTGGCCTCCCGCTCGGTCATGCCGACCGCGCCGACCTCCGGGTCGGTGAACGTGACGCGCGGCACCGCGCGGTAGTCGGCGGCGGGCCCGCCCTCGCCGAGGATGTCGCGGGCGGCGATCCTGCCCTGGTAGACGGCGACGTGTGTGTAGGCGCCGCGGCCGGTCACGTCGCCCACCGCCCAGACGCCGTCGCCGGCCCGCATCCGGTCGTCCACCTCGACGAACCGGGCCTTCTCGTCCAGGCCGGCGTTCCCGGCGCCTATCGCCGCCAGGTCGACGCTGCGCCCGGTCGCCACCAGCAGGTGTGCGGCGCGCAGGATCCGGCCGTCGCCGAGCGTCAGCGCGAAGCCGTCGCCGTCGTGCCGCACCCGTTCGACGGCGACGCCGGTGTGCGTCTCGACGCGTTCCCCGGCGAAAACGCGGGCCAGCAGCGCGCCCGCCTCCGGCTCCTCGCGGGGCAGCAGGCGGCCGGCGCCCTCCACGATCGTGACCCGGGCGCCGAACCGGGCGAAGACCTGGGCGAGCTCGCAGCCGATCGCTCCGCCGCCGAGCACGATCAGCGACTCGGGCACCCGCCGCGCCACGACGGCGTCCCGGTTGGTCCAGTAGGGCGTGCCCACCAGGCCGTCGATCGGGGGAACGGCGGGAGTGGTGCCGGTGGCGACGACGATCCCCCGCCGGGCACGCAGCCTGCGGCCGTCCACGGTCACCTCGCGCGGGCCGGTGATCCGGCCGCGGCCGCGGACGACGTCGACTCCGGCGCTCTCGAAGTGCTCGGCCCTGTCGGCGTCGCTCCAGTCGTCGGTGCCCTCCCCGGTGATCCGGTCGATCACCGGGGTCCACGCCGGGGTCACCCGGACCGACCCGGCCACACCGGGCACGCGGCGGGCCTCGGCCAGCAGGTCGGCCGCGCGCACCATCATCTTCGAGGGGACGCAGCCCCAGTAGGCGCACTCGCCCCCGATCAGGCCGGCCTCCACGGCGGCCACGCCGAGCCCCGCCTCCGCCAGCCGTCCCGCGACGCCCTCGCCGCCGGGTCCCATGCCGAGCACCACAACGTCGTAGGCCCCGTCTCCAGTCATGCCCGTCCACTGCCCGCAGACAGCCTCTGTGCACGTACGGGAACACCGGGAAAAACGTGAGGAGGGGGCGGGCCGTGACCGGCCCGCCCCCTCCTCACGCGGTCGTCAGATCGTTCGTCAGATGAGGCCCAGCGCCTTGACGGCGTCGCGCTCCTCCACCAGCTCGCCGACCGAGGCGTCGATCCGCTCGCGGGAGAACGCGTCGATCTCCAGACCCTGGACGATCTCCCAGCGGCCGTTCCTGGACACGACGGGGAAGGACGAGATGAGGCCCTCCGGCACGCCGTACGAGCCGTCGGACGGCACCGCGGCGGAGGTCCAGTCGCCCTCGGGCGTGCCGTTCACCCAGTCGTGCACGTGGTCGATCGCCGCGTTGGCCGCCGACGCGGCCGAGGACGCGCCGCGCGCCTCGATGATCGCCGCGCCGCGCTTGGCGACGGTCGGGATGAAGGTGTCGCGCAGCCACTCCTCCTCGACGAGCTCGGCCGCGACCTTGCCGCCGACCTCGGTGTGGAAGAGGTCCGGGTACTGCGTCGCGGAGTGGTTGCCCCAGATCGTCATCTTGCTGATCTCGGTCACCGGGACGCTCAGCTTGCCGGCGAGCTGCGACAGCGCGCGGTTGTGGTCGAGGCGGGTCATCGCGGTGAACCGCTCGGCCGGCACGTCGGGAGCGGCGGACCGCGCGATGAGCGCGTTGGTGTTGGCCGGGTTGCCCACGACGAGCACGCGGATGTCGTCGGCGGCGTTGTCGTTGATGGCCCTGCCCTGCGGGCCGAAGATCCCGCCGTTGGCCTCGAGCAGGTCGCCGCGCTCCATGCCCTTCGTACGGGGGCGGGCGCCGACGAGCAGCGCGACGTTGGCGCCGTCGAAGGCCCGGGCCGGGTCGTCGGAGATCTCGATGCCGCGCAGCAGCGGGAACGCGCAGTCGTCGAGCTCCATCGCCGTGCCCTCGGCCGCCTTCACGGCCTGCGGGATCTCCAGGAGGCTGAGCTTCACCGGGGTGTCTGCCCCGAGAAGCTGGCCCGAGGCGACGCGGAACAGCAGCGCGTAACCGATCTGGCCGGCCGCGCCGGTGACGGTCACTTTGACGGTCATGACGATCCCCATTCGCGATATGTGTGACTCACGGATGCTACCCGCCGGACCCCATCCCCTCGTGACCAGGTCAGGTTCGTGTCCGGCGCCGTCCGTCCCGGGCGTTCCGCCGGGGCCGCCCGGCGGAACGCCCGGAGGAGGCGGGTTGACGCGCAGTAGGCCCCTGGCCACGCGTTTCACGGATGAATGGGTGAAACTTTCACGTAACACGCAGGCGTCTTCGGGCGTAACGTCACCATGGATGCCCTGTTCGGGCGGCGGGTACACGCCGGGTGGGCTTTCTGTGGCGATGTGGGTCTTGACGGGTCTCTGTACGCCGCCGGGGGCGGTGCCTATGGTTCGTGGGAGCGCTCCCAAGCGCAGAAACCACCGCCAGGAGGACCTTCCCAATGAGATCCACCCCCCGACCGGGAGCCGTGAGCTCTACGGTGCGCCGCGGCCTGGTCGCGGCGGCCGTGCTCGCGATCGGCTCCACGGCGGCCGTGGCCACCGCCACTTCGGCGAGTGCCGCGGTCTCCTGCAAAGTCACCTACTCCGCCAGTCAGTGGCAGGGCGGCATGTCCGCCAACCTGACCATCCAGAACCTGGGCGACGCGCTCAGCAACTGGACGCTCACGTTCACCTTCCCGAACAGCGGCCAGAAGGTCGCCCAGGGCTGGTCGGCCAACTGGAGCCAGTCGGGCAGCAACGTGAGCGCGACCGCGCTCGACTGGAACAAGTCGCTGGCGACCGGCGCGTCCACGAGCCTCGGCTTCAACGGCACCTGGACCAGCAGCAACCCGTCGCCGACCGACTTCAAGATCAACGGCGTGTCCTGCAACGGGACCCCGCAGTCGCCGTCGCAGTCGCCGTCCCAGTCGCCGTCGCGGTCTCCTTCGCAGTCGCCGTCGCAGTCGCCGTCCCAGTCTCCTTCGCAGTCCCCCTCGCAGTCGCCGTCCCAGTCTCCCTCGCAGTCCCCGTCCCAGTCGCCGTCGTACTCGCCGCCGCCGCCCGGGACCCACGTGGACAACCCGTACTCCGGCGCCACGGGCTACGTGAACCCGGACTGGTCGAGGAGCGCGTCGAACGAGCCGGGCGGCTCGAAGATCGCCAACACCTCCACGGCGGTCTGGCTGGACCGCATCGCCGCGATCAGCTCCGGCTCCGCGGGCCAGAACAGCATGGGTCTGCGTGACCACCTGGACGAGGCGGTCAGGCAGGACGCGGCCAACGGCAGCGCGCCTCTCACGATCCAGGTCGTCATCTACGACCTGCCGAACCGTGACTGCTCGGCGCTCGCCTCCAACGGTGAGCTGAAGATCGCGAACAACGGCCTCGCGCGGTACAAGTCCGAGTACATCGACGTGATCGCCGGCATCATGGCGGACTCGAAGTACTCCAACCTCCGCATCGTGACGGTCATCGAGCCCGACTCGCTGCCGAACCTGATCACCAACGTCAGCAACTTCCAGGCGTGCCAGGAGGCCCAGTCCTCGGGCGCCTACGTCCAGGGCGTCCAGTACGCGCTGAACAAGCTGCACGCGATCCGGAACGTCTACACCTACATCGACGCGGCGCACCACGCCTGGCTCGGCTGGGACACCAACTTCGGCCCGGTGGTGAACCTCTTCCACCAGGTCGCGTCCGGGACCACCGCGGGCGTGAACAGCGTCGACGGCTTCATCACGAACACCGCCAACTTCGCCGCGCTGTCCGAGCCGTACTTCACCATCAACACCTCGGTGAACGGCCAGTCGGTGCGTCAGTCCAAGTGGGTCGACTGGAACTACTACGTGGACGAGCAGACCTTCGCGGTCGGGCTGCGCAACGCCCTGGTGGCGAAGGGCTTCCCGAACACGCTGGGCATGCTGATCGACACCTCCCGCAACGGCTGGGGCGGCTCGGCCCGTCCGACCAAGGCGAGCACGTCCACCAACGTGGACACCTTCGTCAACGAGTCCCGCGTCGACCGCCGGATCCACGCCGGCAACTGGTGCAACCAGTCCGGTGCCGGCATGGGCGAGCGGCCGAGGGCGAACCCCGCCGCCGGTCTCGACGCCTACGTCTGGATCAAGCCTCCGGGTGAGTCCGACGGCGCCAGCGCGCAGATCCCGAACGACGAGGGCAAGGGCGCGGACCCGATGTGCGACCCGACCTACCACGGCAACAGCCTGAACGGCAACAACCTCTCGGGCGCGCTGGCCGGCGCCCCGCTGTCGGGCCACTGGTTCTCCGCCCAGTTCCAGCAGCTCCTGGCGAACGCCTACCCGCCCATCTCGTAACCCGAGGAACCGCGTAGGCGCACAAGAAGGCGGGCCCCGTCGCTATCGCGACGGGGCCCGCCCCTTTGCGTGTACCGCGCCGGTCAGGTGTAGTGGCTCGACCGGCTGCTCCGGGTGAGCTTGAACACGACCGACACGATCAGGGCGATCGCGCCGATGATCAGGACCCACTTCAGTGCGCCGAAGATGAGCCCGATCACGGAGCCGAGAAGGAAGAACCCGACGATGACGGCTGCTGCGATGAGGAGAATGCGTCCCATGCCTTCACGGTACGGGCCGCACTCCCCCCGCTCACAGGGCCGAAGGCCAAGTTCAGGGCAGACTCAGGGTCATCTCAGGGTGCGCCTCGGCAGGGGAGATCAGTCGTTGGCGTGCAGCGCGGCGTTGAGCTCGATGCCCCTGCTCTCCCTGGACACCGCCTCGACGGCCCCGGTCGTCGAGTTGCGGCGCAGCAGCAGGCCCGACTTGCCCGACAGCTCCCTGGCCTTCACGACCTGCCCGTCCGGGAGGGCGACCTTGGTGCCCGCCGTGACGTACAGCCCGGCCTCCACCACGCAGTCGTCGCCCAGCGAGATGCCGATGCCCGAGTTGGCCCCGAGCAGGCACCGCTCGCCGATCGAGATGACCTCCTTGCCGCCGCCGGACAGCGTCCCCATGATCGAGGCGCCGCCGCCCACGTCGGAGCCGTCGCCCACGACGACCCCGGCGGAGATCCGGCCCTCCACCATCGAGGCGCCGAGCGTGCCGGCGTTGTAGTTGACGAAACCCTCGTGCATGACGGTGGTGCCGCTCGCCAGGTGCGCGCCGAGCCGTACGCGGTCGGCGTCGGCGACGCGCACTCCCGCGGGCAGCACGTAGTCGACCATCCGGGGGAACTTGTCCACGCCGTACACGGTCACCGGGCCGCGGGCCCGGAGGCGCAGCCGCACCTCCTCGAAGCCCTCCGCGCGGCACGGGCCGTGGTTGGTCCACACGACGTTGGCCAGCAGCCCGAAGATCCCGTCGAGGTTGAGCCCGCGCGGCCGGACCAGACGGTGGGACAGCAGGTGCAGGCGCAGGTACACATCGTGCGCGTCGGCCGGCGGAGCCGCCAGGTCGGCGACGCCGGTGCGCACGGCCACGACCTCGACGCCGCGGGCGGGGTCGGGGCCGACGAGCTCCGCCATGCCCTCGCCCAGGTCCTCGTGGGAGATCGGCTCGGTGCCCACGGCCGGGGGCTCGCCCAGCGCCGGGAAGGGGAACCAGGTGTCCAGCACGGTGCCGTCCGCGGCGATCGTGGCCAGGCCGATGCCGTACGCACCAGAGGTGGAGTCGATAGCTGTCATGGGCACCTACGCTACCGGCTCAGGATCCGGGATCTCCGGGGCGGACCAGACCCGACTCGTAGGCGTGCCGTACGGCCTGGGCGCGGTCGCGCAGGCCGAGCTTGGCGAGCAGCCGGTTGATGTGCGTGCTCACCGTCGCCTCGGCGATCGACAGCGCGGCCGCGATCTCGCCGTTCGACAGTCCCCGCGCGACCAGGCGGAGCACCTGCTCCTCGCGGGCCGTCAGCCCCGAGTCGCCGGGCGGCGCCGCGGCGGGCCGCGCGCGCCGGTAGGCGTCGACGACCCGCTCCGTCACGGCCGGGTCGAGCAGGACCTCTCCGCGCGCCGCGCTGCGGATCGCCGCGAACAGGTGTTCGGGCGGCGAGACCTTGAGCAGGAAGCCGCTGACCCCCGAGCGCAGGGCGTGGTCGAGGTTCTCGTCGGTGTCGTACGTCGTCAGCAGGATCACCCGTGGCGGCCGCGGGGAGGCGAGGATCCGCCGGGCCGCCTCCAGGCCGTCGAGGCGCGGCATCGCGATGTCGAGCAGCACGACGTCGGGCCGCAGGCTCCGGGCCAGCTCGACGGCGTGCTCGCCGTCGGACGCCTCGCCCAGCACGGTGAGGTCCGGCTGCGTCCCGATGACCAGTCGCAGCCCGGTCCGGACCATCGCCTGGTCGTCGGCGATCAGGATCCCGATCGCACCCGTGCCGTCCGGAGCGTCGTTCACGGCGTCGCTCACAGCGGCAGCACCGCCCGGACGCCGAAGCCGCCCGAGGGGAGCGGCGCCGCGGTGAGCGTGCCGCGGAACAGCGCGGCCCGCTCCCGCATGCCGATGAGCCCGTGCCCGCTCCCTCGCGTGCCCGGCCGGGGGCGCCCCTCGCGGGGGCCGTGGTCCACGACGTCGAGGCGCAGCTCCCGAGGGGTGTAGGCGACGGTCACCTCCGCCCGGGTGGCGCCGGCGTGCTTGAGCGTGTTGGTCAGCGCCTCCTGCACGATGCGGTAGGCCGACAGGTCGAGCCCGGCGGACAGCGGCACCGGATCGCCCCGCACCTCCAGGGTCACGTCGAGCCCGGCGGCCCGGACCTGGTCCAGCAGGTCCCGCAGCCCGTCGAGGCCGGCCCGCGGCCCCGGGACCTCGGCCGGCGATCCGCGCAGCAGGCCGAGCATCCGGCGCAGCTCGTCCACGGCGCCCCGGCCAGTCTCCTCGACGGCGGTGAGCACCTGCCGCTCGCGTTCCTGGTCCTCGCGCAGCATGAGCCGTACGCCGCCGGTCTGCATGGTCATCACGCTGACGCTGTGGGCGACGATGTCGTGCAGCTCGCGCGCTATCCGGGCGCGCTCCTCCGCCACCGCCTCGCGGGCCAGCAGTTCGCCGCGCTCGGCGGCCTGCTCGGCGAGCGCGCGGTGCCGGCGTACGGCGAGGCCCGCGCCCGCCGCGATGGCGCACATGACCAGCGCGACGGCGACGTCCCCCGGGCCGGACGGCGGGGACGAGGCGGCCAGCATGGCGGCCACGAACGCACCGGTCGCGCCGAGGCCGCACACGGCCTTGACGCCGCGCGGCCGGACCTCCGACAGGAGCGTGAACAACAGCACGAGCTGGGTGTAGAACTGCCAGGCCGCCGCCATCTGGGGCGTCAGGACGAGCAACGCGACGTTGGCGGCGGAGTAGACGGCGAGGATCGCGAAGGGGGCGCGACGCCGGAACAGCACGCCGGCGGCGGCGACGAGCCCGGCGGCTGTCCAGAGGAACAGATGGCCGCGTGAGGGGGCTGCCGTGCGCCCGCTGACCTCCTCGGCGACCGCGAACAGGCCCACGGCCACCGCGACGAGCCAGTCGACGGGGGCGGGGAGACGGCGGTGGAGCATGACGCAGACAGTAGTGGTCACTCGGTCAGATATTCACGCCCATTGCATGACAAAAGGGGCACGCCGCCCCAGGCCATGCCCGCTGCCTGGCGTCCTTTGCGACCGGGGGGACGCGGGGGGCGCGGAAATCCGCCTGGAGGGGGACCAGGGGTCAAAGAACGCTTTGACGACGGGTCCCGGGACCGCTCCGTACGGTCCTCCGCATGCTTACCAACGCGAACTCCTTCCGCCGCGTCGCGGCGGGCGCCAGCCTCGTCCTCGCTCCGCTCTGCCTGCTCCTCGGCATGGCCGCCGACCCGTCGGAGCCGGGGGTCGAGGACCCCCTGGTGTACGCGCACAACCCGGGCGCCGTGGGCGTCAGCGCGACCCTCCTCCACTACGCGTGGATCCTGTGGGTCCCCGGCGTGATCGGCCTCGTCCACCTCGTACGCAGGAAGGGCGTGGTGCTCGCCCACATCGCTGGGGTGATCGCGGTCCTCGGCCTGATCAACTTCTCGGCGCTCATGATCTCCGACTTCTTCGACATCGT
Source organism: Microbispora triticiradicis (assembly GCF_005864065.1). NCBI lineage: Bacteria > Bacillati > Actinomycetota > Actinomycetes > Streptosporangiales > Streptosporangiaceae > Microbispora > Microbispora triticiradicis. Next base: position 263,660 of record NZ_VANP01000009.1, on the reverse strand, counting down.
GGCCTACCAGATGCTCCCGGCGGACCAGGCGGAGAAGCTCATGCAGGACGCGGCGCAGCCCGCGATGATCGCCGCCTGGCAGATGCCCGGCATGATCGGAAGCTTCCTCGGGCTCGTCCTCGTGGCCGTCGCGTACGCCCGGGCGGGCCGGGCGGGATGGTGGTTCCCGGCCGGTGTGCTGGCCGGGATCATCGTCTGGCTGTTCGGCGCGAGCGCCTGGAACCTCGTCCTGGGGCTCGGCGGCCCGGTCATCCTGCTCGTGGTCTTCGGTGTCGTGGGCGTCTCGATGATCCGGATGCGGGACGAGGAGTGGGCCGCGACCTCCGCGTGACCCCTGTTGTCACCCTGTTTCGCCGGGTCTCAGGTTGAAAGAGGCGTTTGCGGGGAAAGTTGACTCGGCACCACCGGGTCGTGTGAGACGGGTCGCGTGAGGCGAGGGGGGCGGATGGCCGACGTGCAGGAGTACGCTCGGAGCTGCTTCCGCGGAGCCGCGTCGAACCGTTTGGGCGTCGAGCTGGAGTTCCTGGTGTTCGACGCGGTGGACCCGGCGAGGCCGGTCCCCGTCGCCAGGATCGCGGACGCGCTCCCGCCGCTCCCGGGCGGCAGCAAGGTGACCTTCGAGCCCGGCGGTCAGCTCGAACTGTCGGCCCCGCCGGACGCCCTGCCCGCCGCGATCGCCAAGCTCACCGCCGACGTCGAGGCCGTACGGCTCGCGCTCACCCGGGCCGGGCTGCGGCTGGGCAACCGCGGCCTCGACGTGCTCCGCCCGCCGGCCAGGCAGTTGACCGAGCCGAGGTACGAGGCGATGGACGCCTTCCTGGGCCGTCCGTACGGCCGGACGATGATGTGCTCGACGGCCTCGATCCAGGTCAACCTGGACTTCGGCGACGATCCGCGGAGCCGCTGGGAACGAGCCCACGCGCTCGGCCCCGTGCTCGTGGCCGCTTTCGCCAACTCACCCGCCGGCGGGTGGGTCTCCGGGCGTCAGGCCGTGTGGAGCCGTCTCGATCCGACCAGGACCGCTCCCGTCGCACAACGCCTGGGCGGGGGAGGCGACCCGGCGGACGACTGGGCGCGCTACCTCCTCGACGCGCGTCTGATGATGGTCCGGGAGGGCGACGACTGCCGGCCCGTCCTCGACGGCTCGGCGTTCCGCGACTTCGCCCGGGTGGCCGGGCGGCCCGCCGGCGAGGCCGACCTCGCCTACCACGCGACCACGCTCTTCCCGCCGGTGCGGCCCCGGGGCTGGCTGGAGGTGCGCTACCTCGACGCGCAGGGTCCCGCCGGCTGGCCCGTGTGCGCGGCCGTCGTCCACGCGCTCGTCACCGACGACCAGGCGGCGGCGACCGCCATGGAGGCCGCCCGGCCGCTCGCCGGCAGGTGGACGGACGCCGCCCGCCTCGGGCTCACGGACTCCGCCCTGCGCCGTTGCGCCTCCGTCTGCTTCCGCGCCGCCGCCGAGGCCCTGCCCCGGCTCGGAGCCGGGCCCCGGCTGGTCGGCCGGGTCCGCGCCTTCGCCTCCCGGCACATCGAATCCGGCCGCCCACCGGCCGCCGACCGGATGGAGGAGATGTTCGCATGACCGAACTCGACATCGGCATGCCCGGACTGAAGGACAGGATCGCGGCCGAACTCGCCGCCGTACGGGAGCGGTCCCTCGTCTACACCGACGCCGACGACGAGGTGCTGACGCGCCAGCACTCGCCTCTCATGTCGCCGCTGGTCTGGGACCTCGCCCACGTCGGCAACTACGAGGAGTTGTGGGTGCTGCGGGAGGCGGGCGGCATCGAGCCGCTGCGCCCGGAGATCGACCACCTCTACGACGCGTTCAGGTATCCGCGCGCGGACCGGCCCACGCTGCCGCTGCTCGCCCCGGCCGAGGCCAGGAGGTACATCTCGGGCGTGCGCGGCCGGGTGCTCGACGTCCTCGACCGGCTGGACCCGGCCGACCCCGACCCGCTGCGGGCCGGTGGTTTCGTCTTCGGGCTGGTCCTCCAGCACGAGCACCAGCACGACGAGACCATGCTGGCCACGCTGCAGCTGTCCCGGCGGCCGGGACTGGTGCGGGACGGCGAGCTGCCGCCCGGCGCTCCGGCCGCCGATCCCGAGGTCCACATCCCCGCCGGGATCTTCAGCATGGGCACGGACACGGTGGCCTGGGCGTACGACAACGAACGCCCGGCGCACCGGCGGCACCTGCCGGGTTACTGGATCGACCGTCACCCCGTCACCTGCGGGGCGTACCTGCGGTTCGTCGAGGACGGCGGCTACCGCGACCCGCGCTGGTGGCTGCCGCAGGGCTGGGAGTGGGTCGAGCGGAGCGGTGTGGACGCCCCGCTGTTCTGGACGAGGGACGGCGACACCTGGTGGCGGCTCCGCTTCGGCCGGGAGGAGCCGGTGCCGCCGGACGAGCCGGTCCAGCACGTCTCGTGGTACGAGGCCGACGCGTACGCCCGGTGGGCGGGCAAGCGGCTGCCGACCGAGGCCGAGTGGGAGAAGGCGTGCGGGGGCCGCGAGTATCCCTGGGGCGACGCCGGGCCGGGAGACCTCGGTGACCGGGCGAACCTGGGACACCGGGCAGCCCGGCCCGCGCCGGTCGGGGCGTACCCGGCGGGAGCGAGCCCGTACGGCGTCGAGCAACTGGTCGGCGACGTCTGGGAGTGGACGGACTCGTGGTTCCAGCCCTATCCGGGCTTCCGGAGCTTCCCCTACAAGGAGTACAGCGAGGTCTTCTTCGGGGAGACCTACCGGGTGCTGCGCGGCGGGTCGTGGGCCACCCATCCCTCCGCGGTGCGGACGACCTTCCGCAACTGGGACCTCCCGATCCGCAGGCAGATCTTCGCCGGGTTCCGCTGCGCCCGCTCGGAGGACTAGGCGATGTGCCGCCACGCGGCGTGGCTGGGGCCGGCGCGGTCCCTGGCCTCGCTCGTCAGCGACCCCGAGCACGGCCTGCTTCGCCAGTCGTACGCGCCGCGCCTGCAGAGGTACGGCATCGTGAACGCCGATGGGTTCGGGTTCGGGTGGTATGACGCGGCCCTGCCGGAGCCGGTCCGCTACCGCCGGGCGGTGCCGATGTGGGCGGACGCCAACATGCCCGGCCTCGCCGCGGCGGCACGCTCGTCGTGCCTGCTCGCGGCGGTCCGGTCGGCCACGACCGGCATGCCGGTCGAGGAGACGGCGACGGCGCCGTTCGCGGACGGGCGCTGGCTGCTCAGCCACAACGGCAGGGTCCGGCGCGAGGCGGTCCGGCCCCTGGTGACCGGCGTGGAGGCCGACCCGGAGAGCGCGTGCGACTCGGCGTGGCTCGCCGCGGCGGTGTTCGCCCGTCTCCGCGTCGGCGTGCCGCTCGCCGACGCGCTGTCCCTCGTCGTGCGCGAGGCCGCGGAGGGGGACCGGCACGCGCGGCTCAACCTGCTCGTGACGGGCGGCGCGGAGGTGGCGGCCGTCGCCTGGGGCGACACCCTGTTCACCCACCTGGAGGAGGGAGTGCTCGTGTCCAGCGAACCGCTGGACGACCGGCCCGGATGGCGGCCGGTGCCCGACCGCAGTCTGCTGCTCGCCTCCCCCGACGGCGTGGCGGTGACACCCATCGACTGAGAGGTGGCCCATGAGCATGATCGATCATCTCGGCGGCGACTACCTGCGCCAGACTCTGGAGGGCGACGTGCGCGCCGGGCTCACCTCCACACCGAAGTGGCTGCCGCCCAAGTGGTTCTACGACGCGGCCGGAGGCGAGCTGTTCGCCCGGATCACCCGGCTGGCCGAGTACTACCCCACCCGGTGCGAGCTGGAGATCCTGCGCCGCCGGGCGGTCGACGTCGCGGCCCTCAGCCGCGCCGACACGCTCGTCGAACTGGGCTCGGGCACCAGCGAGAAGACCGTGCTCCTGCTCGACGCGCTGGCCGCCGCCGGGACGCTCCGGACCTACGTCCCGGTCGACGTGGACGCCGTCACGCTGGAGGCCGCGGCCGAGCGGCTCGCCGTACGCTATCGCGGCCTGGACGTGCGGCCGGTGCGCGCCGACTTCGAGCGGCACCTGGCGCTGCTGCCGAGGACGGGCAGGCGGCTGGTCGCGTTCCTCGGCGGCACGATCGGCAACCTCACGCCCGCCGCCCGGGAGGTGTTCCTCAAGGAACTGCGCGCCACCATGCGGCCGGGGGACACCCTGCTCCTCGGCGCCGACCTGGTGAAGGACCACGCCCGGCTGGTCGCGGCGTACGACGACCCGCGGGGCGTCACGGCCGCCTTCAACCGCAACGTGCTCCGGGTGGTCAACCGCGAGCTGGACGCCGCCTTCGAGCCGGAGGCGTTCGAGCACGTCGCGCTGTACGACGAGGACAACGAGTGGATCGAGATGCGGCTGCGGGCGACCCGGCCGATGGAGGTCCCGATCAGGGCGCTCGGGCTGACGGCCGCCTTCGCCGAGGGGGAGGAGCTGCGCACGGAGATCAGCGCCAAGTTCCGCAGGGAGGGCCTGCTTCGCGAGCTGTCCCGGGCCGGGTTCGCGGTCGCCCGCTGGTACACCGACAGCGGAGGCGACTTCGCGCTGACCCTCGCCCCCGTGCCGATGGGCACTGTGCCGATCGTCAACAGCTGAGCCGGCGACCCTCGGCGGCCGGGACTGCCGCGGACAGCGGCAGGCGCAGGACGAAGCGGGCGCCGCGCGGGGAGTCCTCGACGCGGAGCGTGCCGTGGTGCGCGTCCGCCGTGACGCGGCAGAGGGCGAGGCCCAGCCCGGTGCCCTTGGGGTCGCGGCGGCGCCCGTCCTTCAGCCGGACGAACGGCTCGAAGACCCGCTCGCGGTCCTCCGGCGCGATGCCGTCGCCGTCGTCGAGCACGGTGACGACCGCCTCGTCCCCGGCCCGCTCGACGCTGACCTCCACCTCGCTGTGCGCGTGCCGCTGGGCGTTGACCAGCAGGTTGGTCAGCACGCCGCACAGCTGGACCCGGTTGCCGAGGATGGTCACGTCGTCCCTGATCTCGGCGCGCACGGGCACCCCGTCCGTACGGGCGGCGGCCTCCTCCCGCGCGAGCGCCCCGAGGTCGACCGGCTCGGGCTCGGCCGCCGCGGCCGTGCGGACACGGGCCACCGCGAGCATCTCGTTGATGATCGCCTGGCAGCGCTCGGTGGTGCGCACCGCCGTGCGCAGGGTCTCGTACGGATCGGTGTCGTCGCGGTAGAGCAGGGCCTCCTCCAGCTGCGTCCGCAGCCCGGCCAGGGGGGTCCGCAGCTCGTGGGAGACCATCGAGGCGAAGTGCCGCTGCTGGCGCACCGAGGAGTCGAGGCGTTCGAGCAGGTCGTTGGAGGCCCGGGCCAGCTCGGCGATCTCGTCGCGGCCGCGCGGCTGCGGCACCCGCAGGCTGAGGTCGCACACGGTGATCTCTTCGACCTTCTCGCGGATGTCCCGGACGGGACGCAGTGTGCGCCCCGCCGAGCGCCAGCTCGCCCACGTCCAGCCGGCCGTCATGAGCAACACCCCGATCGCGATGAACAGTTCCAGCCGCCGCGTCGCCAGGAGAGCCGGCTCGGCCCTCCCGGAGTAGACGGCGTGCGGCTCGCCGTTCCAGAAGAGCCGGGACTGCACCGGAAGCACCCGTACGGCGGTGACCACGACGCACCGCTCCCCGTCCCGGCACTCGATCCGGTACTGCAGGCGGTCCTGGTCGCCGGGCATGGGGGAGGTCAGCGGCGGCCTGCCGGTCGCCCCCCGGCTGGCGGTGATCACCCGGTTCCGGGAGTCGACGAGCTGCACCAGGTTCTCGGGCGCGGCGGGCGGCGGGGGGATGCCGTCGGGGCCCATCGAGGCGATCCAGTCGGTGGCCACCCGTTGGGCGTCGATGAACAGGTGCGAGTGGATCCGGTTCCGGACCGCGAGGTCCAGGCCCACTCCGATCACCGTGAGAACCATGAGGGAGAGAACCGCGCTCATCAGGGCGATGCGCGCCTGGATCGAACGCGGGCGTAAAAGGAAAGGCATGCGCCTGCCAGCCATGACCCCTCCCCGATTCTGTGTAATGCAATGCCCGGATAAAAAGGGTATGAGACGTATCCGAGATCGGAGCCGTCAGGACAAAAAGGATCACAAGTCTTACCAGCTCAGGGCTGATGCTTGGCCGCCCCTTTACGTTCACCTCACGCCGATTTCCCGGACCGTGGGAACAGCGGTCGCCGAGGTGAAATCGCGCCGCATGTGAAAAGGGTGGCGGCGCCCGCGGCGAGGACGAGACACGCGGTCACCACCGCCGCGACCGCCGGCCAGGGAATCACCAGGGGGACGGCCGCACCGGCCTTCTGGGACAGCCCGGCGCGCATCCCGAGCAGCGCGGGCACGGCCACCGCGAACCCCAGCGTGGTGCCGATCCCGGTGACGAGCACCGCCTCGGCCGCGGTCGCCCCGATCACCTGCCGCCGCGTCGCTCCGGACAGGCGCAGGACGGCGAACTCGCGCACGCGCGCCGACGCCGCCATCACCTGCGTGTTGACGATCGCCAGGCCGGAGTAGCCGGCCGAGACCCCCACCAGCAGGAGCGTGAACAGCCAGACGAGCCGGTCCTCCTCCGCCTGGTCGGCGGCCGGGTTCCCCATGGCGTACGCCGCGGCGGTCGTCCGCACCATGCCGGTGACGAGCACGGTGAAGCCCACCGTCAGCAGCACCGGGGCCGCCGTGGCGGCGGTGCGCCGTACGGCCGCCAACGCGTTCCGCCCGGCCAGCATGCCCACGGCCGCCCGGGAGATCGGCCACGCGAAGGCGCGGACGAGTGGCGGGAGGGTGACCGGCGCGAGCAGGGTGAGCCCGACGATGAGCGCCATCGCGGCGACCAGGACGGCGTTCACCAGGGAGTCCTCCCGCGCGGAGGCGCTCGCCACCGCCAGGGCCAGGCCGCCGGCGACCGCCGTGACGCCGGTGATCCACCGCAGGCGCGTCATCGGCGTGCCGCCCGCCGCGTGGTCGCGCAGGGCCTCCAGCGGGCGGACCCGGGCGGCCCGGCCCGACGCGGACCAGGCGCCGAGCAGGCCCGCCGCGATCCCGGCCGCGACCGCGCCGGCCACGGGGAGCGGGGTGAGGCGCACGTCGAACGACGCGGGCTCGAAGCCCGCCGTGACGAGCACCCGGCCCAGGGCGGGCGCGACGGCGGCGCCCAGCAGGGCCCCGGCCGCGGCCGCGACGACGCCCACGGCGAGCGCCTCGCCGTACACGATCAGCCGCACCTGGCGCGGGGTCGCGCCGGCCACCCGCAGCAGGCCGAACTCCCGGCGGCGCTGGACGACCCGGAACGCGAAGGTGGAGGCGACCACGAACACCGACACGAAGCCGCCGAGCAGCGCCATCGCGGTCAGCACCTGCATGCCGATCCAGCGGGTCCGCGCGTCGGCGGCGGGCTCGGCCTCGGCCCGGTCCTCTCCCGCAAGCACCCGCGCCGTGCCGTCCCCGGCGCCGCGCACGGCACGCCCGGCCGCCGCCCGTACGGCGGAGAGATCGGCTCCTGGCTCGGCGCGCAGCCCGATGACGCGGACCCCGTCCCCGGACCGTGTCGCCCCGTCTCCGGACCGCGCCGGCTCGCCGTCGGAGACGTACGGCCCGGGGTCGCGGTAGGGAACGACCGCCGCGACACCGGGCACGGCCGCCAGGGCGCGGACCAGCGCCTCCGTCGTCTCGGGGGACCAGGGCGGGTTCTCGGCGAAGTTGTTCTCCTCCCCGGGCACGCCGGGGCCGTGCACGAGCAGGGGCACGGCGGCGTACCGGGCGGGCACCCGCGGGCCGGCGGACGTCAGCAGCAGCGCGCTCGCGGTGAGGATCGCGGCGCCGAGGCAGAGCGCGGCGAAGGTGCCCGCCAGGCCGGTCCACCGGCCGCGGAGCAGCGAAAGACTCAGTGGCCGGTTCAGTGGCCGGTTAAGCGGGCGGTTCAGCACGTCTCCTCCAGCAGCGCCACGCGGGCGGCGATCTCGGTGGCGCTCGACCGGTCCAGCTCCCCGGCGAGCCGCCCGTCGGCGAGCAGCACGACCCGGTCGCCGTACGCCGCCGCGGCGGGGTCGTGCGTGACCATGACGACGGTCTGCCCGTGGGCGTCCACGAGCGCTCGCAGGAGTTCCATGACCACCCGGGACGCGGCGCGGTCGAGCGCGCCGGTCGGTTCGTCGGCGAAGAGCACGGCGGGCCGGGTGATCAGCGTGCGGGCGATCGCCACCCGCTGCCGCTCGCCGCCCGAGAGTTCGGCGGGCCGGTGCCCGGCCCGCCGCTCCAGGCCGACCTCGGCGAGCGCCTCGCGCACCTCGTCCCGGCCGGGCCGGCGCCCGGCCAGGCGGAGGGGAAGCGCCACGTTCTCCTCGGCGGTGAGCGAGTCGGCGAGGTTGTACTCCTGGAACACGAAGCCGACCCGTTCCCGGCGCAGCAGGGTGAGCGCCTTCTCGCCGAGCGGCCCGAGGTCGACGCCGCCGATCAGGACGGTCCCGTCCGTCGGCCGGTCGAGCCCGGCGGCGCAGTGCAGCAGCGTTGACTTGCCGGAGCCCGAGGGCCCCATCACGGCCGTGAAGGTGCCCTGGGCGAAGCCGAGGGTCACCCCGTCGAGAGCGTTCACCGCGCCGGGCCCGGTGCCGTACACCATGCGGACCGAGTCGAGCAGGACCGCCTGCGCCGTTCCTGTCTGCGTCGTGCCGGTTCGTGTCGTGCCTGTTCGTGTCATGGAGCCGAGCCAACCGGGGGCGGGCCCGCGAGGCACTGGCGCTGAGGCGAGAACCGGAGGTATCCCCAGCACTACCGACAACGGCGGGCCCGGCGGCTAGCGTCGATGCCGTGGCCGCCCCCTTCCTCGTCCCCGCCGTCGCCCCTCTCACGCCCCGTACCGCGCTGGAGGCGCTCGCCGGGCCGCCCCAGCGGTTCCTTGCCTCGGCCTGGCCGTGGCGGTCGCTGGCGTACCTGCTGACCGGGATCGTCCCCGGTTCCGCCTTCGCCGCCGTCCTGACGCCGGTCCGGGCGATGGACGGCCCGGCAGCCGTACCGGTGTCCCTCGTGGTGGCGGCCGTGCTGCTCACGCCCGTGGCCCGGTTCGAGCGGTGGCGGCTGAGGTACGTGGACCGGCAGCCCGTACGCGGACTGCCGGGCGGGTGGTGGCCGGGATGGCGGGAGGCGGGGCACACCCTCGTGGGGCTGTTCGCGCTCTGGTGGGTCGACCTGCTGGTGGCGGCGGCCGCGATCGGGGGGCCCGCGGTGCTGATCCTCTCCCCGGTCGTGCAGCCGATCGCTCCCGAGGGGGAGGCGACTCTGGCGGAGACCTTCGCCGGCTCGGCCGTCGGACTGCTGCTGGTGCCCGTCGCGGCGTACACGGTCAGCGCCTGGGCGGGCGCCCGGGCCGCGATGGCGCGGGCGATGCTGGTCCCGCAGGAGGCCGAGGTGCGGGAGATCGCGCGGTCCCGGGCCCGGCTGGTGGACGCCTTCGATGCCGAGCGCCGCCGCATCGAGCGCGACCTGCACGACGGCGCGCAGCAGCGGCTGGTCGCGCTGTCGATGAAGCTGGGCCTGGCCGGGCTCGACCTCCCGCCGGGCTCGCCCGCGGCCCTGCGGCTCGACGAGGCGCGCGAGCTGGCCGGGCAGGCGCTGGAGGAACTGCGCGAGCTGATCCGCGGCGTCCATCCGCAGGTGCTCGCCGATCGCGGGCTGCCCGCCGCCGTACGCGACGTCGCCGGGAGGTCGCCCGTGCCCGCGCGGGCGGACATCGCGCTGGACCGGCGGCTCCCCGAGCGGGTGGAGGCGGCGGCCTACTACGTCGCCTGCGAGGCGCTCGCGAACGTGGCCAAGCACAGCGGGGCAGGCTCCTGCACGGTGCGCGGCCGGCTGCGCGGCGCACGGCTCGTGCTGGAGGTCGCCGACGACGGGCGCGGGGGAGCGGACCCGGCGGGCGGTACCGGCCTGACCGGGCTCGCCGACCGGGTGGCGGCCGTCGGGGGCACGCTCACCGTCGACAGCCCATGCGGCGGCCCGACCACGGTGCGGGCGGAGATCCCGTGCGAGAGGTGATCCCGTGCGTGTGGTGATAGCCGAAGACTCGGTGCTGCTCCGGGAGGGCCTCGTGGGCCTGCTGGAACGCTTCGGGCACGAGGTCGTCGCGGCGGTCGGCGACGCCGCCGCGCTGATCGCCGCGGTCGCCGAGCAGGACCCGGACGTCGTCGTCGCCGACGTGCGCATGCCGCCCGGATTCAGCGACGAGGGGCTGCGGGCGGTGCTGGAACTGCGGGCGGCGCGGCCGTCCCTCGCTGTCCTGGTGCTCAGCCAGTACGTCGAGCAAACCTACGCCGCCGAACTGCTCGACCAGACCCGGTGCCCGGGCGGGGGCGGGGTGGGCTATCTGCTGAAGGACCGCATCGGCGACGTCACGCAGTTCGCCGGGGCGGTGACGACGGTCGCGGGCGGTGGCACGGTCATCGACGCCGAGGTCGTCCGGCAGTTGCTGCGCGGGCGCCGCGACCCGGTGGCCCGGCTCTCACCGCGCGAGCGCGAGGTGCTCGCCCTGGTCGCGGAGGGCAGGTCCAACGCCGCGATCGCCCGCGCGCTGTTCGTCACCGAGGCGGCCGTCGCCAAGCACATCGCGAGCATCCTCGCCAAGCTCGACCTGCCTCCGGACGCGGACGACCACCGCCGGGTGCTCGCCGTGCTCGCCTACCTGCGCGCCGGAGTCTGAGCGGGCCTGAGGTCGCGTCGCGCCGGTCGCGTGCGGACGCCCGAGCGCCGGTCCCGGCGCCGGTGGGGGCGGGAGGGCGTGCCGGGCGGCTGTGTGCGTGCTCGCCCGGCGAACGCCCCGTCAGCGTCCCGCGCTGGAGATGACCTTCACGGGAACGACGCGTACGGTGACGCGCTGCTCTCCCGGCTGGCGGTAGGGGTAGGCGTCCACCCCGAGGTACTTCTTCGCCAAGCCGTCGATGACCGCGTCCGCGCCTTCGAGCTCCAGCGTGGCGGTGCCGGAGACGCTGACGAAGCGGAAGGCGTTGCCCGGGTCGAGCACGCTGACCGACACCCGGGGGTTGTCGCGCAGGTGCCGCTCCTTCGCCCGTCCCACGGCGGTGTTGAAGACGACTTCCTCTCCGTCGATGTCGACCCACACCACGGTGTTGTGCAGCGATCCGTCCGGCCTGACGGTCGTCACCCAGGCGTGGACCGGCTCCTTCAGTAAAGCCACGGCGTTCTCATCGAGCTTGCTCATTCGACTTCTCCTCGGTCGGTCGGCGCTGGCCAGATCGGCAACACGACAGCGCAAGACCACATTCTCCCCCGAGGACGGGGCGGGAGGACGTTCCGAGGAGAGCCGGACGGGGTCACGCGAGGTCGGCGTCGTGGACGAGGATCGCCGCCTGCACCCTGTTGGCCAGGCCCAGCTTGGCGAGCAGCCGGCTCACGTGCGCCTTCACCGTCGGCTCCGACAGCTTCAGCTCCCGTCCGACCTCGGCGTTCGACAGGCCGCGTGCCAGTGCCCTGATCACGTCCTCCTCCCTGGCCGTGAGCGCGGCGAGCCGCTCGCGAGCGGCCTCGGCACGCGAGGGCGCCTTGTGGACGAACGAGCCGATGAGCCTCTTCAGGACGGCGGGGGAGAGCATCGCGTTCCCCGCGGCGACCGTGCGGACCGCGGCGATCAGCTCACGCGGCGGGGTGTCTTTGAGCAGGAACCCCACGGCGCCGAGACGCAGCGCCTCGTGGACGTACTCGTCTAGGTCGAAGGTGGTCAGCATGACCACCTTCGGGGCGCTGGCGGCGCGCAGCAGCCGCCCCGCGGCGGTCAGGCCGTCCATGCCGGGCATCCGGACGTCCATGAGCACGACCTCAGGCCTGAGCCGGGCGGCCGCGCCGATCGCCTCCTCGCCGTCGCGTGCTTCGCCCACGATCGCGATGTCGCCCGCCGACTCCAGGATCATCCGCAGCCCCGACCTCACCAGCGCTTCGTCGTCGACGAGCAGTACGCGCATCATGCGGCGGGGATCCTCGCCAGCACCCGGAAACCCCCTCCGTGCGGGCCGGCTTCCAAGGCGCCTCCGAGCAGTTCGACGCGCTCGCGCAGGCCGACCAGTCCCCACCCGGATCCGGGGAGCCCCTCGCCCGCGGGGGACGGCCCGTTGCGGACGACGACCTCCAGTTCGGCGGGCAGGTAGCGGACGACCACGTCGGTCTCGGCGCCGTCCGCGTGCTTGTGCACGTTGGTCAGCGCCTCCTGGACCACGCGGTAGGCGGTCCGTTCCGCCGATTGCCCGAGCGGGCGGGCCCGTCCCTCGTCATGCCGCTTGACCACGAGGCCGAGGGCGCGAGACTGCTCCAGCAGCCGGTCGAGGTCGGTCAGCGTGGGCTGCGGGTCGCGGGAGGCGTCCGGCGAGCGCAGGACGCCGAGCACCTCGCGCAGATTGCGCAGCGCCTCCCTGCCGACGTCGCTGATCAGAGCGGCCGCCTGGGCCGTACGCTCGTCCAGCGCGCTCACCTCCAGCGCCCCGGCGTGCAGGACCATCAGCGACACCCGGTGCGCGACCACGTCGTGCATCTCCCGCGCGATGCGGGCGCGTTCCTGGGCGCGTGCCTGCTCCGCGCGCAGGACCTGCTCCCGCAGCAGCTGTCCGGCCTGCTCGCGCATGGCGTCGAGCACCTGCCGCCTGGCGCGGCTCCACAACCCGGCCACCAGCGGAAGCCCGACCAGCGCGCCGCCCAGGATGAGCACGTTGGGCGAGGAGCCCATCGCCAGCGCCCGCTGGCCGCCGCTCAGACAGGAGACGGCCGCGCCCAGCGCCCACACGGCGGACGCGCCGGCCGCGTAAAGCCACAGCGCCTGACGACGCCCCAGGTGCAGGCCCGTGTAGTAGGAGGCGACGACCACCGGCGGCCACACGGCCAGCCAGACGTAGGCGACGGCCGCCACCACGGTCACCGGCCACGCCGAACGCCTGCCGACGACCGCGGCTCCCGCCGAGGCCGCGGCGACCGCCAGGGCCACCGGGGCGGGCACCGTCGTCGCCACGCCGGCCCAGCCGGACGCGGAGCCCGCGCAGAGCACGAACACCGCGCTCCCGAGCACCCACGGCAGGGCCCGATCCAGGATGCCCGCACCGGTAGAGGTCATGGTCAGAGGCTATCGGGGCGACCGGCTGAGCGACCCCTACGAAAGTCGCGCACGCCGCGTGACCTTCGCAGGGGACGGTGCGAAAGGGTCGCCCGGCAGGGTGACGGGCATGAAGAACATGCTCATCGCCGGCGTGATCGCCCTGGCTCCCGTCACCGGCGGCACTCCTGCCCCCACGCCGGCTCTTCCTGCGCCCACCGGGCACCACGCGGTCGGACGGTCGGACGTCCACCTGGTCGACTCCCACCGGCCCGACCCCTGGGTGGACGGCAGACCACGTGAATTGATGGTCTCCCTCTGGTATCCGGCCAAGAAAACGAAGGGTAGGGCCGCGCCGTACGTCACCCCGCAGGAATCGGCGCTGATCCTCAAGGGATTCCCCCAGCTGAAGGACCTCGCGCCGGACACGCTCACGAAGACGAAGACGCATGCCCGCGCCGACGCGCCCGCGCTCGCGAAGAAGGGCGGATGGCCGCTGGTGGTCATGTCGCCCGGCATGACCATGCCACGGGCCACGCTGACCTCGCTGGCCGAGGAGTTCGCGAGCCGGGGCTACATAGTGGCGGGCATCGAGCATACCTACGAGTCGGTCGCCACGACGTTCCCCGACGGCAGGACCGTCACGTTCCAGGCCGGTGCGGGCGGCCAGACCCCGGAGCTGGGGGAGAAGGTCGCCCGGGTGCGTGCGGCGGACACGACCTTCGTGCTGGACGAGCTGGAGCTGGCCGGGCATTGGAACCGGCTGATCGACGAGAGCAGGATCGCGATGGTCGGGCACTCGGTCGGCGGCCAGAGCGCGGCCCACCTGCTGCCAGTGAGCGACCGCATCGAGGCCGCGGTCAACCTGGACGGCTCCTACAACCCCGATACCCCTGTCGCGCCCGTCACCAAGCCGTTCATGATGATCGGCAACCCCCGGCAGCAGCCGGCGACCAGCGGGCAGCCGAAGTCATGGGACCTGTTCTGGCCCCACGTCACCGGAACGTGGAAGCGCTGGCTCACCGTCACCGGCGCGGAGCACGTGAGCTTCGTCGACTACGCGGTGCTCGCGCCGCAGCTAGGCATGCCGGCCTTTCCGATCGACGGTGAACGCTCCCTCAAGATCACCCGCGAATACGTCACCGCCTTCCTCGACACACACCTGAAGGGCAAGCGGCGACCCCTGCTCTACGGGCCGTCGGCGGAGTATCCGGAAGTCAGGTTCTGGTAGTCGGGCGAGCGGTCCGGATCAGAGGGCGGGGACGGGTTCGGGGACCGTGGGACGCCGGACCTCCTCCCGCAGCCGGGGCGCGAGCTCGGTGGTCAGCGGCGCCCTCTCGGTCCTCAGCCGGTTGAGCGCGAGCACGAGCGCGGTGCCCCACAGCAGGTGTCCCGCCAGCAGTGTGGCCTGGCGTCCCGGGCGGTCCTTCGGCAGGGGCGCGTACGCGCCGATGCTCGGCGCGAGGCCCCGGCAGCCGAAGTGCCACACCAGCAGCCCGTACGCCGTGCCGATCGGGACGGGCACCCGCTGACCGGCCGACAGCAGGCCCAGCACGGTGCCGCAGCTCGATCCGAAGGCATAGTGCGCGATGGTCGAGAGCACGCTCTCGCCCGGTCGGGGACGGCTCCCGCGGCCCGGCAGAGTCATCCGGGCGAATCGCCGCGGCGGCGGCTCCTCCAGCAGACCGGCCCTGTCCGCCGCCATCAGCATCGCGCTGTACACCGCCGTCGCGAGCGCGCCGCCGACGGCGCCGTTCACCAGGTTGCGCATCATGAGGAGCCTTTTCCCACCCCGGCCGGATCACCCGCCCTCGCGGTGCCCCGTTCTCGGTAAACAATCAAGGCGTCGCACGACAGCCGTGGGCGAGTCGGGCTCGGCGTCGGGGTCGGGTGGCAGGGACGATCACATGCCGAAGATCCCGCGGAGAAGCCGGCGGATGGAGTTGGAGCGCGGCTCGGCCCGGGTCTCCTGGCCGCTCGGATGGGTGGCGGGCACGGGTCGGGCCTCCTGATCAGGGGCGGCGGTCGCGGAGCGGGGCTTGTTCTGTACGAGCCGGCAGCCCAGCGACATGTAAGCACGCAACTGGTCGTAGTAGATGCGCCCGGTGACGAACCTGCCGTCTTCCACCGACCACATTCCGCAACCCCTCCAGAAGACGGGGCGGCCGGTGCCGGGGATCACGGTGCCGTCCGGGAGTAGCATTTCCCCCGTCTGAGTTCCCGACGTGACCCATTCGACGGAAACGGTGTCACCGCAGACCGAGATCGTGATGACCCTGGTCGTCAGGTCGGGCACGGTGGAGAAGAACTGGCCGAAATACCACTCGATCTGTTCGTGCCCCTCCACCACGCCGACGGGGGTCACGAGAACGGCGTCCGCGTGGAAGCAGTCCAGAAGGCGCCGCTTGTCGTGCGTGCAGAGCGCCTCCGCGAAAGCGTCATGGATCTCCCGAGGATCGGGCATGGCTCCCCCTCGCCCTCACGGAAGCGTACTCCGGTGGTGAGACCGGCCGGTCTCATCGAGGAGTAAGACCTTGCCCAAGAATGTCAACTCGCGACGATGGAGGTGAGCAGGCGGTCCCAGTCGGCGAGGAAGCGGTCGAGGTTGTAGCGGGCGAGCGCGGCCGAGCGGGCGGCCTTGCCGGCCTGGGCGGCGAGCTCCGGTTCGTTGGCGAACCGGTCGAGGGCCCGCAGCAGCGTGGGGATCTTGGTCGAGACGACCCCCGCCTCCGGCGGCACCGCCTCGACGGCCTCGGTGGTGGCGAGGGCGACGACCGGCATGCCGATCATCATTGCCTCGATCAGCGACAGGCCGAGCGAGGTCCAGCGGTAGGGGTGCAGGTAGACCCGGCGCCTGGCCAGCTCGGCGTGCATGGCGCTCTGCGGCAGGTCCTCGAAGGCCTCCATCGCCCCGTCGAGGCCGAGCTTGGCGGGCAGGTTCGTCACCTGCATGCCGAACACGTCGATCGGGGCGCCCGTGGCGAAGGTGGGCAGCAGGTCGGTGCCCGCCACCCGCCAGCGCCTGATCGGCTCGTTGACGACCACCCCCGCGCGGGGCAGTTCACCGCTGTAGAGGTGGCCGGGGTCCACCACGCCGTGCTCGATCACGTGGGTCGGCGCGCGGCCGGAGTCCCAGAAGAGGTCGTTGAAGTGGGTGACGTGGACGAGGGGGATGTCGTCCCGGTCCGCCAGCGGGTGGCGGGTCTTCGGCACGTCTCCCGCGGGGGTGTTGTGCTCGACGTAGACGCCCGGCACGTCACGCCCCAGCCACTCACGGGCGAGCTCGATCTCGTGCGGCCGCTGGTAGACGATCAGGTCGACGTCCTCGGCGGCCAGCCGGTCGTGGGGCACCTCCCGCACGGTGCCGGGCCAGGGATAGGTCTCCGCCCGGCCCCGCCCGTCCGGGCCGCGGTCGGGCGTGAGCGGCACCAGGTATTCGTGCCCCCCGTGCACGAAGGAGGTGGTCCACGAACCGTGGACGTGCCAGACCATGATCTTCATCGTGTCGCTCCCCGTCCGTCCTTCTGCAGACTCTGGAACACCGCGCCTCCCCGCCGGGCGCGTCACCCCTCTGCCCCGCCCGCACCCGCTTAAGGCTCAGCCGTGAGCGGAATCCTCGGCAGCACCAGATCGATCGCCGCGGCGAGGTCGGGCGCCACCTCGAGGGCCGCGGCCACCTCCTCCGGCAGCGTCACCGGGGTCGGCACGAGGACGCCCCGCGCGCCCGCCGCGCGGGCCGCCTCCACGTCCCGGCCGATGTCGCCGATCACGACGCAGTCGACGGGCGAGACGCCGAGCCGGCGGGCGGCGCTCAGCACGAGGCCGGGCGCGGGCTTGCGGCAGGCGCAGCGGTCGCCGTCGTCGTGCTCGCAGATCTCCCACACGTCGAACGGGCCCAGCAGGGCCTCCACCCGGTCGTTCACGGCCCGCAGGGCCTCCGGCGGGATCAGCCCCTTGGCCACCCCCGACTGGTTGGTGACCACACCGATCGGGACACCGGCCGCGCGGAGCCGGTCCAGCGCATCCCGCGCCCCCTCCACCGGCGCCACGCGGCCGGGATCGCTGTTGTAGGGAACATCGTGGACGAGAGTGCCGTCACGGTCGAAGAGCACCGCGGCGGGCTGGTGAGCGGGCTGGGTCACGGGCGGCCTCCTGCGGAATCGCCCGCCGGGCTACCCGGAGGAAATCGGAGCAAACGCGCTGTGACCGCGCCCTGACCGCGTGCTGACCACCTCCAGGTCAGGGCCTTTGGCTACGCAGAGTAGCGGTTATTGAGCACCTCCCCCACTCACGTCGACTTCTCTACAAAGCAGTGTTTAGCGCCGCTTCTCTCGGTAACCAGACCGGCACTGCGCAACGGAGGGAAACCGATGCGGTTCTTGGGGATAAATGCGATATTTCATGATCCAGCCGCCGCTTTGGTGATCGATGGCGAGGTGGTCGCCGCAGCGGAGGAGGAGCGCTTCAGCCGGCGCAAGCACGGCAAGCGGCCGGTGCCGTTCTCCGCCTGGGAACTGCCCGAGCAGGCCGCGGCGTGGTGCCTGGAACAGGCCGGCCTGCGACCCGAGGACCTCGACGGCGTCGCCTACTCCTACGACCCGGAGCTGGTGCTGCCCGGAGGGGAGGGACAGGACGCGCGCTGGGAGGAGATGCGCACCACCTACGCGCGCCGGGCCCCCAACTTCCTGGCGACCGCCCTGCCGGGGCTGGACTCCGCCCAGGTGCGGTTCGTCCCCCACCACATCGCGCACGCCGCGTCGGCCGGGCTGGCCGCGCCGTACCGCGAGTCGGCGGTGCTGGTCTGCGACGGCCGGGGCGAGGCCGTGTCGCACCTCGCCGGGCACTACCGGGACGGCGAGCTCACCGTCCTGGCGAGCCAGGCCCTGCCGCACTCCCTCGGACTGATGTACGAGGACCTCACCGCGCACCTCGGCTTCCTGCGGTCGAGCGACGAGTACAAGGTGATGGCCCTCGCCTCCTACGGCGAGCCGCGGTTCCTGCGGGAGATGCGCGAGCTCGTCCACCCCACGGGCGACGGCGGTTTCCGGGTCGAGCCGATCGACTGGAGCGTCTACGCCAAGGCCCTCGGCAAGGGCGAGAAGTGGACCTCCGACCACGCCGACCTCGCGGCGAGCGTGCAGACGCGGCTGGAGGAGGTGCTGCTCGACCTCGCCAAGTGGCTGCACGAGCGGACCGGCGCCCGTTATCTGACGATGGCCGGGGGAGTGGCGCTGAACTGCGTGGCCAACACCCGGCTGTTCGCCGAGGGCCCGTTCGAGGACGTCTGGGTGCAGCCGGCGGCGGGCGACTCCGGCACCGCGCTCGGCGGGGCGCTGCACCTCGCGCATGCCTCCGGCGACCGGGTCGCCCCGATGCCCGGCGCCGACCTCGGCCGCGGCTGGACCGACGAGGAGCTCGGCGCCTGGCTCGACGTGGCGAAGGTGCCGTACGAGCGGCCCGCCGACCTCGCCGCGGCCGTCGCCGCCGAACTGGCCGCCGACCGCGTGGTGGCCTGGTTCCAGGGCCGCGCGGAGTACGGCCCCCGCGCCCTCGGCCGCCGCTCCCTGCTCGCCAACCCCGGCAATCCCCGCAACACCGAGCGGCTCAACGACGTGAAGGGCCGCGAGCAGTTCCGCCCCATCGCCCCGATGGTCCTCGCGGAACGCGCCTCCACGATCTTCGGCAGGGGTCCGATGTCGAGCCCGTACATGCTGTTCGTCCACGACGTGAAGCCCGAGTGGCGCGACCGCGTCCCCGCCGTCGTCCACGTCGACGGCACGGCCCGCATCCAGACGATCGAGCGCGGGCGCGACCCGCTGCTCGCCCGGTTACTCGAGGAGTTCGAGGCCCGCACCGGGGTTCCCGTGGTGGTCAACACGAGCCTCAACACGGCGGGCCGTCCGATGGTGGACGACCCGCGCGACGCGCTGGAGTGCTTCGGCTCGGCGCCTGTGGACGTGCTCGTGCTCGGCCCGTACGTCGTGCGCAGGGGGGCGGTGTTCGCGGGATGACATCGGAGACGACCCGGCAGACGACGCAGCAGGCGACCCAGCAGGCGACCCAGCAGGCGACCCGGCAGACCGGCCGGAAGCGGAGGAACGCGCCCGCGGACGCCACCCCCCAGGGGCCGGCGGTCACCGTCGTCATCCCGACGATCGGGCGGCCGAGCCTGGCCGCCACGCTCGCCGCCATCAGTCCCCGGGAAGCCGCCGGCCCCCAGGAGGGGGACGGCCCCGAGGTGATCGTGGTGGACGACCGTCCGGGGGAGGAAGCCGAGGCTCTGCCGGTCCCCGCCGGCGTACGAGTGCTCAGGTCGGGCGGGCGCGGCCCGGCCGCCGCCCGCAACGTGGGCTGGCGGGCGGCGACGACCCCGTGGGTGGCGTTCCTGGACGACGACGTGGTGCCGGGGCCCGGCTGGGCGCGGGCGCTGGCGGCCGACCTCGCCCGCCTGCCCGCGCACGTGGGCGGCAGCCAGGGACGGCTGGAGGTGCCGCTGCCCGGCTCCGCCGAGGGCCGCCGCCCGACCGACGCCGAGCGCAACACGGCCGGCCTGGCCGACGCCGACTGGATCACCGCCGACATGGCCTACCGCAGGACCGCCCTGGAGGCGACCGGCGGGTTCGACGAACGCTTCCCCGGCGCGTACCGGGAGGACGCCGACCTCGCGATACGCGTGGAGCGGGCCGGATTCTGCCTGGTGAAGGGGGAGCGCCTGACCCGGCATCCGGTGCGCGGCGACGGCTTCTGGTCCAGCGTGCGCTTCCAGCGCGGCAACGCCTCCGACGCGATCATGCGCCAGGCGTACGGCCGCGACTGGCGTCTGTTCATCGGCGGGCCGGGCAGGCTCAGGCGGCACGCCCTCACCACCGGCGCGGGCCTGCTCGCGCTCGCGCTGGCCGCCGCCGGCGTGCGGACCGGCCGCCGGACGCGTCTCGCCGCGGGCGCCGCCGGGCTCGCCTGGCTCGGCCTCACCGGAGAGTTCGCCTGGGCGCGGATCGCCCCTGGGCCGCGTACGCCCGGGGAGATCTGGCGCATGGCCGTGACCAGCGTGGTGATCCCGCCGGTCGCGTGCGCCCACCGGCTCAGGGGCGAGCTGGCGGTGCGGACGGGGAGGCGTCCGTGATCGGGACCGCACTGGTGGTGCGGCCCGACAACGCGGGAGACGTGCTGCTCGCGGGGCCCGCCGTGCGCGCCGTCGCCGCCGGGGCGCGGGAGGTCGTCATGCTCGCCGGTCCGTACGGCAGGGCGGCGGCCGAACTGCTGCCCGGCGTCGGCCGCGTGCTGGAGTGGCGCGCCCCCTGGATCGACCCCGACCGGATGCCGGTGACCTCCGAGCACGCGGCCCGCCTGGTCGATCAGGTGCGCGCCGTCGGCCCCGACCTGGCCGTGATCTTCACGTCCTTCCACCAGTCGGCGCTGCCGACGGCCCTGCTGCTGCGGCTCGCCGGGGTGCCGCGCATCGCCGCGATCAGCGAGGACTACCCCGGCTCCCTGCTCGACGTGCGTCACGTCGTGGACGAGAGCGTGGACGTGCCCGAGCCGGAGCGGATGCTCGGCCTCGTCCGCGCGGCCGGCTTCGTCCTGCCGCCGGGCGACGACGGGCGGCTCGCCGTACGCGGGCCGCTGCCGGACGTGGCGCACCTCACCGGCCCGCCGGGCTACGTGGTCGTGCATCCCGGCACGACCGCGCAGGCCAGGGCGTGGCCCGTGGAGCGCTGGGCGGAGGCGGTCGAGGCGCTGCTGGCCGCGGGTGAGCGGGTCGTCGTCACCGGCAGCCCGGGGGAGCGGGCCCTGACCGCGATCGTCTCCGGTCCCGCGGCGGACCTCGGCGGGGCGACCACGTTCGCCGAACTGGCCGCCGTGCTGGCCGGGGCGTCGGTGGTCGTGGCGGCCAACACCGGCCCCGCCCATCTCGCGGCGGCGGTCGGCACGCCGGTGGTCAGCCTGTTCGCGCCGGTCGTGCCCGCCGCCCGCTGGGCGCCGTACGGCGTGCCCTCGGTGCTCCTCGGCGACCAGGACGCCCCCTGCAGGGGGAGCAGGGCGAGGCTCTGCCCCGTCCCCGGCCATCCGTGCCTGTCCGCCGTCAGCGGTGCGCAGGTCGTGGACGCCGTCCACGGCCTGGCCGCGGCGAAGGAGTCGCTCCGCGGGGCGGTCACGGAGCTCGGCGAGGCGGTCACGTCGCTCCGCGGGGCGGTCACGGAGCTCGGTGATGCGGTCACGGAGGGGGTGCCATGAGGATCGCCCTGGTGTCGGAGCACGCGAGCCCGCTCGCGACCCTCGGCGGCGTGGACGCCGGCGGGCAGAACGTGCACGTGGCGGCGCTGGCCCTGGCCCTGGCGGAGCGGGGCAACGAGGTCGTCGTGCACACGCGGCGCACCTCCCCGGAGCAGCCGGACACCGTGCCCATGGCGCCCGGCGTCATCGTCGAGCACGTGCCGGCCGGGCCGCCCGAGCCGCTGCCCAAGGACGAGCTGCTACCGCACATGCCGGAGTTCGGGGCGCACCTCGCCCGCCGGTGGAAGGCCGAGCGGCCCGACGTCGCGCACGCCCACTTCTGGATGAGCGGCCTGGCCACCCTGACGGCGGCCGAGCCGCTCGGCGTCCCGGTCGTGCAGACCTACCACGCGCTCGGCACGGTGAAGCGGCGCTGGCAGGGCGAGGCCGACACGAGCCCGGCGACCCGGATCTCCGCCGAGCGCGACATCGGCCGCCGGGCCGTCGCGGTGGTCGCCACCTGCTCCGACGAGGTGCGGGAACTCGTCGCGCTGGGCGTGCCGCGCGACCGGATCGCGGTCGTGCCGTGCGGCGTCGATCTCGGCCTGTTCCACCCCGGCGGCCCGGCCGCCCCGCGCGGCGACCGGCCCCGGGTGCTGAGCATCGGGCGCATGGTGCCGCGCAAGGGGGTGGACACCGTCGTCCGCGCCCTGCGGCACGTGCCCGGCGCCGAACTCGTCATCGCGGGCGGCGACCCGGGCGACGAGGAGGGCACGCGGCTGCGCACGCTGGCGGACGGCCTCGGCCTCGGCGACCGGGTCCGGCTGATCGGCAGCGTGGGCCGGGCCGAGGTGCCCGCCCTCATGCGCTCCGCCGACGTGCTGGTGACCGTCCCGTGGTACGAGCCGTTCGGCATGGTGCCCCTGGAGGCCCTGGCCTGCGGGGTGCCGGTGATCGCCTCGGCGGTCGGCGGCCACCTCGACACCGTCGCGGGGTGCGGCGTGCTCGTGCCGCCCCGGCGGCCCCGCGCGCTGTCCCGCGCGCTCGGCGACCTGCTCGCCCGGCCCGAGCTGCGGTCGGCGCTGTCGGCCGCGGGGGCCCGGCGGGCGCGCGCCCGCTACGGCTGGCGGAGGATCGCCGAGCAGACCGAGTCCGTGTACCGAAACCTGGCCGGCGGGCGTCTCGGCGCCCTCGCCGCCGCGGGAGGCTGAGCGATGCATCCTCACCTGGCCCGGCTGAGCACCGCACTGACGGCGGTCGACCCGGAGACACCCAAGATCCACGCCTGGGGTTACAAGCTCGCCGCCGTGCTGAGCGGCGGTGGACGGCTGCTCGCGTGCGGCAACGGCGGCTCGGCCGCCGAGGCGCAGCACCTGACCGCCGAGCTGGTCGGGCGCTACCGCGCCAACCGCAGGCCGTACGCGGCGATCCCGCTGCACGGCGACACCTCGTCGCTGACCGCCATCGGCAACGACTTCGGCCTGAAGGAGCTGTACGCGCGGCAGGTGCGGGCGCACGGCCGCCCCGGCGACGTGCTGATCTGCCTGTCCACCAGCGGGACGAGCGCCAACGTGACCGAGGCGGCCGAGGCCGGCCGCGAGTGCGGCCTGACCACCTGGGCGCTGACCGGTCCCGGGCCGAACCCGCTGGCCGACCTGTGCGACGAGGCCCTGACGGTGCCCGCCGACGACACCGCGACCATCCAGGAGGTGCATCTCACGGTGATCCACATGCTGTGTGACGTGATTGAGAAGGCCGTCGCGTGAGCGCACCACTCGTCATCGTCGGAGACTCCCTGCTCGACGTCGACGTCGAGGGCACGGCCGACCGGCTGTGTCCCGACGCGCCCGTCCCCGTGGTCGAGGGGCAGGCGGAGCACCACCGGCCGGGCGGCGCCGGCCTCGCGGCGCTGCTCGCCGCCCGCGACGGCACACAGGTGACGCTGGTCACCGCCGTCGGCGACGACCCCTCGGGCCGCTGCCTGGAGGACCTGCTGTCGCCCACGGTCGAGATCGTACGGCTCCCGCTGCGCGGCACGACCGTGCGCAAGACCCGGGTCCGGGCCCGGGGGCAGACGCTGGTCAGGATCGACACCGGAGACGGCCGGGCCATGGGGCGGCCGGGCCAGGTGGCCTCCGCCTCGGCCTTCGCCCGCGCCGCGGACGCCCTCGCCTCGGCGGGCGCGGTGCTGGTGGCCGACTACGGGCGCGGCGTGGCCGACCTGCTCCGGGAGTTGCTGCGCGGCCTCGACGTGCCGGTCGTCTGGGACCCCCACCCGCGCGGGTCGCTGCCCGTGCCGGGCTGCGCGCTCGTCACGCCCAGCGAGGCGGAGGCCCGGGGCATGTGCGGCGAGCCGTACGTCTCGCCGGAGCGCACGGCCCGCAGGCTCGTGCGCGATCTCGACGCCGAGGCCGTCGCGATCACGCTCGGTGAGCGCGGCGCGATGCTGGCCCGTCGCGGCGGCAGGTTCGGGCCGGTCCCCGCCCCGCACGTCGCCGTCGGCGCGGACGCCTGCGGCGCCGGCGACCGCTTCGCCGCGGCGGCGGCCCTCGCCCTGGCCGACGGAGCGTCCACCGAGGACGCCGTCGCCCGCGCGGTCGGCGAGGCCACCAGGTTCGTGGCGGACGGCGGGGCCGCCGCCCTCCGCCTGCCGCGTCCGGCCGCCGAGGCGCCCGTGCCGTTCCCGCCCGGCGCCTCCGCCTTCGAGGTGGCCGCCGCCGTGCGGGCCTCCGGAGGCCGGCTCATCGCGACCGGCGGATGCTTCGACCTGCTGCACGCCGGGCACGTGAGCCTGCTGCGGCGGGCCAGGGCGCTCGGCGACGCCCTCGTGGTCTGCGTCAACTCCGACGACTCGATCCGGCGGCTCAAGGGCCCGAGCAGGCCGCTGGTGAGCGAGCGCGACCGCGTCGAGGTGCTGCGCGCGCTGGGCTTCGTGGACGCCGTGACGGTCTTCGGCGAGGACACGCCGTCCCAGGTCATCGAGCGGCTGTGCCCCGACGTGTGGGTGAAGGGGGGCGACTACGACGAGCGGTCGATGCCCGAGGCCGAGGCCGTGCGCCGGGCCGGTGGGGAGGTCGTCATCCTGCCGACCGTGCCCGGATATTCCACCACGGGCCTGATCGCCGCCGCCCGGGCCGCATCGTGACCTCCGTCGCGGGTAGCGGTCCTCCAGTCGAAAGGGAAACCCAATGGTGGGAAACGTACTGATCACCGGTGGCGCGTCCGGCCTCGGCCGGGCCACCGCGGCGGCGGTCGCCAAGGCGGGCGGCCGGCCGCTGGTCGTCGACCTCAACGAGCCGGACGGCGGGTTCGACCACGTGCGCGCCGACCTCGCCGACCGGGAGCAGGCCGAGCGGGCCGTACGCGAGCTCGCCGAGCGGGCGGGCGGACTCGACGCCGTGGTCACGGCGGCGGGCGTCGACGCCTGCGGACGGCTGGAGGACGTGGCCGCCGACAGGTGGGAGCGGGTGATCGGGGTCAACCTCCTCGGCACCGCCGCGGTGGTCCGGGCGGCCCTGCCGTTCCTGCGCGAGTCCGGGGGCAGAGTCGTCACCGTCGCCTCCACGCTCGGCGTGCGGGCGCTCAGCGACGCCACGGCCTACTGCGCCTCGAAGTTCGGCGTGGTGGGCTTCACCCGGGCCCTGGCGGCCGAGCTGGCCGGGCAGGTCGGGGTGACCCTGCTGATCCCCGGCGGCATGCACACCCGCTTCTTCGACGACCGGCCCGAGCAGTACAAGCCCGGCCCAGACGCTCGGCTGAACCAGCCGGAGGACGTCGCGTCGGCGATCCTGTTCGCCCTCGGCCAGCCGCGGGGCTGCGAGGTCAGGGAGCTGGTCGTGGCGGCCTCGACGGAGACGTCATGGCCCTAGAGGAACCCGGAAGACCGGTCCTGCTCGCCCTGCGCGGGCTGGGGCTCGGCGACCTGCTGGCCTCGGTGCCCGCGCTGCGGGCGCTGCGGCGGGCGCATCCCGGGCATCACTTCGTGCTCGCCACCCCCGCCTACCTCGGCGGGCTGCTCCCGCTGATCGGCGGCGTCGACGAACTGATCGACGTGTCCGGGCCGGGACCGGTGCCGTACGCGTCGCCGGACGTCGCGGTGAACCTCCACGGCAGCGGCCCGGAGAGCATCCAGGCGCTGCGCCGCACGCGGCCGGGCCGCCTGCTCACCCACACGCACCCCGCCGTCCCCGGCTCGGACGGCCCGGAGTGGAACGCGGAGACGCACGAGCGTCAGCGGTGGTGCTCACTGCTGGAGTGGTACGGCATCGCGGCCGACCCCGACGACCTCGCGCTCGGCGACCCGGGGCCGGGGCCGCTGCCCGGCGGCGAGGTGGTCATCCATCCGGGCGCGGCGTTCCGGGCCCGGCAGTGGCCGCCGGACCGCTTCGCCCAGGTGGCCGCCGAGCTCGTCCGGACGGGCCACCGGGTCGTCGTCACGGGCGGGGTGACCGAGATCGCGCTCGCCCGGCACGTCGCGGCCCTCGCCGGGCTGCCGGAGGAGTCGGTGCTGGCCGGCCGTACGAACCTGCCCGAGCTCGCCGCGCTCACGGCGCACGCGGCGCTGGTGGTGTGCGGCGACACCGGCATGTCACACCTGGCCACCGCCGTCGGCACGCCCTCGGTCATCCTGTACGGCCCGGTCCCGCCCGCGCTGTGGGGGCCGCCGCCGGGCCGCCCGCACATCGCGCTGTGGGCGGGACGCCGGGGAGACCCGCACGGCGACACGCCGTCGGAAGGCCTGCTGGAGATCGGAGTGGCCGAGGTGCTGGACGCGGTCAGAAGGTCACGAGGAGTGGAGGTGCGGTGAAGGGATCCCGTGTCGTGGTCACCGGAGGAGCCGGGTTCCTCGGCTCCTACCTGTGCGAACGCCTGATCGAGAAGGGCGCGGCGGTCGTCTGCCTGGACAACTTCCTCACCGGGTCTCCGCGCAACGTCGAGCACCTGATCGGCCGCCCGGCGTTCCGGCTGGTGGAGTGCGACCTCACCGGGTTCGTCCACGTGCCCGGCCAGGTGGACCTGGTGCTCCACTTCGCGTCGGCGGCGTCGCCCGCCGACTACCTGCGTCATCCGATCGAGACGCTGAAGGTCGGCAGCATGGGCACGCTGCACGCGCTCGGGCTCGCCGCCGAGAAGAGCGCCCGGCTGGTCCTCGCGTCCACGAGCGAGGTGTACGGCGACCCGCTGGAGCACCCGCAGAAGGAGACGTACTGGGGCAACGTCAACCCGGTCGGGCCGCGCAGCGTGTACGACGAGGCCAAACGCTTCGCCGAGGCGCTGACCACGGCCTATCACGACTCGCGGGGCGTCGACACCGCCATCGCGCGGATCTTCAACACCTACGGCCCCCGGATGCGGCCGCATGACGGCCGGGCGATTCCCACCTTCATCCGGCAGGCGCTGCTGGGCGAGCCGATCACCGTGACCGGCGACGGCAGCCAGACGAGGTCGATCTGCTACGTGGACGACACGGTCGACGGCGTGCTCGCGCTCGCCGAGAGCGACTTCGCCGGGCCGGTGAACATCGGCAACCCGGCGGAGATGTCGATGTCGGACCTGGCGGAGACGATCCGGGACCTCGCGGGCTCCTCCTCGCCGGTCCGGTTCATCGACCGGCCGGTGGACGACCCGGCCGTACGCCGCCCCGACACCTCGCTCGCCGAGGAGCGGCTCGGGTGGCGTCCCCGCGTCGACCCCGTCACCGGCCTGCGCCGCACGATCGACTGGTTCGAGAAGGAGCTGAACTCCCCGTACTCCGTCGCCTCCTGATCGCCGTCGTCCCGGGCCCCCGCCCCAGCGGGGGCCTCAGTCCAGGCCCGTTCCCTCCCGCCACGCGTCGTCCGCCGCCTGGTGCCGGTGATCACGGGGGGACATGCCGAAGGCGGCGCGGAAGTTGCGGCTGAAGGTCGCGGCGTCGCTGAAACCCCAGCGGGCGGCGATGGTCTGGATGGGCCGTGCTCGCAGCAGGGGGTCGGCGAGATCGCGGTGGCACCCCTCAAGGCGGCACCGGCGAATCCAGCCCGCCACGCTCAGCCCCTGCTCCTGGAAGATCTTGTACAGGTGCCGTACGGAGATCCCGTGCGCCGCGGCGATCATCTCCGCGTTCAGGTCCGGATCACCGAGCCGCTGCCGGATGAAATGGTGGATCAGCGACAGCAGAGCCTGGTGCCGCGACTCGGGCGCCAGCGCGCGGGTGGCCTCGCACCGGTGCGCGCAGGCCGCCGCGACCAGGTCGAGGGTGACGGCGCCCAGCGCCTCCGCGTCCTGGCGGGTAAGGTCGCCAGCGTTCTCCGTCAGCTGCCTCAGGTGCGCGGCCAGGACACCGGTGATCCCGGCGCGCGCGGGAAACGGCGCCGCGACGAGCCGCCCGACCATGTCGGACCGAAGGCCCAGCGAGGATCTCGGGAACTGGACGATCAGAGATTCCGCCGGCCCACGGCCGGCCCCTCGCCATCCCTGCCACGGCTGGGACGAGTCGATGAGAAGAAGGTGATTCACCGCGAAGCGCGCCTCCCGGCCCGCCTGCGTCATCGCACCGTCGCCGGCGAGAACGAGGTGGAGCTGGAAGACCTCCGGATCCGTCTGCCGGATGAGCTTCGCGGGCCGGCTCACCTGCAGCCTGCTGTGGCTCATCGTCGACAACGTGACCGCGCCGAAGTCGAACAGCCGCGCCGACGCGTTGAAGTCGGCGGGGCTGTCCGAGGCCGGCCATGTGCTCACGAGTGTCTGCGACAACGTCTGATGCCAGAAAGGAAAACGGTCCCGAGCGGCCAGGTCCCTGGTGTTCCACTCCAGAACTTGCATCTGCACCCCCCGACGCACACAAATCGGCATCAAGTTTACAGAAATCGTCAAGACGTAATTGCGCAATCTCCGGCATACCGACGTCGCATACCGAATTTCCGGGTGCACCAAATTCGTTAGTGGTGCAGATCTGAGAACAAGCGCCGAAGGCCGGGGCCGCCGAGGTGGAAGCGCCTGGAGTGCGATCGCGCGACCGCCGTCAGAGCGTACGGACCCGGGGGCGCGGGCTCGCTTCGGGTTTCGGCGCGCCCGTGGGTTTGGTAAGGCTGTAGGCATGATCTTTCCCGCGAGGGCGCTCAACACCGCCGTACTCACCCTTCTGGTCGTCCCGATCACCACGGTCGCCGCCGCTCCCCAGGCGACGGCCGAAGCCGGGGGCAGCTCCCACGCGGCGGCGTCGGCCCGCCGCCTCCTGGCCCAGCTGAAGGTCGCCAGGCCGCTGCCGCTCCGCGGATACAGTCATCGGCGGTTCCAGCCCCGGTGGGCGCACCACAAGGGAGCGTGCGACGCGCGGGAGGTGGTCCTCGCCCGCCAGGGGCGGGGGGTGCGCAGGGACGCGCACTGCCGCCCCGTCAAGGGCGCCTGGTACAGCCCGTACGACGGCAGGGTGCTGAAGAGCGTCAAGCAGGTCGACGTCGACCACCTGGTGCCTCTGGCGTACGCCTGGCGCTCCGGCGCCGCCCGATGGAGCCAGGCGCGTCGCCGGGCTTTCGCCAACGACCTCACCCGGCCCGAGCTGGTCGTGGTGAGCCATTCGGTGAACATGGCCAAGGGAGGCCGGGGCCCGCAGAGCTGGCGTCCGCCGCGCCGGAGCCACTGGTGCCGCTACGCCACGGCGTGGATCGCCGTCAAGCACCACCACCGGCTCTCCGTGACCGGGAAGGAGAGGACGGCCCTGCTCAACATGCTCCGCACCTGCCGGCGCTGACCGCCGCCCGCCGCTCCCGGACCGCCTTCACGGCCGGGAGACGGCGTCGGCGGCGGTACGCACGATGGCGGACAGCGTGTCGCCGTGGGCGCCGTGCCAGTAGACGCGGCCGCAGGCGAGGCAGCGGGCGAACGCGTCGTAGGTGCGCCGGGTGCCGGGCTCCAGCGTGTCCTCCACCTCTGCCTTGCCGACCGTCGCGAGCGTTCCGTTGCAGGCGGTGCAGCGGGTCCACGGCGCCAGCGGCGGCCGGAACCGGTCGAGCACGTCGAGGAACTGGTCGTCCGGCCGGGCGCCGCGCACGTACGCGCCGTGCCGCAGCGACCGGCGGCGCAGGATGCCGCGGTCCTGCGTGAGCAGCACCCGTTCCTCGGCGCTCGCCTGCTCGATGAGGGCGTCGTCGTCCATGTCGTTGTGGTAGGCGGTGTCCAGGCCGACCAGGCGGAGACGGCGGGCCAGCGTGCCGAGATGGACGTCGAGGAGGAACCGGATCTCCGGGATCACCTGCGGCCTGCGTACCGGCCGGACGTCCACGACCTCACCCGGGCGCGGCCGGTACGACGGGCCGGCCGGGCGCTCCGCCGCGGTCAGCCCGCCGACCTCGGTCAGCGGCACCCCGGCCGACTCGACCACGTGCCCGAGCGAGGAGGTCCCGTCGTAGGGCAGGCACACCTCGGGCCGCCGGTTGCGCGGCGCGAGGAAGAGCCACAGATCAGGCGAGAAGCGTACGGACAGGTCCATGCTCCCAGCATGCCTCTCAGCATGCGGGCCGCCGGGCCGCGGACGAAGGGCCCCGCTGCCGTCCGCCGGGGAGGGCGGCAGCGGGGCCGTACAGAGGGTGGGCAGGGCTCAGGCGGCGACGGTCGTCCGGCCGCGGACCTGGAGGACGGTCAGCAGGCCGACGACGACGGTGACGGCGCCGGTGATCCAGGCGGTCCACGCCGAGGCGGCGTCGCCGTCGAAACCGAACGCCCAGGGCGAGACGAACAGCAGGGCGCCGAACGCCGCGGTCACCCAGGAGCTCGCGCCGCCCGCGCCCAGGATGGACCACAGGGCGGAGACGACGAGGAGCGCGCCGAGGACGAGCAGGGGTTGCGTCGCGGCCTGGGCGTCGGCCCAGAAGAACGGCGCGACCACCGCGACCAGTCCGGCGAGGAGGGCGACGACGTCGGACAACGATCTCGTGAGATCCATCCGTGCCTCCGTACGGGAGAGATTGGTTGTGCTCCGACACTCCGTCTGATTGACCGCCCGGTCAACAACCCGTTACGTCAGGATTTCCTAACCCTGAGTGACAACGCCCTGAACGCGCGGGTCGCGGACTCCGCGCGGAAACCTCCCCTGTACGGCGACGGCCGCCGGCCCGGGAAAGTCCCGGCGCCGGCGGCCACCTTCACGAACCGGTCAGCGCCTGCCCCTGACCTTGACGGTCTCCTTGTTGTAGTTGTCGCCGGAGCCGTCCGGCTTGTAGTTCTTCTCGACGTTGCCGGCGATGTCGACGGCGAACCAGTGGACCTCCGTGGTCTGGTTCACCGTGATCCTCTGCGCGCCCTCGCGCATGCCGGCCGCGGCCAGCTTGGGCGAGTTCAGCGTCGGGCGGCCGCCGTCGAGCGTGTAGTAGACGTTCGCCGGCTCGTCGGTCGTGAACGTGAACGTCACCGAGGTGTCGTCCTTCGCGAGCTCCTTGAGCCGGGAGTCCGGCCGGTGGTGGTCCTCCCCGTACTCCCGCGCCACCTCCAGGATGGCGATCTGGCCGCCCGCGAACTCCATCGCCTCCTCGTGGCCCTCCTCGAAGGGCGGCTGGAAGCCGACCGCGCGGTACTGCTTGGTGGCCTGGTCGTAGACGTCCGCGCCGACCTCGAAGTCCCAGCCGATGATGCCGCGGTTGTACCAGTGCTCGTCGGCGCTGTTGCCCGCCGCCGAGTAGAGCACGTCGACCACCGGGCCGGTGCGCCCCGGCCAGATCGCCGTTCCTCGCCGGTCCTGCACGGCCGACAGGATGTGACCGGACGCGTTCCAGAAGAAGCTCTCGGTGCCGAAGTCGGCCCGCGGCAGCGTCTCACGCCCGGCGGTCTTGTACGCCCCCGGAGGCCACATGAAGTAACCGCCGTAGGAGTGGGTGTTCATGGCGAACCTGATGTTCGGGAACGTGTCGACGAGCCACACCTGGTTGCGCGTCTCGGGCTCCGACAGCTCCGACGGCCCGCCGAACGTGTCGCTGGTGCAGGTCGTGGAGGCGCCGTTGAACCCGTCGAACACCGAGCCGACGGTGAAGTTGCGGTTGAGGTCGACACCCCAGGAGTTGCGGCGCCCCGGGTCTCCGTTGGCGGCCGGGCAGTGGTCGGTCATGTTGCGCCGCTGCATGTTGAAGTCGTACATCGAGTAGTGGCCGCCGTCGGGGTTGGCCGTCGGCATCACGAAGATGTCGAGGTCGTCGACGAGCCTGCGGGTGGCCGGGTCCTCGTTGTAGTTGTGCAGTAGCCGCTCGGCGGTCTCCACGCAGGTCACGGGGGTCACCCACTCGCGGGCGTGCTCCTGGCAGTAGAGGAAGACCCCGACCTTCGAGCCGTCCCGGTGCCTGCCGATCCGCAGGGCCTTCATCTGGAACGGCCGGCGCGAGACCGTCGCCGGAGCCAGCAGGCCGTCGGTCAGCCGGGTCGCGGGGGCCTCCGCCACCAGGCCGTTCCCGGCGTTGCCCCGGTAGGTGGCGGCGGTGAGCAGCGCGGAGGCGGCGGCGTCGCCGTTGAGGGCGGCCACCACCTGCGCGGCCGTGCTGCCGATCGCCCCGGAGGCGTCGGTGGCGAGGGTGACCGCCACGTTCCCGCCGGTGACCGCGACCGACAGCGGGGTTCCGGTGGTGGCCGGCCTCACCAGCGCGACGCTCACGTCGTTGCCGCCCTCGCTGCCGTACGCCTTGGAACTCACGTAGAAGGTGCTCGCGGCG
The DNA here is from genome assembly GCF_005864065.1 of Microbispora triticiradicis. Lineage (NCBI taxonomy): Bacteria > Bacillati > Actinomycetota > Actinomycetes > Streptosporangiales > Streptosporangiaceae > Microbispora > Microbispora triticiradicis. The sequence goes on along the minus strand of NZ_VANP01000009.1, from coordinate 231,711 downwards.
GCGGCGCCGGTCCCGCTGCCGAACTGCGCCTGGGCCGCCCGCCGGTAGCCGTTCGTCCGGTACGGCAGGTCGACGATCTCCGCGATCTTCGGGAACTGCTCGGCGAGCCCGGTGATGCGGCCGGTGACCTCGGTCGGGTCCATGTAGTGGTCGACGAAGTCCGACACGTAGTGCTTGCTCGGGGGCTTGCGCCTCTCGCCGAGCCACTTCGTCACCGGCACCGTGACCGAGCCGCCCCGGCTGCTGGTCACCGTGACCTTCGTGGGGGCCTGCGCCACGGGGACGGGCGCGCTGAACCGGTGGTACATGTACTGCCCGGCGTCGGTGAAGCGGGACATGGTCGTCGTGCCGCCGGAGCCGGGGGCCGTGCCGGGACCGCTGTCCCAGGTGGCGGTCAGCACGGTCTGCGCGTCGGTCGCGCTCGACTTCACCTCGGCCGACAGGAAGCTCTGGCCGTCCAGGCTGGTGAACCACTCGGCGCGCAGCGGGGTGAGCGTGTCGGTCTCCGCGGCGTCGGCGGCGGCGGAGGCGAGGGCCTGCCGCCGCTCGGCGAGGTTCGCGGCGTAGTCGCCCTGGTCGGATATCGCGTCGCGGACGTCGAAGCCCTGGTCGCGCAGGCCCTGCGCCTCGCCGGGGCTGAGCACGGCGTGCACCTCGACGCCGCCCTCGACCGGCTTGGTGTACTCGGCCAGGTCGACGCCCAGGGAGACCAGCCTGTCCACCGCCGCCTGGTCGGCGACGACGACCCGCATCAGCGCGACGCCGTCCTGCGCGGTGCCGGACACCCGGTCGGGCGGCACCGGCTGGGGTGAGGGATCGGCGAGCACCGGGAGGGCGTTCAGGGCGAGCGCCAGGGGGAGCGCGAGCACAGCCGCGTAACGCCGCGTTCGGCGGGGGGAGCTCCTCATCGGGTTTTCCTCCATCTGGCGTGCCCCTTCAGGCAGGGGGGTCGGCCGGACCGGGGCACGCAGGTCGAGGGAAGTCTTCGTCGGTGTAGGAACTTCGTCAAGGAGCTCCAACTCTCCGATTTCGGGATTTTTCCGTAATGAGACGCATTAGTGCCAAATTTAGGGTTTTGGCACGCGCGCCTCATTGGTAACGCCGTGCCGATAGCCGGAACTCTATCCGCAACCGCTGGTCCGGGGTTACTTCATGTGCTAGTCATGTTACCTAAAGTAATCGTCAAACTGCTGGAGGTGTCATGCTCGCGGGCGTACTCGCCGCCGTGGCGGCCGTCGGCCTGGTGGCCCTGTCCGTCATCCTCTTCCGCACACTGGGCCGGGGCACCGACGACCGCGATCCGGGCGGCACCTCCGCCGGCCACGCCGGGTCGATGCTCTCCTCGCTGTTCCTGCTCGTGTTCGCCATCGCGATCGTCGTGCCGTGGACCTCGGCCGACGCGGCGCGGCAGAACACCTATCTGGAGACGCAGGCCCTCGTCGAGACCTACTGGGCCGCCGCGCCCCTGCCCGTCCCCGACGCCGGCCAGTTACGCGAAGGGCTGCGGGAGTACGCGCGGTACGTCGTCGACGACGAGTGGCCGCTGATGGCCGCCGGGCGGCTCGGCCCGGAGGGGACGGACCGGCTGGAGTCCCTGCGCGCCTACGTGGCGGGACTGCCGGTGACGACGGACGAGGCCCGCGACGCGAAGAGCGCGGTGCTGGACCGGATGGCGGACCTGTTCGCCGCCCGGCGGCAGCGCGCGGCGGACGCGGGGACGGCGCCGCCGCCGGGAGTCCTCCTGCTGACGGTCGTCACGGGCGTCCTCGTCGTCGTCTTCCCGTTCCTGGCCGGGGCGAGACCCCGGGGCTTCGCGCTCATCCCGGTCACGGCCATGGCGATCCTGCTCGGCGTGGGCGTCTACCTGGCCTGGAACATCGCCCATCCCTTCAGCGGGGGCCTGGCGGTCAAGCCGGACGCCTTCGTGAGCGCCCTGCACGAGTTCCAGCGGATCCCCGAGGGCCGCTGACATGGGCCGGACGGAGGGCCTGCGCATGGCCGTCGCGGCCGTCTCCGCCTGCGCCGCGCTGTCAGCCGCGTTCCCCGGGCAGGCGCGGGCCGAGCGCCACACGCTCGCCGCGGCCGGGACGGCGGCAGCGGGTCGGCCGGAGACCGGAGGGGCGGTGCGGGCGGCGGAGATCACGGCGACGGCCGTCGACCCCGGAATCGCGCCCGGAGTCGTGGGCGGCGTGGCGGGTGCGTCCCGCACGGTCGCCGACCCGCACCGGCCGGGGGCGCGGATCGGCCTCTGCGTCGACGTGGACGTGATCGTCGGCCTGCACGTGGAGGTGGGCGTCGGAGGCCCGGCCCGCTGCACGCCGCCGACACCCGTGCCGCCGCCTCCGCCTGCCCCGCAACCCACGCCTCCCAGCCCGCAACCTCCGCCACCGCCACCGCCACCGCCTTCGGCGTCGCCGGCGCCGGCGAAGCCCAGGCCGGCCCCGCCGAAGGCGCCGCGCCTCTCCCCGCGTCCGGCCGTGCCCCGGCCGCCGGTCGTCGTGGCGCCGTCACCCCGTCCTCATGCGACTCGTCCCCATACGACCCCGCGGCCCGTCGCCACGCCGTCGGCGTCCCCCGTCCACCGGGTGCCGGCCAGGCATGCCGCGACGCCCGTACGGCGCCGCGACCCTCTGGGGTCGCTCACGGTCGTCGTGGTCCTGTGCGTGGCGATCGCCGCCGCCGCGGCGGCCGCGTTCCGGGTGCGGTAGCCGTACGCCGTCAGCGCCGGGCCGCGCCGGGAGAGGGATCGGCGAGCGCGGCGCCGAACACCCATGACGAGGTCTGGGCGATGAAGTCCCCGGGGAACCCGAGCGTGAACCCGGTGGCCTGTTCCAGCCGCTCGCGGATCTCGGGAGGGAGGGTGAGATCGGCGGAGGCGAGATTGTCCCGGAGCTGATCGGCGGAACGCGCCCCGACGATCGGGTGGACGGCGGGGGAGCGGCTCATCGTCCACGCGATCGCCACCTGGGACGGGGTCGCCCCGAGTTCGCCGGCGGCATCCCGCACGGCCCGGGCCACGGCGTGGTCGCGGTCCGAAAGGGACTGTGCGGCCAGCCGTCCGGCGGGCGCGGGCCCGTCCGCACCGGTGTACTTGCCGGACAGCACGCCGCCCCCGAGCGGGCTCCACGCCGTGACGCCGAGCCCGAGAGACTCGGCCATGGGCAGCAGTTCTCTCTCGATGTCGCGCTGCAGCAGGCTGTACGGCACCTGCAGGCCGATGAAGGGACTCCACCCGCGCCACTCGGCGAGGGTGTTGGCACGGGCCACGACCCAGGCGGGGGCGTCGGAGATCCCCACGTACAGCACCTTGCCGGCCTGGACGGCGTCGTCCAGGGCGCGCATCGTCTCCTCGATCGGGGTGTCGCGGTCCCACATGTGCACCCAGTAGAGATCGAGGTAGTCCGTACGCAACCGGCGCAGGCTGGTCTCCAGCGAGGCCCTCAGGTTCTTGCGGTGGTTCCCCGCGGCGTTCGGGTCGGCACGGTCCCGCGAGACGGTGTACTTCGTGCCGAGGACGAACGACTCGCGCCGGCCTTCGAGCAGCTCGCCGAGGATCTCCTCGCTGGCTCCGTCGCGGTAGTTGACGGCGGTGTCGATCGTGTTGCCGCCCGCCTCGGCGTACAGGTCGAGCATCCGGCGGCACTCCTGTGGAGGCGCGCCGACCCCGCCCTGCTCGCCGAAGGTCATCGCGCCGAGGATCAGATCGGACACGCGCAGGCCGCTCGCGCCCAGGGTGCGGTATCTCATGCCGTGGCCGATCCCCGGACGTCCTGGTCCAGTGCCCAGCGGCGCGCGCACGGATCGAGCGGCTGACCGGATAACTGTGTCATGGGCAAGACAATACACGTTGTATGGACAACGTGTCTGCCCCCGATGGCCGCTCACGGCGTGCCGACGCCACTTGCCGTCCGGTCGCTCGGGGTCCCGCGGTCCTGCACCGGCTTCGCGGCCGCTTCGTGGCTCGCCGGCCTGTCGGCCGGGAGAGCGACGGCGGGGACGACCGCGGCGGCGGTGATGCCGATCGCCCACCAGAACGCGCCCTGGAAGGCGCCGGTGGCGCCGTGGCCGAGGAGCGACTGCAGTGCGACGGCCACGATCGCGGTGCCGAACGAGGCGCCCACCTGCTGGACGATGCGGGTGTTCATGGTGGCGTGCGGGATGCCCGCCGGTTGGATGTCCCGGTAGGCGACGGACATCGGCGGGATCAGCACCGCCCCGATCCCCAGACCGCGAACCAGCAGCACGGCTCCCAGCCACCACGGGCTCGTGTCCGGTCCGGCGAGCGCGAACGGGACGGTGGCGACGGCGGCGAGCAGGAAGGCGGCGATCGTCACGGCGCGCGCCCCGAACCGGCCGACCAGCCTGCCGATCACGAAGCGCGAGACGAGCGCCCCGGCACCCTGCGGAATCATCAGCAGTCCGGCGTCCAGCACGCTGTCACCGCGTAGCTGCTGGTAGTAGAGCGGAAGCAGGAACATTCCGGCGTACATCGCCGCGCCCGCGGCGAACAGGGCCGTGGAGGCGCTGCCGAGCGAGCGTACGCGCAGCAGCCGTACGTCGACGATCGGCTCCCGCTCGCCGGGCCGCGACGCCCAGGCGACGAACGCGGCCAGCAGGACGAGCCCGGCCGGCAGCGGCACCAGCACTCCGGCGTGGGCGATCCCGCCGTTCTCGGACAGTTGCGAGAGGCCGAGCAGGATTCCCGCCAGCGCCGGCGCGAGCAGCACCAGGCCGATCCAGTCCAGGCGCCCGCGCCCATCCGAGGGGCCGGGGCGGCCGGCGGGCAGGAAGCGCCACGCCAGCAGCAGCCCGGCGGCGATCACCGGCACGTTGACGAGGAACAGCCAGCGCCAGCTCAGCCAGTTGAGGATCACGCCGCCGATCACCGGGCCGAGGATCGGGCCGAGCGCGACCGGCAGGCTGACGGCCGCCATCAGCCGGCTGCTGACCCACCCGCCCGCGGCTCTCACCGCGAGCGTCTGCATCAGCGGGAAGATCAGCCCGGCGGCGAGGCCCTGCAGCACCCGGAAGCCGATCAGGGCGGCGTCGTTCCACGCCACCGCGCACAGCACCGAGGCGAGCGCGAACAGTACCAGCGCGGCCATCCAGACCCGCCTGCCGCCCCAGCGGCGCTCCGCCCACCCGGTGACCGGGATCGCGACGGCCATCGCCAGCAGGAAGCCGGTGGTGACCCACTGGATCGTGCCGGTGGTCGAGTGCAGCTTCACGACCAGCGTGTGGATCGCCAGCGTCACCATCGTCGAGTCGAGGATCGCCGCGATCCCACCCACGACCAGCGCGATCAGCGCGTTCTTCACCTGTGGCGACAGCTTCGCCTCGGTGGTCTCCGTCATCGTCTCGTCCCTGAGATAAGAGTGGAATCCATCTCTTAAGAGACTAGGACGCGTTGCTAAGAAATGTAAACCTCTCTTATGATGGAGTCGTGACATCTGCCGCCGCGCCCTCTCGTCAGCGCCGGCGCGGGCCCGAGCTTGAGGCCGCGCTGCTGGACGCGGCCTGGGACGAGCTGCTCGAGGCCGGCTTCGCGAAGCTGACCATGGAGTCCGTGGCCTCCCGCGCCGGCACCGGCGTCGCCGTGCTGTACCGCCGCTGGGCCAACAAGAACCAGCTCGTGCTCGCCGCGCTGGAGCACTACCGGAACAGCCACCCGGTCGATCTCCCCGACACCGGCACCCTGCGCGGCGACCTCCTCGCCGCACTCACCGGCATGGGCGAGGCCCGCGCCGCCTTCTCCGCCATCGCCGCGGCCGCGGCCTTCTCGGGGCTGCTGGCCGATACCGGGCTCACCCCCGCACAGGTACGCGAACGGATCCTGGGCGACCAGCCGCTCTCGCGCGTCCGGGTCATCTACCAGCGCGCCCACGACCGCGGCGAGATCGACCTGGAACGGATCCCTCCCGCGGTGCTCGCCATGCCGTTCGACCTGGTGCGCCACGACCTGCTCATGGACCTCAAGTCCCTGAAGCCCGCACGCGTGACGTCGATCGTCGACGAGATCTTCCTCCCTCTCGTCCACAGCTATCACGACGGGCCGGGGCCGGCGGGAACCGTCTCATCCGCACCGGCCTGAGCGCCGTGGAGTCCCTAGAGCTCGTCGTATTCTGAGGGGCATGCCTTCGAAGCGCGGCGCGCAGTCGGCCCGCAGATCGGTCGCGGAGCCGGCGTCCACCGGGCTGCGGGAGCGCATCCTGTCCGCGACCCGCGAACTGCTCCGGGAGCGCCGGTTCGACACCCTCAGCGTCGCCGACATCCTCGCCGCCGCGGAGGTCTCCCGGGCGAGTTTCTACTTCTACTTCCCGAGCAGGCAGGCGGTGCTCGGCGAACTGGTGCGCGACGCCGTGGCGCAGGGGCAGCAGGCCGCGCGCCCCTGGGTCGAGGGGCTGCAGGACCCCGTCGCCGCCATGCGCGCGGGGGTACGGGACGGCGCCCGGCTGTGGCGAGACAACGCCGGCGTCCTCATGGCCATCGTGGAGAACCAGGGCTCGGACGAGGGTCTGCGAGCCCTCTGGCTGGAGCAGATGAACCTGTTCACTGACGCCGCCGCGGCCCGTATCGAGTCCGACCCGCAGGTTCGCGGGCGGCTCGGGGACCTGGACGTGCGCGCCGTCGCCGCGTCGCTCACCTGGATGGGCGAACGGCTCTACTACCTCGCCGCGGCCGGGATTCCCCCGTTCCACGACGAGGAGGTGCTCGTCGACGTCCTCACCAACGCCTGGACGTCCATCCTCTACGGCCGGCCGGTCACCCCACTGGTGGAGCACCCGGCGGGGTGACCACTCCGCGCCGAGTCCGATCGGTGCGCGCCGGCGCCGCCCGGGAAGGCGGCGCCGGCTCCGGTGCCCTCAGGACCTGCGGGCCCGGGTGACGACCTCCTCGCCCGTGAGCGGGCTGCTGGGGTGGTGGCTCAGGCACAGCGGCGTACGCACCTTGGTGAACGACCCGCCCTCGACCGCCGCGTAGAACTGGCCGGACCGCAGCCGGGACACGTCCGGGACGTCGCCGCCCTTGGCCTTGGCCAGCTCGCGCGCCGCCGTGATCTGCGCCGGTGCGTTGAGCAGGCCGAAGAACTGCGTGGCCGCGTTGCCTGTGATCTGGTTGTGCAGCCCCTTCGGCGCTTGGGTCGCGAACACCAGCCCGAGGCCGTACTTGCGCGCCTGGGCGGCGAGGGCGAGCGTGCTCTGGGTGCAGGCGGTGGCCGCCCCGGACGGCGCGAAGGTCTGCGCCTCGTCCATCACGAACAACCCGCCGAGCGGCCGGTCTCCGGCAGGGTGCCGCTTGATCCAGGAGAACAGCGCCATCTGCAGCTGGTTGACGAAGCTCTGCCGCTGGGCGTCGGAGGTCAGGCCGGTGAGGCTGATCACCGAGACGCGGGCTCGCTTCCCCTCCGCCGGGGTCAGCAGGAGGCCGGGGTCGACCGGAACCCCCTTCCCCGCGAACAGCGGATCGCTGATCATCTCGGCCCGCAGGTGCTGGGCCATCTCGGTCGCGAGCCTGGCCGCGCCCTCGAGGCGGCTCACGCCGTCCGGCAGGTCGTCGAGCAGGGCGACGAGCCCGTTGAGCGCCGTGCCACCCTGCCGTCCGTAGTGGACGACGGCCTCGCGCAGCACCGCCCGGCCCAGGTGCGCCCTCGCCGTCCTCCCGTCGACCTTGGCCCGGGGCACGAGCGCCGCGAGGGCGGCGTCCACCGCCTCCCCGAACTCGTCGGGGTCGTCGAGCACGCTGGCGAAGTCCGGCAGCGGTTGGAAGCTCAGCGGGCGTCCCTGCTCCTTGCGGGGCGTCCAGACGACCACATCGGTGTTCGCCAGATAGTCGGCGGCCCTGGCCGCGTCGTCCTCGCCCCACGCGCCGGGCGGCTCGGGCCACGCGTCGCCGAGCCGCGCCAGGTCGTTGTTCGGGTCGAGGACGACCGAAGAGACCCCCTGCAGAGCGCACTCCTCCACCAGCCGCCGGATCAGGACGGTCTTCCCCGACCCCGAACCGGCGAAGATCGCCACATGCTTCCGCAGGGCGTCCAGTGCGATCCGCACCGGCCGGTCGTCCGAGCTCGCCGCTCCGATCGTCAGGTACGGAGTCGTCAGTGCGTCAATCGGCGACAGTGGCCTGCGCGGGCGAGGAACCACCGGTTCCTCCGCAGGAGTCAGCTCCGCAGTCGGCACCTCGGCCGGTGGTGCCTCGGCAAAGGACGGCGGAGGCCCGAACCGCTGATCGGAAGCAGCCGGGCCGTTGCCCACGTCGCTGGGCAGCACATCATCGGTAGGGGGCGATGAGGGCGCAGCGCCGGAGACCGGGGACGGCGCGTCTGCCTTCGGCGATGGCGCGGGCTGCGCCACCGGCTGTAGAACCGGCTGCGGCACGATGGCCGGCTGCAGCACTCGCCGATCGGGATTGGCGGTGCGCCGGGACTGGTCCGGCGACCGGGTCGCCCGCGAGGACGTCCTGGCACCTGGGTCGGACACCCGCGGAACGGCGGCGTCGCTCAACGCCTCGGCGAACAGCTTGACCTCGCTCGTCGGTCTGCGAGAGACGAGCCACGCCTGGAGATCGGGCGGGTTGGCGGCGAGAAGGTTCCGGAGAGCGGCAAAGATCCTGAGGTCGTCCTCCACGATCTGGAGGAACCGGCCGCCTGCCTGCTCGAAAGCGGTCAGCGCCTCCTGCGTGACCGGTCCCTTCGCCCAGCCGTGGTTCCTGAGGATGAACAGTCTGCGCGTGGGTGTCCGCCCGTCGAGCCCGGCTGCGGTGGACGCGGAACGCAGCCGGTTGAGCGCGGAGGTGTGATTGGACGCTCCAATAGCGCGGAAGCACCAGTGCGCCTCGTTCTCGGTCGCCTCATCCAGTGTCCGCCGCAGGCGGGCGTGCAGGGGCGGCTTGGAACTCGGCGACGGGTCCTGGCTGAACACACGTCCCGTCTCACCCTGCTCGGCGATCCACGCCTGCAGTCCGGCCGACAGCAGCCCGGGCATCACTGCGTCCTCCGTGACCGGGTCCAGCGCCCCCGCCACGTCCGCCCGCTCCCGCAACTCCGCGAACCGCCTGTCGAGCGCCGTGAGGTCGTCCGGCGGGTCGATGATCCGCTTGGTGATTGCCCGCGACTGCTCGCTGAGGCGCGCGAGTTCCGTGACCCGCCCGCTCGCCAGGCATGCCCGCACGTGCGTGTCTATCCGGATGAGCAACTGGCGAGGGGTGTACTGGTGTGCTTCCTCGAACGCCTCCGGCCTCACCGGCCACGTCGGGTACGGCGGCGTGAAACCCGCACGCTCGTACTGTGCCCAGAAACGCTTCTCGATGAGCGTCCGCCCGGTCTCCGCGTCCGGGATCGTCTTGAGGGGGGTCGTCTCCCGGAAGCGGTCCTGTACCGTGTCAGTGGCCTTGGTCTGAATCAGATTCCACGTAGCGGGCAGGCACGAGAGCACGGTCAGTGCGCGGCGAGTCACCTCGCGGAGTGTCATCAAGCCGCCCGCGACGCGTTCGAGGATAAGTGCCTGCTGCCACGACTCCTTGAGGTCGTTGTCCGCGAGGGAGATGGACGACTGCGCCAGTAGGATGTCGATCTGGTCGATCGCGATGATGGACGGCCCAGTCAACGCCACCAGGTGGGACAGGTCGCTGACAATCTCCTGCGGGGACTTTCCGATCGTGGTGAAGCCCCAGCCTGCCCGCTCACCCGGTTCTCCTTCCGCTGCGCACGCGAGGTAGGCGTCGCCGACGTCCTGCGCGGACAGGTCGATGGACGCGCGCAGGACGAGCGCCCTCGCGACGTCCTGAGCGTCACGGCCGACGTGCCGGTCGTACCGGCGAAGAGCGTGCACGAAGACGTCCAGGTCCTGCCGGGAGAGCGACGCCTCGCCGATCACGGACTGCCGGGCGTCGGACGGCACCTCGGTCAGCAGGCAGAGCCGCCACAGGAGTTCCTTGAGCTGGGTCCCCGACCCTGGCATGGGCCGCGAGAGGCTGTCCAGCATGGAGAGCAGCACGCTCTCCCAGAAACTCCTGGCGTCCAGCAGGCTGACCAGGAAGAAGTAGCCGTCCTCCTCGTGCACCGCCTGCCGGGCCCAACCGAGTAGGTGCGTCTTGCCCGCGCCTCTCTGGCCTTGTATCACGAGGCCGATGGGGCTCGCGTCGGCGCTCTCCTCGGCCTCGATGAAGCCGTTGAGGATCGCCTTGGCGGTCTGCTGGTGGAGAGCCCCGACGTGGAACGGCAGCGGTCGCCACACGTCGTCGGGGACCTTGGCGTAGTTGAACCTCAGCGCCGCCAGGGCGTCCAGTTCCCTGCCGGTCATCATGCTCCGATCAGAATGCGGTGCTTGGGCTGGTCGCCGATGATCACCGCCGCGTCGCGGTCCTCCTGCGACAGGTTCTTCTGGCTCTCCCAGGGGACGATGTGCACGTCGGGCTGGGTGATCATCCGGCGGAGGGCGTCGTCGACCTTGTCTCTGGGGGCGTCGCCCAGATGCGGGCGCAGCAGGGTCAGGCTGACCCAGGCGTTCGGCTTGTCGGCGAGCTGTGCGTACGCCTTCCGGATCGTCGTCTCTATGTCGTCCCACGACTGCGCGACCACGCTCGCGGGAGGCGTCTCCACGATCGCTGTCGGTTCCGCCACCACCTCGGCAACCGATGGTTCCTCAACCGGCACTTTGGTGATCGTAGGAATGAGGCCAGGCTCCCGCCCGAAAATCTCGGCGAGACGAAAGTCGGTCTGCTGCATGTGCCGTTGCACACCGGTCACCATGGCGCGGAGGGACGCTTCAAGTACTCGGCCGGCGGGGCGGCCGGACTTAGGAAGGCCCTCACGGAAGATCTTGGCTGCCATGAGCCAACCGCCGTCGGACAGCGTGTAGGTGTACGCCTGGCCCTTTTTCCCTACATCGATCAGCCTGAGTTCAAGCAGGTGCTCCCGCTCCTGCTTCTCAATCTCGACGCCGTACTGCTCCTTGAGTTCCGGATTGGTGACCTCTCGGGCTTCCGCCATCAGGAGAAGGAGGATGGCCGTCTCGCGCTGGGAGAGGGGTTTGTCAGGCATGGGGGGACCCTTCGAACGTTCCATTGCGGCGGGTGTGGAGGAAATGCTCGATCTCGGCCAGGACGGTGCCGACGTGGCCGAGGACCTGGTCGTTGGTGAAGCGGCGTACGGCGTAGCCATCCTCGCGCAGGCGCCGGTCGCGCTGCCGGTCGGCGGCGAGCCTGAGCGCCTCGCGGTGCTCGGGGCCGTCGATCTCGACGACGCAACGTTCCGCGCGGAACAGCAGGTCGACCCTGATGGGAGTGGTGAGCGGGCCCGACCTGTGGGTCTGGTTCCAGGCCCGGCCCGCCGCCCACGTGCATGACGACAGCGCCTTCTCCAGGCGCCTCTCCGCCTCGCTCGCGGGGTGGGGCAGCCCGGCGAGCGGGGGATAGGTGAGGACCGGCGCCGGCCGCCGCCCGGCCGGCCGTACGGGGCTGCCCGGGTCTTCGCCGCCGTCGGCTGCGGGACCGGGGCCGGCGAGATCGCGGGCGAGGGCCGCCACCTCGTCGGGGATCGGGGCGGTCATGCTCTCGACGCGATCGACCGCCCGCAGGGGCGGCCCGGTGAGCCAGACGCCGAACCGGCCGTGCTGGGCGAGCCATTCGCACCCCGTCACCAGCACCTCCTCGGCGGCGGGGGAGAGCCCGGAGGACGGCCGTACGAGGATCGCAGCCTCCGGACGCCGGTAGCCGTCGCGGAGCACCCGGGCCAGCCCCGCGGCGCGGACCTCGGGCGGGTAAGGCCCGATAGGGCCCGCCGTACGGTCACCGGCCGCGACCCCGCTCGCGCCGGCCCGCTCACGCAGGGCCCGCTCGGCGAGGTGGGCGAGGAAGGGGGCGAAGTGCCGGGTGGTCGAGGCCGTGCGCAGGGCGAGCGCCCGTACGGCGGGGACGGCCGCGCCACCGGCCCCGGTGATGCCGTCCGCGTCCGGCAGCCAGGCGGGGAACATCGCCACCGCCGCGGTCTCCAGCTCGCCCAGCACGTCGGCGACGAGGTCCGCGGGGGTCCGGGCGGGGCGGGGAGCGTAGGCGACCAGCGCGGGCGCGTCGTCGGGGAGGGGCTCCAGCGCGAGGGCGACCGCCCCGGCGTCCTCGCCGACGTGCACGACCCGGCCGACGGGAAGATCGTTCCACGACCGCGCCATCACGCCGTCCCCACCTGCTTGGTTGAAGATCCGACAATCTTGACCCGGCAGAGGTTATCCGGCGGCGGCAGGGTCGTGCATGAGATCCGGAATTTCCCGATAAAGGCCGAGGTCGGTACGGCGGATCAGGCGGTCTCGGACCTGATCAGGCGGAGGAACGCCTTGATGCCCGACAGGACCTCCTGGTTGTCGGTGAGACGGCTGAGGGAGTCCTCGAACTTCCTGCCCACCGCGTCGAGGCGGCGATCGAGGTCGTCGGCGCGGGCCGTGGCCGCGTGCAACCCGGCGCGCGTCTCCGGGACGAGGGCGTCGAGGCGCTCGGCCAGTTCGGTGGCCCGGGCCTCCAGCGCCGCGACGCGCTCGGCCAGCGCGACGGCGTCCTCGCGGGGGTAGCGGACCTCCTCCAGCATCGTGGTCATCCGGCCGCGCAGGTGGGCGAACCAGGCGCCCGCCGGCCGGAGGAACGTGGCGAGCAGGTAGAAGACCGCGAAGTAGTAGCCGACCGTCTCACCGGAGAAGTACGTGATCACCGCGAGGAGGGCGGCCGACACCAGATGAGCGGCGACGGCGGCCCGGCGCATGCGGACCGCGATGCGGCGGGCCTCGGCCTCCCGTTCCGGTGGGACCGTCATCCCGCGCTCGCGGCTGACCCGGATCTCGTGGATCAGCGCGTGCGCCTGGAAGTACACGTTCCACGGAAGGGTCAGGAGCACGATCAGCCAGATCAGGCACAGCGCCCCGAATCCGAGGGAGACGACCACCGGCAGTGGGACGTCCACCACGTAGACCAGGACGATCCCGGCGATCGTCGAAATGATCGTCAGAAAGACGATTCCGCTTCTGCTCACGACGGCCCTTCCCTCAGGTGTTCCGGGCACCAGTGTCGCCGCCGGACCGCGGCACGGGCATGAGCATGATCACCCGGATCGTCTGAGTAGGACCGCTCAGTGAGGAAGGGGTGACCCGCGAGGACGCGGGCCACCCCTGACGGGAAGGAAGGGTCAGAAGACCGGGACCCCGTCGCGGACGAGCTTCCAGTTCGCCTCGGCGAAGGTCGCCGGGTCGATGGTGCCGGTCCCCGCGGCGTACTCGATCAGCGCCTGGCGGATCTCCACCTGGGCGTTGTACACCACGGGAGCCGTGCTGACGTGCGGGAACCCGCCGCCGCCCGACTGGCGGTAGTTGTTGATCGCCACGATGAACTGCTGGTCGGCGGCGACGGGACTGCCCTGGTAGGACAGGCCGGCGATGCGCTGGCCGACCGGCTTGGCGATGTCGATGTCGTACGTCACGCCGGACAGCTGGTCGTAGTTGTAGTCGGGCGTGCCGCCGGCGTTGGTGAGCGTGGCGAGGTCGATCGGCGCGCCCGGGGCGACCTGGGCGAAGTACTTCGCCGAATACTCCAGGAAGTCCTTGATCTGGGCGCCCGTCATCTTGATGCCGAGCAGGGTGTTGTCGTAGACGTACAGCCCGGCCATGTCACGCACGCTGACCGGGCCGGCCGGGAACACGGCGGTGCGGCTGAACGGCGCGGCGATGGACAGCACGGGCAGCGAGGCGTCGGCGGTGCCCGCGACGCCCTTGCTCACGAGCTCGGTCTGCACCTTCTGGATGTAGTCGAGGATCGGCGTGTCCTTGTACGGCGACTCGGCCGCGGACAGTTGCTCCTTCGACTGCGCGACCACCTGGTTGACGTAGCCGACGGTCTTGTCGTGCTGCTTCTTCATCAGCGCGACGATCTTCGGGTCCTCGGCCACGCCGTTGGTGTTCAGCGTGGTGGACGACTTGCCGGTGACGGTCCACTTCCCGCGCTCCTTGGCGAGGGTGAAGTCGACGACGCTGAGGCGCTGGCCCCACCTGCCGGGCTCGGTGAGCAGCACCTGCCGCCCGGTGGCCTTGTTGGTGACGAACCGCTGCGGCACGTCGTTGTGGGCGTGCCCGAACAGCACGGCGTCGACGCCGGGCACCTCCTCGGCGACCATGGCGGCGGCGTTCTCCACCGGCAGGTCCGAGCCGTACGACGACAGGCCGTTGTCGCCCGCGTGGGCGGTGACCAGGACGACGTCGGCGCCGAGGCCGCGGATGACCGGCACCCACTTCTTGGCGGTCGCGACGAGGTCGAGGAACTTCAGCTTCCCGTCGACGTTCGCCTTGTCCCAGATCGCGACGCCGGGGTTGGTGAGGCCGAGCACCCCGACCTTGATCGGCTTCTCGCCCTTGACGTTCATCGTCTTGATGACGAACGGCCGGTAGGCCGGAAGGCCGGTTCCGGCGGAGACGGCGTTCGCGCCGAGGACCGGCGCCTTCATCTGCTTCACCCACGCGCCGAGCAGCGGCAGGCCGTAGTTGAACTCGTGGTTGCCGAGCGTCACGGCGTCGTACCCGATGGCGTTCATGGCCTTCGCCATGGGGTGGGTCTCGCCGGTCGAGGTGATCGGCTCGATCTTGGCGTAGTAGTAGTCCAGCGGTGTGCCCTGGAGGGTGTCGCCGGAGTCGAAGAGCAGGGTGTGGCCGGCGCCGCGGTCGGCCCTGATCTGCGAGACCATCGTCGAGATCTTGGCCAGGCCCACGTCGTTGTGCGCGCTGTCGTCGTACTCCGCGTTCTTGTAGTAGTCCCAGTTGAGCGCGTTTCCGTGGATGTCGGAACTGGCCATGACGGTGATCTTCACCGTCTTGGCGGGTGCCGCCGAGGCGGCGGCGCCGGGCAGGAGGAGACCGAGGGCCACGGTGGTGGCGCCCGCGGTCAGCCTGATCGCTGAACTCATGGTGGGTGACGATAGTGTCACGCAATTACCAAGTGGTCACGAAGTTCTTAACCGGACATGTCGCTACAAGGTGACACGCTTCTCACTGAGGCCGGGGTAGGACCGATGAGGTGGCCGACAAACTCGAGACGTACCGGGCGAAACGCGACCCTGCGCGCACCGGCGAGCCCATGCCCGCCGACGGCCCGTCGCCGCGGGGTGAGGACGACACGTTCGTGATCCAGGAGCACCACGCCCGGTCCCTGCACTGGGACCTGCGCCTGGAGCGGGGCGGCGTGCTGGTCTCGTGGGCGATCCCAAGGGCCTGCCGCCCGACCCCGCGACCAACCATCTCGCCGTCCACACCGAGGACCACCCCATGGAGTATGCCCACTTCGAGGGCGAGATCCCCAGGGGCGAGTACGGCGGCGGCACGATGACGATCTGGGACCGCGGCCACTACGCGACCGAGAAGTGGAGCGACCGCGAGGTGAAGGTCGTGCTGAGCGGTTCCCGGGTGGCCGGGCGCTACGTGCTCTTCCGGACCCGCGGCCGCAACTGGATGATCCACCGGATGGACCCGCCGGACGGCGGGTGGGAGCCCCCGCCGGCGCGGCCGGCGCCCATGACCCCGGTGAGCCGGACCCGCGTCCCCCGCGACCCCGAACGGTACGCCTGGGAGTTCTGGTGGGGCGGGCGGCGGGCGCTGGCCCATGTCGAGGGCGGCAGGCTCACCCTGCGCGACGCGGACGGCGCCGACGTCACCGCGGAGCACCGCTGGTTGCGCCCGCTGGCCGAGTCGCTCGGCAGCCGGGCCGTGATCCTCGACGGCGAGGTGGCGGCCCTCGGGGCGACCCTCGTCTACGTCTGCTACGACCTGCTCTACGACGACGGGCGGTCGCTGCTGGACGAGCCGTTCGAGCGCCGCCGTACGCGCCTGGAGGCGCTCGCGGTGAACGGGCCGCGCTGGCAGACCGCGCCGTCTTGGCCCGGGGAGGTCCACGCGGTACGGCGGGCGGCGGCCGAGCAGGGCCTGCCGGGCGTGGTGGGCAAACGGCTCGACTCGGCGTACGCGCCGGGGGAGGAGTCCGCGGCCTGGGTGCGCCTGCCGGGTAAGGGGGACGGCGCGGGGTAGTCGCCGGGTAGGGGAGGTGCGGCCATGAGCGGTCCCAGTGGAAGCGGGGAGGCCGGGCGGCGGCATCCGGTCACCGGCGAGCACAGGTACGAGCAGGAGATCACCTCGGCGGACGAGCACGAGGAGCGGCCGGGACGCAGCCTGGTCACCACCGACCACGAGGTGATCAGGCGATGGGCGGGGGACCGGGACGCCACTCCCGCCACCGTCCCCGGCACCGAGCACGAGGGCCGTCCGGGGGTTCTCCGCTTCGACTTCCCGGGCTACGGCGGCGAGGACCTGAAGCACATCTCCTGGGACGAGTGGTTCAGGACGTTCGAGGAGCGCCGGCTCGACTTCGTCTACCAGGAACATCGCAAGGACGGCAGCCCGAGTAACTTCTTCCGCCTGGAGAACCCCGGCCGGGAGGACGCCTAGCCTGCCCTCCACGTGGGGGTCAGCCGGAATACGCCAGAAAGGGGCCGCGGGTGTGCGGGCCTTGGAGGTCAGCGGTGCGCGCCGCTGGGCTCCTGCTCAAAGGCACCCCGACGAGAAACCTGCCCGGCTAGGGCAGGTCAGTCCCTGGTTGGCAGGGCGGCGCGGGCGATGACGTCACGTTTGGCCGCTTCGTGTTCGGCGGCCTCGTGTTCGGCGGCGGTGCGCCTGTCGTAGGCGGCGCGGGCCGCGGCGATGGCGTTCTGGTGTTCCTCGGTCCAGTGGACCAGGGCGCGGATGGTGCTGTGCAGGGTCGCGCCCATCTGCGTCAGTTCGTAGTCCACGCGTGGCGGGACGGTCGGGTGCACCGTTCGGCTCACCAGCCCGTCGCGTTCCAGGTGCCGCAGGGTGCGGGTCAGCATCCGCTGGCTGACCCCGTCGATCGCGCGGCGCAGCTCGGTGAAGCGCAGGCTGCGCTTGTCGAGCAGCGCGATCACCAGGAGCGACCACTTGTCGGCGATGCGGTCGAGGATCTGCCGCACCTCGCAGTCGGCGCGCTGGTCCCATTGGAGAACGTCGTCGTCGACGACGGTATCCGCGCAGTAACCGAGGGACTCGAAAGTGCCGTCTTCCATGGTCACCGATGGTGCCTAACGATGCTGTCGATTACAAGAGGGAACCGGCAGGCACTCGGGGAACCACCCGGGACCGGTTCCCGATCGAGAGGAAGTCGGGAACCGATGTCCAATTCCGTCACCAGATCCGCTGATGGGCCCGCCCGCATGTCGGGGCGCGCGTGGGGCGTGCTGCTGGTGCTGTGCGGCGCGATCTTCCTGGAGGGGATCGACGTGGCGATGCTGAACGTGGCGCTGCCGGCGATCCGCGCCGATCTGGGCCTGTCCACCGGGATGCTCAGCGGGGTCGTCAGCGCCTACGTGCTGGGCTACGGCGGGTTCATGTTGCTGGGCGGACGCGCCGCCGACCTGCTGGGCCACCGCCGGATGTTCGTGTCGTGGCTGGCGGTGTTCCTGGTCTTCTCCGGGCTTGGCGGGTTCGCCACCGAGGGCTGGATGCTGCTGGTCGCCCGGTTCGTCACAGGGGTCGCGGCCGCGTTCATGGCACCCGCCGGGCTGGCGCTGGTCACGTCCAACTTTCCGGAGGGGCCCGCGCGCACCAAAGCGCTCGGCGTGTACGCGGGGACGGCGGCGGGCGGGTTCTCGCTCGGCGTGGTCGCGGGCGGCGCGCTCGCCTCGGTCGGCTGGCGATGGGTGTTCTTCGCGCCGGTCGGCCTGTCAGCGCTGATCCTGGTGGCGGCCCTGGCCCTCGTCCGCGGCACCGGCGGCGAGCGGCCCTCGGGCGGCTTCGACCTGGCGGGGGCCTTCGCCATCACCGCAGCGATGCTGCTGATGTCCTACGGGGTGGTCCGGTTGGAGCATCCCGGTGACGGCCCCGGCCTGACCGTCGGCGTGTTCGTCGCGGGCCTGACGCTGCTGGGGCTGTTCACCGCAGTCGAGCGGCGCTCTTCGTCCCCGCTGGTGCGGCTGGGGATTCTGCACTCGGCGCCGCTGGTGCGCGTCAACGTGGCCGCGCTGTTGTTCCTGGCCGCGTTCGCGGGCTTCCAGTTCCTGGCCACCTTGTACCTCCAGGAACTGCGCGGCTGGAGCACGATGCAGACCGGTCTGGCCATGCTGGTGATCGGCATCGACACCGTCCTCGCGCCCGTCCTGACGCCGCGCCTGGTGAACCGTTTCGGCAACACCCGCGTGCTGTTCGGCGGCCTCGTCCTCGCGGCGGCCGCGTACGCGCTGTTCCTGCCCGTCAGGATGGACTGGACCTATGCCGCCATGTTTCCGGCGCTGCTCCTGCTCGGTTCGGCCTTCTCCCTGGCGTACGGCCCGCTCACCATGGCCGCCACCGACGGCGTCGCCGAGGACGAGCACGGCTTGGCGGGCGGCCTGCTCTACACCTCCATCCAGTTCGGAACGGCGCTCGGACTGTCGGCCGTCACCGCCGTCAGCGTCGCCGCCGGCACGGGCCTGGACGCCCTGCGCACAGCGCTGATCGTCCCCGTGACGGCGGCCGCACTCGGCGCCATCGTCA
This sequence comes from Microbispora triticiradicis, assembly GCF_005864065.1. NCBI lineage: Bacteria > Bacillati > Actinomycetota > Actinomycetes > Streptosporangiales > Streptosporangiaceae > Microbispora > Microbispora triticiradicis. The sequence goes on along the minus strand of NZ_VANP01000009.1, from coordinate 213,154 downwards.
TCGCCTTCGGCCTCCGCGCCCCCGCCACGCCCAATGGTCCAGCCCAACCGGCACCAGCCGAGGCCGCGACCACCGTCTGAGCAAGGGCCACCGAGAGGAAGGAACGAGCGTTGGCCACACACGTGACATCGTTCGCCGAGATCAACAGCCGGTTCGACGCCTACATCGGCGACATCGTGTACGCGACCATGACCACCGTCGACAAGAAGGGACGGCCTCGCGCGCGGCAGCCGGAGGCGGACGTGCCCACCCGGCGAGTCCCAGGTGGTTCTCAGGTGGTCCTCGCGGAGCGGACGAACCCGAGATCGGCGGCGTAGTCCTCCAGCTTCGCCCGCAGCTGGCGGCGTCCCCGGTGCAGGCGCGACATCACCGTGCCGATGGGGACGTCCATGATCTCCGCGATCTCCTTGTAGGCGAAGCCCTCCACGTCGGCGAGGTAGACGGCCATCCGAAAGTCCTCCTGCAGTTCCTGGAGCGCCTGCTTCACCCGGGAGTCGGGCAGGCTCTCCAGCGCCTCCACCTCGGCGGATTTCAGCCCCGTCGAGGTGTGCGAGGCCGCCTCGGCGAGCTGCCAGTCCTCCACGTCCTCCGTCACGGCCCGCTGCGGCTGGCGCTGCTGGCGCCGGTAGGTGTTGATGTAGGTGTTCGTCAGGATGCGGTACAGCCAGGCCCGGAGGTTCGTGCCCTCGCGGAACTGGTGGAAGTTGCTGAACGCCCGCATGTAGACGTCCTGCACGAGGTCCTCGGCGTCGGTGGGGTTGCGGGCGAGCCGTAGGGCCCCGGCGTAGATCTGGCCGATGTACGGCAGCGCGTCCCGCTCGAACCGCAGCCGCCGCCGTTCGACCGTCGTGTCGTCGACGATCGTCATTTCCCCACCTCCTTGAGGGACTGCCTTATAGTTACGACCGCTTTGTCCGATCCGGTCGCACGGGTCCGCCTACCCCTGGTCTCTGTTTCAACACGGCTTGCCACCGGCTTTCCGGTTGGCGCCGGGCGGCCGCCCTGACCCACGCCTCGACACGGTCGGGCAGGGCGGCCGGAGAAGAACCCCTGGCGGCCGGTTCTCAGGCCGCGTCGCGGCGGCCGGTGGACCGGATCGTGCCGCTGGAGGACGGGCCACCGGAGGTGGGACCGCCCGCGGGCGGGCCGCCGGGAGCGTGCGGGGCGAGGTCGGCGCCGCGCGGGGTCCGGTACGGCTCACGCGCCCGCAGGTCCACGGTCTGGATGGTCCGGCTGATGTCGCTGGGCGTCACCAGGCCGACGATCCGGCCGTCGTCCAGCACCACCGCCCGGCCGTCGGCGGAGCCGCTCATCCGCTGGAGCAGTTCGGTGAGGAGGTCGTCCGGCCGGGCCGACGGCACGTCCGGCGGCGGGCAGGCGATCTCCCGGAGCGGCGTGACCTCCCTGCGGCCGGGATCGACGGCCCGGACGCGGCCCAGCGTCACCAGCCCCGCGAACCGGCCGTCGTCGTCGACGAGCGGATAGGTGGACAGGTGGTGGCGGAGCACGAGCCGGTCGATCAGCCCGGCCACCGTCTCGCCCGGATGGGCCGTGATGGGGTGCCGGGACATGACCTCCGCCACCTTGATCCCGTGCAGCGCGGCGTCGATCTGCGTCTGCTGCTCCTCCGCGCTGGCGGCGTTGACCAGGAAGAGGCCGATGAGGGCCAGCCAGAGCCCCTGGAAGCCGAGCCCGGAGACGAGGTTGAGGAACCCCAGAACGATCAGCGTGTAGCCGAACACCCGGCCCGCCCGGGCGGCGGCGACGGCGGCCCGGAGGCGGTCGCCCCAGCGCGCCCACAGGAAGGCGCGGAGCACCCGGCCGCCGTCCAGCGGCGCGGCGGGGATCAGGTTGAACACCGCCAGCAGCACGTTCACCGCGGCCAGGTAGCCGAACATCCCGCTGACCAGCGCGGGCCCGCCAACGGCGGAGACCCCCCACGTCACGAGGGCGAAGAGGCCGCCGAGCACGACGCTGGTGAGCGGGCCGACCCCGGCGATCCTGAGGTCCGCGCCGGGGGAGCGGGGCTCGCCGCGGAGCTGGGCCACACCGCCGAGCAGCCAGAGCGTGATGCCGGTGACCTCCACGTCGTGCCGGCGCGCGACGATGGCGTGGGCGAGCTCGTGCGCGAGCAGCGAGGCCAGGAAGAGCACGGCCGACACCAGTGCGGCCAGCACGTACGCCGCGGTCGGCAGGCCGGGGAAGGCGATCGGGAACCGCCCGAAGGCCAGCCCGACGACCAGGATCACGACGATAACGAGAACGCTGACGTTGAGCCCGACCGGGACTCCGCCGATGCGGCCGAGACTGATCGACGATCGCATCCTGCCTCCCCTCGTCCCTGTGACAGGGCCTACCCACAAAGGCACAGGTCACGCGGTTGTGGAGGGCCTGGAGGCTGCGACGCACGGTCAGCGGGACGCCGCGGGGACCGCTGTGCGTATATCGCGCGAACCGTGTGGGAATCAGAACCCGCTCGTGATGCTCCGCCGACCTAATCCAAAGCGGCGCTTGACCGGCCGCTGGCTAAAGTTGGTGGCCAGCGTTGCGTACCGACCGTCGAAGGACAGTCGTCATGTCCGACCCATGGGCTGTGAAGCGCCAGCTAACCGTCGCGCTCAACGAACATGATCTGGAGGGCGTGCTCGAGATCTTCAGCCCGGACGCCGTCCTCGTCTCGCCCTTCGGTGTGGCGGAGGGACTCGAGCAGATCGGGTGGATGTACGAGCAGATCTTCAAGAGCTTCCCCGACTTCCACCTCTTCGCGTGGTACGAAGCCGTCACCTGCGAGGCGCCCCTGATAGTGGAGTGGACGGCCACGGGCACGCACCTCGGGCCCATCCTGCTGCCGAACGGGTGCGAACTGCAGGGGACCGGTCGCCCGGTCACCTTCCGCGGCACCTGCGCGTCCTTCGTCGAGGACGGCAAGATCAAGAGCCATCGGGAGTATTTCGACCAGTTGGAGCTGTACGCCCAGCTCGGTCTGTGCCTGGCGGTCCCGGGCTGAGCGCCGGCGCGCTCGGCGCGGCGCCGGCCGCGGACCTCGTCAGGCGGGTCCGCGGCCGCCGCCGGTGGATCACCTCAGATAGATGTTCGGCCTGGCGGGGGTCGCCATGCCGTCGCCGAGGAAGAAGCCCGGGTGGGGCGGCTGGTTGTAGGCGGTGTTCTGCCAGGCGATCGCCAGCCGGTACGTCGGGTCGTGCATGAGGGTGTGGATCTGCCGGGTGGTCGCGGTGGTCGTGCTGTAGATCCGCAGGGCGGTGTTGTCGCTCGTCGGCCAGACGACCTCCTCGCGCCAGTCGCCGAACAGGTCGGCCGACAGCGACGGGGTCGACTTGGTGCCGTTGTTGGAGTGGACCCCGCTCGCCGTCAGCAGCCGGGTGTCGCCACCGGTGCCGTACTTGTCGATGTGGGTGGCGTCGAGCAGCTCGCGCACCGGGTCGGCGTCCCACCACACGAGGAAGTTCGTCGAGCCGGGCTTGCGGCCGACGTTCTGTCCCCTGGTGTTGTAGACGCCGGAGACGGCGGACGACCACGACTCGGCGCCCGGGCTGCCGGACCAGATGTCGCCGGAGACGCCGCGCCCGTTGTCGCAGCCGCAGGAGCCGTTGGTCCAGATGATCGATCCGGTGCGGGCGTCGGCCATCCACGCCGCGGGCTTGCTGGTGTCCTCGTCGACCTTGAACACCTCCAGCCCGGCCCGCGACGGGTCGAGGTCGCCGACGTGCAGCGCGTCGCCGTGCCCGTTGCCCGTGTTCCACAGCGGCGCGCCGTTGTCGTTGACCGCCATCGCGCCGAAGACGATCTCGTCCCTGCCGTCGCCGTCCACGTCGGCCACCGCCAGGTTGTGGTTGCCCTGGCCGGTGTACTGGCTGCCGCTGGAGTTGGAGTCGAACGTCCACCGCTTGGTCAGGGAGCCGTTGCGGAAGTCCCACGCCGCGATGACCGTACGGGTGTAGTAGCCGCGCGACATGATCAGCGACGGGCGGGCGCCGTCGAGGTAGGCGGTGGCGGCGAGGAAGCGGTCCACCCGGTTGCCGTAGGAGTCACCCCAGGAGGAGACCGTCCCGCGCGGCGGGTCGTAGTTCACGGTGGACAGGGCGGCGCCGGTCTGGCCGTTGAACATCGTCAGGTACTCCGGCCCGGACAGGACGTAGCCGGAGGAGTTGCGGTAGTCGGCCGAGGAACTGCCGATGACCCTCCCGGTGCCGTCCTTGGTGCCGTCGGCGGTCTTCATCGCCACCTCGGCCCTGCCGTCGCCGTCGTAGTCGTACACCTGGAACTGCGTGTAGTGCGCGCCCGCGCGGATGTTGCGGCCGAGGTCGATCCGCCACAGGCGGGAGCCGCTGAGCCGGTACGCGTCGACGAAGACGTTGCCGGTGTACCCGGACTGGGAGTTGTCCTTGGCGTTGGACGGGTCCCACTTCAGCACGATCTCGTACTGGCCGTCGCCGTCGAGGTCGCCCACGCTCGCGTCGTTGGCGCTGTAGGTGTAGGAGACCCCGTCGGGCGTCGTGCCGCCGGACGGCGGCTGGATGGGCACGTCGAGGTGGTCGCCGCCGGTGAAGCGCAGCGACGTCTCCGACGACGCCTGCTCGGCGCCGTTCACCACGGCCCGCACCGTGTACGACGCGTCGGCGGCTGCTCCGGAGTCGAGGTAGTTCGTGGAGTTGGTGATCGGCGAGGAGTTCAGCCTGGTCGATCCCCGGTAGACGTTGAACCCCGTGCCGACGTTCTCGGTGCCGAGCAGCCGCCAGGAGACCAGGTTGCCGCTGCCGGACCGCACGCTGATCAGGCCGCGGTTGAGGTTCTCCATCTGCCGCGCCCCGGCCGGGATGGTCGTGGGGCTCGCCGACGGGCTCGGGGAGGCGCTGGGCGACCGCGTCGGGCTGGCGCTGGGCGAGGCGCTGGGGCTGGGTGACGCGCTGGGACTCGCGCTGGGACTCGCGCTGGGGCTGCTCGTGACCCCGCCGGTGCAGGTGGTGCCGTTGAGCGTGAAGCTCGCGGGCACGGGGTTGGCGGAGTCGTTCCACGAGCCGTTGAAGCCGAACGACGCCGTCCCGCCGGTGGGGATCGACCCGTTGTAGCCGGCGTCCTTCGCGGTCACCTGCGCGCCGCTCTGGGTGACCGTCGCGTTCCACGCCTGCGTCACCGTCTGCCCCGCGGCGTACGTCCAGTTGAGCGTCCAGCCGTTGACGGCGTCGCCGAGGTTGGTGATCGTCACGGAGGTGCCGAACCCGCCCTGCCACTGGTTCGTCACCTGATAGTCGACCCGGCAGCCCGCCGCCGCCGACGCGGGGAGGGCGGGCAGCGCCCCGGCTCCCGCGAGAGCGGCGGCCGAGGCCACGGCGGCGATCGACGCGAATCTTCGTCGTGTGGTCATCCAAACTCCAGACGAGGGTGCCGGTGGTGCCGGCAGGGCCGCGACGGCGTCCGGGACGCACCGCGGTCGCGACGGCGCCATGCCGGGTGCCGCGTCATCACAACGCGAAACGGGCGCTGTGGTCAAACACCCCCGATTCACCCATGTGGACGCAGCCGCCCGCCGCGTTCCCGGACGGCCGCCCGAGCAGGTGAGAGCGCTCGCGGCCGGGCCCGCACCGGTCGTCCCCGCCACGCCGGCCGGTGATGATCACTGAAAATTTCACCTCCGGGGCACGGCCATGCTGGGAACGTGCACAGACCCGACCGGCCGCCGGCTGCATCCGCGGCCTCCGCCGGGATCGAATACCGATGCGAAGACGTACGGCACGTCACGGCAAGAGGAGGAGCGGTCCATGCCACAGCCTGCCACGGTGATCGTCGTCGGCGCGGGACTCGCGGGTCTGGCCTGCGCCGTCCATCTGCGCAGGGCGGGGGTGGCGGTCCGGGTCCTGGAGGCCTCGGACGGCGTGGGCGGCCGGATCCGCACCGACATCGTGGACGGCTTTCGGCTCGACCGCGGGTTCCAGGTCTTCAACACCGGCTATCCGGAGGCCGCCCGGATCCTCGACATCCCGGCGCTGCGCCTGCGTCCGTTCACCTCGGGGGTGATCGTCTTCCGGGACGGGCGGCACGAGCGGGTGACGCTGCCGTGGCGGCATCCGCGCCAGGCGCTCAGCGGCCTGTTCGCCCGGGTGGGCACGCCGGTGGACAAGGCCGTGCTCGCCGCGGTGACCACCCGCGACCTGCTGCTGCCCGGCTCCCTCGTACGGAGGCGGGGCGGCGCCGAGCGCCGCACCACCGAGGAGGAACTGCGGCACTGGGGCGCGTCCCCGGAGGTCGTCGAGAACCTGTTCCGGCCCTTCCTGTCGGGGGTGGTCCTGGAGCGGGAGCTGGAGACCTCCGGCCGGATCTTCCACCTGCTCTGGCGGTCCTTCGTGCGGGGCGTCATCGGCCTGCCGGCCCTCGGCATGGGGCGGATTCCCGAGCAGCTCGCCGGCCGCCTCCCGCCGGACGCGGTCCGCCTGGAGACCCCCGTCGGCGCGCTGACCCCCACCGGCGTCGCCCTCGGGGGCGGGGGCGAGATGGAGGCGGCCGCCGTCGTGGTCGCGGCCGACCCGGCCACGGCGGGACGCCTCCTGCCCGGCCTGCCGGTGCCCGCGATGCGGTCGGTGACGACCTTCTACCACGCCGCTCCCGCGTCGCCGCTCTGGGAGCCGACGCAGATCGTGGACGCGGAAGGCGTGATCACCGACACGATCGTGGTCACCGACGCCGCGCCCGAGTACTCGTCCGACGGCCGCGCGCTGATCTCCACCTCGGTCCTCGGCGTGCACGGCGACCGGGACGAGCCCCGGGTGCGGGACCGGCTGGCGCGGATCTACGGCGACACCTCGTCGTGGGAGCACGTCGCCACCTACGCGATCGAGGCGGCCCTGCCCGCGATGCCGCCCCCGATGCCGCTGCGCCGCCCGGTGCGGGTGCCGGCCGAGGGCTCTGGGGCGCGGCGCTACGTCTGCGGCGACCACCGCGACACCGGGTCCATCCAGGGCGCGCTGGTCTCCGGACGGCGGGCCGCCCGGGCGGTGCTGGAGGACCTGCGCACGCGCCCGGTGGCGGCCCGGCAGGGCCGGACCGCCCGCGACCGCGCCGGTCAGGCCTGAGCGCCGGAGCCGTCGCCGGAACCGCTGCCGGAGCCGTCGCCGGTACCGCTGCCGGGGTCCTCGCCGGAATCCGCGCGGGCACCGTTGCCGGGCAGGTCCAGCCAGTGCTGCATGCAGACGATGAGCTCCTCGGCGTCGACGGGCTTGGTGACGTAGTCGCTCGCGCCCGACGACAGCGTCTTCTCCCGGTCGCCGTGCATGGCCTTGGCGGTCACCGCGATGATCGGCAGCTTGGCGAAGCGCGGCATGGACCGGATGGCGGCGGTGGCGGCGTAGCCGTCCATCTCCGGCATCATGATGTCCATCAGCACCAGGTCCACGTCGTCGTTGCGCATCAGCACGTCGATGCCCTTGCGGCCGTTCTCCGCGTACAGCACCTGCATGCCGTGCAGTTCGAGGATCGTGGTGAGGGCGAAGACGTTGCGCACGTCGTCGTCGACCACCAGGACCTTGCGGCCGACCAGCGCGCTGTCGACCTTCCCGGTCTCGTGCGCGCCCTCCTCGGCGGGCGGCTGCTGCACGAGCGGCAGCACGTCGCCGGGCTCGTTCGCCGACAGGTGCAGCGTGATCCGCTCACGCAGCTCGTCCAGGCTGGGCAGGCGCTCCAGCGGCTGGTTGCGCGAGCGCACCTGGAGCAGGTCCTCCTGCGGACGCGACAGCTTGCGCGAGTGGTGCGCGAGCACCGGCAGCGTCCGCAGGGAGGCGTCGCGGTCCAGGCCCCTCAGGAAGTCCGCCACGATGTCGTGGGGCATGCCGAGGTCGAGGACGATGCAGTGCACGCTCTCCCGGAGCAGCAGCGACAGCGCCGAGTCCGGGTCGTTCGCGGTCGACACCTGTACGGATCCGTGGGTGTCGCGCAGGTCCGCCGCGACGCTCTGCGCCAGCATCGACAGCAGGCCGCCAGGCCTGGCCTCGACGACCAGCAGGCGGCGGCGCGCCCCGCCGTCGCTCCTGCCGTCCCCGTTCTCGCCTGCCTTCTCGCCGTTCCTGCGGTCGGGTCCGGCGCCCAGGACGGCCGCGACGGCGCCGGCCGTCGTCACCGGGGAGACCTGAGTCCGCTCCGGCTCCGGCACGCCGGCCTCCGGCTCGTCCCGGTCCGCCAGGTTCTGGGCGGCGAAGTGGGTCAGCGGGAGATAGAGGGTGAACGTGCTGCCCTCGCCCAGCGCGCTCGTCGCGTGGATCTCGCCGCCGAGCAGGGTGGCGATCTCCCGGCTGATCGACAGGCCGAGGCCGGTGCCGCCGTACTTGCGGCTGGTCGTGCCGTCGGCCTGCTGGAAGGCGTCGAAGATCTGCGAGAGGTTCTCCGGGGCGATGCCGATGCCGGTGTCCACCACGTGGAAGGCGAGGACCTCCTGCCCGTCGGCGCCCGGCAGGTCCGCGCCGGGCGCGCGTTCGATGCGGAGCTCGACCGAGCCCGCCTCGGTGAACTTGACCGCGTTCGACAGCAGGTTGCGCAGCACCTGCCGCAGCCGCTGCTCGTCGGTCATCAGGCGGGCCGGGACGCCGGAGGCGACGGTGACGCCGAACCGCAGGCCCTTCTGGGTGGTCAGCGGCCGGAAGTTGGCCTCCACGTAGTCGAGGAGCTGACGCAGGCTGACCGGCTCCGGCGTGATGTCCATCTTGCCGGCCTCGATCTTCGACAGGTCGAGGATGTCGTTGATGAGCTGCAGCAGGTCGGTGCCGGCCGAGTGGATGACGTTCGCGTACTCCACCTGCTTGGGCGTGAGGTTGCGGGTGGGGTTCTGCGCGAGGAGCTGGGCCAGGATGAGCAGCGAGTTGAGCGGGGTGCGCAGCTCGTGGCTCATGTTGGCGAGGAACTCGCTCTTGTACTTGGAGGCCAGCGCGAGCTGCTGGGCGCGGTCCTCCAGCTCCTGACGGGCCTGCTCGATCTCGGTGTTCTTGGTCTCGATGTCGCGGTTCTGCTGGGCCAGCAGCTCCGCCTTCTCCTCCAGCTCGGCGTTCGAGCGCTGCAGCTCCTCCTGCCGCACCTGCAGCTCGGTGGCGAGCCGCTGCGACTCGGCGAGCAGCGCGTCGGTGCGGGCGTTGGCCACGATCGTGTTGACGTTGACGCCGATCGTCTCGACGAGCTGCTCCAGGAAGTCGCGGTGGGCCGTGGAGAACCGGCCCAGGCTGGCCAGCTCGATCACGCCGAGAACCTGGTCCTCCACCACGATCGGCAGCACGACGAGGCTGGCCGGACCGGCCTGCCCGAGGCTGGACGAGACCGTCAGGTAGGCCGGCGGGACCTCCTCCACCAGGATCGTCCGCCTGGCCTGCGCGGCCTGGCCGACGAGGGACTCCCCGAACGCGTGGCGGCGGGAGATCTCCCGGTGGCCGTAGCAGCCGACCACCCGCAGCTCCGCGCCCGCCGGGGTCTCCTCCGCCAGCAGGAACGTGCCGTGCTGCGCGTTGACCAGCGGAGCCAGCTCGTTCATGACCAGCTCGGCGACCGCCGACAGGTCGCGGTGGCCCTGCATGAGCCCGGAGATGCGGGCCAGGTTGGTCTTGAGCCAGTCCTGCTCCTGGTTGGCCCGGGTCGACTCGCGCAGCGACTCCACCATGGAGTTGACGTTGTCCTTGAGGTCGGCGAGCTCGCCCTCCGCGTCCACCGTGATGGAGCGGGTGAGGTCGCCGGAGGTCACGGCGCTGGTGACCTCGGCGATCGCGCGCACCTGGCGGGTGAGGTTGCCGGCCAGCTCGTTGACGTTCTCGGTCAGCCGCTTCCAGGTGCCCGACACGCCCTCGACCTCGGCCTGCCCGCCCAGCCGTCCCTCGCTGCCCACCTCGCGGGCCACGCGGGTGACCTCGGCGGCGAACGACGAGAGCTGGTCGACCATCGTGTTGATGGTCGTCTTGAGCTCCAGGATCTCGCCCCGGGCGTCGACGTCGATCTTCTTGGTCAGGTCGCCCTGGGCGACCGCCGTCGTGACCTGGGCGATGGACCGCACCTGGTTGGTCAGGTTGTCGGCCATCGAGTTCACGTTGTCGGTGAGGTCCTTCCAGGTGCCCGCCACGTTGGGCACCCGGGCCTGACCGCCGAGCTGGCCTTCCGTGCCGACCTCGCGGGCCACGCGGGTGACCTCGTCGGCGAAGGCGCTGAGGGTGTCGACCATGGTGTTGATGGTCTGGGCGAGCGCGGCGACCTCGCCCTTGGCCTCCACGGTGATCTTCTGGGAGAGGTCGCCCTTGGCGACGGCGGTGGCGACCTGCGCGATGGACCGCACCTGGCTGGTGAGGTTGGACGCCATGACGTTCACCGAGTCGGTGAGGTCCTTCCAGGTGCCCGACACCCCGCGTACGGTCGCCTGGCCGCCCAGGCGGCCCTCGGTGCCGACCTCCCGGGACACCCGGGTGACCTCGTCGGCGAAGGACGAGAGCTGGTCGACCATCGTGTTGATGGTCTCCTTGAGCTCCAGGATCTCGCCCCGGGCGTCCACGCGGATCTTCTGCGACAGGTCGCCGCGGGCGACCGCCGTCGTGACCTGGGCGATGGACCGCACCTGGTCGGTGAGGTTGTCGGCCATGACGTTCACCGACTCGGTCAGCGCCTTCCAGGTGCCGGAGACGCCCTTCACGTCGGCCTGGCCGCCGAGGCGGCCTTCGGTGCCGACCTCGCGGGCGACGCGGGTGACCTCGTCGGCGAAGGCGCTGAGGGTGTCGACCATGGTGTTGATGGTCTGGGCGAGCGCGGCGACCTCGCCCTTGGCCTCGACGGTGATCTTCTGGGAGAGGTCGCCCTTGGCCACGGCGGTGGCGACCTGGGAGATGTTGCGGACCTGGCTGGTGAGGTTGCCGGCCATGAAGTTCACGGAGTCGGTGAGGTCGCGCCAGGTGCCGGAGACGCCCTTCACGTCGGCCTGGCCGCCGAGCTGGCCTTCGGTGCCGACCTCGCGGGCGACGCGGGTGACCTCGTCGGCGAAGGACGAGAGCTGGTCGACCATGGTGTTGACGGTGTTCTTGAGTTCGAGGATCTCGCCTCGGGCGTCGACGGTGATCTTCTGGGAGAGGTCGCCCTTGGCGACGGCGGTGGTGACCTCGGCGATGGAGCGGACCTGGCTGGTGAGGTTGCCGGCCATGAAGTTCACCGAGTCGGTGAGGTCGCGCCAGGTCCCGGCCACGCCGGGGACCTGCGCCTGGCCGCCGAGCTGGCCTTCGGTGCCGACCTCGCGGGCGACGCGGGTGACCTCGTCGGCGAAGGACGAGAGCTGGTCGACCATGGTGTTGACGGTGTTCTTGAGTTCGAGGATCTCGCCTCGGGCGTCGACGGTGATCTTCTGGGAGAGGTCGCCCTTGGCGACGGCGGTGGTGACCTCGGCGATGGAGCGGACCTGGCTGGTGAGGTTGCCCGCCATCGCGTTCACCGAGTCGGTGAGGTCCTTCCAGGTGCCGGAGACCGCCGGCACCTCGGCCTGGCCGCCGAGCTGGCCCTCGGTGCCGACCTCCCGCGCCACCCGGGTCACCTCGGAGGTGAAGAGGGAGAGCTGGTCGACCATTCCGTTGAAGACGGTCGCTATCTCCTGCAGCAGCCCGTCGCCGTCCTCCGGCAGCCGGGTGCCGAAGTCTCCGTCCCGTACGGCGGTCAGGCCCGCCAGGAGTTCCCGCAGATCCAGTTCCGGATCGCCGCCGGCGGCGCGGGATGTTCTCGCGCGCTTGACGGTGCCAGCTCTCTCGACCATGTCCACCCTCGCGATCCCGTCTGACCAGGAAAAGAAAGCATATAAAGCACCGCCGGGCGCGTCGCCCCGCGGCCGCGCGAATGGTACATCTCGCAGGGTGCGAACGCCGTATCTCCCCGGGAGACCTGGGGAGACGCGGGACGGCCGGAAGGGGCCCGGAGAGGCCCGGTGAGATCTGGCGCGGAGGGGCTCAGCCCGTGGAGTCGCGGCCGGCGTCGAACGCCTTCTCGTAGTGTTCGCGGGCCTGCTCGACCACCGCGTCGTCGATCCACGCCACCGGCTCGACGTGGTCGATGAGCGGCTCGTGGTCGGGGCCCCGCCCCGCCACCCGGCCGGTCAGCACCCAGGCGTGCCGCTCCTCGTCCTGCTCGGCCAGATGTGTGTACTTGCACATCTGGCGGGCCAGCCAGTCGTGCGTCGATCTCGTCCACCAGTGCTCGGCGTCGAGCACGGTCACCGACAGCCCGGGCAGCTCCAGGCCGCTCTCGTAGTCGACGCTGGGCTTGCCCTCGTCGGCGTCCGGCCCCTTCGAGTACCGCAGGTAGAGGCCGGGCCGGCGTTCGACCAGCTCGGTCAGCTCGTCCAGGCTCTTGATCGTCGGTAGTCCGCTCACCTCGCCCCTCCCGTGGCCGCGTCTCCTCCCCCCGCATGAACAGGGCAAACCCGTCTCATTCCGCCGGTGTCGAGCGGAACACCGACTGCGGCGGCTTCTTCGACTGGTAGAGCCACGCGTCGAAGAAGGGGCCGAGCTTCTGCCCGCTCAGCCTCTCCGCGAGGGCGACGAAGTCGGCCGTTGTCACCGTGCTGTACCTGTGCTCCTGCGCCCAGGTCTTCAGCAGGGTGAAGAACACCTTGTCGCCGATCTTCTCCCGGAGGGCGTGCACCGTCATCGCGCCGCGCAGGTAGATCGCGTTCTCGTCGAACATGTGCGCCTGGCCGGGGTCACCGGTCTTCAGGCGCCAGAAGGAGCCGTCCTTCCGGTAGAGCCGGTCGAAGGTGTCCCTGGCGGAGGGCCCGTCGTGCTGCTCCTCGTAGAGCCATTCCGTGTATTTCGCGAAGCCCTCGTTGAGCCAGATGTCCCGCCAGCTCCGCACCCCGACGCTGTCGCCGAACCACTGGTGGGCCAGCTCGTGCACGATCTCGGAGTCGTCGGTCGGGCCGCCGCTGTAGACGGGCCGGCCCTGCGTCTCCAGCGCCGTCACGGAGCCGCGGCCGTCCGCGACCCCGCCGGTGGAGGAGAACGGGTAGGGGCCGAAGAGCGACGACTCCCACCTGACCGCCTCCGCCGTGAGATCGTGCAGACGCTTCGACTTCTCCGCCAGCGCCGGGTCGTACGCCGTCACGTTCAGCATGCCGTCGACGGTCCCCTCACTGACCTCGAAATGGCCGATGGCGAGCATGGCGAGGTAGGGCGCCATCGGCTGCCGCATCTCCCACCGCACGGTCCGGTAGCCGTCGGAGCCGGCCGCCTCTTCCGCGCTCGCGCGCTCGCCGTTGGCCAGCACGGTCAGCTCCTCGGGCGCGGACACCCGGAAGCTGAAGGTGGCCTTGTCCGCCGGGCTGTCGTTGGCCGGGAACCAGCTGCGTGCGCCGTCCGGCTGGGACGCGACGAACGCGCCGTCCTTGGTGTTGATCCATCCCTGCTGGCCGGTGTCGTCCGAGACCGCCGTGAGCTTCCCGGCGTAGGAGACCGCGACCGTGAAGGTGGCCCCGGCCTTGAGCCCGGCGGCCGGAGTGATCACCAGTTCCTGGCCGTCGCGGCGGAAGCCGGCGCGGGCGCCGTCCACCGTCACGCTCTTGACCTCCGGTCCCGAGAAGTCGAGGTCGAACCGGGACAGGTTGTGGGTGGCGGTCGCGGTGATCGTCGCGGTGGCGTCCGCGGTGTGGTCGCCGGGGTCGAACCGGAGCCGCAGATCGTAGTGGCCGACGTCGTAGCCGCCGTTTCCCTGCAGGGGATAGTACGGATCGCCGATCCCCGGCGCGCCGGGAAGGAACGCGCCCGGCTCCGCGGCGGCGGGAGCGGCCGGGGACGCGATCATCATGACACTGGCGGCCAGGGCGGCTAATTTACGCACCATGTCCCCATAATGGGGATTTTCCGGAAAAAGCGGTAATTCATCACATTCTTCACATAAGACGCGAAAGCACCTCAAGCGTCGGCCATCACCTCGTTCACCAGATCGAGACCGAGGTCCTGCGCCCGCCGGACCGGCAGATCGGCGTCGGCGAACCAGTCGTCGGTCGCCTCCGGGTGCGGGCCGACCACGGCGACCCTGCCCTCGCCGTACGGGGTGACGAGGGCGGCGACGGCGCCGTTGGGATAGGTGGCCAGCACGGTGGCCCGGTTGCCCGGCTCCAGCAGGAAGCAGGGGCCGTCCTGGAAGAAGACGCTGCGCTCCCGGCCCCGCCATCGCACGTCGACGAGGGTGTCCTCCTCGTCGTCCACGGTGGCGCCCGGCGTGGCGATGTACTGGTCGGTGTCGCCCGGCAGCAGGGCGAAACCGGGAGTGGCGCCGGCGAGATAGCCGCCCAGGCAGAAGCCGAGGTACCGGCCGCCTCCGGCGACGTAGTCGCGCAGCGCGCCGCGGTGCCGTTTGAGGTGCCGGTAACCCCGGGACAGGTCTCCGCCGCCCGGCTGGGCGTACACCGCGGCCAGGGACAGCGACTCCGCCGTGAGCGGCACCTTCTCGTGCGGGCCCGTGTAGCGCACGTCGAAGCCCCAGCGGCTCGCCTCCAGCAGCCCGGCGACCGCCTCGGAGCACCCGGGAACCGAGGCCGGGCCCCGGTAGACGAGCGCGAGCGGCTGTCCGGAAGGCCGCAGCGGGGCCGGCTCGGAGCGGAAGGCGCGCCGTACAGCGCCGAGAATGCCGTCGAATCCCATCAGACCCTCACCCGATTCCCTGCCGCTCACCCATCGCGCTCACGATTCCCCGACGGCGGCCTGCGCCGGGATGCCGCGCCAGCTCGTCCCCGGGGTGAGCCGCTCGCCCTTCATCAGCAACGACAGGGCGCCGAGCGAGACGTCCTCGCCCACCACCGAGTCGTAGAGCACCACGGAACGGGCGCCGACGCTGGAGCCGGACCGGACCGTGACGGCCGACATCTTCATGACCCGGTCCTCGAACAGGTGGGTCTGCAGCGACACCCCCGGCCCGATCGCGACGTCGTCGCCCACCTCCACCAGGTCGAACTCGGTCAGATAGGTGGTCGCGATCCAGGCGCGCCTGCCGATGCGGGCCCCGAACCACCGCAGCACGGCCGGCAGGAACGGGGTACCGGCCAGGAGGGCGACCCCGGCGGGCACCGCGGCGGCCTCCCACAGCCCGGTGACGAACTCGGTGCGCCGGACGAACCGGCTCCACAACGGCTCCACTCTCGGCCGGTACGCGCCGATGAGGCGGCGTTTGAACGCGACGCAGCAACCGATCACCCCCAGCGACGCGGCGCCGGCGACGAGCGGCGCCGCGGCCGCCACCACGGGCAGGGGCAGGAGGCGCGCGAGCGCGTGCACGCCCAGGAGGTGGAGGTAGAGCGCGCCGCCGAACAGCATCGCCGGGAGCGTGGCGCGGAAGAACTCGACGCCCAGGCGGTGCAGCACCAGCAGGCGCGGCGGCCGGAACGTCTGGTCTTCCGGAAACGCGCCGCTGTCCTGCCGTACGGGAAGGTGCATCGCGGGCGAGCCCAGCCACGAGGTGCCCTCCGGCACGCCGTCCGGCGGCGGGACGGTGCTGACGCCCACCAGGGAGCCTGGCCCCATCCGCGTCCCGGCGGGGACGACCGCGGCGTTGCCGACGAACGCGCGCCTGCCGACCTCGGTGGGACGCAGGGCGATCCGGCCACGGGCGAAGCTGGCCGCGCCGACGCCCGCCATGTCGGCGACGAAGCTCTCCTCGCGCAGCGTGAGGAGATCGGGGTCGAGCTGCGCGGCCGTCGACACCTCGGCCCGGCGGCCGACCCGCGCGCCGAGCAGCCGCAGCCACGGCGAGGTGTACAGCGTGCCGTAGAGCGAGTTGGTCAGTGTCAGGCTGGACTCCAGGAGCTTGTCCACGGCCCACTTGCGCACGCCGAGGCAGGAACGCGCCGGATGGACGCCGGCCGGCGCCTTTGGCAGCACGAGCCGTTTGCCGGCGGCCACCACCGCGCAGACGACGGCCACGAACAGCGGACCCGCCAGGAGGACGGCGATCGGAGCGGCCTGCGGGCCCCAGGCGGCCACGACCGTCCAGATGACCAGGACGCTCGGCATGATCGTGGCCAGCAGGATCGCCTCGATGCAGACGAGGCCGGCCACGGCGGCGGCCACGTGGCGGGCCTTCCAGTTCCCTGCGCCGGCGGGGGCGCGCAGCATCGCCTCGACGGCCGGTCCCACGGACTCGACGGGGTTCGGCGGCGATCCGGCCCAGCGCCCTCCCCGCGGCACCGTCTCGCCGTGCGTCAGGGCCGACTGGTCGCCCAGCGCGGCGTGGCCGGCGACCCGTGCGCCCGGCCCGAGCGCGGCGCCGTTCCCGACGAACGCGTGCGGCCCGACCTCCACCGGGGCGACGACCACCCACCCGTCCTCCACCAGCCAGGCGTGCAGCGAGGCGCGGTAGCCGACCGAGGCCCCCTCGCCGATCCGCAGCATCGCCGGGAGGTTGACGTCGGCCGTCGCGACGGCGGTGGCGGGCCCGACCTTCGCGCCGAGCAGCCGCAGGTAGGGGGCCATCATGGG
Source organism: Microbispora triticiradicis (assembly GCF_005864065.1). Taxonomy (NCBI): domain Bacteria; kingdom Bacillati; phylum Actinomycetota; class Actinomycetes; order Streptosporangiales; family Streptosporangiaceae; genus Microbispora; species Microbispora triticiradicis. The sequence goes on along the minus strand of NZ_VANP01000009.1, from coordinate 196,682 downwards.
CGAGCCGCTCAGCGTCCGCAGCGGAGACAGGGACAGCAGCAGGTTCGTCGCCCACAGCCGCAGGTAGGTCGCGCCCCACAGCGGGTGACGACCCGGCCGGACGCCGCCCGACAGCGGCCGCACCAGCAGCACGGGCAGCAGCCAGCGCACCCAGACGTACGCGGCCGCCGCGGCCAGCGCCAGCGCGCCGACCAGGTCGGTCCCCGTTCCGGGGAGGAGCATCCAGCCCTCCTGCGTCCTGCGGCCCCCGGGGAGCGGGCCGCCGTGGGGCGTGGTCCAGGCGTACAGCGTGACGGAGACCGGCAACGTGACCATGAGGAGCAGCAGGTAGACGACCACGCCCTGGGCCGCCCCGGCGGCCGCGACCGCCCGGCCGCCGTGCCGCAGCGGCCTCGGGCGGGGACGGGAGGCCGGCGCGCGTCCGCCCCCGCGGCCTCCGTTCGCGGAGAGGTGCGCGGCGAGGCGGCGTACGGTCGGGTTCGCGTAGAGGTCGCGCACCGCGAGCCCCGCGCCGATCTCGCTCGTCCGCAGGAGCGACACGATGCGCGCGGCCAGCAGGGAGTGGCCGCCGAGGTCGGTGAAGAAGTCCGCCTCGACCGACAGCGACTCGGGGTCGAGCCCGAACTCCTCCGCCCACGCGGCGCGCAGTCGTGTCTCCAGTGCGCCCTCGGCGGGCGCCACCGGCCCCGAGCCGACCAGCCGGCGGCCGCTCGGCCGCGGCAGCCGCCCGCGGTCCACCTTGCCGCTCGGCATGGTGGGCAGGGCGGCCACGACGTCCAGGAATGACGGCACCATGTAGGCCGGCAGGCGGCGGCTCAGGCGATCACGAAGCCTCCCGGTCAGCGCCTCGTCGTGGCCGTTCGCGGGCACGACGTAGGCGGCCAGTTCCCCGTCCGGTCCGTCCACGCCCGGCGCGGGCATCAGGGCGGCCACCGCCTCGGCGACGCCGGCGTCCTCCAGCAGCACGTTCTCGATCTCGCCCAGGTCCACCCGGTGTCCGCGGATCTTCACCTCGGCGTCGGAGCGGCCGAGGTATTCGAGCTCCCCGGTCGCGGTCACCCGGCCGAGGTCCCCCGTGCGGTACAACCTGCCGCCGGGGGGCGCCAGCGGGTGTTCGACGAAGCGGTCGGCGGTCAGGGCGGGACGGCCGACGTAGCCGCGGGCGACGCCGGGGCCCCCGATGCAGATCTCGCCGACCTCGCCGTCCGGCACCGGGTCGCGCCGTTCGTCGAGCAGCACGACGGTGTAGGTGGGCAACGGCCTGCCGATGGTGACCGGCCGTCCCGGCAGCAGTTCGGCGCAGGTCGCGGTGACCGTCGCCTCGGTCGGCCCGTACGTGTTGAGCATCCGCCGCCCCGGCCGGCTCCACCGCTCCACCAGCTGCGCCGGGCAGGGCTCGCCCCCGACGAGGATGGTGCGCAGGGACGGCACGTCACGCGGGATCGTCGCGAGCAGCGTCGGGACGCAGTACAGGATCGTGATTCCGTGCTGGTCCAGGAAGTCCGCCAGCTCCGCGCCGAGCTGCCGGGAGCCGGCCGGTCCCGCGACGAGGGCCGCGCCGGCCGACCAGGTCGGCCAGATCTCCTCGACGGAGAAGTCGAAGGAGATGGACATCCCCTGGTAGACGCGGTCGTCCGGCCGCACGCCGTACAGCTCCGGCACCACGCCGAGGAAGTTGCAGATGCTCGACTGGGCCACCTCGACACCCTTCGGGCGCCCGCTCGACCCGGAGGTGTACATGACGTACGCGGCCGGGTCGTCGTCCGCCGCGCCGTTGAGCGGTCCGGAGAACGGACGGGTGGCGGGCGCCGACGCGATCAGGTCCGCGGAGGTGTCGAGGGCGAGCACGCGGCGACCCGGCGCCCTGACCTCCGGAGCCCGCCCGGACGTGGTGAGCACGAGGTCGACGCCGGCGTCGCCGAGGATGTAGGCGGCCCGGTCCGGGGGCGACTGCGGGTCGAGCGGCACGAACGCCGCCCCCGCCTTGCCCACCGCGAGCAGCGCCAGGTAGGTGTCCGGCGACCGCGGCAGCAGGATCGCCACCCGGGAACCGCGTCCGGCCCCCAGGTCGCGCAGGAGGTGCGCGAGCCGGTTCGCCCGCGCGTCGAGCGCGGCGTAGGTCCAGCTCAGCCGCCCGCACTCCAGGGCCGTCGCCGACGGCGTCAGGTCGCAACGGGATTCGAAGACGTGGTGCAGGCGTCTGGGCGACCTCCCGGGCAGGGCCCGCGAGGCGTCGGCCTGCGCTGTTCGAGATAAGTAAGCCGGCATGATCACCCTTTGGCCGATCGCGTACGGACGGGTGGGCGTGATCGTCGGTGGCCCCGCGTACGCTCGGGTGCGACCCTCCGCGGGACACGGACGCGCGGGGACGCCCGTCGCGACGCTGTCGACGGCACGCCGCACCGCGGTCGCTCTCCAGGGTGTGCCCCTGCCGCCGCCGCTCCTTGGTAGGAGCTCCGCACAATCACAGCAAAGAACCGTCATCCGGGTGCGGCGCGCGCGAACCCCGCTGACCCCTTCCGTCCCTCTATCAACGCATCGGTTCCGGTAGCGTGCCGTACGGCAGTGATCTGGAGGAATGGAGGCGCGGTGAGCTGGGCGGACTTCCAGTACGAGATCTACCTCAACGGCATGGCGGGCGTCGTGCCGCGCCTGCCCACGGATCTGAACCGGTTGGAGGAGATGGCCGAGCGGCGCCTGGGTCCCGGGCCGGTGGGCTACGTGGCCGGCAGCGCGGGCGGCGGGCGCACCGAGCGGGCCAACCGCGAGGCGCTGGACCGCTGGCGCATCGTGCCGCGGATGCTGCGCGACGTGCGCGGGCGCGACCTGTCGGTGACCGTGCTCGGCCGGAGACTGCCCGCGCCGCTGGCGCTCGCGCCGATCGGCGTGCTGTCGATCATGCACCCGGACGCCGAACCGGCCGCCGCCCGCGCCGCGGCGGCGCTGGGCGTGCCCTTCGTGCTGTCGTCGGCCTCCAGCACGCCGATGGAGGAGGTCGCCGCGGCCATGGGAGACGGCGAGCGGTGGTTCCAGCTCTACTGGGGCCGCGACCGCGAGGTCACCCTCAGCTTCCTCGCCCGGGCCAAGGCGTCGGGGTTCAGCGTGCTCGTCGTCACCCTCGACACGCCGCTGCTGGCCTGGCGGCCGCGCGATCTCGACCAGGCGTACCTGCCGTTCCTGCGCGGCGTCGGCACCGCCAACTACTTCACCGACCCGGCGTTCCAGGCCGGGCTCGCGCGGCCGGTGCACGAGGACCCGGAGGCCGCCGTCCTGCACTTCGTGGGGCTGTTCGGCGACCCCGGCAAGACGTGGCCGGACCTCGCCCTGCTGCGCGAGCACTGGGACGGCCCGATCGTGCTGAAGGGCATCCTCCATCCCGACGACGCCCGGCTGGCCGCCGACGCGGGGATGGACGGGGTGGTCGTGTCCAATCACGGCGGGCGCCAGGTCAACGGCTCGATCGGGGCGGCCGACGCGCTGCCGGCCGTCGCCGACGCGGTCGCCGACCGGCTCACGGTGCTCTTCGACGGCGGTGTCCGCGGCGGGGACGACGTCGTCAAGGCCCTCGCGCTCGGCGCCAGGACCGTGCTGCTTGGCCGGCCGTACGCGTACGGGCTGGGCCTGGACGGCCAGGCGGGCGTGGAGCACGTGCTCCGCTGCGTGCTGGCGGAGACCGATCTCACCCTGGCCCTGTCCGGCTGCGCCGGGCCAGCCGCGCTCACCCCGGCCCTGGTCGCCCGGTTCTGACCCGGCGCGCTCAGGTGGCCGAGCCGAGATCCTCGGCGAGGGCCGACTCCTCCAGCCTCTCCCGCCGGGCGGCGGCGGGGCCGGCTGCGGCGAGCTCCGCGGCCTGGGCGCGCTCGGCCTCGCCGAGCTGCCGGTGCGCGGCGGTGAGGATCACCGCGCCGAGGAGCACGGCGGCGGCTCCCAGGTAGAACGGCGCGTGCTGACTGTCGAATTGCTCGGCGAGCCGGCCCGCGACGAAGGGCGCGAGACCGCCGCCGATGAAGCGGATGAACCCGTAGGAGGCGGAGGCGATCGGCCGCTCCACCGGCGAGACGGTCATGACCGCCTGCGTGGTGACCGTGTTGTTGACGCCGATGAAGACGCCCGCGACGATCACCCCGCAGATCACCACGACCCGGTTCGAGGTGAACAGCGCGATCACCAGGATGTCGAGGCTGAACAGCACGAGGTTGGCGTAGAGCGTGCGGGCGATGCCGAACCGCGCCTGCAGGCGCGGCGCCCCGAAGACGGAGAAGACGGCGACCAGGATCCCCCAGCCGGTGAAGACGAGGCCGAGCTGGTGCTCGTTCAGCTCCATCGGGTACGGCGCGTAGCCCAGGACGGTGAAGAAGCCCCAGTTGTAGCAGAGGGCGGTCAGGCCCAGGATGAGCAGGCCGCGGTGGCGCAGCGCCTTCAGCGGCTCGGCCACGCCGGTCTTCCGCGCCGGGGCGGGGGTGCGTTGCACCAGGGTGACGGTGGCGACCAGGGCGATCGCCATCAGCACCGCGACGCCGTAGAACGGGCCGCGCCAGCTGATGCCGCCCAGGGTCCCGCCGAGCAGGGGGCCGACCGCGATGCCGACGCCGAGCGCGGTCTCGTACAGGATGATCGCCCCGGCGAAGCCGCCGCTGCCGGAGGCGACGATGACCGCGAGGGAGGTGGCGATGAACAGCGCGTTGCCGAGGCCCCAGCCGGCCCGGAAGCCGACGATGCCGCCGATGCTCCCGGACGCGCCGGCGAGCGCGGCGAACACCACGATCAGGGCCAGACCGGCGATGAGCGTGCGCTTGGCGCCGATCCGGCTGGAGACCCATCCGGTGATCAGCATGGCCACCGCGGTCACCACCAGATAGCTGGTGAACAGCAGCGAGACCTGGCTGGGCGTGGCGTGCAGCTTCGAGCTGAGGGCGGGCAGGATCGGGTCCACCAGCCCGATCCCCATGAACGAGATCACGCAGGCGAAGGCGACGGCCCAGACCGCCTTCGGCTGCTTGAAGGGGCTGGCGACGGTGGCATGAGCTACGGGGGCATGAGCAGAGCTCACCGGACCTCCTGGGAGTAGCGAGGGGGAGCGCCCTGGTCCCTACTCGCCGGCCTCGCTCTGGAGCAGGCGGCGGAGCAGGGGGAGGAACTCGCCGGCGATCCGCGTCAGGTCGCGCAGCTCACCGGGGGAGAGCGTGCCGAGCAGCTCGGTGAGCCGCTCCCGGCGCAGGCGGCGCCGCTCGGCGAGCAGCGCGCGGCCGGCGTCGGTGACGGCGACCCGCACCGCGCGGCCGTCGAGGTCGTCGGCCGCCCGGTGCACCAGCCCTTCACGCTCCAGGCGCCGCACGAGCTGGGTCATCGACGGCTGGGTGACGGATTGCCGCGAGGCGAGGACGCTCAGCCGCTCGGGGCCGTTGCGGTCCAGGTACGACAGGGTGGCCGCGGCCGTGAGGCTGCCCGGAATGCTCCCTCACGTGGGGTCCGGTGCGGGGTCTGGGACGAAAAGAGCCGCCCGCGTACCGGCCAGGAAACGGTACGCGGGCGGCCCGCCACTGCCGTGGCGCTCAGCGGGCGAGCGGGTACGACGGCCCAGGGACGTCCGGGACGGGCACCCCGCCGCGCACGGCTCCGTACGCGAACAGGCCGATCGGGCCGGGCCCGCCGCCGGCGGCCGCGGTGGAGGTGACGGCCAGGGCGAGCGTGTTGTGACCGTGCCCGCGCAGCAGCCCGGCGGGCAGCACGAACTCCTTCTGCGGCCCGATGTCGCCGCCGTACTGGCCGACGTTCCAGCCGTTGAGGTAGATCAGCGTCCGGGAGCCCGCCGGGACGGCGCCGCCGAAGCGCAGGCCCACGGAGACGTCCTGGCCCTCGGGGAGGTCGAGCCGGAAGCCGGTGCGGTACCACGTGACGCCGGGCGCGAGCGGCCGTCCGGCCGGGGCGGCGATCTCCTTCCAGGCGCGGTCGGGGTAGCCGGGCAGGTGCCAGCCGGAGCGCTCGCCGTACAGGCCGCCGGTGTTGAGCGGCCCGCGCACCGGGTCGGCGAGGTCTTCGCCGCCGCGGGCGCCCTGGATCTTCCAGGCGATCGCCGCCGCCCCCTCCACCGCGGCGGCGACCAGGCCGCGCGGCTGCTTGAACCGGTTGTCGTCGGCCGTCCAGTCGTCGTTGTGGCCCATGTTCTGCACCAGTACCGCCAGCGTGGCGGTGCGCCCGGGCTTCAGCAGGCCCGCGGGGACCGCGAAGCGGCCCGGCCCCGGCTCGGGGTTCGCCGCGTCGACGTCGGCCTGGGTGCCGCCCGCGGCCGAGCCGAGGTAGCGCCCGTCGAGCCAGACGAGGTAACGCCCGCGCCTGCCGGTGATCGCGTTAAGCGCCACGGCGGTCTCCGCGCCCGTCGCGGTGAAGCGGCCGCGATACCAGACGTCGCCGTAGTGGAAGCCGTAGTCGTCGGCGTACAGCACCGGCCCGGCCTTCGGCTTCATCGGGCTCTCGGTGGTGGCCTTGTCGGCCGTCCGCCAGGACGAGTCGTCGAACCCGGGCGCGGCCTCCGGCGCCTCGTCGTGGACGCGCCACCCGGTGAGCGCGGGCAGGCGCGCGGCCTCGCGGGGTCCGGGCACCCGGCCGAGCAGCGATCCGCTCGGCGTCCGGGTGACGCGCACGTCCGTGTCGCCCGGGTCGCCGGCGAGGCGCAGCCGGGAGGCCCGCGCGTCGGCGAACACCTCCACCTCGCCCTCCCGGGCGGTGTCGGCGGTGAGCCGTACGGCACCGCCCTCGACGGCGGCGGACCGGACGAGGGACGTGCCCCGCACCAGCACCGGGGCGGCGTCGGTGCCCGCCCGCCAGAACGTCGCGGCGGTCTCGTCGGTGCCCAGCAGGAGCAGCAGCGGCCGTCGCCCGCCGCCCGAGACCAGCACGCGGGCGAGGCCCTGATGCGTGTAGTCCAGGCGGAGGTCGCCGCCCTCGAAGGCCCAGCGGACGTCGCCCTCCAGCACCTTCACCTGCGGCGGGGTGGAGTAACGCAGGATCGTCGCGCCCGGGGAGCCGGCCGTGCCGTAGAGCACCGCGACGTCCCGGCCGCCGACGAAGGCGTGGGTCATGATCTCCGAGCTGGACGCCGCCAGGCGCTGGCCGCCCAGGTCGTACGCGCCGACCAGGACGTGCGCGTCGCGGCCCCTGACCTGCACGGGCAGGGCGTACGTGCCGTCCGGGACGGTCCACGAGAGCGTGGCCGCGTCGGTGGTCGTGGCGGCGCGGTCGGCGTGCCGGACGAGCGCGAACCGGGTGCCGGTGTCCGGGTTCGCCCGGGCGACGACCCCGATGGCCGGATTGTCGGTCCCGGGAGCCGCCGCGGGGTCCGTCTTCGCCAGCGGGGCGACGGCCTGCAGGAAGTAGCCCTGCCGCTTGAACTCGTCGTACTTCGCCGTCGGCTGCCGGGCCTCGTTCACGGCGGCGCCGTAGTCGTACGACGTGTAGACGTCGTTGGGCTGGGCGAGGAAGCCCCAGTTGGTGCCGCCGAAGCCCATGTAGTAGTTGAACAGCGTCGCGCCGCTCACCAGCAGGTTGGACTTGTAGAAGAACTTCATGTACGCCGGGCCGGTCAGGTCCCGGCACCGGTCGTAGCCCGCGTTGTTCAGGTCGATGGCCCCCGCCTGGTACTCGGCGGCGAACACCGGGGCGTCGTCGCGGAGCCTCTCGGTGACCCCCTCGCCCCACGGGCCCCACACGGTCTCGGCGTTGGCGCAGTCGAAGGACTGCGGATAGTCGTCCACGCCGGGGATCTGGACGGCGCCCGGCCCCTCGGCCCAGGTGGAGCTCCAGTCGGCGGCGTCGCAGCAGTCGTTCGTGGTGATCGGCACGTCGATGCCGTCCGCCCGCGCCTGGTCCTGGATGTCCTGCATGTACGCCGCGTCGGTGTTGGCGGCGTACTCGTTCTCCGCGTTGTAGAGGATCACCGACCCGCCGCGGCCCACCTGGTGCCTCGCGATGATCGGGTTGATGTGGTGGAGCCAGTCGCGGTACGCCTGGGTGAACCCGGCGTCGCTGCTGCGGCCCCGGCCGGGCACGTTCTTCAGCCATCCGGGGAACCCGCCGCCGGTGGTCTCCGCGTTGATGTACGGCCCGGGGCGGGCGACGACGTACAGGCCCGCCCGCTCGGCCGTGCGCAGGAAACGGTCGACGTCGCGCACTCCGGTGAAGTCGTACACGCCCGGCTTGGGGGAGTGGTAGGCCCAGTCGAAGTAGACGGAGACGGCGTTGAACCCGCCGGCCCTGATCTTCTCCAGCACGTCCCGCCACAGGCCGGGGCTAGGCAGCCGGAAGTAGTGGATCTCGGCGGCCTGCACGACGACCCTCCGGCCGTCGATCATGAGCGAGTAGTGGTCGTAGGTGACCCGGGGCGCCGCGGGGGCGGCCGCGGCCGGGCCCTGGAGCGGCGCCGGCAGGAGGACGAGCAGTGCCGCGAGCACGGCCAGGACCTTGCGCACCATTACCGGCCTTCCGATCGTCGGGGCGGGGGTGTCTCCTCGTGCGATCTTCCGGGATTAGTTTGACTAGCGCCCCAACAAACGTCAACGGTTACGGAGCGGCGGAAGGGCGCGGGCTCACGTCACGGCAACGCGCGCGGCACGGGGCTGATACACGGCGAGCCGCCGGGCGAAACATCGCTTGTCTAACCTCCGCACATGGCGGACATCTTTGACTCGTACGCACTGGCCGACGCCTGGGACGAGATGTTCGAGCGGCCGGGCGTGCCCCGGCCGGCGTACCAGGCGCTGTTCGCGGCCCTGCAGCCCCTCGGGGCCGAGGAACTCCGCTACCGGGCCGACCAGCTCGCCCGGGTGTTCACCGACCGCGGGGTGACCTTCGACTACGCGGGGGAGGAGCGGCCGTTCCCGCTCGACCTGGTCCCCCGGGTGCTCGACGCGGCCGAGTGGGACCTCATCGCCAGAGCCGTACGGCAGCGCGTGCGGACTCTGGAGGCGTTCCTCGACGACGTGTACGGCGAGCGCCGGGCGTTCCACGACGGCGTGGTGCCCTGGCGGCTGCTGCACTCCTCGCCGCACTTCCACCGGGCGGCCGACGGCATCGCGGCGCGCGTCCGCGTGCACGTCGCCGGAATCGACATCGTCAGGGACGAGGACGGCGGCTTCCGGGTGCTGGAGGACAACGTCCGCACGCCCAGCAGGGTCAGCTACGTCCTGGAGAACCGGCTGGCGATGAGCCGTACGCTGCCGGCGCTGTTCGCCGAGCAGCGGGTGCGGCCGGTCGAGGAGTATCCCGCCCGCCTGCTCGCCGCGCTGCGGAGGGCCGCTCCCGAGCACGTGACCGACCCGGCCGTCGTGATCCTGACGCCGGGCGTCCACAACGCGGCCTACTTCGAGCACGCCCTGCTCGCCCGCCTCATGGGCGTCGAGCTGGTCGAAGGCCGCGACCTGGTCTGCGAGGACAACCGGGTCCACATGCGCACCACGAACGGCAGGCGCCCGGTCCACGTGATCTACCGGAGGGTGGACGACGACTACCTCGATCCCCTCCACTTCCGCTGGGACTCCACCCTCGGCTGCCCGGGGCTGCTCAACGCCGCCAGGGCCGGGCACGTGACGATCGCCAACGCCGTCGGCAACGGGGTCGCCGACGACAAGCTCGTCTACACGTACGTGCCGGACCTCATGCGCTACTACCTGGGCGAGGAACCGCTGATCGGCAACGTCGAGTCCTACCGCCTGGAGGACCCGGAGACGCTGGAGTGGGTGCTGTCGCGCATCGGCGACCTGGTGCTCAAGCCGGTGGACGGCGCCGGCGGCAAGGGCATCGTGATCGGCCCCCGGGCGTCGGAGGAGACGTTGCGGGAGCTGTCGGAGACCGTGCGGGCCGACCCGCGGGGCTGGGTGGCGCAGCGGCCGGTCGCGCTGTCGACCGCCCCCAGCCTGATCGGCGACCTGCCGCGTCCCCGGCACATCGACCTGCGGCCGTTCGCGGTCAACGACGGCGACGACGTCTGGCTGCTGCCCGGCGGGCTCACCCGGGTCGCGCTGCCCGAGGGAGAGCTCGTGGTCAACTCCAGCCAGGGCGGCGGCTCCAAGGACACCTGGGTGCTGCCCGCCGAGGGCGGTCCCGTGCCCGGTGCGGTGCCGGGTCCGGCTCCCACCGCGGTGGCCGGGCCGCCGCCGTGGTGGGAGCCGAGCCGCGGCGCCGCCTGGGACGCCGGGCAGCAGTGATCGGCGGCACCATCACCCACAGAAGGGAGAGGGCAGTGGCGAGAGACCTGCTGAGCCGGATCGCCGAGACCCTGTACTGGATCGGGCGCTACGTCGAACGCGCCGACGACATCGCCCGGATCCTCGACGTCTCGCTGCGTCGCGCCCTGGCGGGCGAGGACGACGCGACGGCGGTCTTCGCGATCCTCGGCCACCCGCTGCCCGTCCCGGACGCCGGCCCGCCGACGGCCGCGACGATGGTGCGCCGGCTCGCCTACGACCCGGCCGATCCCGGCTCGATCGCGGGCTGCCTGCGCGCGGCCCGGGAGAACGCCCGGGGCGTCCGCGAGATCATCTCCACCGAGGTGTGGGAGTGCCTCAACGTCACCTGGAACGCCCTGCCGGAGACGCGGGCCGCCGCCGAACGGCTCGGGCCGCACGTGTACCTGCGGTACGTCAGGGAGCGGGCGGCGCTGCTGGCCGGACTGGCCGACGCCACGATGAGCAGGGACGACGGGTGGCGGTTCCTGGTGCTCGGGCGCAGCCTCGAACGGGCCGACATGACCTCGCGCCTGATCGCCGTGCAGACCGGTCTCCTCGCCGATCCGGCGGCCTGGCGGATGCTGCTGGAGGCGTGCGGCGCCGACGAGTCGTTCACCCGCACGCACCGGGGCGACAGCACGAAGGTGCTGGAGTTCCTGCTGCTCGACCGGTTGTTCCCCCGGTCGGTCGTGCACGCCCTCGCCACCGCCGAGCGGTGCCTGGCCGAACTCGCCCCGAACCAGGGCCGCGCGGGCACGGCCGACGCCGCGCGGGCCGCGATCGGCCGGGTCCGGATGACGCTGGAGTACGCCGACACGGCCGCGCTGCCCGCCCGGCTTCCCCGGCTGCTCGACGAGATCCGGGAGGCGGGCGCGGCGGCCATGCTCGCGATCGGCGACCGGTTCTTCCCCGGCGCCGCCCCGGCGGGCTGGGTGAGGGGAGGCTCCTCGTGGGCTGGCGCGTGAAGATCAGTCATGTCACCCGGTTCGACTACGACGGCTCGGCCTCCGCGTCGTACAACGAGGTCAGGATGACCCCGCTGAGCGACCGAGGCCAGACCACGCTGGAGCGGCGGCTGGTCGTCCGTCCCTCGGCGCCCGTCTGGACCTACACCGACCACTGGGGGACGATCGTCGGCGTCTTCGACCTGCCCGCGCCGCACCGGTCGCTGACCATCGAGTCGTACGCCCGGGTGGACACCTCCGCCGCGCCGCCGCTCGGCGTGCCGCCGGCCCGGGACGACCTGCGCGCGGCCGGCGGGCCCGTGGGCGAACTGCTCCGGCCGACCCCGCAGACCGCGATCTCGCCCGGGCTGGCGGCGGACGCCCGGGAGCGTGCGGAGGGGCTGGACGCGCACGAGGCGGCCGAGGCGCTCGCGTGGCACGTCAACGAGCGGATCGCGTACGTGCCGGGGGCGACGGGCGTGCGCACCAGCGCGCAGGAGGTCTGGGAGCACGGCAAGGGCGTCTGCCAGGACATGGCGCATCTCACGGTGGCGCTGCTGCGCGCCGCGGACATCCCGGCGAGGTACGTCTCGGGATATCTGCACCCCCGGCCCGAGGCGGAGATCGGCGAGGCGGTCGCCGGGCAGAGCCACGCGTGGATCGAGTACTGGACGGGAGAGTGGAACGCCCTCGACCCGACCAACCGCACGAGAGGCGGCGAGGCCCACGTCGTCGTCGGCAGGGGCAGGGACTACACGGACGTGCCGCCCATCAAGGGCGTCTACCAGGGCATGGTCTCCGGACGCCAGGAGGTCGTGGTCGAGGTCGTCCGCCTGGCCTGAGCGGACCTGAGTCGCCTGAGTGAACCTGAGCGGGTCCTGAGCGGGCCTGGGCGCGGATGGTTCGCGCGTTTTCTGCCGCTTTTTTCGGTGCTTTTTCGGCGCGGCCCCCGCGGCGTGTGACCTGCGTCATCGCCGGGAAGGGCGGTCGCCGTGCGTGCGGGGGCGGACACCGGCCGCGAATGAGACGCGGGTCACCGGGTAGCTGCCGCCCTCGTAGGTCCCCGCCCCGGCGGTGGAAGGCTCTGAACAGGAGGACTTATGGCCGCTCCGGTCGACTGGGGAAGAGGAGTGGCCGACGCCTGGTCGTCGGTCGTCACCTTCGTCCCCAAGTTCCTCGCATTCGTCGTCGTCCTGGTGGTGGGCTGGCTGGTCGCCAAGGCCCTGCGCAAGGTGGTGGACGCCGTACTCGAACGCGTCGGGTTCGACCGCTGGGTCGAACGCGGCGGCGTGGGACGGGTGCTCGCGCGCAGCAAGTACGACGCGTCCGACCTGCTCGCGAAACTGGTCTACTACGCGATCCTGCTGGTGACGCTGCAGATCGCCTTCTCCGTCTTCGGCCCCAACCCGGTCAGCGCCCTGCTCGCCGGCGTCGTGGCCTGGCTGCCCAAGGCCGCCGTGGCGATCGTGATCATCGTGGTCGCCACCGCCATCGCCAGGGCCGTCAAGGACATCGTGAGCGCGGCGCTGGGCTCCCTGTCGTACGGCAGGACGCTCGCCACGATCGCGTCGGTCTTCATCATCGGCCTCGGCGTCATCGCGGCGCTCAACCAGATCGAGGTCGCGACCACCGTCACCACGCCGGTCCTGATCGCCTTCCTGGCGGCCGTCGCCGGAGTCGTCATCGTGGGCGTCGGCGGCGGGCTGGTGCGGCCCATGCAGCAGCGCTGGGAGCACTGGCTGAACCGTGCGGAGGTGGAGACCGAGACCATCCGCGCCCAGGCGGCCGCCTACAGCCAGGGCCGCTCCGACGCGATGGAGACCGTCCACGTGCCGCAGGAGGCCATGCCGCGGGAGACCTACCCGCGCCAGACGGCCGGCGCCTTCGCCCAGCCGGCGCGCACCGCGTACCCGCAGACCGCCGGCTCCCCGCAGGCCCCGGTGTCTCCGCAGCCGATGTCCCCGGAGAGCCCGACCACGGGGTACCCGCAGGAGGGCGCGTACCCGCAGGAGGGCGCGCCGGCCGCTCCGGGCGCGGCGACCACCCCGATCAGCCCGGCGGACCCGCGCGGTCGGTCGGCGCGCAGTGAACCGAACCCCGGTCAGGCGGCCCCGGGTGAGGCGGGTCCCGCCTCCTCGTGGCCCACGCCGCCGGAGGAGCCTCCGCCGGTGCGCTGACCGCCGTCTCCTCCGTCGCGTTTCGCGGGGCGTCCCGTCCAGGGGCGCCCCGCACCCGTTTCAACCGGGCGGGGCCGGCGTGGCGTCAGGCGGGTTCGGCGGCGGTGTCGAGCAGCAGGCAGACCGCGGTCATGCGCAGGACGGCGAAGTCGAGCGGCTGGTCCGGCCCGGGCGTCCGCCAGCCCTTCTCCTGGGCCCCGTCCCAGAAACCGATCAGATAGGCGAGCAGCGAGGACGGCCCGACCCGCTCGCCGAGGCCCGAGATGGCCTGCCGGACGGCGGCCATGTGCTGGTCCAGCGAGGCGAGGACGCCCGGGTGCTGGTGCCGCAGGTCCAGCACACGCTGCGCGAACTCGGCGCGGATGCGGACAGGCCAGGAGTGCTCGGACACGTGGGTCTCCGGGGGTGAGGCACAGGGATGCCCCATCACGATAAGCGGCTCCGGCGGCGAATTCGCCCGAAACCGCTCTTTTCGCCGGGGAACCGTCCCGCCACGGCGGCCGTCAGATCGCGCGCGTGCTGGAGCCCCGTACGACGAGTGTCGTCGGCAGGATCCGGGCGGGCGGGGCGTCGGCGCCGTTGATCATTGAGACCAGGGCCTCCGCGGCGGCCGCGCCGAAACCGTCCTTGTCCTGGGCGATCGTCGTCAGGCCGGGGGGCACGAGGGCCGCGACCTCTATGTCGTCGAACCCGACCACCGCGATGTCCTCGGGCACCTTCAGTCCGGCCTCGGCGATCGCGCGCAGCGCGCCGACGGCCATCTCGTCGCCCGCGACGAACACCGCGTCGGGCCGTTCGTCCGTCTCCAGCAGCCGCCGCATCGCCGCCTCCCCGCCGGTGACGTAGAAGTCCCCCTCGGCCACGTGCTCGGGCCGGTACGGCAGGCGCAGCAGGGCCAGTTCCTCCTGGTAGCCCTGCAGGCGCTCCGCCCCCGGCCGGGTGTGCGCGGGCCCGGTGATCGTGGCGATGGCCTGCCGGCCCTGCTCGTGCAGGTGCCGTACGGCCTGGCGGGCGCCGCCCACGTTGTCGGAGGTCACGTATGTGGCCTTGGGGCCCTGCACGGGACGGTCGAGGCTGACGCAGGGCACCCCCGACTCGGCGAGGTGCCGCAGCGACGGATCCCAGGTGCCGCTGTCGATCATCACCACGCCGTCCAGGTTGTGCCTGCGGGCGGCCCGCACGTACGCGTCGTCGGTGTGCTCCCCGCTGGTGGCGAGCATGAGCAGGTGATATCCGCGCCCGCTGAGCGCCGTCTTCAGGCCGATCAGGATCTCCTGGAAGAACGGATGGCGCCAGCCGGGGCGGCGGTGGTCGGTGTCCCACAGCAGGCCGACCATGAAGGACTTCTTGGTGGCCAGCGTGCGCGCCGACTCGTTGGGCAGGTAGCCGATCTGGCGGGCCGTCCGCAGGACCTGCTCCCTGGTTTTCGCGTTGACTACCTCGGGATTGTTGAACACTCGGGAGACGGTCGCCGGGGACACGCCGCACAGGCGCGCCAGCTCTCTGATCGTTGCCACGGACCAAACGCTATCGCATCTCGCTGTAACCGGTTTCATGGACCGTTCTCACAAAGTACGTACTTCCTGGGCCGCTCGCAACCCGTAATCGAAATTTCCCACAGTTACGTTTCTGTGACTTGACACATTCCCTTCTTCTTAGGTGTGATGTCGGGCATCGGCCGACGCTGCTTCGTTGCCACGGGCTCGGCCGCTGTCGCCATCTCGCAGCCGCATCCCTTCTCCTGTGAAGGAGTCCAGGTGTCCGCTGCGAAACTCCGCCTGCCCGCGCGTCCGGTCGTCGTCCCGTACGGCGATACCCGCGGCTTACGGAGGAACGGATCCATCGCCCGCACGGCCGGTCTCGGCGCGCGGGCCGATCACTCGTGCGCGGGCGCCGAGTCTGGAGCGATCACAGGATGACGGCGATCGAACACCGCCCCGCCGGGCCGCGGGCCTTCCCGGCCGGCTTCGTCTGGGGTACGGCCACCGCGGCGTACCAGATCGAGGGGGCCGTCGACGTCGACGGCCGGGGGCGCTCGATCTGGGACACCTTCTGCAGGATGCCCGGCGCGGTGGCGCGGGGCGAGTCAGGTGAGATCGCCTGCGACCACTATCACCGCTGGCAAGAGGATGTCGATCTCATGAAGGAGCTGGGGGCGGCCGCCTACCGATTCTCCGTGGCCTGGCCGCGCGTCCTGCCGGACGGGCGCGGGCCGGTGAACCGGCGCGGCCTCGACTTCTACCGACGCCTCGTCGACGCCCTGCGCGAGGGCGGCATCGAGCCGTACGTCACGCTGTACCACTGGGACCTGCCCCAGGCGATCGAGGACCGCGGGGGCTGGCGGGTCCGCGAGACGGCGGAGCGTTTCGCCGACTACGCGGAGGTGATGTACGACGCGCTCGGCGACTCGGTGTCGAACTGGATCACGCTCAACGAGCCGTACTGCTCGTCGATCGTGGGGTACGGCGAGGGCCGGCACGCGCCGGGCGCGACGGAGGGGCACGGCGCACTGGCCGCCGCCCATCACCTGCTGCTCGGTCACGGCCTCGCAGTCGCGCGCCTGCGGGCGCTGGCCCGGCCCGACCAGCGGGTCGGGGTGACGCTCAACATGTCGCCCACGGTGCCGGCGACCACCTCGCCGGAGGACGCCGCGGCCGCGCGGCGGATGGACCTGCTGGTCAACCGGCAGTTCACCGACCCGCTCTTCGGCGGCTCCTACGCCGCCGACATGGCCGAGACGTTCGGCCGGATCACCGACTTCTCGTTCCGGAGGGACGGCGATCTGGAGACCATCGGGACGCCGGTGGACTTCCTCGGGGTGAACTACTACTACCGGCTGCACGTGGAGGCCGCGCCCTACGAGGAGGCCGACCCGGGCCGCCGTACGGCGTTCGACCTCGGGGTGCGCACCGTCACGCCGGAGGACGCCCGCACCAGCGGGCTGGGCTGGGTGGTGGAGCCCGAGGGGCTGTACGAGACGCTGGTCGGCCTGACCACCCGTTATCCGGACCTGCCGCCGGTCTACATCACCGAGAACGGCTACGGCGACGACGGCGTGCTGGAGGACGCCGGGCGCGTCGACTACCTGCGCGACCATCTGGCCGCGACCCACGACGCGATGACGGCGGGCGCCGACGTGCGGGGCTACTTCGCCTGGTCGCTGATGGACAACTTCGAGTGGGCCCGGGGGTACTCCGCGAGGTTCGGGCTCGTGCACGTGGACTACGAGACCCAGGAGCGCACGCCGAAGTCCAGCTTCCGCTGGATGCGCGAGTTCATCGCCGATCCCGTGATCGACGGCCCCCTGGCCCCCGAGCCGCTGTTCATCGATCCCGTGATGACCGATCCCGTGATCGCCGGGCCCGTCATCGGGGACCCCGGCGTGGTCGGCTACGGCACGGGTGGCTACGGCAGGGCTCACTACGGCTACGGCCCGGACGACTTCGACGTCGCCGATCCCGTCGCCGCCGGTCCGCCCGTCGACGTCCTGGTGGCGGGCACTCCCCGGGGCGACCGTTCGGGGGGCGACCTGGGCTGACCGACCGGCCGAGGCCCCGCTCGACAGCGGTCAAGTATGTCGGTCAATTCCCATTTTGGTGCGCCGAATCCCGATTTGTCGGCTACTTTGGTGATCAAAGTACGGCACGGCATCAGGGGCAGCACGATGAACTTGGAGCAGGGGCCGCCGGGGATCGACGTCACGGTCCCCAGCGTCGCCCGGATCTACGACTACCTCCTCGGCGGCAAGGACAACTTCGCCGTCGACCGGGCGGCGGCCGAGAAGCTCATCGAGCTGACTCCGAACGCGCGCGAAGGGGTCCGGAGCAACCGGCGCTTCATCCGCCGGGCCGTGACCCTCATGGCCGAGAAGGGCATCCGCCAGTTCCTCGACATCGGCGCCGGGCTGCCGACGCAGGAGAACGTCCACGAGGTCGCGCTGCGCGCCGCCCCCGGCTCGCGGGTGGTCTACGTCGACAACGACCCGATCGTGCTGACCCACGGCCGGGCCCTGCTCGCCGACAACGCCACGACGATCGTGGTCGACGGCGACCTGCGCGACCCCGAGGGCATCCTCGGCGATCCCCGGATCAACGAGCACCTCGACCTCAGCCGGCCCGTGGGGCTGCTCATGGTCGCGGTGCTGCACTTCATCCCCGACGCCGGGAGCATCGTCGCCACCCTGCGCGACCGGCTCGCCCCCGGCAGCGCGATGGCCCTCAGCCACCTGTCGTACGGCGACCTCGACGAGGAGAAGATCCGCGAGGGGCGCGAGCTGTACAAGAGCACCTCCGCCGCCGGCGTCACCCCCCGGACCCACGCCGAGCTCCTGCGGTTCTTCGACGGGTTCGACCTGGTGGAGCCGGGCCTGGTGGTGACCGAGGACTGGCGTCCCGAGCCCGACGAGCCCAGGCTGCCGAGGATCCCCGGCGTGGACGGCTACGCGGGCGTCGGCCTCCTGCGCTGACCTCCCCGGCGGGACCGGATCAGTCCCCGGCGATCCACAGGTCGGGGCCGAAGACCTCGTAGCGGATCTCGGACGCGGACACGCCGCGCGCCGTCAGCTGCGCGCGTACGGCCCGCATGAACGGCAGCGGCCCGCACAGGCAGGCGGTGACGCCCGCGGGCAGGTCGACCGCCGACAGGTCGGCCCGGCCGGCCGACGGAGCCGGACCGCTCAGGTCCTGTTCCGGCAGGTTCTCGTACCACCGGTGTAGGGTGGCGCCGGGCAGGGCCGCGACCAGGTCCGCCAGTTCCTCCCGGTGGACGTGGGAACCGGGGGAGCGGTCGGCGTGGACGACCACCACCCGCCGGCCCGACCCGGTGGCGACGAGGTGATCGAGCATCGACAGCACGGGGGTGACCCCGATGCCCGCCGAGGCGAGCAGCAGCGCGCCGTCGCCCTCCGGCAGGGTCAGATCGCCGAAGGGCGCGGAGACGTCGAGCACGTCACCGGCCCGGACGTGCTCGTGCAGCCAGGTCGAGACCTCTCCCTCGGGCGCGCTCCCGCCGCGCACCCTCTTCACCGTGATCCGCCAATCGCCGCGCTCGGGGGCGTTCGACAGGCTGTACTGCCGGATCTGCCGCGCGCCGTCGGGCAGCGTGACCCGGACGCTGACGTACTGGCCCGGCAGGAACGGCAGCGGGGCGCTCGGGCGCAGGAGGAAGGAGGCGGCGTCCGCCGTCTCGTCGCGCCGCTCGGTCACCGTGGCCCGCGTCCAGCCCCGGCCCGCCTCGCGGTAGAGGTCGCGCTCCAGGCCGATCAGCGTCTCGGCCATGAGCCAGTAGACCTCGTCCCACGCCTGGGCGACCTCGGGCGTGACGGCGTCGCCCAGCACCTCGCCGATGGCGCCGAACAGGTACTTGTGCACCACGGCGTACTGCTCCTCGGTGACGCCGAGGGAGGCGTGCTTGTTGGCGATCCTGGACAGCATCGTGCCGGGAAGCCCGCCCGGGTGGTCCACCAGCGCGGTCGCGAACGCGGCGATCGAGCCCGCCAGCGCGACGCGCTGCTCGCCATTGGCCTGGTTGCCCCGGTTGAACAGGTCGCGCAGCAGCTCGGGGTTGTCGGCGAACAACGTGTCGTAGAAGCGGGCCGTGATGCTCCGGATCGCGCCCGCGATCACGGGCAGGGTGGCGCGGACGGTCGCGGCCGACTCCGGGGACAGCATGATTCCTCCAAATTGGTATCTAATATGCGTATTAAAAGGCATGGATCTGCCGGACTCTTCCCGCGT
This sequence comes from Microbispora triticiradicis, assembly GCF_005864065.1. Taxonomy (NCBI): domain Bacteria; kingdom Bacillati; phylum Actinomycetota; class Actinomycetes; order Streptosporangiales; family Streptosporangiaceae; genus Microbispora; species Microbispora triticiradicis. The sequence continues at coordinate 177,606 of NZ_VANP01000009.1, read as the reverse complement.
ACGCGGGTCAGGAGAGGCCGAGCAGCACCGGCCCCGACGGCGAGGAGACCAACTGGTCGACCGTGACCGGATCGAGGGAGGCGTAGAAGGCATGCTGCGCCGCGCGCAGCGCGCCGCGCAGGCGGCAGGCGGCCCGGAGTGGGCAGGGGACCTCCCCTTCGCAGGTGACGACCTCCTCCTCTCCCTCCAGTTCGCGGACCAGCCAGCCGATCGACGCCGTACGGCCGAACCGGGTCAGTTCCAGCCCGCCCCCGCGTCCCCGGCGGGCCTCCACGACGCCGAGGTGCTGCAGGCGGGCGATGGCCTTGGCGGTGTGGTTGTAGGGAATCGCCATCGCCTCGGCCACCTGGCGGGTGGTGAGCGACGTGCCCTCCTCCAGGACCGCCAGGCGCATGGTCACGCGCAGGGCCAGGTCCGTGAACTTCGTCAACCGCACGTCTCGACCCTAGCAAATCGGTATTTTGCACTCCAATTTGGGTGGGCCGGACGTTCCGGTCCGGCGAAAATGTCGGTAGCCGGTCCTAGGGTTGGGCGGCGACAGGATCCGTGACGAAAGACGGGAACACCCATGACAACCCTGGCCGAACGCCCGAACACCGCGCTGCTCGTCATCGACGTCCAGAAGGGGGTGGTGGCGGGCGCGCACGACCGCGACGCCGTGATCGCGAACATCGACACCCTGATCGGCAGGGCCCGCGCGCAGGACGTGCCGGTGATCTGGGTGCAGCACTCCGATGGGCGCGAGTTGCAGCGGGAGAGCGAGGCCTGGGAGTACGTGCCGGAGCTGGTGCGGCGTGACGACGAGCCGCTCGTCCACAAGATCTACGGCGACTCGTTCGAGGACACCGATCTGGAGGCGCGGCTCGCCGAGCGCGGAGTGGGCCGGGTCGTCGTCACCGGCGCCCAGACCGACGCGTGCATCCGCTCGACCCTCCACGGGGCCTTCGTCCGGGGCTACGACGTGACGCTGGTCGGCGACGCGCACACCACCGAGGACCTAACCGCCTACGGCGCTCCCGCTCCGGAGCAGGTGATCGCGCACACCAACCTCTACTGGCAGTTCCAGACCGCGCCCGGCCGCGGCGCGGCGACCGTCCCCACGGCGGAGGTCGACTTCGGCACCCCCTGAGGCGTCCGGACATCCCGAGCCGTTCGGACGGCCTGAGCCGGTGGCGCGGTTCCGGGGCCGCTCAGGGGGCATCACCGGGGGAGAGCGGGCCGCTGGAGGGGGAGGCGCGCTCGGCGTCGAACGTGAGCGTGGTGGACGTGACCGCAGCCGCCTGTCCCGAAGACCTCGTCCGGGCCGTCCGGGCGGCGGGGGTCCGTGACGAGCGCCTGCTCCGGGCGGTGCGCTCGACTCCGCGGGTGGGATTCGTCCCGCCCGCGCACGCCGCGCACGCGTACGAGGACGCGCCGATCCCGATCGCGCACGGGCAGGTGACGACCCAGCCGTCCCTGTCGGCGACGATGATCGAGGGACTGGCGCTCACCGGCGTGGAGCACGTGCTGGAGGTCGGCTCCGGCCTCGGATACCAGACCGCGCTGCTCGCCCGCATGGCCGGCGACGTGGTCGGCGTCGACCTGTGGCCCGACCTCGTGCGGGCGGCGCGGCGCAACCTCGCCCGGCAGGGCATCCGCAACGCGGAGGTGCGGGTCGGCGACGGCGGCCAGGGCGTGCGTGAGCACGCTCCCTACGACGCCGTCATCGTCTCGGCGGCGTTTCCCACGGTCCCCGCGCCGCTGGTCGAGCAGTTGCGGCCCGGCGGGCGGCTGGTGCAGCCCATCGGCACCGGCGGCCGGGAGGAGGTCGTGCTCTTCGAGCGCACCGTCATCGGCCTCGAACCCCGTCAGGTCCTCACGCTGGCCAGTTTCGTCCGCCTGCACGGCCGCTTCGGCTACCCCTCCTGACCGGTGCGGTGGCGGACGGACGGGCGGTCAGGCCTCCGGTTCGCCCTCGTGCACGTGGTAGGTCCTGGTCCACGAGGCTCCGCAGCGGCAGCGGGTCAGCTCCAGCAACCGGCCGTCCTCGGTCACGGCCAGGCCGTCGTCGAGGCGGACGTGAACATGCACGCTCATGGTTGTGCCTTTGCTGTCGGCGAGCCCCGGCGGCGAACCCGGGACCTCTCGTGCGCTTCGTACCAATATAGGTTGGCCTGTTCGTGAACTATCCGTATTTGGGTAGATATGTTCCGATGTAAGGAGGATCTTCGGATGGCGGGCTTGATACGGGACCCGCAGGATAGGGGACACGTCTCTGTCTCTTCTCGCAAGGAGGATCCTTCATGCGGACTCGCCGCATCGGTGATCTCGGGGTCGGCGCGATCGGTCTCGGCGGCATGCCGATGTCGATCGAGGGGCGGCCCGACGAGCAGCGCTCCATCGCGACCATCCACGCGGCGCTGGACGCCGGAGTGACGCTGATCGACACGGCCGACGCCTATCACCTGCACGCGGACGAGGTGGGCCACAACGAATCGCTGATCGCCCGCGCCCTGGCAGGCTACGGCGGCGACACCTCGGACGTGCTGGTAGCGACCAAGGGCGGCCACCTGCGCCCGGGCGACGGCTCCTGGACGAAGGACGGCTCGCCCGAGCACCTGAAGCAGGCGTGCGACGCCTCCCTCAAGCGGCTGGGGGTCGAGGCGATCGGCCTCTATCAGTTCCACCGGCCCGACCCGCGGGTGCCGTACGAGGAGTCGATCGGGGCGCTCCGCGACCTGCTCGACGCGGGCAAGATCCGCTACGCCGGGATCTCGAACGCGAACCCCGACCAGATCCGCCAGGCCGGCGACATCCTCGGCGGTCGCCTCGTGAGCGTGCAGAACCAGTTCTCGCCCGCGTTCCGCTCCAGCGAGGCCGAGCTCGAACTCTGCGCGCGGATGGGCATCGCCTTCCTGCCGTGGAGCCCGCTGGGCGGCATCTCCAAGGCCGGCGACCTGGGGTCGCGCTTCGCCCCGTTCGCGGAGGTCGCGAAGGCCCACGAGGTGAGCCCGCAGCAGGTGTGCCTGGCCTGGATGCTGGCCAAGGCGCCGGTGGTGATCCCGATCCCCGGCTCGTCGCGGCCGGAGACGATTCTCGACTCGGTCAAGGCGGTGGACCTGGAGCTCACTCCCGAGGAGCTGGGCCGCCTCGACGCCGCCGGCTGAGCGCCGTCTCACTCGCCGGGCCAGTCGTCGGCCCACTGACGGTGCCGGGCCGCCGCCGCGAGCGCGGCGGCCCGCGCCGCCTCCGTCGGCGTAAACGGCAGGTCCCGTCTCGTCACGACCAGGGCGGCGCCGGGATTCACCGGAACCGTCATCACGGTGTTCGGCGTCCTGTCCGGAGCCGGCTCACCGGGCTCCCGCCACCGGACGTCCGTCGTACGCAGCAGTTCCGTCATGGCCGGGAGCAGCTCGCCCGGATCGTCCCGTACGCGCTGACCCAGCAGCAGCGCCTGGATGCCGGGGTCGATGAGGTCCTTCACCTGGGCGGGAACGATGACGGCGTCGGCGCCGCCGGCCGCGTCGACGGCGCGCCACAGGTCCTGCGGAGTGAGCGAGGCCGGGGCCTCGACGACGAATTCGTCCAGGGCGTCGCAGCCTCCCCGCGTCATCGCCGCGCTGCCGGCCGGGGCGATCTGCAGGGAGAGGATGTTGCAGCCCAGGCGGGCGAAGGCCCCGGCGAGCGCGGCGAGGCGGCCGGGGCGCTCAGCGACCCTGGCCCGCACCCGCCACAGGCTGGTCGCGTGATCCGTGCCCGGGCGGACGCGCCCGCGTACGGCCCCCGGAACCGACAGTCTCTTGTGCACGGCCGAGCCGACGATCAACGCCAGCCCGACGCCGACGAGCACCACCGGGCCGGGGTCGCGGTGGCCGAGCAGGGTGGCGAGCACGTGGGCGAGCCCGACGGCGAGGAAGAGCGCGGCCAGTTCCGCGATCTCCCGCCGCCAGGATCGGACGCCGTGATGCCGGGGAAGCGGGCCGGGAGTCGGATGGCCGCTCTCGTCGGCGGCGTTTCTCGGTTCGCTCATGCCCAGAAGTCTGACCCGGCGCTGTTACGCGGTCACCGTGCGTGGAATGTCGTCCGCATTAATCCGCTCTCACCGGGCCGCCGCCCGCATCACCGGATCATCACGGTTCCGGTGTGGAGCCGTCCGTCCTGACCCAAAGGCAGAAGGGATGCCCCGCGGGGTCGAGGAGGACCCGCACGTCGTCCTGGGGCTGGTGGCCGGCGAGCGTCGCCCCGGCGCCGGTCGCGTGCGCCACCGCCGTCTCCAGGTCGTCCACCTCGATGTCCAGGTGCAGCATCATCCGCTGGTCTCCCGGACCGGCGGGCCAGACCGGCCGGACGTACTCCTTCTCGGTCTGGAACGACAACCCGGCGCCGCCTCCGGGCGCGTGCATCGTCACCCAGCCGGGTTCGTCGGAGTCGATCGTCCAGCCCAGCATCCGCTGGTAGAAGGCCGCGAGCTCCCGCGCGTCCGGCGCGTCGAGCACCGTCGCGGACAGGGTCATGCGTGGCGTCACGCGTCCTCCCGAAATCGTCCCGAGATCGTCGTCCGGCCGCTGCCCCGCGCGCCCTTCTTCAATCCCGGAGCGTGACCCGAGGGTGATGATCTTCCGTCGGCTCCTCGCCTACAATGCATGAAAGCGGTTCCACAGGCGAGGGGCAGACGCTTGGACGATTCGAGGCGGGCACCGGAGGGCGTCGATCCCACCGTCCCGAACATCGCCCGGATGTACGACTACTACCTGGGCGGCAAGGACAACTTTGCCGCCGACCGCGAGGCCGCCGAGAAGATGCTCGCCATCGGGCGGCAGATGGGCAACGACGGACGGGAGGTCGCCAGGGAGAACCGCGGCTTCCTGCAGCGTGCCGTGCGGCACCTGGCCGAGTCGGGGATCACGCAGTTCGTCGACATCGGCGCGGGCCTGCCGACGCAGGAGAACGTCCATCAGGTCGCGCGGCGGCACGCCCCCGGAGCGCGGGTGGTGTACGTGGACAACGACCCGGTGGTCCTCACGCACGCGCGGGCGCTGCTGGCCGACAATCCCGAGACGATCGCGGTGGCCGGGGACGTGCGGGACCCGGACGCCGTCTTCGACGACCCGGAGGTGCGGGCCCACATCGACTTCGCCCGGCCGTTCGCGGTGCTGCTGGTCTCGGTGCTGCACTTCGTCACGGACGACGAGGACGCCGACCGGATCGTCGCCCGGATCCGCGAGCGGATGGTCCCGGGGTGTCACCTGGTGCTGTCGCACATCCTGACGACCGACGAGGTGGCCGAGGAGGTCGTCGAGGAGAGCAAAAAGGTGTACGCGGCCACCTCCTCCGGCGGGCTCGTGGGCAGACCCTTCAAGCGGATCGAGGCGTTCTTCGACGGTCTGGAGATCCTGGAACCCGGCCTCGTGCCCGTGCAGGCGTGGCGGCCCGACGTTCCCTGGGAGGTGCAGGCCGACGACAGGACCGGCATCTTCGGGGCGGTCGGCGGCATGCCCTGACCAGCCGTCCCCGCCCGTCCCCTCCCGTCCTCAGGCGTCCCCCCTTGTCCCCGGGCGAACGGTCCCGGCGGCGACGAATCGACGGCGGGTCAGCACAGGGCCCGGGTCAGCACAGGGCCCGGGTCAGCACAGGGCCCGGGTCAGCACAGGGCCCGGGTCAGCACGTCGAGAGTGAGTTCGACGATCTTCTCCGGAGGCTCCGCTCCGGGGCCCTCGGCGGGCGGCGTCCCGTGCCCGGCGAGGTCCGGTTGCAGACGGCGGGCCCCCGCGCGGACCACGCCCCAGGCCAGGTCGGCCCGCAGCGCGGGATGGTCCATCCCGGCCTCGCGCAGCGCGTCGGCGAGCGGCGCGGTCAGCTCGCCGTGCAGTTCCTCCACCCTGATCCGGCACTCCTGCGGCAGCCCGATCGCCTGCAGCGCCGGGATCAGCGCGTAGTCGGGGCTGCCGACGAAGTCGAGCGCCGCTCTGCCGTACGCGCGGATCCGGTCGGGCAGCGGGCCGCCGGCGGGCGCGACGGCGGCGCGCAGACGCGCTGACCAGCGGGGAAAGGCGTCCTCCACGAGCTGGGCGAGGATGTCGGCGGTGGAGGCGAAGTAGCGGTAGACGCTGGAGCGGGCCAGGCCGATCCGGGCGCCGACGGCCGCCGGGGAGAGCGCGTGGACGCCCTCGGCGGCCAGGATCTCCCGCGCCGCGTCGAGCAGGGCGGCGTGCTGGTTGGCCCGGTGGTCCGCGACGGTCGCCGCGCTGATCCTCGGCATCTCCCCCTCCAGGGCTGCTACGTCTTCGGGTCGCGCCCTCCAGTATCGGGCCCCGCCGCCGCCACCGGTTCTCCCGGCTCGTCCGGTTCGTCCGGGGAGGCCGGCGTACGGGGGAGGAGAAGCGTGGCGCCGACCCCGGCCAGCAGCGCCAGCGCCGTGATCAGCGCGACCCTGCGGGTCGCCTCGGCGGCGCCCTCGACCGCCGCCGCGTGGATCGCGGGGTCGCGGATCGAGGGGATGGCGGCGCCGGCGCTCTCCTCGACGACGCGCGCCACGCCCGCCCGCACCTGCTCGGGCCGGTCGGCCAGCCCGCGCTCGACGGCCGAGCCGAGCCCGGCCACCAGCACTCCGCCCAGGACGGCGACCCCCAGGGCCGCGCCGAGCTGGCGGATCGTGCTCTGCAGGGCCGAGGCCCCGCCGGAGAGGTGGGCCGGCACGTCGGCGAGGAGCACGCCGGTGAGCTGGGCCGTCGCGAAACCGATGCCCGCGCCGTAGAGCAGCAGCCACGGCACGAGCCGCCAGGGGCCCATGCCGGGGGTGAGGGACAGGCCGATCCCGGCCGCGCCGACGGCCTCCATGCCGAGGCCCGCCCGCACGATCGCGCGCGGCGACCACCGCTTCGACAACGCCGGGACCAGGCCGCCCGCGAGGAAGGTCCCGAGGGCGAGCACCGCGATGACCAGCCCGGCGCGGAACGCGGTGTAGCCGAGCGCGGACTGCAGGAAGAGCGGCAGCACGAGGATCATGCCGAACTCGCCCAGCGCCACGATCACCGCAGCCATCGAGCCGTACCGGAAACTCGGCAGCTCGAACAGCGTCAGGTCGACCAGCACGGGCCGCCCGGCGCGCTCGCGCCGCCGTTCGAGCACGACGAGGGCGGCCAGCGCGACGACGCCGGCGCCGAACGCGAACGGCACGGGCGAGACGCTCTCGAAGCGCAGGCCGAACAGGTCCGCGGTCCGGCGCGGCGCCAGCCAGCCGTACTTCTGGCCCTCGATCAGCGCGAAGACGACACCGGTCGTGCCGGTCACGGCGAGGACGAGGCCAGCGAGGTCGGCGCCCGCCGCGTGCCCGGCCCGCGACTCGGGCACGCGCAGCGAGCCGAGCAGGAGCAGCGCGGCGATCGGCAGATTGATCCAGAACGCGGCGCGCCAGCCGTACTCGGTGACGAGCCAGCCGCCCGCCAGCGGGCCGGCGGCGGCCATACCGCCGATGATGGAGCCCCAGACGGCGAAGGCGATCACCCGTTGCCGTCCCGTGTAGATCTGGTTGATGATCGCGAGGGTCATCGGGACGGCCATCGCGGCCCCCACGCCCTGGACCGCGCGTACGGCGATCAGCATGGGCCCGTTCACCGACAGCGCCGCCAGCACGCTGGCCAGCAGGAAGACCGCGACGCCCAGGGCGAACAGGCGGCGCCTGCCGTGGAGATCGCCCATCCGCCCGAACGGGATGAGCAGCGCCGCGAACATCAGGGAGTAGACGGAGTTGATCCATTCCACGTCGGTCGCGCCGAGGCGTAGGTCGGCGAGGATCGCGGGCACCGCCACGTTCACGATCGTGGCGTCGATGACCACCATCGACACGCCGGTCGCGAGCACGACGAGGGGAAGCCAGCTTTGACGCGAGTTTGGCGACGGCATGTCGCGAATATAGCAACAACCTGTCGCCAACTGACCCGCCGAGCCGGGTGCCGGCGGCCCGTGAACCGTCCGGGCCGGCTATCCGCGGCGGGCGCGGGCGCGGCGTTTGCCCTCGTGCATGGCCTGCACCCGGGCGACCGGGATCGTGTGGCCCTCCTCGACGAGGTCGCGGGGGAGTCGCTGGGGCTCCGGCATCAGGTCGGCCCAGGGATCGGCGTCGCGCAGCAGGCGCGCCGCCGTGCGCACGGTGAAGTCGCCGGGCGTGATCCGGTCCAGGTCGTCCCAGGCGACCGGGAAGGAGACGGGGACGCCGGGCCGCACACGGGGGCTGTAGGCCGCGACGACGGTCGCCCCGCCGGACCGGGTCGAGTCGACGAACACCCGGTCTCCCCGGTCCTCCCGGATGAACGCCGTCGTGGCGAGGGCGGGATCGAGGCGTTCGGCCCGGACGCCGAGCGCGCGGGTGGCGGCGGCCACGTCCTCCGTCGTCTCGCCCTCCAGCGGCACGAACACGTGCAGGCCCTTGGCCCCGCTGGTCTTCACCGCGCCCGACAGCCCGGCGTCGGCGAGCGCCAGGGCGACCAAGCGGGCGGCGCCGACGGCCCGGGGGAACGCCTCGGCCGACGGCGGGTCGATGTCCAGCACGAGGTGGGTCGGCCGGTCCCAGTGACCCGCGTGGACGAGAGCGGGGTGATACTCCACCGCCCGCTGGTTGGCGAGCCACAGCAGGGTCCGCCGGTCGTCGCACAGCGCGTACGACACCCGCCGCTGGGAGGACTCGGCCCACACCGTGACCGTCCGCACCCAGTCCGGGGCGTACGAGGGCACGTTCTTCTGCATGAACGGCGCCTGGCCCTCTCTCACCCGCACGACGGACAGCGGCCGGTCGCGCAGCACCGGGACGATCCGGTCGCGTACGGCGTCCAGGTAGTCGACCAGGTCGCGCTTGGCCGCGCCCGCGTCGTCGAACAACGGCCGGTCGAGGTTGGTCAGCGTGACTCCGTCGCGAACCTCATCGCTGGTCATGCGATCACCATGCCCGCGCCCGGCGCCGGAAATCAACGCGGCCCCGGCGTCTCTCGATGCCGTCTCTGAATATGAGACATAATTGCTCAAATGACGAGACGCCTGGAATAGTGACGGCATGGCACACGAAACGGCCGTCTACACACACGGTCATCACGAGTCCGTCCTGCGTTCCCACCGCTGGCGCACCGCCGCCAACTCCGCGGCGTACCTGCTGGGCGCGCTGAAGCCCCACATGCGCGTCCTGGACGTCGGGTGCGGGCCCGGCACGATCACCGCCGACCTGGCCGGGCACGTGCCGCAGGGCGAGGTGGTCGGCCTCGACAACGCGCCCGGCGTGCTGGAGCAGGCCCGGGAGGAGGCGGCGCGGCGCGGCGTCGCCAACGTGAGCTTCACGACGGGCGACGTGCACGCGCTCGGCGCTCCCGACGCCTCATTCTGCGTCGTGCACGCCCACCAGGTGCTCCAGCACCTCGGCGACCCGGTGGGCGCGCTGCGCGAGATGCGGCGCGTGACGAAGCCGGGCGGCATCGTCGCGGCGCGCGACTCCGACTACGCCGGCATGATCTGGTATCCGCTGGTCCCCGCGCTGGACGACTGGCTGGACCTCTACCGCCGGGTCGCCCGGGCCAACGGCGGCGAGCCCGACGCCGGGCGGCGCCTGCGCTCCTGGGCAGGGGAGGCCGGCTTCACCGAGATCACCTCGTCGTCGTCCACCTGGTGTTTCGCCACCCCCGAGGACCGGGCGTGGTGGAGCGGCCTGTGGGCCGACCGCACCCTCCAGTCCGCCTACGCGAGCCGGGTGATCGAGGGCGGCCACGCCACCCAGGACGACCTGCGACGGATCTCCGACGGCTGGCGGGAGTGGGGCGCGAGCGCGGACGGCTGGTTCAGCGTCGTGCACGGCGAGATCCTCTGCAGGGTGGGCTGACCACCCCTCCCCGCCGTGGTGGCGCGGCCGGTCACGGGGGAGGATCGGGGTGTGACCTGCGGAGGACGGAGCCCTGCCGCGGAGCGTGCGGGCCGCGACGGCGGCACGCGGCACGCCGCGACGCCGTCGCCGTCACGGCCGCCGGGGGGCTGACATGCGGCCGACGGCGGGAGACCCGGTCACGCTCTTCCTGTGCGGGGACGTCATGCTCGGGCGCGGCGTCGACCAGATCCTCCCGCATCCCGGCGATCCCGCCCTGCGGGAGCCGCACCTCCGGGACGCCGGGGCGTACGTCGAGCTGGCGGAGGCGGCGAACGGCCCGATCCCGCGCCCGGCCGGATACTCCTGGCCCTGGGGCGACGCGCTGGAGGCGCTGGAGGAGGCCGGTCCCGACGTCCGCGTGCTCAACCTGGAGACGAGCGTCACCCGGTCCGGCGACTTCGCGCCGGACAAGGCCGTGCACTACCGGATGAACCCCGCCAACCTTCCCGCGCTGGCCGTGGCCCGGCCGGACGTGTGCGTGCTGGCCAACAACCACGTGCTCGACTTCGGCGTACGCGGGCTCACCGAGACGCTCGGCGCGCTGGCGGCGGCGGGGCTCCGCCAGGCCGGGGCGGGGCGTGACGAGGACGAGGCGCGGCGGCCCGCGGTCGTGCCGCTTCCCGGCGGCGGACGCGTGCTGGTGTTCGCGGCCGCGATGCCGTCCAGCGGCGTCCCGGGCGGGTGGGCGGCCCGGCGGGACCGGCCCGGCGTGGCCTTCCTCCCGGCGCCGTCCCCCGCCGCCGCGGCCGAGATCACCCAGCGCGTACGGCGGGTCAGGCGGCCGGGGGACGTCGTGGTCGTCTCCGTCCACTGGGGGTCGAACTGGGGTTACGAGGTCGGCGACGACCAGACCGGGTTCGCGCACGCGCTGATCGACGGCGGCGTCGACCTCGTCCACGGCCACTCCTCGCACCACCCCCGCCCCGCCGAGGTGTACCGGGACCGGCTGATCCTCTACGGCTGTGGCGACTTCATCGACGACTACGAGGGCATCACCGGCTATGAGGAGTACCGCGACGACCTGCGGCTGCTGTACTTCGCGACGGTGGAGGCCGCGTCGGGGCGGCTGCGCGAACTGCGGATGGCGCCGATGCGGGCCGTACGCATGCGGCTGCGTCGCGCCGGTGACGAGGACCGCGAGTGGCTGCGCGGGACGCTCGACCGGATCGGCCGGAGGTTCGGCGCGCGGACCGGACCGGCGCCCGGCGGGACGCTCGTCCTCGCGCCGGCCGGGTAGGAGGTGATCACGATGCTGGTCTGCGAGATCATGACGGCGCCGGTGGTGACGGTGCGGCGCACGGCGACGATCAGGCAGGCCGTCCGCCTGCTGTACGAGCAGGACATCACGGCCGCGCCGGTGGTCGAACGGCCGGGACGGATGGTCGGCATCGTCAGCGAGATGGATCTGCTGCGCGGCGAGTTCGAGAGCGAACCCCGGGCCTTCCTGCGCCCCGAGGCCCTGCCCACCGGCAGGCCGCCCGCGCTCGTCGAGGAGGTCATGACGCCGCGCGTCGCCACCGTTGGCGACACGGCCGACGTCATGGACCTCCTGGACCTGATGATCACAACCGGGGTGAAGAGTGTCCCGGTGGTGCGCGACGACGACCTCGTCGGCATCGTCAGCCGGCGCGACCTGATGGGACTGCTGGTCCAGGGCGACCAGCGGATCCGCGACGACGTGCTCGCGGCGCTGCGCGACTGCGCCGACACGGCGTCCTTCGGCGCGGCGGTGCGCAACGGCGTCGTCGAGTTGTACGGCCCGGGCGACGAGCGGTCGGCCCGCATCGCCGAGATGGTCGTCAGGACCGTCCCGGGCGTCGCCGGCGTCGTCTTCCCCGAGGGCCTGATCAGCTGAGTCCGTCGCCGGGTCCGGGTCCGGGGCCGGGGTCGTCGCCGGGGCTGTCGTCGTCGAGGCGGGCGAGCACGTCGGTGGCCAGCCGTTCGAGCGCGGCGACCTGCTCGGGGGTGAGCCCGTCGAAGAACAGGCGGCGCACGGTCGCCACGTGCCCGGGGGCCGCGGCGGCGATGGCGCGGCGGCCCTCCTCGCTGATCACGACGAACGCGCCCCGGCCGTCCTCCTCGCACTCCTCCCGCCGGACGAGGCCCCGCCGCTGCATCCGGGTGAGGTGGTGGGACAGGCGGCTCTGCTCCCACTGGAGGCCGCGCTCCAGCTCGAACGGCCGCAGCCGCCCGTCGGCGTTGTCGGTGAGGTGCACGAGGACCTCGTAGTCCGCCAGGGAGAGGGCGGAACCGGCCTGCAACTCCCGGTTGAGCCGGGCTGTGAGACGCCCCTGCATGCGCAGGTAGGCCCGCCAGGCGCGCTGTTCGTCCGCGTCGAGCCAGCGTGGGCTGTTCATGCGGCCCAGGGTATCCGGAATCAATGACTCGTCATCTATGTTGTGGGGCACCAGTAGATGATGCATCATCTACATGGCGACGAGGAAAGGGTTCCGATGACCACGACCAGGCTGACCCCCCGTGTGGACGTCCGCAGGGCGGCCGAGCGCTTCACCACCCGCATCTCCTGGCTGGATTCCAAGCACTCGTTCTCGTTCGGCGGCCACCACGACCCCGGCAACACCCACCACGGCCTGCTGCTGGTGAACAACGACGACACCGTGCATCCGGGCACCGGCTTCGATACGCACCCGCACCGGGACATGGAGATCGTCACCTGGGTGCTCCGGGGCTCGCTGGTCCACCAGGACTCAGAGGGGCACTCCGGCGTCATCTACCCGGGCCTCGCCCAGCGCATGAGCGCGGGCACCGGCATCCTCCACTCGGAGAAGAACGACTCCTGGCGGCTGACCGGCGGCGGCGCCCACGACGAGCCCGTCCACTTCGTCCAGATGTGGGTGGTCCCCGACGAGCCCGGCATCACCCCCGGGTACGAGCAGCTGGAGATCGAGGGCGACCTGCTGGCCGGCGGCCTGGTGCCGGTCGCCTCCGGCATGGACAAGCACGACGGCGCCGCGGCCATCCGGATCAAGAACCGGTACGCCGCGCTGTACGCCGCCCGCCTGGAGCCCGGCCAGTCCGTGGAGCTGCCGGAGGCGCCGTTCCTGCACCTTTTCGTGCCCCGGGGCGCCGTCGCCCTGGAGGGTGCGGGCATGCTGGAGACCGGCGACGCCGTGCGGTTCACCGCCACCGGCGGGCAGAAGGTCACCGCGACCGAGCCCGCCGAGATCCTCGTGTGGGAGATGCACGCGACCATCGCCGCGTGACGATCTGGGAAGGACGGACAACCGATGGAGCAGACAGACCCGAAGGTCGCCGACAATCCGGAGGCGCGCCGCTTCGAGATCACCGTCGACGGCGTCCTCGCCGGCTTCGCCGACTACGGGCTCGACGGGCAGACGATCTCCTTCACCCACACCGAGATCGACTCCTCGTTCGAGGGCCGCGGCCTCGGCTCGGTGCTGGTCCGCGCCGCGCTCGACGCCGCGCGCGACGCCGGGCTGTCGGTCCTGCCGTACTGCCCGTTCGTACGGCGGTACATCGCGCGGCATCCGGAGTACCTCGATCTGGTGCCGGCCGACCGGCGGGCCCGGTTCTCGCTCGACGAGGCGGCCGGGTGACCGCCGGGCCGCTGAGCCCCGGGGAGCCCGCGCTCTACGGCTGTGAGGCTCTGTATGGCGGCACGGGCGCCGAGGCGATGCCGGAGAGCGTGCTCCTGCCCGGCCACGACGTGCCGCTCGGCCGGTACACGACGGTGCGCCGGCTGCTCCCGCAGCGCCCGCGCCGGATGGTCGGCGCGTGGTGCTTCGTCGACCACTTCGGCCCGGACGACGTGCGCGACCGGCCGGGTATGCAAGTGCCGCCGCATCCCCACACCGGACTGCAGACGGTCACCTGGCTCGCCGAGGGGGAGATCCTGCACCGCGACAGTCTCGGCAACGTCCAGGCGATCGTGCCGGGACAGCTCAACCTGATGACCGCGGCCCACGGGATCGCCCACTCCGAGCAGTCGCCGCCGGACCACCCTCCAGGGATGCACGGGCTGCAACTGTGGGTCGCGCTGCCGGAGGACGCCCGGCACGGCGAGGCGAGGTTCGAGCACCACGCCGCGCTGCCCGTGCTGCGCGACGGGAACGTCACCGTGACCGTCGTGGTGGGGGAGGTGGGAGCGGCCCGGTCGCCCGCGCGGGCGCACACGCCGCTGCTCGGGGCCGAGGTGCTCTTCGGCGGCGCCGGACGCCACCGGCTGCCGGTCGACCCGGCCTTCGAGACGGCGGTGCTGGCCATGTCCGGTACGGCGGAGGTGGCCGGGGTGGCGCTGTCGCCGGGATCGCTGCTCTACCTCGGGCAGGGCCGTGCGGACGTGCCGCTGGAGACCACCGGGCCCGCGCGGCTGTTCGTGCTGGGCGGGACGCCGTTCGAGGAACCCCTGGTGATGTGGTGGAACTTCGTCGGCCGTTCGCACGAGGAGATCGCCGCGGCCCGCGACGACTGGGCGCGCGGCGCCCGCTTCGGCGTCGTCCCCGGCGGGGAGGAGCGGTTGCCCGCGCCCGAGATGCCCACCGTACGGCTGAAGGCCCGCGACCGGCACGGCCGGCGCCTCGGCTGACCCCGCCCGCCGGCGGGTCTCAGTTCCGCGTCCAGAGCCATCCCTGGCTGTCCTCGTCGTACGAGGGGTTGCCGCCGGCCGCGAACACCCGGTCCTCTCCGGGAACCCTGGCCAGGTCGATCACCGCCGGAGCGTTGTTCGTCCTCGGGGCCGTGTCGTACGTCCACGAGGACCGACCGTCGTAGTGGAGACAGGATGCGGTGGTCGCCGTAGTCGTAGTTGTGCGCGCCGAGCCACAGCCCGCCGTGGCCGTCCGCCACCAGGGGGCCGAGTCCGACCGCTCCCGGCGGTACGTCCCGGACCAGGGTCCACCGGTCCCCGTCCCAGCGCATCAGCAGCGCGGCCTGGCGGGCGCCGGGCAGCAGGATCGAGCCGGCCGCCCAGACCTCCCGTTCCTACACCACCGCCAGGTCGTCGAACCCGGCCTCCGCGCCGGTGAGCCACCGGGGCGCGGGCACGTCTCTCCAGCGGCGCCCGTCCCAGTGCTCGATCACGGATTCGGTGCCGGGCCCGTCCGCCACCGCCCACAGGTCGCCGGACGGGCCGGCTTCGAAACGCCGGATCACGGCCCGGCCCGACCGGGGCGAGGGCACGGTGGACCAGCCCGACGATGACCAGTGCGCGAGCCCGCCGACCATCGGCGGCCGTCCCACCGCCGGACGTCCGCGTCCTTGTCGAAGAGCCAGACGTCGCGGGAAGACGTCCCGGACACCGCGTTCAGATACGGCAGGCCCGCCGGCAGGCGCATGCGTCGCCAGGCGCGGCCGTCCCAGCGCGCCAGGCTGCCCCTGCCGGCCTCGCCGGTGCCGCCCACGGCCCAGACCTCGCCATCCGCGGTCGCGGCGACTCTTTCCACCGCCGCGCCGATCGGCGTCTCCGTCCAGACGCCCGTGCCGAGGGACGGGCCCGGGCCGGGCCGGGGGCCCGCTGCCGCCGGGGAGCCGGGGGAGGCCGGGGCGTCCACGGCGCCGTCGCCCGCGCACCCGGTCATCGCCACGCCCAGCACCGCGACAGCGGCCAGCCGTCGGATCATCACGATCACCCCAGACCGTGCTCCCATCGGCGATGCGTGACGGGGCCGCGAAGCGGCCGTACGCACCGATCTTTCGGGCGAACCGACCGAAATTAGCATCCGAACCCGCCTCCCTGAAGGTGCCGCCGAGAAGGAAGAGTGAGAGGCCAGGACGCGTGACGCTGTTCCAAGGTTCGTCTTCGGCTTGGGAAGTGGTTCATCGGCTTGGCCCTCTACATCGTGCGCACTACCCCGCCGGCACCCCGGCGCGGGTACTGAGTGCGACGGCGACCCTGATGGCCTTTCTGCCCGCCGTGCTGCTCGCCCTGTACGGGCAGTGAAGAAGCCACATCACCGCCAACTTGGTGATCCGCTGCAAGAAGCCGCCGCGTTGGGAACACTTGGAGGTCATCGTCGAGGCCCTCACCGGAGATGGCAGCCGTATCGAGGAGTTCCGTGCCCTGTGGCTGACAGCCGATGAGGAAGCCAGCCAACAGGCACCAGCCACACTGTCCTCTGCGGAGTTGCTGGAGCTGTATCAGGCGATGGGCGTTGTCCTCACCGACACCGATTCGGTCGTCGCGGTGGACTTCCACCCCGACGGCCACGTGCTCGCCACCGCCAGCAGCGACGAGAGGGTGCGGTTGTGGGATGTGACCACCCGCCAACCCGTCGGCGCCCCCCTCACCGGACACACCGGCCCTGTCTTGGCAGTGGCCTTCTCTCCCGCGGCCCGCTAACGGCTGCCGGTCGCCCCGTGCAGAGGGAGAAGATCCTCCCGACCAGTAAGGCGACAGAAAGTAGTCGAGTGCCTTCAGATTTCCAATCTGTCCGGTATGAGATTCTTGTAACGACCCGCTGCTCCCCGGCGACAGGGGAATGTGCCGTCTGTCCCCGTCAAGAGACGACCCCCTGCCCTTCGTGTGCCCAAATCGCTGTGGTGGTGGGTCCCCTGGCTTGCACTCGGCGTGGCCGCCGCGGCCGTCGTCACCGGATGGCTCCTGATCCGCGATCTACCATCGATCCCTGGTGCCTTCGCGGGAGTCTCGGCGAGCCCGGCCGCACCGGCCCCGCCGTCGCCCAGCGCCTCGCCTGCGCCCGCGGTGACCGTCACCGTAATCGCGACACCTCAGGTCAAAGGCACCGACATCGCCCTGGCCCGTAACGATGCCATCCGAACCGCTCTCGCCACAGCGGCTGGCCTCGGTGCCGCGGTAACCCTGCTGCTCGCCTTGCGCCGCCAGCGCCACCAGGAGCTCAACGCACTTCACACCGAGTACGACGGCGCCGAACGCCGCGCGACCGAACTGTACACGAAGGCCGTGGAGCAACTCGGCCACGAGAACGCCCCCGTACGGCTTGGTGGTCTATACGCACTGGAACGCCTCGGGCAGAACGACCCCGACCACCGGCAGACCATCGTGGACGTGATCTGCGCTTACCTGCGCATGCCCTATACCCCACCCGACGACGATTGGCGCCGAGAAAGCGACGCAGCCTCCCGGCCGGCGGGGCCCTGGGCCGTCAAGGATCATAGCGACGCACCAGACCTGCACCAAGAAAAGGAAGTCCGTCTCACCGCACAGCGCATCCTCACCGCCCACCTGCGAAATGAATTGGATCCGGAACCATCCTGGCGACAGCCACTACGGCGGTATAGGTGGAAACAGGCATCCGTCCAGTCGCGATTCTGGAAGGACATACGGCTTGATTTGACCGGTGCGACCCTGATCGACTTTGATTTCTCCGTCTGCTCCACCGCGGCCGCCTGGTTCCCGAGGGCGACCTTCACCGGGCACGCCTTGTTCCCGAGGGCGACCTTCACCCAGACCGCCCTGTTCCACGGGGCGACCTTCACCGGGCACGCCCTGTTCTATGGAGCGGCCTTCACCGGGGACGCCTCCTTCAGCTGGGCGGCCTTCACCGGGGACGCCCGGTTCAGCGAGGCGACCTTCGCCCGCGACGCCCTCTTTGACAGGGCGGCCTTCGCCCGGGACGCCGTCTTCGACAGGGCGGCCTTCACCGGGGACGCCCGGTTCAGCGAGGCGACCTTCGCCCGCGACGCCCTCTTTGACAGGGCGACCTTCACCCGGGACGCCTCCTTCAGCTGGGCGGCCTTCACCCGGGACGCCCTGTTTGCCGGGGCGACCTTCACCGGGCACGCCCTGTGCTACGGGGCGAACTTCACCGGGGACGCCTCCTTCAGCTGGGCGGCCTTTACCGGGGACGCCCGGTTTAACGAGGCGACCTTCGCCCGCGACGCCCTCTTTGACAGGGCGACCTTCACCCGGGACGCCGTCTTCGACAGGGCGACCTTCGCCCGGGACGCCGTCTTCAGCGAGGCGACCTTCACCCGGGACGCCCGGTTCAGCGAGGCGACCTTCACCAGGAGCGCCCTGTTCGATAGGGCGACCTTCCGCGGGGATGTCAACTGCCAGGACGTAACCTTCAAGGAACTCGCGTTATTCGCGGATATCCAGCCGTCTGATGTGACTTTTCGCTTTGACTTGGCAAGGGTCACCCATCCCGACCGTCCGCACAGGTGGCCTCCGGGCTGGTCGGTTGTCACTTCGTCAGATGGGCAAGGACAGCTGGAGTGGGCTGATACGTCCCTGCTGACAGGCTCTGACCAGGATGAGACCGGTACCGCCAAGTATCACCCCGAGACCTGAGCCCCGATCCCAGTCTCGGATCGCACGCGCGAATGATCGCGAAGGGCTACGCCGGCTTGGCCCGGACACGATCGGCGTGATTAGGGAGTGGCTGGTGCTGGCGCGGGATCGTGGTCTGCTGCGGCCGTGCCCGAGTGCTGGCCCGGTGTATCTCGCGGCCCGAGGCCTCTTCCGCCAGTCCACCGGAGCTCGATAAAGGTTTCTGAGCTACGAGGCGTTGACCGCCGCATCAGCGGCGTCCCGGCAGAACCATACTGACCGCCCGCTCTGCGGGCCCGTGAGCCCACGGCGGGATCCGGGCCCTACTGGCTCGCCTCCCGCTGTGCTCTCAGACCCGGCTGGCGGCGGATTGGCGCCGGTACTTGTCCAGGTATTCGTCCCAGGACCATGCCTCCATGAAGTTCTCCGCTGCTTGCTTTCGGTTGCCGAACAGCGTGCGTCCACCTGCGCGGTCAAGGTTGAAATTGCTCACGTTGACTCCACCGGTGTTAACGAAGATCGTGCGGGCCCCTACGGACAGCAACCGGTACCGGGCCTGGACCTTGTGCTTGGCATGGCGTGCCAGGTGGGTGGGGGTTTCCTCCGGGACGGACCCATGTGGCCAAGGGTATCGGCGCGAACGGTGGCACCCGCGACCATCTGATTCTTGGGGACGGCGACCACATAGCTGACACCGCGCCGCTCCAGGAAAGAGCGGAACTTGTAGTCCATGCCGTAGGCCTCATCCGCTGTCGCCCATGACACCGGCAGGCCCCCGTCCAAGGCCCGGGCCAGCATCTGCCGGGCGAGTATCGGCTTGGTGGCGAACTCCACCTCATCGGGGATGCCGGCCTGGGCGGCGACCATGAGGCGTTGGAGGAGCTGGCCGGTGAGCTGGACGGGTTGCCGCTGGCACTCAAGCAGGCCGGCGCCTACATCACCCACACCCCCGGCATCACCGTCGCGGCCTACCTGGAGTTGCTGCGTACCGCCCCGGCCCGGGCGCTGGCCGCGCACGTACGCCGACGCTCAGGGCCCGGCTCTGACGCCCAGGAGGTCGTCGCGCGGGTGTGGGCGGTCACCGGGCAGCGCATCGGCCGGCAGAGCCCGTTTGCGGTGCGGGTGTTGCGGGT
The DNA here is from genome assembly GCF_005864065.1 of Microbispora triticiradicis. NCBI lineage: Bacteria > Bacillati > Actinomycetota > Actinomycetes > Streptosporangiales > Streptosporangiaceae > Microbispora > Microbispora triticiradicis. Next base: position 158,363 of record NZ_VANP01000009.1, on the reverse strand, counting down.
GCTGGCCTGCTACGCCCCCGACGAGCTGCCCTGCGCCGTCCTTCATGGACTGGATGGCGCGGGCCCGGCCGAGGTGGCCGAGGCGCTGGGGGTGTTGGTCTCCTACAGCATGATCACCCGCTCCCCGGACGGGCAGTTGGTCAGCGTGCACCGCCTGGTTCAGGTCGTCACCCTCGCCGGCCTGCCCGGCCACGAGCGCGCCGAAGCCCGAAGCACCGCGGCCGACCTGCTGCAGGCCGCCCTCCCCGAGGGCTCGGAGCGCATCTCCTCCTGGCCCGTCTACGCGAGTTTGTTGCCACACTCCCGCGTCGCCCTGCCGGCCGAATCCCCGGGCATGGGCGCTGTCGTCGACTATCTGCGCGCCAGCGGCGACTACCGCACCGCCAAAACCCTGCAACAACGCCACGCCGGCGCGCTGCACGACACCCTCGGCCCTGACCACCCGGACACGTTGACCGCCCGGGCGAACCTGGCCTACTGGACGGGGATGGCGGGGGATGCGGCGGCCGCGCGGGACCTGTACGCCGGGCTGGTGCTGGTGCGCGAGCGGGTGTCGGGGACGGAGCGCCCGGACACGTTGGCAGCCCGGGCGAACCTGGCCACGTGGACGGGGGAGGCGGGGGATGCGGCGGCCGCGCGGGACCTGTATGAGGTGCTGGTGCCGGTGCGGGAGCGGGTGTCGGGGACGGAGCACCCGGCCACGTTGGCAGCCCGGGCGAACCTGGCCTACTGGACGGGGGCGGCGGGGGATGCGGCGGCCGCGCGGGACCTGTATGAGGTGCTGGTGCCGGTGCGGGAGCGGGTGCCGGGGACGGAGCACCCGGCCACGTTGGCAGCTCGAGCGAACCTGGCCTTTTGGACGGGGATGGCGGGGGATGCGGCGGCCGCGCGGGACCTGTTCGCGATGCTAGTGCCGGTGCGCGAGCGGGTGTCGGGGACGGAGCACCCGGACACGTTGACCGCCCGGGCCAACCTCGCCCACTGGAGGAAACAGGCGAGAGGGTACCGGTGAATGCGTCGCTATCGCTGAGCGGGGGTGTTCATGGGCTGGTGGCCGGCCCGTAGCTCGCGCAGGTCGGGGATGTGGTTGTACAGCGTCCCCGGACTCACCCCCAGCAGCTCGGCGATTGACGTGATCGAGCGCTGATCCGGTCAGGGGTGTCTGCGGGACGCCCGGTAGGTCAGGCGCTGCTGCGGCCGGCTGGGTGGCCGCCTGCCTGGCGTCGGCGCGCTGCGGGTGCTGAACCATCCCTCGCCTGCGCCATGCGTCCGGACTGCTGCCCGGCCCGAGAAGTGTCGCCCGGAGTGACGAATGTGTTACCTCTCCTCGTTCTTCAATGAATCGGTGGGTTTCGGAACTGCCCGAGGTGATCAAGCCGTGCGGGCCGCCCCGAGGAGGGCGGGCCCGCGCGGTGCTGGGCCCCGACCACCCCGACACCCTCACCTCCCGCAACAACCTCGCCAGCGCCTACCACTCCGCGGTGACGCCGGCGCATCGGCCGGGCGGGCTCGGCGCCGCTCCGCGGAGCCGGTTTTCGCGTGATGTGACGGATCACGGGGCGAACCGGTGAGAAGTTCCGACTATCGGAACGCCTGGTTCTACTTTGCGTGCTCATTAAGTAACTTTCCGCAGGGAGACCGGCGCGCCGACGAGGAGGCCGACCATGACGGCGGAGATCGTGGACACGTCCATCACCGGCATCACCGGCCGGATCCGGCGGCGGGTCGACGAACTGCTGTCCGACTTCCTCGACGCGCGGCGCCCTCCGGTCGGCGACCACGACGTGGCCGAGGGATACCGCCTGCTGCGTGAATTCGTGATCGAGGGTGGCAAGCGGGTCCGGCCTCTGCTGTGTTACTGGGGCTGGCGGGGCGCCGGCGGTGAGGAGCTTCGCGAGGCGGCGGTCGTCGCCACCGGCGCGGCGCTGGAGCTCTACCACGCCGGTCTTCTCATCCACGACGACCTTATGGACGGCAGCGAGCTGCGCCGGGGACGTCCGACGATCCACCGGGGGCTCGCGCGGCCGGGGCGGTTCGGGGCGGCCGAGGCGTTCGGCCAGTCCGCGGCGATCCTCCTGGGCGTGCTCGCCCAGGCCTGGGCCGAGGAACTGCTCGCGGACGCCGCACCCGCCGACGTGCGGGCCCGCGCGGCCCGTGACCTCTTCAACCGCATGCGCACCGAGGTCGTCACCGGTCAGTACCTCGACCTGCTGGCGCACGCCCGGGGTGACGACGGGGTCGAGCAGGCGCTCACGGTGATCCGGTACAAGACGGCGCGCTACACGGTGGAGCGCCCGCTGCAGATCGGCGCGGCGCTCGCCGGGGCCCCGCCGAGCCTGCTGGAGGCCTACTCCCGGTTCGGCCTGCCGCTGGGGGAGGCGTTCCAGCTGCGCGACGACGTCCTCGGCGTCTTCGGCGACCCCTCGGTCACCGGCAAACCCGTCCTCGACGACCTGCGCGAGGGAAAGCGGACCGTCCTCATGGCGTACGCCTCCGCGCGGGCCCGCGGACCGGAACGCGACCTGCTGCGCACCTGGCACGGCGATCCCGCACTGGACGAGGCGCGGGCGGCGGAGCTGCGGCGGATCATCGTGGACACCGGCGCGCTCGACCGGGTCGAGGAGCTGATCGTCCAGCGGACCGGCCAGGCGCTCGCGGCGCTGCGCGACTGCCCGATCACGCCGGAGGCGGCCGAGGCGCTGGCGGTGCTCACCGAGCGGCTCACGCGTCGCGTCCGGTGAGGCGCGCGAACGGCACGCCCGCGTCATCGGCGGCTTCCCGCGTCCTTCGCCCCATCCGCCCGACCCGCGCCTTAGGCCCCATCCGCGCCTTTCGCGCTGGGGCCGGTCCGGCGGCGCGGGACCCTCCGGGCGGCGCCCCTCCGATGCCTTCCCCTCCACCGCTCGGCGACGAGCACGACCTGTTAGCGGACAACCGGCCGCCGGCCGATCAGAAGATGGGTGATGTGCTGTGACCGAAACGACCCCGCAGACCAGCGCGCCGAACGACAGCAGGCTCAGCCTGAGCACCAGGGCCGCACGCAACCTGGCCACGACGACCAAGACCCCGCCGCAGATGCAGGAGATCACCTCCCGGCACCTGCTGCGCGTGCTGCCCTGGATCGAGGCCGTCGGCGGCGTCTACCGGGTCAACCGCCGGCTGACCTACCAGGTGGCCGACGGGCGCGTGACGTTCGTCTCGACCGGAGCGGAGGTGCGGGTCATCTCCGCCGAGCTGTGCGAGCTGCCGGCGCTGCGGGGTTTCGGCGACGCCGACGTGCTGGCGTCGCTGGCCGATCTGTTCACGCAGCGGGAGTACGAGGCGGGGCAGGTCATCGCGGCGGCGGGGGCTCCGATGGAGGAGGTCGTGCTGCTGGCCCACGGCAAGGTGGACAAGATCGGTGAGGGGGCGTACGGCAACGAGACGCTGCTCGGGGTGCTGGCCGACGGGGAGTACGTCGGCGAGCAGATGCTGGTGCACCCCGAGGCGCGGTGGGAGTGGACGGTGCGGACGGTGACGCCGTGCACCGTGCTCGCCCTGACCAGGGACGCCTTCGAGCGTCTGCTGGCGTTGTCGGAGAGCCTGCGCGAGCACGTGTCGGCGTACCGGGAGGACCCGGACGGCCCGGTGAACCGGTACGGGGAGGCGGAGATCGCGCTGGCGGCGGGGCATGTGGGTGAGGCGACGCTGCCGGGGACGTTCGTGGATTACGAGCTGGGGCCGCGGGAGTATGAGCTGAGTGTGGCGCAGACGATTCTGCGGGTGCATTCGCGGGTGGCGGATCTGTACAACGAGCCGATGAACCAGACCGAGCAGCAGTTGCGGCTGACGGTCGAGGCGTTGCGGGAGCGGCAGGAGCACGAGCTGGTCAACAACCGCGACTTCGGGTTGTTGCACAACGCCGATCTCAAGCAGCGCATCCACACCCGGTCGGGCCCGCCCACCCCCGACGACCTCGACGAACTGCTGACCACCGTCTGGAAGAACCCGACCGTCATGTTCGCCCACCCCAAGGCGATCGCGGCCTTCGCCCGGCAGTGCAACAGCCGGGGCATCTATCCGCAGACCGTCGAGTTCAACGGCCAGAAGGCGCCCGCCTGGCGCGGGGTCCCGCTGCTGCCGTGCAACAAGATCCCCGTCAGCGACCAGGGCGTCAGCTCGATCATGGTCATGCGCCTGGGGGAGAAGGACCAGGGCGTCGTCGGCCTGCGCCGCACCGGCCTGGTGGACGAGTACGAGCCGGGTCTGTCGGTGCGCTTCATGGGCATCGACGACAAGGCGATCATCTCCTACCTCGTGACGACCTACTACTCGGCGGCCGTGCTGGTCCCCGACGCCCTCGGCATCCTGGAGAGCGTCGAGGTCCTGTGATGTCGTCCTACCGGCTGCCGGACTTCTATCTCCCGTATCCGCCGAGGCTCAACCCGCACGTGGAGACCGCCCGTACGCACACCCGCGGCTGGGCGGAGCGGATGGGGATGCTGGACGATCCGGACATCTGGACCGTGGAGTCGCTCGACGCGATGGACTACGGCCTGATGTGCGCCTACACCCATCCCGACTGTTCCGCCCCGGAGCTGGACCTGGTCACGGACTGGTACGTCTGGGTCTTCTACTTCGACGACCACTTCCTGGAGACCTTCAAACGCAGCAGGGATCTCGACGGCGCCCAGGAGTACCTGGACCGGCTCGACGCGTTCATGGCGGACGACCCGCCCGAGCCGGTCAACCCCGTGGAGCGGGGACTGGCCGACCTGTGGTTCCGCACCGTGCCCGCCATGTCGGCGGCGTGGCGGCGGCGGTTCGTCCGGGTCACCCGGGATCTGCTCCAGGAGTCGATGTGGGAGTTGTTCCACATCGAACGGGACGCCGTCTCCAACCCCATCGAGTACATCGAGGAACGCCGGAAGGTCGGCGGCGCCCCATGGTCGGCGGCGCTGGTCGAGCACGCGGCGGGCGCGGAGCTTCCGGCCCGGCTGGCCGGCAGCCGGCCGATCCGGGTGCTGACGGAGTCGTTCGCCGACTCCGTGCACCTGCGCAACGACCTGTTCTCCTACGAGCGGGAGGTGCGGGAGGAAGGCGAGCTGTCCAACTGCGTGCTGGTCTGCGAGCGTTTCTTCGGCTGTGACACCGCCCGGGCCGTGGAGATCACCAACGACCTGCTCACGTCGCGGCTGCACCAGTTCGAGCACACCGCGCTGACCGAACTGCCGGCGCTGTTCGCCGACGAGGCGGTCTCGCCGCCCGAGCAGGGGCTCGTCCTCCGGTACGCCAAAGGGCTGCAGGACTGGCAGGCGGGAGGCCACGCCTGGCACTCGGCCTCCAGCCGCTACACGAAGAACGGCGGGCAGGCGGGGGCCTTCGGGATGAACGTCTCGCGCGCCCACCTCACGGGCGCGGGCGGCCTGCGCAACCACACCCACAGGCCCTTCGCGGAGGCCGGCGTACGGCTGCCCGAGCCGTACATGCCGTTCGAGGTGCGCGACAACCCGCACCTGGACGCGGCGCGCGCGGCCGACCTGGAGTGGTGCGCGGCGATGGGGTTCTTCGACGGGGTTCCCGGCATCCCGGCGACCGCCGTGTGGGACGAACGGCGGCTCGCCGGATTCGACCTGGCTCTCTGCGCGTCCGGCATCACCCCGGACGCCACCGCCGACGAGCTGGTCCTGGCCACCAACTGGCTGGCCTGGGGGACGTACGGCGACGACTACTATCCACGCGTCTTCGGCGCGGCGCGTGACCTGGTCGGCGCGAAGCTCCTGAACCGGCGGCTCAAGGAGCTCATGCCGCTGGATCTCGTCCCGCGGCTGAGCCCGTCGACAGGGCTGGAACGAGGGCTCGCCGACCTGTGGCCGCGCACCGCCGGGCCGCTGCCGGCCGACTCTCGCGAGATCTTCCGCACGTCGGTGGAGGAGATGATCGACAGCTGGGTGTGGGAGCTGGCCAACCAGGCCCAGAACCGGGTGCCCGACCCCGTCGACTACCTGGAGATGCGGCGCGCGACCTTCGGCTCGCGGATGACGATGAGCCTCGCCAGGCTCACCCCGGGCCGGGTCGTCCCGGAGGAGATCCACCTGACCCGCGAGTTCCTCGGCATGACCGACGCCGCGCAGGACTACGCGTGCCTGCTCAACGACCTGTTCTCCTACCGCAAGGAGATCCAGTACGAGGGCGAACTGCACAACGCGGTCCTGGTGATGTCCACCTTCCTCGACTGCCCGCCGCAGGAGGGCGTGACGGTGGTGGACGGGCTGATGACGAGCCGGATGAGGCAGTTCGAGCACATCACCACCATCGACCTGCCGGCCTTGCTCGACCGGATCGACGCGGGCGAGGCCGTACGTGAGTCGGTCGCGGCGTACGTGACCGATCTGCGGAACTGGATGGCCGCCATCCTGCGCTGGCATCAACGATGCCGGCGTTATCTCGACGAGGAACTGCGCGCGACTCCGGTGGCCCGGTGGACCCAGGGCCCGACCGGCCTCGGCACCGCCACCGCCAGGATCGGCTCCCTCGCGCCCGCGTACGGCGCGCCCGCCGGGGACGGCGTCGCCCACCCGCCCGTGCTCCACCTCACGGCGGGTGCCTCATGAGCGCGCCGATCGGGCCCGACGGCGCGTCGCGGCTGGCCCTGAGCACCAGGGCCGCGCGCACCCTCGCGACCACCACCAAGACCCCGCCGCAGATGCGGGAGACCACCCCTCGCCACCTGCTGCGGGTGCTCCCGTGGATCGACGTCCAGGGCGGGGTCTACCGGGTCAACCGGCGGCTGACCTACACCCCGGGAGACGGGCGGGTGACGTTCGTCTCGACCGGGGCCGAGGTCAGGGTGATCCCGGCCGAGCTGTGCGAACTGCCGTCGCTGCACGGGTACGCCGACGCGGAGGCGCTGGCCGCGCTGGCGGACCGGTTCGTGCAGCACGAACTGGACCAGGACGAACCGGTGCCCGCCGGGCAGGTGGTCCTGGTCGCCCACGGCAAGATCGCTTGCGTCGGCGTCGGCGAGTACGGCGGCGAGACGCTGCTCCGGGTCGTGGCCGACGGGGATCACCTCGGTGATCTCACCGGCCCGGCGGCGCCCCCCGCCAGGGCGCTCACCCGCTGCGTCGTGCTCGTGCTCGAACGGCCGGTGGCCGACGAGCTGACCGAGCGCTCGGACAGCCTGCGGGAGCAGCTGAACCGCCCCGCGGCCGGCCGTCCGGCCAACCGGTACGGGGAGGCGGAGATCGCGCTGGCGGCGGGGCATGTGGGTGAGGCGACGCTGCCGGGGACGTTCGTGGATTACGAGCTGGGGCCGCGTGAGTATGAGCTGAGTGTGGCGCAGACGATTCTGCGGGTGCATTCGCGGGTGGCGGATCTGTACAACGAGCCGATGAACCAGACCGAGCAGCAGTTGCGGCTGACGGTCGAGGCGTTGCGGGAGCGGCAGGAGCACGAGCTCATCAACAACCGCGACTTCGGGTTGTTGCACAACGCCGATCTCAAGCAGCGCATCCACACCCGGTCGGGCCCGCCCACCCCCGACGACCTCGACGAACTGCTGGCCCGCCGGCGCAGCTCGCACTACTTCCTGGCCCATCCCCTCGCCATCGCCGCCTTCGGCCGCCAGTGCACCGCCCGGAGCCTGTATCCGGACGTCACCGAGTCCGGCGGTGCGAAGGTCATGGCGTGGCGAGGGGTCCCGATACTGCCCTGCGACAAGATCCCCGTCACCGACCGCGGGCTCACTTCGATCCTGGTGATGCGCACCGGAACCGAGAAACAGGGAGTCGTCGGGCTGCGCCGCACCGGCCTGGCGGACGAGTACGAGCCGGGTCTGTCGGTGCGTTTCACCGGCATCGACGACAAGGCGGTCATCTCCTACCTAGTGACCACCTATCACTCCGCGGCCGTGCTGGTGCCCGACGCCCTCGGCGTCCTGGAAAGCGTGGAGGTCGGCTGAACGCGGCCGCCCTGGCCGTACGCCGGCCGCCCTCGCCGGAAACCGTCGCACGTGCGCGGCGCTCCGGTTAGGGTGGCCGCTGGCCGATCACAAGGTGCTCTTCGGAATGCTCTTCGTAATGCGATGACGGAGGTCTGCGATCGTGCTGATGGAACGGTCCGGCAGGGTGGAGACGGCGTCGGCCCTGGGCAGCCTGGAGCGCGGGATCGCGATCCTCTTCTGCCTGGCGGTCGGCATGAGGCCGATGAACCTCACCCAGGTGCACCGTTCGACCGGGTTCTCGAAGACGACCACGCACCGCCTGCTCGGGGTCCTACAGGGACGCGGCCTGGTCACCCGCAGAGGCGGCGACTACACGGTCGACGGGCGCTTCGCCGAACTGCTGTCGCCACGCGGCTGGCCCGTGCAGGGCCGCCGGGTGCCGGACTGCCGCCGGGCGGTCCTGCCGTACCTGCTCCAGCTGTACGAGGCCACCCGCCAGACGGTCAACCTCGCCGTGCCCGACCGCGGCGAGGTCGCGTACGTCGAACGGCTGTATGGGCACAACCGGGTCAGGTCGCCCTCGGACGGCGTCGACCGCGCGCCGCTCCACTGCACGGCCGCGGGCAAGGCGCTGCTCGCCCATGACGCCGGACTGCGGAAGGCCTTCTACGCCGGTCCCGCCCCCCGGCGGATGACGGGCCGTACGGTGACCGGCCCGGCCGCGCTGGAACGCGAGCTCGCGGGCGTCCGCGGCGAGGGCGTGAGCTACGCGCGGGAGGAGTACGCCGAAGGGGTCTGCTGCGCCGCCGCGCCCGTCTTCGCGCCGGACGGCCGGGTGTGCATGGTCGTCTCCGTCGCGGCCCCGGCGGGCGCCGCGGCGCTGCCGCGCCTGGGCCCGGCCGTCCGCAGAACCGCCCACCAGATCACCGGAGCCCTGAGCACCGTCCTGGCGCCGGGACCGGAGCGCACCGGACCCGTGTTCGGCAGGGTACCGGCGGACGCCGGGAACGGCAGCAGGGTGCCGGCGTCCACCGGCAGCCCCGGCAGGGCGCCCGTACGGCCCTAGACGGCGAACCGCGCGGGATCCGGCCGGTTGGGCTGGCCGATGCGGGGGGAGAGTCTTCGATGGCGGCGTGACCTGCGAAGACAGTCGTGAGGTGCGCCCGCCGGCGTATTCGGGGGCGCGACGGGGAGCGGGTGTCATGCGGGTTGCATCGGGGGCGTTCGTCCTCACCGGGCGGATCGGTCTCGTCGCCGTGCCGGTGGCCGTGCTGCTGACGGCGTGCGGAGCCCCGGAGCCGCCGACGCGGTCACGGCCCGCGGCCACACCCGCCGCCGTGTCCACCACGGACCCGGTCCCCCTGACCACGCCCGCCCCGCCGCCCGCCTCGCCGGCGGTACGGGCCGCCGCCGATCCGGAGGCGTGCCGGAACGCCGACTGCGAGGTGGAGGTCCGGCAGGGAGACCGGCTGCGGCTCGACGCCGCCACCGGCCTCGACGCGCTCACGGTGGCCGCCCTCGACCAGGGCGTGGTGCACCTGAGTTTCGAGGGCTCCTCCGGCGGCTACCGCGTCGAGGGCATGAACGTCGGAGTCAGCCAGGACTGCGTCAACGGCCGCTGCCGGACCAGGGGAGCGTTGACGCTGACCATGGACCGGCCCGCCCGCATCGGCGACATCCACCTCCGGCTGACGAGCGTGCGGCCCGACGAGGCGGTCCTGGCGATCTCCCCCTCATAGCGCGCCGTCCACCCCGGCTGTCGCGGAACGGCACGCGCCCTGGGACCGCCCGTGCTCGGGGACTGCCCGGGCCTGCGGCGTCCCGCCCGTGCCCAGGAGGGCGCGGCTTTGGAAACACCCAGCCTCCGTTAACCGCGAGGCCACCCCGCCTCCTTACGGTCGTGGCCATGCCGTGGAAGGGCAAGGTCAACGCCGCCGTCGAAGGGATGATCGGTTACGTCATCACCCGGGCCCGCCCACGTCCCGCAGCGGTCCAGCCGCCGAGGGACGAGCCCAGACCACCCGCCGACCCGGAGAGCGACCGCCTCCTCCGCGCGCCGGTGTTCGTGCTCTCCCCGGTCAGGTCCGGCTCCACGCTCTTCCGGGTGCTGCTGAACAGCCATTCCAGGATCCACGCGCCACACGAACTGCACGTCCGGCGGATCGCCGTGACCCTCACCACCGAGCCCGTACGGCAGGCCATGGAGGCGGCCGGGCACCGTACGAGCGACATCGAGCACATCCTGTGGGACCGTCTGCTGCACCGGGAGCTGGTCAGGAGCGGCAAGGAGATCGTCGTCGACAAGACGCCGAGCAACGTGTTCGCCCACCGCCGCATCACGACGTGCTGGCCGGACGCCCGGTTCGTCTACCTGCTGCGCCACCCCGCATCGATCGTCCGGTCCTGGCACGAAGCCGATCCGCAGGCGCGGCCCGTCGAGGAGGCCGTACGGCACACGCTGCAGTACATGCGTCACCTGGAGGAGTCCAGGCGCAGGCACGAGGGGCTCGTCGTCCGGTACGAGAGGCTCGTCGACGACACGGAAGGCGAGTTGCGCCGGGTCTGCGCCTGGCTCGGTGTCGAGTACGAGCCCGAGATGATCCGCTACGGCGACAAGGACCACGGCGAGTTCGTCAAAGGCATCGGGGACTGGCGCGACAAGATCCGCAGCGGGCGGGTGCAGCGCGGCCGCCCGCTGCCCGCTCCCGAAGAGGTGGCCGAGCCGCTGCGGGAGATCGCGGCGGCCTGGGGCTATCTCTGACCTGTGCCTGGGGACATGGCGCGGCTCGTCCCGCATGCCTCCGGAGCGTGAGCGCACCCGATCTGACCGGTGGCGTCAGCGAGGGTGAACGTTTCAGCAAGAGGCGGCCCGCCTGAGGTACGGCTGGGGACGCCGGATGAGGTGGTGAAACGGGTCATTCGTGGCTAGTCCTTCCGGGGAGCGGCCCGGCCGCGTCCTTGACGCGCCGCTCTCCGTCGTATTGGCTCCGCTGCTGCGCCACCATCAGCCCGGGAGCGGAGAGACCCACGAATGTTAGCGCTAACAATCACACGCTCTGTGCTGGCGAGTGCGCACGTTCGCAGTTCGGGATCAGATCTCTCTGGAGGGCTGACATGAAACCGCCCACTACCGGGACGGAACGGCATCGGACTCGCGCGCGGGGGCCGGCCACGGCCCTGGCGGTCATCGCCGCCGGCGCCGTCGCGCTCGGGCTCGCGATCCCCGCTCACGCGGCCTCGACGTTGAAGGCCGCGGCGGAGGCCAGGGGGAGGTACTTCGGCACCGCGCTGACACGGGGAGACCTCGGGATCAGTGCCGAGGTCAACCTCGCCGCGGCCCAGTTCGACATGGTGACCCCCGGCAACGAGATGAAGTGGGACGCCACCGAGCCGTCCAAGGGCTCGTTCAACTTCGGGTCGGGTGACCAGATCGTCTCCTTCGCCCAGTCGCACGGCATGCGGGTGCGCGGGCACAACCTGGTGTGGCACGCCCAGCTGCCCGCCTGGGTCGGCGGTGTGCCGCTCAACCAGGTCCAGGGCGTGATGGAGAACCACATCACCACCGAGGCCACCCACTACAAGGGGAAGGTCTACGCCTGGGACGTCATCAACGAGCCGTACAACGAGGACGGCACCCTGCGCCAGGACGTGTTCTACAGGGCGATGGGCTCCGGCTACATCGCCGCCGCGCTGCGGGCCGCGCACGCCGCCGACCCGAACGCCAAGCTGTACATCAACGACTACAACATCGAGGGCATCAACGCGAAGAGCAACGGGCTCTACTCGCTCGCGCAGTCGCTGCTGTCCCAGGGCGTCCCGTTGCACGGCATCGGGTTGGAGAGCCACTTCATCGTCGGCCAGGTGCCGTCGTCCCTGCAGGCGAACATGGAGCGCTTCGCCGCCCTGGGCCTGGACGTCGCGATCACCGAGCTCGACGACCGCATCCAGATGCCGGCGGACAGTTCCGAGCTGCAGCAGCAGGGCACCGACTACGGCAGGGTCGTGAACGCCTGCCTGGCCGTTCCGCGCTGCGTGGGTGTGTCGCAGTGGGGCGTGGACGACGGCCACACCTGGATTCCCGGGACGTTCCCCGGCTACGGCGCTCCCATGATGTGGGACTCCAGCTACCAGCCCAAGCCCGCCTACCAGGCGGCCCTGAGCGCGCTCAACAGCGGCACCTCCTCGCCGTCACAGTCGCCGTCACAGTCACCCACGTCGTCGCCGTCGGTGTCGCCGTCCCGGTCGCCCAGCGCCTCGCCGAGCCCGTCTTCGTCTCCCATCGGGGGTGCGTGCTCGGCGACGATCAAGACGATCAACAGCTGGGGCGGCGGGTTCCAGTCCGAGGTGACGGTGCGGGCGGGCAGCGCGCCGGTGAACGGCTGGACCGTGAAGTGGAGCTGGCCGGGCGGCCAGACCATCAGCAGCCTGTGGAACGGCCGGCAGAGCACGTCCGGTTCCTCGGTGACCGTGAGCAACGAGTCCTACAACGGCTCGATCGCGGCGGGCGCGTCCACGACGTTCGGCTTCACCGCCAACGGCAGTGCGGCCACCCCCACCGCCACCTGCACCAGCCCCTGACCCTGTCACGGGGCGAGACGTGTGCCGGGCCGGCACCCCCGGCCCGGCACCCCCGGCCCGGCACCCCAGGCCCGGCACCCCAGGCCCGGCACCCCAGGCCCGGTACGGCGGGAACGACGGCGTACGGCGTGCCGGGTTGTCGGTCCGCGTCCGTACGATGTCCCGCATGACCGGGCATGAATTCACGCTCACCGCCACGGGCCCGTTCGACTTCGACGCGACGCTCCGGTTCGTCGAGGACTGGCCGGCCACCAGCGGGCTGCCCTCCGACGGCAGGACGCTGCGCTTCGCCTACTGCGCCGAGGCCGACTGGCTGCCGATCGGCGTGACGGTGACCGCCGCGCCGGGCGGGGTCGCGGTACGGACGACCAGGCCCGCGGGGCCGGCGATCCGGGGTGAGGTGGCCCGCATCCTGTCCCTGGACGTCGACGGCTCGGGCTTCGCCGAGATCGGCGAGTCCGACCCGGTGCTCGGGGAGTTGCAGCGCCGCAGCCCCGGCCTGCGGCCGCTGTGCTTCTGGAGCCCGTGGGAGGCCGCCTGCTGGGCGGTGATCGTCCAGCGTTCGTCGATGCTCATCGCCTCCCGGCTCAAACAGCGCATCGCGGAGCGGTACGGCGCCACGGTCGAGCTGGACGGCCGGGCGTACACCGCCTTCCCGCCGCCCCTGTCGCTGGTGAACGCCGGCGGACTCGGCCTGCCCGAGCAGAAGGAGGAGTGGCTGCGTGGCCTGGCCCGCGCGGCGCTCGACGGCGTGCTGACCACCGAGCACCTGCGCGCGCTCGACCCGCCGGAGGCGCTGGCCGAGCTTCGCGCCCTGCCCGGCGTGGGGCCGTTCTCCGCGGGCTTGATCCTGATCAGGGGCGCGGGGGCGCCCGACGCGTTCCCGGGCGACGAACCGCGCCTGTTCTCGATCCTCCGCGAGGCGTACGGGCTGCCGCAGGACGCCACGGCGAGCGCGTACCGGAAGGTCGCCGACGCCTGGCGGCCCTACCGCTCGTGGGCCTCGTTCCACTTCCGGTCGTCGGCGTACAGAGTGAGGGAGGACCGGCGGGCGGGCTCTGCCGCCGGCCAGACGGGGGAGGGCGTCAGAGCCAGCCTTTCTCCTGGGCGGCGCGGATCGCGGTGATCCGGTTGGTCGCGCCGAGCTTGGCGACGGCGCTGGACAGGTAGTTGCGCACGGTCCCCTCGGTCAGGTGCAGCGCCGTGGCGATCTGCCGCACCGACGCGCCCTCGGCCGCCAGCGACAGCGCGCCGCGCTCGCGGTCGGTCAGCGGGCTGTCGCCCGCCATCATCGCCGACGCCGCCATCTCCGGGTCGAGGTAACGCCCTCCGGCGTGCACCTTGCGGATGGCCGTGGCCAGTTCGTCGGCCGAGGCGTCCTTCGGGATGAAGCCGCGTACCCCGGCGGCAAGCGCCCGCCGCAGATGTCCCGGCCGCCCGAAGCTGCTCAAGATGATCATCGCTTGGCCCGGCAGTCCCTCGGCGGCGGTGAGGCCGTCCATCCCGGGCATCTCGATGTCCAGCACCACGACGTCGGGCTGGTGCTCCCGTACGGCGGGCGCCACCTCGTCGCCCCGGCTCACCTGGGCGACGACCTCCAGGTCGGGTTCCAGCCCGAGCAGGGTGGCGATCGCGCCGCGGATGAGGTGCTCGTCGTCGGCGAGGAGGATGCGGATCATCGGGTCGGTCATCGGGCCACCGCCTCGGTGAGGACGTGCGCGCGGTCGGTGGTCGGCACGACGGCTCGCAGGACGAACTCGCCCGAACCGGTCGGCCGGGCGGTCAGGCTGCCGCCTGCGGCGGTCAGCCGCTCGCTCAGTCCGATGAGACCGGTGCCGCCGTCGTCGGTGCTCTGGCCGCCGACCCCGTCGTTGACCATCTCCAGCACCGCCGTCGCGCCGGTCAGCCTCAGCGTGACGCGGGACCGGGTCGCGGCGCTGTGCCGCAGCGTGTTGGTGGCGCCCTCCCTGACCACCCACGCGAGCAGCGTGGCCGCCTCGCCCGGCGGTGTCCGCTCCGGCAGTTCGAGGGTGCACCGGATGTTCGCCGCCTCCAGCACGGCACGCACACTGCCCAGCTCGGCGGACAGGTCGATGGCGCGGTAGCCCCGCACGGCCTCCCGGATCTCCCGCAGGGCGTCCTTGGCCAGTCCGCGTACCGCCGTCATCTCCTCCGTCGCCTGGTCGGGGGCCACGCGGGCGAGCTTGACCGCGAGCTCGCTCTTTACCGCGATGGCGGAGAGGCTGTGGCCGACCAGATCGTGCAGGTCCCGGGCGAATCGGAGGCGCTCCTCCGTCACGGCGAGCTCGGCCTGCGCCTTCCTGCCCTCGTGAACCTGGATGACCATGCGGTAGATCCACAGCCAGAGCCGGTTGCTGTAGGGCAGCAGCGCCAGCATCGGCAGATAGAGGAAGAGCTCGGCGCGCTGCTCGCCGAAGCCGGGAAGCAACAGGAAGTCGAGCGCGACGTAGACGCCCGCGGCGCCCGCCGTCAGCGCCACGGCGGCCCGCGCGCTCACGCCGAGCACCGCCACCCCGGTCCACGTCGTGGTCAGCGTGCTCCAGGAGAACGGCAGCATCGCGGAGGCGACCCCGGGAACATCAGCCATGAGGACCGCCCCAAGGACGATCATCACCAGGGCGAGCGCGCCGGAGGCGACGACCTCGCGTACGGCGTACCGGCCGTCGACGGCGGCGCGGACGATGCGGAGGAACAGCCAGCTGAAGATCGGAAGACCCATGGCCACGAGGACGAGACGGCTCCAGCCGACCCCGCCCTCGGTTCTGCTCACCACGATCTGGATCACCGGGCCGAGCCACGCGAACAGCAACTCGAGGGCCAGGGTCCAGAAGGTGATGTGACGCGCCCGCTTGATCCCGGCGTTCATGGCCCAACCTTACCCATCAGCCCCGGCGCGGATCCCAGCGGAAGAAGGCCCGGGCCAGCAGGGCGGCGACCGCGATCCACACGGCGAGGAGGCCCAGGGAGGGCAGGGCGGCGCTCCAGCGCTCCAGGGGGCCGAGCGGCTCGTGACCGGCGCCGATGTAGTCCAGCCCCAGGTAGGCGGTCCGCATGGTCTCCACGATGGGTGTCATCGGCAGGAACTCGATCACGGTGCGCAGTGCCGGCGGCAGCATCTCCGGTGGCAGCATCACCGGCGAGCCGCCGACCAGGAGCAGCACGACCGGCAGCGTCGCGATCTGCGCCATCTCCCCGGTGGAGGACAGGCCGGAGACGGCCATGGCGAGCAGGGAGAAGAAGGCCGCGCCGAGAAGCGCGGCGAGCAGCAGCAGCAGGATGTCGGCCGGGGCACTGGTGCCCATTGCGGCGGACATGAGCACACAGAGGATGACCACCTGGCCGAGATACACGGCGGTCGCGCCGAGGGCGCTGCCGCCGAGGACGGCCGTCCTGGTGGCCGGCCCGCCGAGCAGGCGCTTCAGCACCATCTCCTCACGGCGGGAGGTGTAGAAGCCGGCGAGGTTCATGAACGTCGCGAAGACCAGGATGAAGGCCATCATCCCGGTCATCACGTACTGCGTCCCCGGGATGCCGGCGGTTCCTTCGCCGACGCCGTTGGACGCCAGCGCGCCGGCGATCAGCAGCGGCAGCAGGACGGCGTTCACGAAGGCCGTACGGTTGCGGAAGACAAGGGTGAGGTCGACGCGGGCCAGCCGCACCGCCTGCGCCACGTCGTTCATGCGCTCTCCTTCACCACGGAGTGGAAGACGTCCTCAAGTGAGGCGGTCCGGACGGCGAGCCGTTCGAGCGCGACGCCGCGCTCCGCGGCCCAGGCGAACAGCGGCACCAGCGCCTCGTGGGCCCGCGTGGCCTGGTCGCCACCGGTGATCGTGTACGTGACGACGGGCGTTCCGCCCGCCAGGGCGACGCCGGGGGTGTGGCCGCCGATCAGCGGAAGGGCGTCCAGGGGGATCTCCGGCGGCAGCCGGAAGGAGACGCGGTCGCCGTGCCTGCCGACGACCTCCTCCAGCGTCCCCTCGACCCGGATCTCGCCCTCGTGCATGACGGCGAGCCGGCTCGCGAGGTGCTCGGCCTCCTCCAGGTAGTGCGTGGTGAGCAGGATGGTCGTGCCGTCCGTCACCAGGTCGCGGATCAGGCCCCAGGTGGTCCGGCGCGCCTCGGGGTCCATCCCGGTCGTGGGCTCGTCCAGGAACACCACCTCGGGACGGCCGATGATCGACAACACCAGGTCGAGCCTGCGCTTCTGGCCGCCGGACAACTGCCGTACCCTGACCCGCGCCTTGTCCGCCAGCCCGGCCAGCTCCAGCGACTCGTCCAGAGAACGGGGGTTCGCGTGCAGGTCACGCCACAGCCCGATGGTCTCGGCCACCGTCAGGTCGGAGAGGAAGCCGTTCTCCTGCAGCATGATCCCGACCCGCGGGCTGAGCGCCCGGCGCCTGCGGTACGGATCGATCCCCAGCACCTGAACGGTGCCGGAGGTGGCGGGGCGGTAGCCCTCCAGGACCTCCATCGTCGTGGTCTTCCCGGCGCCGTTGGTGCCGAGCAGGGCGAACAGCTCACCTCTGCGGACGGTCAGCGAAACGCCCCTGACCGCTTCGAACTCGCCGTACCTCTGCCTGAGCTCGGTCGCCGCGATCGCCACGTCCAGGGCGACCGCCGTTTCCCGCACGTCCGTCGTCATGGCTCAAGGGTGGGTTCTGCGCCGCTTCCCGCTGTAGTCGCCGATGCCACCAGATCGACATGGGCCTCGCGGATCACCGCGATGACAAATGCCAAAAGGACGCCCCGGCGCTGCGCACCGCGCCGGCGGAGTGCCCTCCACCTGATCACCCACTACGGTCCCAGCTGTGCGAATCCTCATCGTGGGCGGCAGCGGCTTTCTCGGCGGCGAACTCGTACGGCAGGCCACGACGGCCGGGCATGTCGTGGCTGCCACATACCTGACTCGGCCGGGAACGGTGGCGGGAGTCGAGTGGCTGCCGCTTGACGTCCGTGACCGTACGGCCGTACTCGGTTTGATCGGCACGTTCGGCCCCGACGTCGTCGTCAACGCGGCCTTCCGCCAGCCGGATTGGGGAACGACCGCCGTGGGCGCCGCTCACGTGGCCGTGGCGACTTCCGGGAACGGCGCGCGCATGGTGCACGTGTCCAGCGACGCGGTCTTCTCAGGCAGGGCGATCACCTACTCGGAAGATTGTGTGCCTGATCCGGTCACACCGTACGGAGCGGCGAAGGCCGCCGCGGAGGTGGCCGTGCAGGCGATCGATCCCACGGCAGTGATCGTGCGCACCTCTCTGATAATCGGTCACGGCGGCTCCGCACACGAAGGCAGGGTGCATGCGCTTGCGGCGGGCGACATGAAAGAGGTGTTGTTCACCGACGACGTGCGCTGCCCGGTGCATGTAAGTGATCTGGCGGCGGCTCTTCTGGAACTCGCGAACTCTGGCCGCCCGGGGGTGCATCATGCGGCAGGGGCCGACGCGATGAGTCGATACGAACTCGGGCGCCTGATCGCGCGGCGGGACGGACTCGATCCGGCTCGGCTCCCATCCGGCCGGCGTGCCGACACCGGCGTGCCCGGGCCGCTCGATGTCCGGTTGGACTGCCGTCTCACTCAGCGGCATCTGACGACCAGGCTGCGCGGCGCGCGGGAGTTCCTGAGACAGCCACGCTCGAAAGGGCCGCCGTCGTAGTCGATGAGCCGGGCCAGCGCTGCACGGTCTTCCTGTCACGCCCTGCCGAGTTGTCCTGTCTAAGGAGGTGGACAGCGGCGACGCAGTAGTCGTGGCGCCTTCGACCGCGTGGTGGTCGTCGCTCAGCCGACCGCCGACGGATTGGTCCGGAGAACAAGGAGCGCCTGGCAGGTGAAAGTCGAGATCCCCTGATGCAGGCTCTCCTCCACACAGTGGGGGTGTCGGCCGGCTGCGTACTGGCCCTCGCCCCGGCCCTGCTACCCGCCGCACGTCCCAGCAGGAGGTGGCCGCACATCGTCATGGCGTTCGGCATGGTGGCCGGGCATCTGGGCGGCTGGTTCCTCTCCGCCGGGGTGCTGGCACTGCTCACCGCCGGCTGGCTCTGCGGTTCCCCATCCCGCCGCACGCGGATCGGTCATCACATCCAGGACTTCGCGGGCATGTCCATCCTCCTGGTGCTGACGGCGTTCAGTGCGCCCGCTCTTGCCGGCGCCTCGTACGGACACTCGCATGGAGGCGGTTCGCCGGCCGCGGTGGCCCTGGTTGTCGGTCTGGCCTGGACCTGCGCTCGGCTCGCCCGCGTTCTGCCCGTGAGGAGGGCGGATCGAAAAGCGCTCAGCCAGGACGCCTGCTCGGCCGGTATGGCGGCCAGCATGACCTTCATGGCCGCGTTGGCTCTCTGACGCCGTCGCGTCCGAGCGTGGGCTGCGAAGGATCCGACGGATGTCCACGAACAGCCCACATGCCTGGTGATTTGGTCTCTGGCCGGCGAACTGTTCAGGGCGTTGTCACGCATCGGGGTGCTGTCCGGTCTGAGCTGGTACACGGCCGGATCGAGCCGGCCACCGTCCAGCAAGGAAGCCTGATGAGCACCGATCACGCTCACGCTCACCACCTCGAGAACCCCGACAAGAGCGGGCCGCCGCCGAAACTCGACGTGGTCGCCACCGTGCCGGGGGCGCCGCCCGCGCCGGAGGGGGCCGAGGCGATGACGATCCTGGTCACGTTGCCGCCGAAGAGCCCCGGCGCGCCACCTCACCGGCACTCCGGGCCCGCGTTCGGGTACGTGGTCAAGGGGGCCATCAACTTCGAGCTCGAAGGAGAGCCCGTACGGGTCGTCCGGGCCGGCGAGGCGTTCTGGGAGCCCGGTGGGGACGTCATCCACTACCAGGACGGCAACCATCTTGCAGACGAGGAGTCGGCGTTCGTGGTGACGATGTTCTGCGCGCCCGGGCAGCCGATGCTGACCGTGGTCAGCCCGGAAGAGCTGGAGGCGCGGCGGGACCGTCGCGCGCCGCAGTCATGACCAAGGTTTCGCTGACCGCGCTCGTCCGCAACCTGCTCGAACTCGCCCGTGAGGCGCACAGCGGTCGCAGCGCCACCACCGTGCACGGTGGGCACGATCGTTCGTTGCGGCAGACCGTCATGGCCTTGCGGCAGGGCGAGCACATGCACGAACACGAGCATCCCGGTGAGGTCACGATGCACGTGCTGCACGGGCGAGTGCGGCTTGTCGCCGGGCCCGACTCGTGGGACGGGCTGCCCGGCGACCTGCTGGTCATGCCCGAACGCCGCCACCGCGTGGAGGCCGTGCAGGACTGCGCCTTCCTGTTCACCACCGCACGCTGAAGGTGAAGAAGGCGGGAGCCGCATCTGGTTCTCGCCTTCCCTGATGTCCATCGGGGCTGCTCGTGATGGCTAGCGTTCGTCGGCGGGGTAGTCGGCCGAACGGCTCACGTCGGCCCATTTCTCGGTCTCCGCGGCGCGGATCTCGGCGGCTTTCCGGGCGGAGGCGAGGGCGTCGCTGCCGAGGAGGAGCCGTCGGGGTGGGTCGTCGTCGCGGACGACATCAATCATGATCCTGGCGGCGCGCGCCGGGTCGCCGGGCTGGGTGCCGTCGGTGTCTCGCCGGTAGCGGTGGATGGCGCCCACGGTCTGCTCGTACTCGGGCCCGACGGGGTGGATCTCCATGGAGGAGCCTTGCCAGTCGGTGCGGAACGCACCCGGCTCGATGATGATGACCTTGATGCCGAAGGGCGCGACCTCGCTGGCGAGGACTTCGGAGAAGCCTTCCACGGCGAACTTCGCGGTCTGGTAGGCGCCCATTCCGGGGGTGCCGCCGACGCGTCCTCCGATGGAGGAGAACTGTACGAAGACTCCTGATCGCTGGGTGCGCAGGACGGGCAGGGCGGCCCTTGTGACGTTCACGACGCCGAAGAGGTTGGTCTCGATCTGGGCGCGGAAGTCGTTTTCGTCCATCTCTTCGATCGGCGCGCTGTTGCCGTAACCGGCGTTGTTGACCACCACGTCGAGGCTGCCGAAGGTGTCGGTGGCCTCCTTGACCGCCCGGGAGGCCGCGGCGGCGTCGGTGACGTCGAGTGCGACCGCGCGTATCCGGTCGCCGTGGCGGGCCACCAGGTCGTCGAGTTGCTTGGGGCTGCGCGCGGTGGCGATGACCTGGTCGCCTGCTTCGAGGACGGCCTCGGTGAGGCGACGTCCGAGGCCGCGTGACGCGCCGGTGATGAGCCATGTCCTGGCCATGGGTGTTTCCTCCGCGGTCGATCTAAGTGTCTCATCAATGTAGCACTTATTGGAGCAATGTCCGCGTCGATGGGGCAGGAACCTCTTCATGTGCTTCAGAGAGGCCGCTGACCCCGGGCCGGTGAAGACGACCTGGCGCACGGCTGCGCGGTCCGGCACTCTAAGTGCCTCACAGGTGTAACACTTAGGCGGGTGAGAGTAGACGCGACACGTAACCTGGAACGGGTCCTGAGCACGGGCGCCCGCATGCTCGCCGACGACCCGTCGGCGACCATCGCCGCCATCGCCGCTGCGGCAGGAGTGGACCGCCGTACCGTCTACCGCCGCTTCGCCTCCCGTGAGGACCTCATGGCCGCCGTCTACGGGGCACGCTACGACGCGGTCGAGAAGGCCATCGAGGCCGCCAGGCTACGCGAGGCCCCGGTCGCGGTCGCACTGCATCGCTACGTCGAGGGCATCATCGCCGCCAACCGCAAATGGCCCGTGGAAACGAGCCGCATGCTTCGCGACGTGACGATTCGCGAGCGCCGCCGCCGCCTGATCGACGAGGTCGACGCCTTCCTGCGGCGCGCCGCCGACGAGGGCCTGCTGCGCTCCGACCTGCCGCCCGGCTGGGTGGCCGCGGTCCTGCCGCCGCTGCTGGAGCAGGCCGCCGAGGAGCTGTCCGAGTTGAGCGCCGCGCAGGCCGCCGACGTCGTGGTCGACACGCTGCTGCGAGGCGTCGGCACCCCACAGGCGCGCTGACCCTGCGCGGTGGTGACGTGCAGGCCCGTGACAGGCGGTCGTGACGGCAGCCGGCAGTCCAGGAGCGGCCTGCCGATCCTTCATGGCCCCGATCCTGCTCCTGGTTCCGGCCGCGGTGATGCGGCGGTAGCGGGTGTCACCAGCACCTGAAAGAGCGATTCGATCCACCGGGCAAGCGTCTCCGGCTGCCCCTGGGTCAGTGCCGGCGTGCCCAGAACGCTGCGCATGAGCCACACTCCCGCCTGTAGGGAGAGCATCAGTTCCGCCCGGACGCCGGTGGCGGTACCGGACAGCTCCTCGTCGAGGTGCCGCCCGGCATGCCGCCCGATCGCCTCGCGCATGATCTGCGCGGCTCTGGGATTGGCCGCCGACCTCAGCATGAGCAGGAACGGCCCGAGTTCCTCCGCCTCCGGCGCTGTTCGCGCCACCAGCGCCCGCGCCGTCTTCTCGGCCAGTTCCACGCCGGTGCCCGCGATCACCGCGCGCGGCGCGAAGGCCACGTCGACGGCCTCGGCGAACAGCCGTTCCTTCGATCCGAAGTAGCGGTTGATGAGCATCGCAGTCACGCCTGCGCTCTCCGCGATGTCGCGGACGCCCACTCCGTCGTAGCCGTACCGGGTGAAGGCGGGGACCGCCGCGTCGAGGATGGCCTGCCGGGTGGCGGCGGCGTCGCGCCTGCGTCTGCCCGGGGTGGGGCCCTGCGGCTCTGATCGGCTCAGGGGAGAGGTGGGCCCGGCGGTGTCACTCATATCTACAACTGTATACTTCAATCAAGTCTACGACTGTAGACATCGGACACGGTGCGTCCCGCCGCCCGGACCACGATGCGAGGATGACATGGATCTTCAACTGAGGGGCAAGCGTGCCCTGGTCACCGGCTCCAGTTCCGGCCTCGGCGAAGCCATCGCCAGGGCCCTGGCCGCCGAAGGCGCCGAGGTCGTCGTGCACGGCCGTGACCGCCTGCGCACCGAAACCGTCGCCGCCGCCATCCGGACAGTCGGCGGCCGGGCTCACACCGCGGTCGGAGACCTGGCCACCGACGACGGCGCCGACATCGTGGCCGAGGCCGCGCTGGCCGGCGGCCCAATCGACATCCTGGTCAACAACGCCGGCGCCTACCCCCACCGCTCATGGAAGGAGGCCACCGCCGGCGACTGGAGCCACACCTACGAGGTCAACGTGATCTCCGGAGTCCGGATGATCCTGCGCCTGGTTCCCCGCATGCACGAGCGCGGCTGGGGTCGCGTCATCCAGATCGGCGGCGGGCTCGGTCTGCAGCCGAGCGCGGACCTGCCCCACTACACCGCCACGCTGGCCGCCCGCCACAACCTCGTGGTCTCGCTGGCCCGCGAGCTGAGGGGGACCGGAATCACGGCCAACACCGTCGCTCCCGGCGCCATCCTGGTCGACAGCGTCCAGCGGTTCCTCACCGACCTTGCTCCGGCCCGCGGTTGGGGCGAGACGTGGGAGGACATCGAACGCAACGCCATCGAGGAGCTGGTGCCCAACGACGTCGGCCGGATGGGCCGTCCCGAGGAAATCGCCGCCGCGGTCCTCTATCTCAGCGGCCCGCTCGCCGACTACGTCACGGGCACCACCCTGCGGGTGGACGGCGGCACCATCCGCGGTGTCCACTGATCGCCCGTCGCTTCAACGATCGCCGGGGCCGCGTCTCGCTCATCCGGCAAGATCTCGTTGGTCATGGCGTCATCGCGCGGAAGCTGAAGGAGGGATCGGCTGCCGTCCGCCGGCGTCTGCCTACCGAGCGGGGGAGAGACTCCCGCTCGGTTGCCCGGGCGCCCACGAGGTGAGGATGCGCAGCGCGTCGTCCGATGGCGAACCGGGTTCGGCGGTGAGAACCATGAGGCGCTGTCCCGAGCCGTCGGGACTGCTCCACGTGTCGCAATCGAGGGTGAGGTCGCCGACCAGCCGATGCCGGTAGCGCTTGGTGCCGTAGGCGGCATTGTTGACGCGGTGCTCCGCCCACCAGGTACGGAAGTCTGCGTCCCGCACGGACAGCTCGCCGACCAGCCGGGCAAGCCCTGGCTCGGAGGAATCGGCCGCCGACTCCATGCGCAGGGCGGCGACGGCGTCGCGGGCGTCATGCTCCCACTCCAGGTGCATGCTCCGGATGATCGGGTCGGTGAACAACAGATACAGGTAGTTGCGCTGATCCTCAGGAAACTGCGAGAAGTCGGTGTATAAGGCGGCGGCGCCGGCGTTCCACTCAAGGATGTCCAGCCGTTTGCCCAGGACGATGGCGGGGGTTGCGGTGAGCTGGTCGAGCAGGCGTCGCATGGCGGGGCGCACGCGTTGCGTTGGCCGGCGCCTGCGAGGCCGGGCGTCGGTCTTGCCGGCCAGTTGGTACAGGTACCGCTGCTGGTCGTCGTCGAGGCGCAGGGCGCGGGCCAGTGTGGCGAGCACCGAAGCGGACGCCCGGACACGGCCCTGCTCCAGCCGTATGTAGTAGTCGACGCTGATCGCGGCGAGTTGGGCGACCTCCTCACGACGGAGCCCCGCGACCTTACGCCGAGAGTCCTGCTCGGGCAGGCCGAGATCCTGCGGGGCCAGTTGCGCCCGGCGGGCCTTGAGGAAGGCGCCGAGTTCGCCGGGGCCGGATGGGCTGGTCATGTCCTCCATTGTGCGGACCTGGGTGGCGAAGGTGAGGGGGCAGGTCTTTTCCCAGGCAAGAACTCGCCGCTTCTGCCGGTCCAGGGTTGCGACGACTGTGGACACGTGCCCGGCATCGTGCCGGGGCCGACCACTGGACGGAGAACCCCATGGCGAAGATCGACGTCACCTTCCGCAGCACCGGTATCCCGCTCGCCGGCCATCTCCACCTTCCCGGCACCCCGGCCACAGGGCCGCGTCCGGCGATCGTCGTCGGGCACCCCGGCACCGGTGTGAAGGAGCAGGCCGCCGGCCTCTACGCCCGCCAATTGGCCGAAAGGGGATTCGTCGCACTCGCCTACGACGCGGCCTATCAGGGCGAGAGCGGCGGCGAACCTCGCGGCCTGGAGGACCCCGCGCAGCGCGTCGAGGACCTCAAGGCCGCCGTCTCCTTCCTGACCGGCCGCGGTGAGGTCGATCCGGACCGCATCGGCGTGCTCGGCATCTGCGCTTCCGGCGGCTACGCCCTCTCAGCCACCGCGGGTGACCGCCGCGTCAAGGCCGTCGCCACCGTCAGCGCCGTCGACGTCGCCCGCCAGTTCCGCCTGGGGGCCGACGGCGCCCAGGACCCGGCCGTGTTCGTCGGCATGCTGGACGCCGCGGCCGACGCCCGCACCGTTGAGGCCCGGGGCGAGGAACCGCCGGTGCTGACCCTCTTCCCCGACACCGTCGAGAAGGCCTATGCGCTCGGCGGAGAGCACGGTGCCGAGGGCTTCGAGTACTACCGCACCGAACGTGGCCGGCACCCCCGCTCAGCGGGCTTTCTCACCTGGAGCAGCATCGACAGGATGGCGGCCTTCGACGCCTTCGCGCCGATCCCGCTGATCGGGCGCCGGCCGCTGCTCATGATCGTCGGCACCCGCGCCGTCACGTCCTGGATGAGCATCGAAGCCTTCCAGCGCGCCACCGGCCCCAAGGAGATCTTCTGGATCGACGGCGCCAGCCACGTTGATCTCTACGACAAGGAGAAGTACGTGGATCCCGCAGTAGAAAAGATCGCCGGGTTCTTCGGGGAGAACCTGAACCGGTAGAGGCTGCGTGCTCCGCGCGTTCCGGCGGAGTGGTGGAAACGCCTTCATCGCGGACCATGGGCCGGAATGATGGAAAGGCTCCGCAGATGAGGGTGTACGTTCCGTCAAGCCGGGAGAACGCGCGTGACCGAGGGCCGGATGCTTCTGGCGGAGTACTTCCTGACCGAGAGCCAGACGGTCATCATGATCGCAAATCCGGACGATCCGGAGCCCGAGCTGGTGGCGGTGCCGCACACGCTGCGCGACGTACGGGCGCACGTGGCCGAGTTGACCGGGATGCTGGAGTCGGCGCCCCGGCGGCCGGAGGCGCTGGGCCGGGTGACGGAGCTGCTGTCGGATCCGCTCCTCACCGATCTGGTCGAACCGGTCGCCAACCGGCTGGGGCCGGGTGACCGGGTGTGGCTGATTCCGCATGACGCGCTGCACCGGGTTCCGCTGCATGCCGTCGGCCCTGAGCTGGCAGCGCACTCCGTCGCCTATGCGCCGAGCGCGTCGGTGTTGCGGTACTGCCGGGGCAACAGGGGTGGCCGCCGGCAGCGGGCCCTCGTCGTCGCCGACCCGCCGGGAGGGGCCGAGCTGATGTTGGGGCCCGCCCAGGCGGAGCTGCTCACCGGCCTGTTCAAGGCCGAGACCCTTGCCGGTGAGAGCGCGGTCAGCGGTGAACTGATTCGCAGGGTCGGCTCGGCCGACATCCTGCATGTGTGCGCGCACGGTGTGTTCGACGCGGCGGCTCCGATGCGTTCGGGCGTCGTACTCGCCGACGGCCTGTTCACCGCCGAGCGGTTTCTCAGGCTCAAACTGTCCAGGACGCTGGTTGTGCTGGCCGCGTGCCGGACCGGCGTCGCCGCGGCCCGGCCTGGCGACGAACTGCTCGGCCTGGTCCGCTCGGTGCTGCACGCGGGCGCGCCCGCCGTGCTGGTCAGCCTGTGGACGGTCGACGAGCTGGCGACCACGATGCTCTTCCGGCATTTCTACGAGCGGCTGGTCGCGGGCGAGCGCGCCATCGACGCGCTCCGTGCCGCCCAGGAACGGCTACGTGTGACGACCGCGGGGGACGTGCTGGCCTATCTCGAATCGGTCGCGCCGCTGCTGCCGCCTCCGGCCGCGGCCCGGCTCCTGATCGCCGAGGCCCGGATCCGGCTGATGGCCGCCGACTTCGGCAGGGCGGTCGCGGCCTGCGACGCGGCTCTCGAAACGGTCGGTGAGCCCGCCGTACGGAGAAGTGCTCAGACGATCAGGCAGCGGGCGTTGCTGCACGCGGGCTCGGAACCACCGAATCTGGGCCGCGCCGTCTACGCGCATCCGTACTATTGGGCGGCTTTCGTGCTCATCGGCGACTGGTACTAGGAAGGGGCGGCATGCGGACGGCGGCTGAGCTCATGGCCACCGGTTACACGACCACGGTGGAGGAGGCGCCCGATCGTGCCGACGGCACGCTCGTCGTGCTCGACGACACGGGACGGCCCCGCTGGGTGGTGGGACCGGCCGGACGCGGGCTCGCGGTGGAGATCGGCCCGGACGCGCCGGTGAGCGGGCTCTCGGCGCTGCCCGGCGTACTCGAACTCATCAACAACGGTCTGCCGGCCGTCCTCGTCGTCGAGGACGGCCGCCTGATCGGGCTGCTGGACGCCGCGCTGATCAGAACGGAACTGCGCAGGGCCCTGGAGGAGGACGGGGACGCCATCGGCACCGTCCTGGACGGCGACTGGGAGCTGTACGGCACGCCCGAGGCGCGGATAGGGCTGGTCAGGGTCAGGTGCCAGGTCTGCGGAACCGTGGCGGAAGTGGACGAATACCCGATAGCCGAGATTCCGTGCCCCGGCGGCCAGGGGCATCGGCTCGTCGACTCCGGGACGGAATGACGGGTGAGCGGGCTGTTCGACGGCGCCGTCGCCTTCCTCGACCGGCGGCAGCTCACCTCGGTCTGGATGCCGCTGACGGCGTTCCTCGCGGCGCTGGTCACGGTGGCCGCGTCGGGGACGGGCTGGGGGAGGACGCTGACCTGGTGGAACGGCCTCGCCGGGGAGACCCGGATCCTGCTCGTGCTCGGAGCGGTGCTCGTCACCGTACTCGCCGGGCAGCTTCTCGCGGTCGCCCGCCCGGGCCTGGTCCGCTGGTACGAAGGCCACTGGCCGGATTCGCCCCTGCTCCGTCCGCTGCGGAGGGCGCTGCTGGCCCGGCATCTCGCCGCGCAGAGCGTGCGGCGCGCGGCCGACGCCGACCTCTTCCTCGGATATCCGCGTACGGCACAGCGGACCCTGCCGACCCGGCTCGGCAACGTGCTGCGTGCCGCCGAGGAACACGGCGACCGGTACGGGATGGACGCGACGACCGTCTGGCCCCGGCTCTACACCGTCCTGCCGGACCCGTTCCTCGCGTCGTTCGCCCAGGCCGCCGCGGCCATGGAGACGGCGGTGATGATCAGCTTCCTGGGGGGAGCCTTCGCCGTCGTGGGCGGGACACTCGCCGTGCTGATCCTGCCGGGCGCCGGGGCCGTGTGCTGCGTCTGGGGCGGGGCTCTCGTCGCGATCCTCGGCTACCGCGGGGCCGTCCGGGCCGCCCGGCCGTACGCCCAGCTGATCCGCTCGGCGTTCGACGTGCACCGGTTCCTGCTGCTTGAGGCGATGCGGCTGCGCCTGCCGGAAAGCCCCGCCCAGGAACGCGCCCAATGGGAACAACTCGGCAAGCTCTGGTATCGGGGCGCCCCCGACTACGACCGGATCCCGGCCCTCCGCTATCCGGCGTCTTCTGCGCCTTCCCCCGAACCGGCCAGGCTGGTGGCCTCGGGCGACCCGGCGCCTGTGAAGGCCCTCCCCGTAGCGGCCGCCCCGGTGCGTACGGGACGGGCGTTTCCGGTCCGGTCGTCGCTCGCGGGCGTGGTCGTGCTCGCCGGAGTGGGCGCGGCCGCCACGGCACCGGCGCTGGGCCCCGACGGGGAGATCCGCGCGACGCGGGACCTTCCGGCGTTCCACGTTCTGGTGCCGGCCGACCTGGAGGGCGAGGGGGCGGGCCGGCTCAGCGGGCGCTACACGGTGACGCCGGTGGCGAAGGGCGGGGCGCCGTCCGACCTCGGCCCTCCGCTGGGTGCGGCCCTGACGGGCAGGGTCGCGACGACCGTGCCGGTCGCCGCCGTACGGGTCCAGCGTGGCCAGGTGGTGAGCCTCCGTACGGCGAAGGGGATGTTCGGCGGCCTGCTCGCACTGGACGTCCCGGACAAGGACACCCTTGTCGTCGCCGTGCCCGCCGCCGATCTCGACGCGTTGTCACGCGGCCTCGACGCGGGGCCGGTCCGCCTGGTCCTGCCGGTCGGCTGACAGCACACGGAGGCCGTCGCGGACCCTTTCGTCCAGCAGGGCCCAGCCGGGCTCGGGAGCGTCGGAGGGGATGCGCGCCCGCTCGCGCAGGGCGTCCTCGGCACGTCCCAGCCGGCCCAGCACGTCGGCCGTACCGGCACGGCACGCGGCCTCCTCGGCGCGCAGGCCGAGCGACCGGTACCTGACGGCGGCCTCGCGCCATTCGCGCAGCGCGTCGTTCCACTCCAGGCCGAAGGTCAGCACGAGGGCCTTCGTGAGAACCAGTTCGGCCTCGATCGTCGACCGGGCGCGGGTCAGCGGTTCCCGCAGGTCCACCGGGACGCGCGGGGTGACCTCCTCGTCCACCAGCCAGAGCGCCTGCGTGGCCAGAGCGATCCAGCGCAGGCCGTCCACCGGCTGCTTGAGCTCGGGATCCCTGTTCGCGATCGTGCTCTGACCTGCGACGAACCCACCGCGCGAGGCGTGTACGGCCATGCCGAGATACCGCCTCACCAGCCCGAAGTCGGCGGTGCCGGGCTCGCGCAGGAACCCGTCGTACAGCCACGGGCCGAGCACGTTCATCCGGTTCTCCGGCTTCAGCTGGATCATGAAAGCCGCGTAACGGTCGGTCAGCCTCGCGGCCATCGGGCGGTCGGCGAGGGCCGCGACGCACGTCTCGGCGAGCAGCAGCGGCGCCAGCGCGGCCACCGCGCCGGGCGTGGGGTGGAACACCGCCACCGCCCAGAACGGGAACAACCAGTGCGCGGTCATCACCCGCAGCCGCCCCGGCCAGACGAACCTGATCGCGAACACGACCGCGCAGATCAGCGCGCCGCCGAGCCAGCCGGTGAGGAACCCGGTCTCCGACCACCGCGCGGCGAACCAGCCGCCCACCGGTCCCGCCGCCACCAGCATCGCCACCGCGTTGCCGGACGCCATGACGAACCGGTGGACCCGGATGCTCACGCGGTGCTCGTGCCGTACCGCCCTGTCGAGCAGGCCCATCTGCACGGCGAGCGCCGACGCGCACGCCGGCAGCGCCCAGTCCCACCAGGTTTGAACGGCGGACGCCACCATGGGCGCCACGGTCGTGAGCATCATGGCGATGGACCAGAACCGGTCGATCGGCAGCGGCGGCCGGATGAACGGGCCGAACCGGGAGATCTGGGCGAGCCGCCGCTCCGGAGGCCGCCACCGCTCCGGCAGGAAGTGCGCCAGGCGTGTCCCGTACCCCGCCAGTATGGGCAGGGCGGCCCAGACCAGCGGCTCGTGCCCAAGCCTCAGGAGCACGACCGCGACGGCCGCGCCGCACGCCGCCTCCGGCCAGCCCGCCAGCCCCATGGCCAGGCCGAACACGGCCAGGGCGGGGCCGGGCAGGTGGAGTGAGACGAGCACGGCCCCGGCGAAGGTGTGCAGCAGGGACAGGAGGGCCCGCCGCGCGTCAAGGCCGCCGGGGACCTCGGCGATCTCCTCGAACACCGCCCGCCAGTCACCGCGTCTGCGCAGCCGGATGCGCCGCTCCACCCGGAAGCAGGCGAATCCGAGCACGGCGATTCCGAGGCCGAGCTGGCCCGGCGACAACAGCACCCGCACAGTCTGACCGGGTAGGCGCCTGGCCACAGTCAGTTGACGAAATTCGCCGCATCTCGCCCGGCATTCCCCAATGATGTCCCGCATGGGTCTGTTGCGCCTGCCGCTCGTGATCTACCCCTGGTTCGCCTGGCTTGCCGTACTGCTGGGGTTCAAGGCGGCGGACAGCGGCTCAACCGTCCCCACCGTGCTCCTGATCGGCCCGGCGGTGCTGATCGGGTTGATGATCCGGCTCGACGTCTGGTCGGCGCGCGTGCTGAGTCCGCGGGAACGGGCCCGCAAGCTGCTGAGCGACGGCACGGGCATCGTCTACGCCCTGGTCTTCGTCTGGTACGCCTACGCGGCCGGGTTCCTGCCGTCGATCGTCGACTTCTGGCACCGGCACTCGTCGCTCGGCAGGTACGAGATCGTCCTGGCGCTGTTCCTGGCCGGGCACGGTCACCTGCCCGTCGTCGCCGCCGTCACCCGGGTTCCGATACTGGGGTCGATCTACGCCGTCTTCGAATGGTTCGCCGTACGCAAAGGGTGGACGGCGTTTCTCGTCGGGATCGGCTCAGGGGACCGCGGGATCGCCGAGTTCGCCGCCTGGCTGGTGTTCTTCGAATTCCTCGCCCAACTCCATCATCTGTTCGTCAGCAAGCACCCGCCACTCTGGCGCTTCCGCAGGATCGAGGCACACCACTACTTCGGCGGCACGCCCGCCTACCGGCGCATGGTGGCGGAACTGTGGATCGAGGAGGACGTACGCGGGAAGACATGCCCCGGTCTCGGCCTCGTGCACACGCTCTGCGACGAGGCCATGGTCGCGGCCCAGGACAAGGATCCGCATCCCGAGATGGCCCGCTTCCTGAAAGCCGAGAAACGGCCGGGCCAGGCGGCCAAGGCCTGGTTGGACGCGGCGTCGGAGCTGCTGGCGCAGGCGACGCGCGCGCTACCCGACCCCGGGCCCGCCCAGCGGCGTGAGCTGGACCTCGCCGAGGCCCACCTCGTCAGGTTCCGCGCCCACCTCGAAGGGAGCCTCGGTCAGCGGGAGCGGGCGCTGGCGAGCCAGCGCAGGGTCCGTGAGCTGTGGACCAAGCACGACCTGCACAACCTCAGCGCCAACAACCTGTGCGTGGAACTCATCGGCGCCCGGGCCGAGGAAACCCAGCCGGTGGTGCCGGAACACGCCCTGGCGGAGCTGCACCGGCATCTCGGCCGGCCGGACCTGGTGCCGTACGTGCGCTGCTCGCTGCTCCTGCTGGCCGCCGAGTACGCCACCCTGACCGGCGACTTCGAAAGCGCCGCGTCGATGCGGACCCTCCGGCACCAGTACGTCATCGGCCGGACGGACTTCCGCGTCCTCAACGGTGAGCAGCGAGCGGCGGGCATGCCCACCTTCCCCGCCCGCCAGTACCGCATGACCCTCGCCTCCCTGGAGGTGCTGGACGCCCGTACCCGAGGGCACGCCGTCACAGTGGACGAGGGCACCCGCCCGCCGAGGATCATCCTGTCCAACCTGCCCGGCGGCCGGGCCGGCGCCCAGGCCGAGGCGGGGATGCGGCTGTGGCTGCTCGGCCGGACCACCGAGGCCGCCGCCATGCTGAGCGAGGCCGCGGACCTGCTCCAACGTGGCGGCTTCAACGCGGAGGCGTTCACCGTGCTCTACGAACTCGGCACCGCCCAGCGCGTCACCGACCCGGCCGCCGCCTACGCGACCCTCACCCAGGCCCTTCACCTTCAGCAGCGCCTGCGCGCGGGCCTGGCCGACACCGGCCTCCGCCTCGCCACCGGCAGCGCCACCGAACACCTCGCCCGTACGCTGACCGACCTCCTGCTCCGCACCCTTCCCGCCCCCGCCCCACCGGCCCTCACCATCTTCGACCTGGTCGAGCTCTCCCGCTCCCGCGTCCTCCTCGACCAACTGGGCACCCGCCCGACCCGGCCCATCACCTACCCGGCGCTCCGCGCCCTCCTGGCCGAGGCCGGCTAGAGAAAGATCCGAGAGAGGCCGATGGTGTACGGCCAGAAATTCCCGAAGGAGGCACATGCTCCCGATCGTGCGTCGAATCGCGGTAACGGTAGTGGCCGCACTGCTGATGGCCGGCTGCGCATTTGCGCCGGAGCAACCGAAACCACCTCCTGCGGTCGTGTTCACGCCGGAGATGGCGGAATCAGTCCTTCAGAAAGTCGTCGCCGGAGTCGGCAAGAGCGGCGTCGCCGGCTTCTGCTCCAAGTTCGCGCGCAGCATCGGGACATGTGAGGCTCTTCTGAAGGACGCCCTGGGGCAGTGCCTCCTGCCCGGAGACAGGCCCACAGTGAAGCGCTCGGTGCATCTACCCGCCACCGGCACGTACGAAGAGACGTGGCAGCTGGTGGTCGAGGGGAGAACACTCGATGGTCAGAAGTACGTCTCGGACTTTCCGATCGTCCTGTCGGCGGGTGCGCCGAAGGCTGTATTAGGAATCTACTGGACCGGCCAGGGGTACGGCAGGAACATGGACGTCCCCCCGAAGTACACCGTCCCCCCGCAGAACGCCTGCCCTCGACCGTCGAATCAGAAGTAGCTGCCTCGCGTCGCGAGGTCACACGCTCTCTGCGCTGCTGAACCGGATGACGAAGGACGGTTGACGGCGAAGACCGTTCAGTAAATATTCCTTGTGCTGAGGTGCCACGATGACTGGTGATCCATTCGGCTTCCTGCAGCGGTGGTATGCCGCTCAGTGCGACGACGAATGGGAGCACGCCTATGGCGTCACGATCGATACGCTCGACAACCCTGGGTGGCGCATAGCGGTGGATCTCGTCGGAACCGATCTTGAGGGCCGCGCCTTCGACTGGCGATCCCTCGACCGGACTGAGGACGACTGGATCCACATCCGAAGCGACGGCAGGCTGTTCCAGGGCGCGTGTGGTCCCGGCAACCTGGCCGAAATGGTCGCTGAGTTCGAGAAGTTCGCGACAACTCCAGCGAGCACTGGCTCCATCTGATCGGACCGTAAGGGAGTCCGCGCTGTCAGCCTGGGCTGTGCATAGATCACGGCTGTTGGGGGTGTTGACCTGGGAGACCGTGGTTGCCCCTCGTTTCCCAGCCTGATGGCACGCTAACTGTACGACCGGCAGGAGCAGGGGCGCAGTTAGGGCTCGTCGGCTTTGTAATCGAAGTACACGGTGAGGCTCGGCCAAGAACCTTCGGCCGTGATCTCTGTGTGCATGATCAGGTCATGGACCTCGACGTCCCCAAGGTCCTTGATGCTGTCGGCGACTCTACGGAGAAGCGCCGGTACATCTCCTTGCTGATGGCCTTTCGGGTTGGCCTGAGAGAAGTGGTGCATGGTCCAGGTGATTCGCTCGGACATGTCCCGGCCTTTCTCTGATCATCCTGCCGTACCGCAGCATAGAGGGACGAGGCCTCGCACCTCGCCTTCCTGATCACCTCGGAGTCGGAGCGTCCCGCCGAGGGCATTTCCGTTATTTTGGTTTGCTCCCTCGTGCCAGCCAGGTCTGAATCAACTCAGTGGCAAGCCAGTGGCCGCGATTCTCTGCCATCTGGAGGGGAGTTCCGTGACGGCGGGATGGGGCCAAGGGGTCGGCGCCACGAGTGAGAAGGTACGCCGTGACATCTACATGTAGAGGCTCGCCGGTCTGCTGGTGCCCGTCGATCTCGACATCTATGGCGTGATGCAGCAGGCTCCACCCATGCATGTCGGAGTCCTGAACGTCGTGGCCGTCGTCGAGCAGGTCGCGAAGCGCCGGTAGGTCCTCATGTTCGACCGCGTGATGGGCTCGGCTCCACTCCATGCGCGGAGTGTGCCATACGCGTTCCGGCGGCCATAGTCGCTGGTGGCCGTGCCTCCAGCCGCATGCTGGCCGCCGAGCGGGTGAATGAACGCAGGGGTTTCGGCTCACATCGGGATCCTTGCGCCATGTCCTGGCTCGATCAGAGTTCAGAGATCCGGTAATACCACCATGCACCGGGTTGTCGTGGGCGTACGTGCGGGTGCGGTTCTGGGATGGTTCGGCGGCGGAATTCCTGGTCCAGCCTCGTCACGAGCCGGGCAAGCTCTGCGCGTTCAATAGCCGGCAGGCGTCGGAGCGTGTACTCCAGAGTGTCTCGGGCGTTTTTCGGATCGCAGCATGGACATCCCGCGTTGGGAAGATAGAGATGTCGGCCGGGTTGCCGGACGAAATGTTCGTACTCGGCGAACGCGCCGACGATGGCGCCGGGCCGGAGACGCTGTTGCTCTATGTGAGCGATGGCGGCACAGGTCCGGCTCGACAATGTCGGGATCTTGGGAGCTGGGCGGTAGCGCCGCCGATTGACCCAGAGCCGCGCACGTAGTGCGCTTGGCCGTCTACGCGGCATCAGCCTTTCGGGTGGTCACGGACGCATGGTGTCACGTCCCCGGCCTGGGAACCAGACGCGGTTTGGCGGAGCTCCAAATCCTTTCGGCAGCTCGTGGAATCCATGAGCAGACCTGCGGAGACGCGTCCGGCATCATCCCGCGTATATCCCGCGGCTATTGGGGCGTACGGCTGCATGCGTGATCGAGCGCATGCCGGTTCGGAGGCCGAATGGGCCGGGAGAGGAGCGCGCCCTGAGGGATTCGAACCCCCGACCGTCGGATTAGAAGTCCGATGCTCTATCCAGCTGAGCTAAGGGCGCCAGTTTTTTTGGGGATGACCTGCAAGGTTGGTTACCTTGGCCTAAGGTAGCATAGCCGCACACCGATGAAACAGCATCGGATTTGGAGCTTTCCCCATGGGTAGATCCCCACTCCTGCGAGACCTGGTCCCGTCGTGGAAGCTGGCACTCGAAGGTGAGAAGCTCGCACCCGGCACGATCACGAGCTACCTCCACTCAGCGCGTCTCCTGATCGAGTACCTGGACAAGCATGACATGCCCGGGCAGCTGGAAAAGATCCGTGCTCAGCACGTGCGGGCCTTCTTCTCCGCCCGCCTGCACGGCTGCTGGCTCGACGACGGGCAGACCCGGCCGTGTCCCTGTGGCGAGACGCGGTCACGCAGCGCCGGTGACGCCCACAAGCATTTCCGCAACCTCCGTGTCCTGTTCAGGTGGCTGGTCGACGAGGACGAGCTCGACGCCTCGCCGATGGCCGGAGTCGCCGCGCCGGCCGTCGTGACCCGGCCGGTCGAGCCCCTCACCGAGGACGAACTGCGGCTCATGCTCAAGACGTGCTCGGGCACCGCCTTCAAGGATCGGCGCGATACGGCGATCATGCGGGTGCTGCTCGACAACGGCTTGCGCGGATCGGGACTGGCCGGGCTGCGCTACCACCCCGACGACCCCGAGCTGACCGACGTGTTCCTGCCCCAGCATGTCCTGCGCATCCGCCTCAAGGGCGGGCGGACGCACCTGGCTCCCATCGGCCGGAAGACCGCCGCGGCGATCGACCGCTATCTCCGCGCCCGGGCGCGGCACGGTCACGCCGGCAGCCCGTGGCTGTGGCTGCCCGAGCGCGGCCGTACGGCGGCCGGCGGGGACCGGAGGCTCACGACGACCGGCATTCTGCAGATGCTGAAGCGCCGGGCCGACGAGGCCGGCATCCCTGGTGTCCACACGCACCGCTTCCGTACGACGATGGCGACGTCCTTCCTGGACGCGGGCGGCGATCCACTCGATCTGATGCGTGTGGGGGGCTGGAACTCCCTGGCGATGGTCCAGCGGTACACCGCGGCCACGGCGGAGCGCCGCGCACGCGAGGCGCACGCCCGGCTCTCGCCGGGCGACCGGATCTGACAGAGCGGCGGGCGAACCGCCGGGGCACACGCGGCCCTTGGCGCCCGGTTGGGAGAACGTGGAGGTCGCCGCGTCGTTTGTGGTGGTGACATGACGTTCACCCGATCGGCCGCTGTTCGACCCATGGGTACCGTGAAGACGCAGCCCTGCGGAAGTGGAGGTGTGATGTCTACCTTCTGGGACCTCAAGCACCGGCTGGCCGAAGCGATCAACGCTCATGACGTACCGGGGATTCTCTCCTGCTACAGCCTGGACGCCGTGTACGTGGGACCGTCCGGTATGGCCGAGGGACATGACCAGATCGCGTGGATATATGAGCAGTTCTTCACGGGGTTCCCGGACTTTCACGCGATGGCCTGGTTCGAGCTCGGCGACTGCGAGAACCCGGCCGTCACCGAGTGGACCTATACCGGCACTCACATGGGGCCTCTCCTGCTGCCCGACGGGCAGGAGATAGGCGGAACGGGCTGCCGCATCACGCTCCGTGCCACCTGCTCGTCCTTCGTCCAGGGCGACAAGATCCAGACGCACCGTGAGTATTTCGACCAGCTGGAGCTCTACAGCCAGCTCGGTTTCGGACTGATAAGGCTCCAACCCGACGCGCGCGACCATTCCGCTGAGAAGCACGGGCCGCCACGGACGGAAGAAATCCGGCGGCTTTCCCCTCGCAACGGAAATCTGGTGGTTAAACTGCGTCGGCATGGCCGTACGTGAGATCCCACTCGTCGGAGACGTCTCCGAGGGACTCGTACGGGTAGGGGCGACCGTACGGCGGCCGATGCGGCCCTCGTCGCCGTCCGTCCACGCGCTGTTGCGGCATCTGGAGGCCGCCGGGTTCGACCGGGCGCCCCGGTTCCTCGGGATCGACGAGCGGGGCAGGGCGATCCTCACCTACATCGAGGGCATGGTGCCCGCGCGCCCGCTTCCGGCGTACGCGGTGAGCGAGGCGGCGCTGACCGCGCTGGCCCTGCTGCTGCGGCGCCTGCACGACGCGGCGGCGTCGTTCGGCGCGCCTCCCGGCGCGACGTGGGAGGACGGCTCGGAGCCTGAGGGCTCGCCCGAACTCGTGGGCCACTGCGACGTGACCCCGGCCAACGTGGTCTTCCGCGACCGGCCCGGTGCCGGGCCCGTGCCGTACGCGCTGATCGACTTCGACATGGCCAGACCGACGACGCGGTTGTTCGACGTGGTGACGACGCTGCGGCACTGGGCCCCGCTCGCCGACCCGGTCGACCGGGACCCCGCGCAGCGGTCCCTGGACGCGGCGGCCCGGGTGCGGCTGTTCTGCGACGCGTACGGCCTGCCGGCGCACGACCGGCTGAGGCTGGTGGAGACGGCGCGGACGCGGTTCGGCCGGTCGTACGAGCTGATGCGGGACCGGGCCCGCACGCAGGGCGGCGGCTGGGCGCGGATGTGGGCCGACGGCGCGGGCGGCCGGATCAGGCGCGCCGCCGCCTGGCTGGACGCCAACGAGGAGGCGCTCCAGGACCACCTCCTCGGCGACGCGGGGATCCCGGGTCCGGTCGCCGAATCAGCGTCCTGAACGCGCCCCACACGCCCGGGTCCTGAATCGCGCCCGCATGTCCGGGTCCTGAACGCGCCCCGGATGCCCGCGTCCTGAACGCCGCGCACGACGAGGCCCGCCGCCCGGCCCCGCGACCCATCACCTCGCGAAGCACGCCGGCCACCCCCGCGCCCCGGCGGGGGCGGAGCGCGAGGGCTGCGGAAGAATGCGTGCGTGATCCGGATCATGGACGGTGCCACGGCGGCGGGGCTGCTGGCCGGGGCGGCGATCGACGCCCTCCTCGGCGACCCCCGGCGGGGTCACCCGGTAGCGGTGTTCGGCAGCCGGGCCGCCGCCCTCGAAAAGCTGATATATCGGGATTCGCGGGTGGCGGGGGTCGCTTACACGACCATCTGCGTCGGGGCCGCGACGGCCGTCGGAGTGATCGCGGACCGGGCGACCCGGACGAGCCCGGTCGCGCGGGCCGCCGTCACCGCCGCCGCCACCTGGGCGGTCCTGGGCGGCACGACCCTCGCGAAGGAGGGCGCGCTGATGGCCCGCTCGCTGGAGGACGGCGACCTGGCCGCCGCCCGCGCCCGCCTTCCGCACCTGTGCGGGCGCGACCCGTCCGGTCTCGACGCCGCCGAACTGGCGCGGGGCACCGTCGAGTCGATCGCGGAGAACACCTCGGACGCCGTCGTCGCGCCGCTCGTGTGGGGCGCCGTCCTCGGCGTGCCCGGTCTGCTCGGCTACCGCGCGGTGAACACGCTCGACGCGATGGTGGGCCACCGGTCGCCGCGCTACGCGCGGTTCGGCTGGGCCTCGGCCCGGCTGGACGACGTGGCCAACTACCTGCCCGCCCGGCTGACCGCGCTGCTCACCACCGGTCTCGCCGGTCTGGTGGGCGGCTCCCCGCGCCGCGCGGCCGCCGTACTCCGACGGGACGGGCACCGCCACCCCAGCCCCAACTCCGGGCGCTGCGAGGCCGCCTTCGCCGGCGCCCTCGGCGTACGGCTCGGCGGGGCGAACGACTACGGTGGCAGGGTGGAGTACCGCCCGGAGCTGGGCGACGGTCCCCGCCCGGCCGTCGCCGACATCCCCCGGTCCGTACGGCTGGCGCGCGCGGTGTCGTACGCCTCGGCAGGCCTGGCCGTCGCCGCGCGCCTGGCCCGCGCACGGGCCGGTCGAAGGGGCCGGCGATGACGCTGCTCGTCCTGCTGCTGGTCTTCGCGGTCGTCTTCAGCGTCGCGGTCGCGGTGATCGTGGTCGCCGTGCTGGCGGTGCGCGCGTCGCGGCGGCCCGCGCCGCCGCCACCATGCGACCGGAATGATCCGTCCCAGTATTGGTAGGTTCGATCGCATGGGCGGAGAAAGCGGAGACAACCGCATCCTGCTGGTCTTCGACGGCGACTGCGCCTTCTGCCAGACGTGCGTGAACGCCGGGCACCGGTTCCTGCCCTACATGCCCGCCGTACGGGCGTGGCAGGGGCTCGACCTCGGCGCGGCGGGGCTGACCCGCGAGGAGGTCATGACGTCCGTGCAGCTCCTGGGCCCGGGAGGGCTGCGTGCGCACGGCGCGCGGGCCATCGGGGTGATGCTCGCGGTGCAGCCGCACGCCGCCTGGCGCGCGCTCGGCCGCGTGATGCTCGCGCCGCCGGTTAGCTGGGCCGCCGAGGCGGGCTACCAGCTGGTGTCGCGCTACCGCCACCTCCTGCCCGGCTCCACGACCTGTGGCGTGCCGCCCGTATGACCGGCCTCTGATCGGCGTCGTTGCCGAAGCCGGGAAGGGACGAGATCGCCAGGTGTCCGGAAGAGGGCATACCCCGGCGCCGGGCCGGAGGTCCACCATTGCGGCATGACAGCAGTGGTGGAGACCGAAGGACTGACGAAGTTCTACGGTACGAGACGGGGCCTGGAGGACCTCACCCTCGACATCCGTCCGGGTGAGGTGTTCGGCTACCTGGGCCCGAACGGCGCCGGGAAGACGACGACGATCCGGCTGCTCCTGGACGTGATCCGGCCGACGTCGGGCCGGGCCACGGTCTTCGGCGCGAGCACCAGGGACCCGCGGGTCCGCGCCCGGATCGGTTACCTGCCCGGCGAGCTGGCGCTGGAGGGCGGGGAACGGGCCCGCGACTACCTGCGGTTCCTCGCGGGCGTACGCGGAGGGGTGAGCCGGGGCAGGATCGACGACCTGGCCGAACGGCTGGACGCCGACCTGTCGGTCAGGATGGGCCGGCTCTCCAAGGGCAACAAGCAGAAGGTCGGGCTCATCCAGGCGTTCATGCACGAGCCCGAGCTGCTCATCCTGGACGAGCCGACGAGCGGCCTCGACCCGCTGGTGCAGCAGGAGTTCCTGGCGATGGTCCGGGAGGCGCGGACGGCGGGCCGCACGATCCTGATGTCGTCGCACGTGCTCGCCGAGGTGGAGCACGTCGCCGACCGGGTGGGCATCGTCCGCGCCGGGCGCCTCGTCGCGGTCGAGGACATCGCCGCGCTGCGCGAGCGGGCCGTACGGCACGTGGAGCTCCACTTCGACGCGCCGGTCCCCAGGGAGGACTTCGAGGGGCTCCCCGGCGTACGGGACGTGACCGTGCAGGGCGCGAGCCTGCGGTGCACGATCGACGGCCGGCCCGACGCGCTGGTCAAGGCGGCGGCCCGCCACACGGTCGTCCACCTGGTCAGCGCGGAGCCGGACCTGGAGGAGATCTTCCTGACCTACTACAGCGAGGAGGAGGCCCGGCATGCCCACGCTGGTGCGTAAGACCCTGGGGGAGTACCGCCGCGCCCTCATCGGGTGGACGGTCGGGCTGTGCGCGTTCCTCGGGATGTACATCTCGATCTACGCGAGCATGATGAAGGACCCCGACACGTTCACCAAGCAGGCGATCGCCAAGTATCCCGGCGCGCTCCGGGACCTGATGGGCGGCTTGTCCGACATCGCGACCGGCACCGGCTACCTGCAGGCGATCGCCTACCAGTTGCTGGGCCCGCTGCTGTTCACCATGTGCGCCGTGATCCTCGGCAACCGGGCCCTGGCCGGCCCCGAGGAGGCCAAGACGCTGGAGCTCACGCTGACGCTGCCGCTCGACCGGCGGCGGCTGCTCCTGGAGCGCTGGACGGCCCTGGCGCTCGGCCTGCTGGGCGTGGCGCTGGTGACGCTGGTGGTCGCCGCCGGGGCCTCGTCCGCCGCCGGCATGGGCGTGCCGTTCGGCCGCATACTCGCCGCCCACACGGGGTTGTTCCTGCTCGTGCTGTTCTTCGGGACGCTGGTCCTGTGCGTGGGCGCGGCGTTCGGCCGCAAACAGGTCGCGCTCGCCGTGGCCGGGGTCTGGGGCGTCGCCGGGTACATCGTGGAGACCATGGGCCGGAGCGTCGACGCCCTCTCCTGGCTGCGCTGGCTCACGCCCGTCCACTACTACCTCGATGGACGCCCCCTTTACCAGGGCTGGCCGTACGGGGACTACCTTGTCCTGCTGGGTGCGACGGCCGTGCTGCTCATGACGGCGCTGCTCGCCTTCGAACGGCGCGACGTAGGGGTCTGATGGACAGCGTTCTCGCTCGCGTGAGCGAGGCGACCGGGGTGCCCGCCGACCTGCTCGGCGGGTTCCTGTCGGTTCTGGCGGCGTCGGCCGCCACCGGCAGGCTGCCCGGCCGCGCCGACATGGACGACCTGCGCGAGTGCGGCGCCCTCGCCGCCGAGCGCGGCATCCCCCTGCGCGTGCTCGCCGACGCCTGCCTGCACGCCGCCGAGATGACCTCCGGTGGCGCCTTTGGCGCCGTACGACGGGGCATCGCCGCCTACATCGACGGCTACGAGGAGGCGCAGCGTGCCGCCGTACGGCGGGAGGAGGAGGCGCGCCGCCTGTTCATCGACGACCTGCTGCAGGGCCGGGCCGACGCGGAACGCGCCGAGCACTTCGGCCTGCGTCTGGCCGGCGCGTACGCCGTGAGCGTGGCCAAGCCGGGCACGCCGCTGGAGGCGGGCGACCCGCTGGCCGGGAAGATCGAGCAGGCGCTCGTCGCCAGGTTCGGCTCGCACAACATCCTGGTCGCCGCCCGCGACGGCCTGCTGGTGTGCGCCTTCCCGGCCGGGCTGACCGCGGCGGGCGGGGAGTTCACCCACCACGTGCGGTCCGCGCTCACGACGTGGCGGGTGGGGATCGGCCGCCCGCACCAGGGGCCGGGCGGGATCGTCACCTCCTACCGGGAGGCGGCGGGCGCGATCGACCTCGGCGAGCGGCTCGGCCTGCGGGCCCAGGTGCTGAAGGCGGCCGACCTGCTGGTCTTCCCGGTGCTGCTGCGGGACAGGGACGCGATCGTGGACCTGGTCTCCACCGTGCTCGGCCCGCTGACCTCCGCCCGGGGCGGGCCGGAGCCGCTGCTGGAGACGCTGGAGGCGGTCTTCGCGGCGCAGGGCAACCACACCGCCGCGGCGCGCAGGCTCGGCGTCAGCACGCGGGCGATCACCTACCGGCTGGAGCGCATCCGGAGGCTGACCGGCTTCTCGCCCAGCGACCCCACGCAGCGCTTCACCCTGGAGACGGCCGTGCTCGGCGCCCGCCTCCTGGAGTGGCCAGCCCACCCGCTGAGCTGAATGGAGCGGACGGCCGGGGGCCGCCACTTTCAACGTATAGGGCATGGGGGGACTTGCGGCAAGACCCCGGTGACGGCGCAGAATCGGGGGCCGTGAGCCGGGCCGGTTCAAGCCCGACGCCGTCCATGAGCGTGGACGCGCTCACGTTCGCCGTGCGGCCGCCCGGCCGTCACCCATGCCCTCACAGAGCCGTCACAGGGGAGTGCCATGCGCGTGCTTCTGTCCACCATCGGAACCCGCGGGGACGTCCAGCCCATGGTGGCGCTGGCCCTGGCGTTGCGGGACCTCGGGCAGGAGGCGCGCCTGTGCGTGCCGCCCGACTTCCGCGAGTGGATCGAAGGGCTCGGCTTCCCCGTCGTGCCGATCGGTCCCGAGTTGCGGCAGACCGCCTCGGCTGCCCCTCGTGTTCAGGCCCCGCCCACGCCCGAGCAGCGCCGGCGGATGCTCGACGGCACGGTCGCCGTCCAGTTCGCCACGATCCCGGCGGCGGCCGAGGACTGCGACGTCGTCGTGGCGGGCGGAGCCCTGTCGATCGCCGCGCACTCGGTGGCGGAGCGGATGGGGCTCGGCTACGTCTACGCGAGCTACTGCCCGGTCACCCTGCCGTCCCCGCATCACGCGCCGGTGCCCGTCTGGGGGCAGGCGCCGCCGGACGGAACGGCGGGCAACGCCGCGCTCTGGGACGAGGACGCGCGGCGCTGGAACGACAACGTCGGCGCCGCGCTGAACTCCCACCGCGCCTCGATGGGCCTGGCTCCGGTCGCCGACGCGCGACGGCACATGTTCACCGACCGGCCCTGGCTGGCCGCCGACCCGGCGCTCGGGCCCTGGCCCGATCCCGCCGGCCCCGAAGTGGTGCAGACGGGCGCCTGGGTCCTGCCGGACCGGCGCCCGCTGCCTCCGGAACTGGAGAAGTTCCTCGACGACGGCGAACCGCCCGTCTGCGTCGGCTTCGGCAGCATCCGGGCTCCCCAGGGGGTCGCCCGGGCGGCCGTCGACGCGGCCCGCGCGCTCGGACGCCGCGTGATCGTGATGCGCGGCTGGGCCGGCCTGTCCCCGGAGGACGACGGTCCCGATTGCCTGTCGATCGGCGAGGTCAACCAGCGGGCGCTCTTCCCCCGGGTCGCGGCCGTCGTCCACCACGGCGGCGCGGGCACCACGACCACCGCGGCGCTCGCCGGGGCGCCGCAGGTCGTCGTGCCGCAGCAGTACGACCAGCACTACTGGGCGCGGCGCGTCGGCGATCTCGGCATCGGGACGGCGCACCCGCCCGCCGCGCCGACCGCCGGGTCGCTGACGGCG
This sequence comes from Microbispora triticiradicis, assembly GCF_005864065.1. Lineage (NCBI taxonomy): Bacteria > Bacillati > Actinomycetota > Actinomycetes > Streptosporangiales > Streptosporangiaceae > Microbispora > Microbispora triticiradicis. The sequence goes on along the minus strand of NZ_VANP01000009.1, from coordinate 115,175 downwards.
GCTCTCGGCGAGGTCCTCCGGCCCGGCGTGCGGGACCGGGCCGAAGCCGTCGCGGGCGAGGTGCGCGACGACGGTGCCATGGTCGCCGCACGGCGTCTGGTCGACGCACCGGCCGGCGGAGCGCCGCCGCGGTAGAGGAGCGCCCCCGGGGTCAGGGGACCAGCAGCAGCTTGCCGGTCGTACGGCGGCCTTCGAGGTCGTCGTGCGCCCGGCGGGCCTCGGCCAGCGGGTAGCGCTCGGAGACACGCACCTTCAGCGCGCCGGAGGCGACCCAGCCGAGCACGTCGTCCGCCCGGGACAGCAACTCCTCCCGGGTGGCCGTGTAGTGCCCGAGCGTGGGCCGGGTGAGGAACAGCGAACCGCCCGCGTTGAGCCGCTGGGGGTCGAAGGACGGGACCGGCCCGCTGGCCGCGCCGTACAGCGCCATCATGCCGCGCGGGCGGAGCGACGCGAGCGACCCCTCGAAGGTGGCGGCCCCCACCCCGTCGTAGACGACGTGCACGCCCGAGCCGGTGATCTCCCTGACGGCCTCCGGGAAGTCCTCGTAGCCGATGACGTCGTCGGCGCCGGCCTGCCGGGCGAGCTTCTCCTTCTCGGCGCTGGAGACCGTGCCGATCACGCGGGCGCCGCGCAGCTTGGCCATCTGCACCAGCAGCAGGCCCATGCCGCCCGCCGCGGCGTGGACGAGCACGTCGTCACCCGTGCGGACCGCGTACGTGGAGTGGGTCAGGTAGTGCGCGGTGAGTCCCTGGAGCAGCACCGCCGCCGCGAGGTCGGGGGCCAGCCCGTCGGGCAGCCGGACCACCTTGTCCGCCGGGATGAGGGCCTTCGTCGCGTACGCGCCGACCACGCTGGCCGAGACGACGCGGTCGCCGGGCACGACGTCGGTGACGTCCGGGCCCACGGCCGTGACCGTCCCGGCCGCCTCGGATCCGGGGACCAGCGGGAGCGGCAGCGGGTAGCGCCCCTCACGGTGGTAGACGTCGATGAAGTTGACCCCGGTCGCCGCCACCTCGATCAGCACCTCACCCGGGCCGGGCACCGGGTCGGGCCGCTCGGCGTACTCCAGCACCGAGGAATCACCGTACGCGGAGACGACGATGGCACGCATGCGCAACTCCTGTCTGAGGCCTCTTCTGATCTTCCTCAACCCGCCGGCCCCCGCCCGTTGTTCCCGGTCCGGTACGGCGGGCCTCAGAAGCCCGTCAAAGTGATCTTGCCGATCGCGGTGCCCGATTCGAGGATCCGGTGGGCCTCGCGCAGGTTGGCGGCGTTCACCGGACCGAGGTCCCGGTTGGCGGTGGTGGTGAGGACCCCCGCGTCGACGAGCCGCGCGACCCGGTCGAGGATGCGGTGCTGGTTCACCTGGTCCCGGGTCTGGAACAGCGAGTGGGTGAACATCAGCTCCCAGTGGAACGCGATGCTCTTCGACTTGAGCACGCCGATGTCGAGGGAGTCGTGGTCGTCGATGGCGACGATCCGGCCGAAGGGGGTGAGCGCCTCGGCGTAGGCCGCGAGGTTGCGGTCGGTGCCGGTCGTGCTGAAGACGTGGGTCACGCCGTCCGGCGCGACCTCGGCCAGTTGCTTCGCCAGCGGCCCGCGGTGGTCCACGACGTGGTGGGCGCCCATCCGGCGGGCGAACTCCACCGTCTCGGGCCGGGAGGCCGTGCCGATCACGGTCAGCCCGGTCAGGGCGCGAGCGAGCTGCACGACGATGGAGCCGACGCCGCCCGCGGCCGCGGTCACCAGCAGCGTCCCGGTCTGATCGAGCGCGTCGCCGCGCAGGCCCAGGCGCTCGAACAGGCCCTCCCAGGCCGTGAGGGAGGTCAGCGGCAGCGCGGCGGCCTCGGTGAAGGAGAGCGTGGCGGGCTTGTGCCCCACGATGCGCTCGTCGACGACGTGGAAGAGGGAGTTCGCGCCGGGCCGGTCGATCGCGCCGGCGTAGTAGACCTCGTCGCCGGCCTCGAACAGCTCCACCTCGCCGCCCACGGCGACCACGGTGCCGGCGGCGTCCCAGCCGAGCACCTTGGGCTCGCCGCCCGGATCGCTGTTCCGCCGCACCTTGTAGTCCACTGGGTTCACGGCGACGGCCTCGACCCGGACCAGCAGGTCGCGCGGGCCGGGTTCGGGCACCGGCAGCTCGACGTCCAGGAGGCTTTCGGGGTCGTCGACGGGAAGGCTGCGCCGGTAGGCGACGGCGGGCATGGTCCCGTTCCGGTTCTCGGTCATGTCTGTCCCCTCGCTCATGATGGAGATTCCGCCGGTCGCACGGCCCGGCGGCGTGCTCGGCACGGTATCCACCGGCGCCTGGTTACCCGCAAGGGACACGAGTATCCATCGGGAAACCATCGAGGTGAGAGCAGCCTATGTCCCTGGAGGAACCCGCCCCGAGACCAGGCGGCGCAGCAGCGGCAGGTCGACGCTCTCCAGCGTCGGCACGGCCGGCACGCCGTCCGGCGGCGCCGGACCGACCGCGATGACGGCGCACCCGGCCGACCGGGCCGAGGCGACGCCGGCCGGGCTGTCCTCGATCACCACGCACGCTGCCGGGTCGGCCCCGAGACGCGCGGCGGCGGCCAGGTACGGATCGGGCGCGGGCTTGTTCCTGGCGCCGTCTCCGGCAGCCACCGACAGCCGGAAGCGATGCCTGCCCACGGTCTCGAGCACCAGGTCCACGACCGGCCGGGGGGACGCGCTGACCAGCCCGGCCGGGATCCCGGCCGCCCGCAGCGCCTCCAGCAGCGCGGCCGCGCCGGGGAGCATGGTCACCCCGCCCTCGATCCGCCGGATGAAGGTGCCGGTCAGCATGGCCTCGACGGCGCTCCGCCCCGGACCGCCGTTCACCCGGCCGAGGAGGTGCGCCGCGGCGTCCTCGACCGGCAGGCCGAACAGCGCCTCCCGGTCGGCCTCCCCGAGAGGGGAGCCCAGGCCGTCCGCGACCTCCGTACAGGCGTCCCACCACAGGCCCTCGGTGTCCACGAGCGTGCCGTCCATGTCGAACAGCACCGCCGCCAGATGGTCACTGGACGACATCGGGTTCGGGGACCGCCGCCGTGACTCCGATCTCCGTACGGGCCGACACGAGCACGGGCCGCTCGACCAGGCGGACCCGTACGGCGGTGCCGGGAGCCAGGCGCGCGGAGTCGTGGCCGGGGACGTCGGCGAGCACCTCGGCGCCGCCGCCCAGCCGGACCCGCAGGCGGGCGGTGGAACCGCGGAAGGAGGAGACCGTCACCACCCCCTCCCCTTCGCCGTCGGGGGTGACCAGCACGGCCTCGGGCCGGACGAGCACGTCGGCCTCGGGCCCGGCGGGCCGGGGGCCCTCCACCGGCAGCGTCTGGCCGAGCACCGTCACCCTGTCGCCCGACAGCAGGCCGGGCAGGTGGTTCATCGCGCCGACGAACTCGGCGACGAACGGGGTCGCCGGCCGGTCGTACAGGACGGCGGGGGCGGCGACCTGCTCCAGGCGGCCGTCGCGCAGCACGGCGACCCGGTCGGCCATCGAGAGGGCCTCCTCCTGGTCGTGCGTCACGAAGATCGTCGTGATGCCGAGGGAGAGCTGGAGGCGGCGGATCTCCTCGCGCAGCGTGACGCGCACCTTGGCGTCGAGCGCCGACAGCGGCTCGTCCAGCAGCAGCACCCGGGGTTCGAGCGCGAGCGCGCGGGCCAGCGCCACCCGCTGCTGCTGGCCGCCGGACAGCTGGTGGGGATAGCGGCCGCCCACGTCGGGCAGGCCGACCAACTCCAGCAGTTCCTGCGCGCGGGCGTGCCGCCGGGCGGCCGGCGCCTTGCGCACCCGCATGCCGAAGCCGACGTTGTCGCGGGCGTTGAGGTTGGGGAACAGCGAGTAGGACTGGAAGACCATCCCGGCGTCGCGGCGGTTGGCCGGCACCCGGGTGATGTCGGCGCCGTCCACCAGCACCTCGCCCTCGTCGGGCCGCTCGAAGCCGGCCAGGCAGCGCAGCGCGGTGGTCTTGCCGCACCCGGACGGGCCGAGCAGCGCGATCAGCTCGCCGGGCTCCACCGTCAGGTCGAGCCCGTCCAACGCCACCGTGCCGCCGAACCTCCGGCGCAGCCCGCGGAACTCCACCCGGGCGCCGTTCATGACCCACTCCTTTGGCGTGCGCCGGCGGACGACAGGGCGAGCAGCAGCAGCCAGGTGATCAGCAGGCTGAACACGGAGACGGCCACCGACACCTGGGCGTGCGCGCCGGAGATCGTGTAGATCCAGACGGGGAAGGTCTGGAAGGAGAGCAGCCGGGCGATGGTGAACTCCCCGAGCACCAGCGCCAGCGTGAGGAAGGACGCGCCGGCCATCGCCGACCGCATGTTGGGGATGATCACCCGCAGCAGCACGTGGGGCCACGACGCGCCGAGGTTCCTGGCCGCCTCCGACAGTGTGCGTACGTCGATCGCCCCGAGGCCCGCGTCGAGCGAGCGGTAGGCGAACGGCAGCGCCAGCACGACGTAGGCGAGCACCAGCACGACCGGGAAGCCGGGGTCCTGCACCGCGATGATCGTCTGGTAGAAGGGCGTGCTCGCGAGGTAGTCGGGCCCCCATCGCAGCACCGTGCTGATCCCGGCCACGAACGTGATCGGGGGCACGACCAGCGGCAGTGTGCAGACCACCTCCAGCACCGGCCGCCACCGCGGCGCGCCGAGCCGTACGGCCACGACGGCGGGCAGCGTCAGCAGCAGCACGATCACGATCGTCGCCGCCCCGAGCCCGAGCGACAGCAGCAGGCTCCCGGCGAAGCCCTCGGCCGAGAAGATCTCCCCGTACGCGTCGAGCGAGAAGCCCTGGTCCGGGACCTTCACCGTGAAGACGAACGACGCGATCAGCGGGACGAGGAAGTACACGGCGGCGAGGAGGAGGACCACTCCGCGCCAGAGCCGGGGACGGCGCGCCCGGCCGCCGCGGCCGGGCGCCGCCCCGAGGGCGGCAGGCGTGGTGACCTGGGGAGTCAGCGGAGCCATCGGGCGCTCCTTCGCCGCAGCGGGAGGTAGACGGCCATCACCAGGCCCGCGACCACGATCATGTCGAGGCTGAGGGCCAGCGCGACGTTCTCGTGCCCGATGAGGACGTTGCCGGTGAGGGCATCGGCGATCTTGAGGGTGACCAGCGGGACGCTGGAGCCCACCATGGCCTGGGCCGTCGCGTAGGCCGCGAACGCGCCGCCGAACAGCAGCACGACCCCGCCGAGCAGCGCCGGGGTCAGCACCGGGACGCCGACGTACCGCCAGAACTGCCAGGTGCTCGCGCCGTTGTTCTGCGCGGCCTCGCGCCACTGCGGGCGCAGCCCGTCGAGGGCCGGCACGACCGTGAGCACCATGAGCGGGATGGAGAAGTAGAGGTAGACCAGGGTGAGGCCCCAGAAGTTGTACAGGCTCCACCCGTGGTCGCCGAGGCCCAGGGTCTGGGTCACGACGCCCGAGTTGCCGAGCGTGGCGATCCAGGCGAAGGCCAGCGGCACGCCGCCGAAGTTGGCCAGCACGCCGGAGGCGGTCAGCACCCCCTCCCGCAGGGCCCGGAACCGGGAGGTCACCACGGCCTGGGCGAGGAACGTGCCGAGCACCCCGCCCAGCACCGCCACGAGCGCCGAGATCTCCACGCTCCCGATCAGCGAGGTGAGGTACGCCCCCTGGAGCGACTCGGTGAGGTTGGCGGCACTGGGCGTGCCCTCCCTGGTGAACGTGCCGCCGAGGAGGACCAGCATCGGCACGCCGAAGACGATGACGACGAAGACCAGCAGCGGCAGGACCGCCCACCCGCTCTTCGATCCCGTACGGCTGTCGCCCACGACGTCAGCCGGAGACCGCCGCGCCCCACCCGCTCGCCAGGACCTCCTTGGCCTTGTTGACCTGGTCCGGCGTCGGGAAGGCGGGGGTGCCCTCGACCTTGGGAAGCTGGGCGACCAGGGCCGCGTCCGCGCTGCCGTCCTGCTGCATGGTGGGCAGCAGCACCGGCCGGGCGTAGCCCTTCAGCCACAGGTTCTGGCCCTCGGCGCTGTAGAGGAACTCCTGCCACAGGCGGGCGGCGGCGGGGTGCGGCGCCCACTTGTTGATCGCCTGGGCGTAGAAGTTCGCGTACCGGCCGTCGGAGGGGATGGCGATCTTCCAGTCCACGCCCTTGGACGCGAACTCCTTGGCGTAGCTCGCCTGCAGGTAGTCCCAGTCGATGGTGATCGGGGTCTCGCCCTTCTCGACGGTGGCGGGAGTGGCCTCGACGGGGTTGAAGTTGCCGTTCTTCTTGAGCTTCCCGAAGAAGTCGATGCCGGGCTGGATGTCGTCGAAGGAGCCCTGGTTGGCCAGCGAGGCGGCGTACACGCCGGCGAACGCCGCGCCGGCCTTGGTCGGGTCGCCGTTCAGCGCGACCTTGCCCTTGTACTCGGGCTTGAGCAGGTCGGCGAACGTCTCCGGGCAGGTCTTGACCCGCTTGGCGTCGCAGCCGATGGAGATGTAGCCGCCGTAGTCGTAGGACCAGGCGCCGCCGGGCTCCTTCTGCCCGTCGGGGATCTTGTCCCAGCTCTGCACCTTGTACGGCGCGAACAGGCCCTCCTGCGCGCCGCTCAGCGCGAAGGCGCTGCCGAGGTCGAGCACGTCGGGGGCGCGGCCCTGGCCCTTCAGGGTCTTGACCGCGTTGATCTCATCCTGGCTGGAGCCGTCCGGGTTGTCGTTCGTGACCTTGATGCCGTACTTCGCCTCGAACGCCTTGATGATCTCGCCGTAGTTCGCCCAGTCGGGCGGCAGCGCGATGGTGTTGAGCTGCCCCTCCTTCTTGGCGGCCTCGACGAGCTTGTCCAGGCCGCCGAGGTCCTGGGCCGAGGTCGCGGAGGCGGCCTTGGAGTCACCGGACCCCGAAGCGCCGCCGGCGGTCGTGGGGGCGGCCCCGCAGGCCGCGATCACCGATGTGGTCATTGCGAGCGCGGCCACGAGACCGGCGGTGCGTGCGGACAAGAGTCCCTCCCATAGGGTTCGTGCAACGAACGTAGGCGAACTTGTACAAACAAGCCAGACCAAGTACGTCGCACATCGATGTCGGTCGCGTGAACGGGAGGGCTCGGCACGATGGCCCGTTATGAACAGATCGCCGGTGACCTGCGGGACGCCATCGTGCGGGGGGATTATCCGATCGGCGGCCGGCTCCCCTCGGAGGCCGATCTGGCTGTGCGCCACTCCGCCTCGCGGGGGACCGTACGCCAGGCGGTCGCCCTGCTGGCCGCCGAAGGGCTGGTCGGGTCCCGGCAGGGCGCCCGGCGCATCGTGCTGGGCAGCGAGCGCAGCCAGAGCTTCACCGAACTGCACAGCTTCGCCCAGTGGGCGCGGTCCATGGGTTACCGCGCCAGCGGGAGCGTGCTGTCCTCCCGCCGCCGCCCGTGCGCGCCCGCCGAGGCCGTACGGCTGTCGGTGGAGCCGGGGGAGGAGGTGCTCGACGTGCGGCGGCTGCGCCGCCTCGACGGCGAGCCCGTGCTGGTCGAGCACACCGTCTACGCGGGCTGGATCGCCCCCGCCGTCGAGAGGCTCGACCCGGAGTGCGAGTCGGTGACCCAGGAGCTGTACGAGTCGGTCGGCCTGGTCTTCGCGTACGGCGAGCACCTGATCGACGCGGTGGCGGCCGGGGCCGGGGAAGCCCGGCTGCTCGGCGTCCGCCGCGGCAGCCCCCTGTTGCGCCAGCGCCGGACCACCACCAGCCAGGAGGGCCGGCCCGTCGAGTGCTCCGACGACCGCTACCGCGCCGGCAGCGTCACTTTCAGCATCCGCAACTCCACCGCTGCCAACCCCCTCGGCCGCCGCGCCGGCGAGCCCGGCTGACGGCCGTCACGAAGCGGCTGTCACGAGGCGGCCGTCACGAGGCGGCCGTCACGAGGCGGCCGCGAGGCGCCGGTTCCGCGTCTCGTAGGCGAGGGCGCCGGCGACCACGAGGGCGACCACGACGCCGTAGACCAGCGACGTTCCCCGCAGGCCCTGCGTGGTGATGGCCAGCCCGGCGACCAGCGCCGGGATGCTGAAGGCCAGGTAGCTGACCACGTAGATCGCCGAGATCAGCGCGGCCCGCTCGTGCGGCGCCGCGAGCTGGCTGACCATCCGGAAGGCGCCCAGGTAGGCCGGCCCCCATCCGACGCCGGCGACGACCGCGGCCGCGACGAAGACGCTCAGCGAGGACGACGCCACGGCGACCACCAGCAGGATCGTGCCGAGGAGGAGCAGCAGCGTGCCCTCCCGCTGCATGCGCTCCGGGGTGTGCCGCCTGAGCAGCACGGACGCCAGCGCCGAGGATGCGGCGAGCGCACCGAGCGTGACGCCGATCGCCGCGTGGTTGCGCTCGGCGAAGACCGTGGCGAGCAGCGAGCCCCCGACGGAGAGGATCAGCCCGCCGAGCATCCAGGTGGAGATCAGGACGGGGGCCGCGCGCAGGAACGCGCGCCTGGCCGGCGCGGGGACGGACACCTTCGGGCGCAGCGCGGCCACGGCGCCGGGCGTCCGCGTGACCGTCTCCGGAAGCACCGCCGTCGCGGCGGCGAGGACGGCGAACGCCGCGGTGAGGACCACGAAGATCAGCCGGGTCGGGTGCGGGGCGTACTGGATCAGGACGCCGCTCCCGATCGTGCCGAGGCCGAGACCTCCGGTGGCCGCCGCGCCGTTGACGAGCGAGCCCAGCCGCGAGCCGTCGTCCGGCTGCAGGTCGAGCAGGTACGCGCCGACCACGCCGACGGCCGCGCCGGTCGCCAGGCCCTGGACGACACGGGCGGCGAAGAGGGCGGCGACGCCGTGCGCGCCGAGGAAGACGGCCATCGCGGCCGCCTCGACGACCAGCGCCGCGGCGAGGACCGGGCGGCGGCCGAGGAAGTCGGAGAGCCGTCCCGCGGTGAGCAGGCTGACCAGCAGCGCCAGCACGTAGACGGAGAAGATCGCCGTCAGTGTGAGGGCGCTGAAGCCGAACTCGGCCTGGTAGACGGGGTAGAGGGGGCTCGGCGCGCTCGACGCGGCCAGCAGGATGGCGGTGGTGCCCGCCACCAGCCAGAAGGCCGCGGCGCGCGGCAGCACCGGAAGGCGGCGGCGTTCCGGTGCCGGGCTGTCGAGGGAGGACCGTGATCCGTGCAGCAGACTTGTCATCGTGGGCTCCAACCTGCCTACTGTTCGATTTCTATCGAACCGTTGGAACCACACCGTCACGCCGATAGTTCCAAGAAGGTCGAACTGTGAGCAACGCCACAACGCGCCGGCTCCCGCATCCCGAGCTGAAGGACGTCGAGCTTCCCGCCGTCCTGTTCGCGCTCAGCGACCCGGCCCGGCTCGACCTCGTACGGCAGCTCGCGGCGCAGGGGCCGCTGACGGTGGCGCAGTGCCAGGCGACGGAGCCCGGCGTGCCCAAGTCGACCTTCTCCCACCACCTGAAGACGCTGCGCGAGGCCGGGCTGATCCGCAACGATCCGGCCGGCCGGCAGCGGATCGTCACGCTGCGCAAGGCGGAGGTCGACGAGCGCTTCCCGGCGCTGCTGGACGCCGTCCTGTCGTCGGCCCCCGCACACCGCCCCGCGTAGGTCGGGTGGTCCCTCCGCCCGGCCCCGCGAGGCGCTGAACGCGAGGGCGGCACTAGCGCGACAGCTCGAAGAACTCCGCGACCAGGTCGGCGGTGTTCACGTCCTGGCTGGTCCTGCCGAGGACGGCCGGCGCTCTGCGGGGGCCGGGGATGGTGTGCCCGCCGCCGTGCACCGTGAGCAGCGTCACCGGCGGCCGGCCCGGCTGCCGGTAGTCGGTGCGCTCGGCGGACGTCCCACCGGCCGAGCCGGCCCGCCTCGGCAGCGTCCTGCTGACCGGCCTGCCGGTGATGCCGTTGCGGGCCGCGAAGTAGGCCGCGGTCTCCGGCATCGACAGGCTCCGCCCGCCGATCCTGAACAGCTTCCGCGCCCACCAGCTCAGCTCGCCGCCCGCGTAGCCGATGATCGGGTCCTTCGTGCCGTGGACCAGCAGCACCGGCATCGGCACGGCGGGCGCGTCGGCCACCAGGAAGTTCTCCGGGGCCGGCATCGTCGCCGCGAGCACCGCCGCCCCTGAGATCAGCTCCGGCGTCTCGTGGGCCAGGCGCATCACCATCTGCCCGCCGTTGGAGTAACCGATCGCGAACACCCGTCCCGGGTCGACGCGGTGGCTCGCCACCAGCTTCCTTATCACCGCCCGGGTGAAGCCGACGTCGTCGATGTTCTCCCTGCGGGCCGGGAACCGGCTCTCCCGGCGCCCGTCGTTCCAGTTCCCCTTGTGACCGTCCAGGTACACGACCACCGCCGCGCCGCCGTCCGCCAGCGCGTCGAACGCCTTCCCGGTGAACTTCCGGTGCTTCGCCCCGGTCTGCCGTGACCCGTGGAAGACGAGAACCAGATCACGCGAAGGCCTGCCGTCCGCCGGCCCCACCACCGTGTACGTACGCGGCCTGCCGCCCACCTCGACGCTGTCCCGCATCACCGTCTGTCCCTTCCCGTTCATCCGAGGAAGCCGATGAGGGTGCGGGCGGTCCACTCCGGGGCCTCCTCGGGCAGGAAGTGTCCCGCTCCGGGCGCGACCACCCCGGTCACGTCGGCGGCGACCTTCCGCATGACCTGCTCGACCGCCTCGCCCGAGGCCCGTTCGCCGCCCGCGGCCAGCACCGGGATGGTCAGCGGCCCGGCCGCCGCCCACGCGGCGATCTGCGCCGCTCCCTCTCCCGCACGGTAGAACTCGAAGCTCGCGTGCAGCGCCGCCGGATCGCGCAGCGCCTCGACGTACACCTCCACCGCGTGCGGCGGGATCGCGTCCGGCGTGGCGGCCTTCGAGGCGAACTGGTGCCCGAAGTAGATCTCCTCCCGCCCGGCCACCATCCGCTCGTTGACGTCCCGGAGCCGGTTGAAGGCGAAGTGCCAGAGGTACTCGTTCAGCGCCGGTTCCATCAGCAGCGGCGGCATCGGGGAGAGCCCCGGCAGGATCGCCTCCGCGACGGCGAGCCGGGTGACCCGGTCGCGATGGGCTGCGGCGAGCGCGTACCCGACGATCATGCCGAGGTCGTGGCCGGCCACGGCGAAGCGCTCATGGCCGAGGCCGGTCATCAGGGCGGCCATGTCCCCGGCGAGGGTGGCCGTGTCGTAGCCGGTGGCGGGCTTGTCGCTGGCCCCGACCCCGCGTACGTCGGCGGCGACGACCGTGAAGTGCTCGGCGAGGGCGGGCATCACCAGGCGCCAGCCGTACCAGAACTGCGGCCACGCGGGGAGCAGCAGCAGTGCCGGGCCGTTCCCGCCGGTCACGGCGTGCAGGGCGAGCCCGCCCACGTCGACGGTACGGCTGGTGAAGGTGTCGGTGAAGCCGTCCGGCAGGTGCGGAACGTCGGTCACGGTGAAAGGCACAGAGATCTCCCAGGGAATGGCCGCCAAAAACGGATGACTCATCCGTTTCACTGTAACACAATCCGGATGAGTCATCCGGTTATGCTTGGGGGCATGTCCACCGCCCCGCTCCGCAAGGACGCCGCCCGCAACTGGCAACGCATCGTCGAGGTGGGCCGCCGGCTCGTGGACGAGGGAACGCCGATCCAGCTCAACGACGTGGCGCGGGCCGCCTCGGTCGGGGTGGCCACGGTCTACCGGCACTTCCCCACACCGGAGGCGCTGCTCGAAACCGTCGCCACCCCCGGGCTCGAAGCCCTGGCCGCGCACGCCGAGCGGGCGCTCTCCGGCGGCGACCCCTGGGCGGCGCTGCGCGACTTCCTGTTCGCGGCCGCCGACGCCCAGGTCACCGATGCGTCGATCTCCCCGGTGTTCGCCGCGCCGGTGAACGTCCTCCCGCATGTCGGCGACCTGAAGGAACGGCTCGCCGTACTGTTCGGGAGGCTTCTCGAAAGGGCACACGCGGCCGGCGTGATCGACCCCAGCGTGACCCAGGCCGACATGCTGCCGCTGATGTGCGGGGTGGCCTTCGCGGCGACCGTCCACCCGGCCACCGACACCGAGGACCGCGCGGCGACGGCCCGCCGCTACCTCACCTTCCTCCTCGAAGGTCTCCGCACCCGCGCATGATCCGCCCTGGCCGCGTCGTGATGGCGTTGTTCACCGCACACACCCGGCGCGTTCTGCCCGCCGATGGGATCCTCTTGCACGGGATCACGACTACGGCGACGGACACGGGGGCAACAGATGATCGCGACGCGGCACGGCCGGTCCCCGTGCGGTCGTTCGGAACCGCCGGGCGAAGCGGGATCACGCATCGAGGAAGGGCACAGGTTCACACGCATGAATGCGGTTGTCGTACGTCGTCTCGGCGGTGAGGACTGGCGTACCTGGCGTGATCTCCGGTTGGCGGCACTCGCCGACGCGCCCGGCATCTTCCACGGGGACCTGGCAGAGGAACGGGCCTACGACGAGGCGCGGTGGCGCACGTGGACCGAGGACGGTGTCAAGGTGGCCGCGTTCGACGCCGGCGTGCCGGTCGGTGTCGCCGCGGGACGTACCCCGGCAGAACGGACCGGGGCCGTGGAACTCTTCGGCATGTGGGTGCGTCCCGAGGCCAGAGGCGGCCGGATCGCCGAGCGCCTCGCACTGGAAGTGGTCGCCTGGGCCCGGGAGGCAGGGCGCTCTCAGGTGGAGCTGTGGGTCATCTGCGGCAACGATTCCGCCGAACGGGTGTACCGGCGGCTCGGATTCGAGCGCACGGGCGCGTACGAAGTCCACCCACACGACCCGGGCCTGCGCAAGTACGTCATGACCAGAGGAACCCTGGACTCACCGGTGAGGCCCCTTCCCCGCTGATCCGGTCACGTGGGGGGCGCGGTTCGGACTGTGGGTGGTCGCGGAGCGGCCGCCGGTCCGAAGAGGCGGTCGAGGTGGTAGTCGATGATCGCGGCGGCGGCCTCGTGGCTGCGCTGCCGGCTGAGGACGCTGGAGGTCAGGCCGTTGGCGAGCGCCAGAAGGGCGGCGACCTCGGTGCGCGGGTCGCGGTCGGGGCTGATCTCCCCGGCCTGCTGCGCGGTGGTGAGCCGGGTGGTGAGGAAGTCTTCCAGCGCGTTGGGGAGCGTGAGCCCGGCCGCGGCGAGCGCCGGGTCGGTGAGGGCGGCGGTGTAGTAGGCGGTCCAGGCCAGGGAGTCCAGCCGGCTCTGCTCGTCGGAGGGAAGGATCGCGCCGAGGACGGCGGCGAAGAGACCTCGAGTGGACAGCTCGCCCGTGGCGACGGCGGCTCGCTGCCGGACCCGGCGGTCCATGCGGGCGCCCAGTTCGGTGAGGCCGGAGTCGAGCAGGGCCTGCTTGTTCGTGAAGTAGTACTGGACGACGCGTAGTGAGACCCCGGCCTCGGCGGCGATCTCACGCATCGACACGGCCTGCAGGCCGCGGGTGCCGGCGATGCGTAGCAGCGCCTCGGTCAACCGGCGCCGCCGCTCGTCATGGTCCACCTGTTTCGGCATGCCGGTTTCCTATCCGCGGTCCGTGCTGTGCTTCGGTGGTGAGCTCTCGGCCCGGGCTCGGCCGGGGAAGGTGAGGATCCGCTCGACGACCAGGTCCGGAGCCTCGACGGGCAGCGCGTGTCCGGCGCCGGGCACGATCTCCACGCGCCAGGACGGCACGATGCCGGTCAGCCGCGCGGCCACCGCCTCCGCGTCGAGCAGCGCGCTGCGGGCGCCCAGCAGCACCTGCACGGGTACGGACACCTCGCGTATCTGCTCGTCGGTGTAGGCGGGCGGGACGGGCATACGCCGGCGGAAGGACCAGCCGGCCCGCATCAGCTCCACCAGCCCATCCTCGCGCAGCACCCCGTTGTCGACCACGCCGGCCATGCGGTGCCGCAACGTACGAGGAAGCGTGGAGGCGACGGCTCCGGCAAGGGCCCACCGGATGAACCGCCTGGGCAACGGCGCGAAGCCGCCCGGGTCCACCAGCGTCAGCGCGGCCACCCGGCCGCCCCCGCCACGCTGCTGTTCCATCGCGGTCCAGCCGCCGTACGAGGACCCCACCACATGCGCGCGCTCGGCACCGGTCGCGGCCAGGACGTCGGTGAACCAGCCGCCGACCTCGGCTCCGGTCGTGAGCGGCCGCGTCTGGACCGAGCGGCCGGGCTCGCCGAGCGGATCGACGGCGAGGACCGGGCGCGTGCGCGCCAGCGGCTCCATGTAGCGGTACCAGGCCAGCGCGTTTCCCCCGGCGCCGGCCAGGAGGACTACGGGATCTCCCGTGGTGGGCCCGGCCCGGAGGATCCGCACACGGCCGGCGCGGGTCTCGACGTCGGCGGCGTCCACCGGCGCCGGCCACAACTCGCCGAGCACTCGGTCATAGGCGGCGTGGTACCTGTCGCGCGCGGAGTCGCCGGTGAAAGCCGACGGCCGGTCAGGTGTACGCATGGCGTGCCCCGTCCCCTCTGAATGGATACAGTCGTATCCTAACGCGAATCCACCGGCGGACTGCGGGACTCGGCAGAACCGGATGCCGGATGGGGGCGTCCTATGGGGTGTGCGGACGCGGATGAGGTGCGTGACGGCGGCGCTGGCCGCGATGGTGCTGGCGGCGTGCGGGTCGACCCTGCCGCGTGATCTCGAGACCTGGAACGAGGCCGACGCCCGGGGCGACACGCCCGCCGAGCGCCCGTCGCCCCCCTGCCTGACCGGCTCGCCGACGCCTCGGCCCGGCCCTGGCGAAGACGGCGGGCGGGCCGGAGAGTGGCGGGGCGCGTACTACGACTACCGCGACCGCCTCATGGGCCTGGCCGTCACCCGGGAGAAGACCGTGTGGGCGGCCGGCACCCGGGTGCCCCACGCCTGCGGGCCCGAGACGAGTGCGCCGCTGCTGCTGCGCGGAGACGGCGGAGGGTGGCGGGAGGTCGCGGCTCCGCCGGTGACCGAGCCGCGTGCCGTGGCCGCCGCCTCCGACCGCGACGTGTGGCTGTTCGGGGAGATGACCGCCGCGCGCTGGGACGGGCGGAGGTGGACCACGGCGCCCGGCCCGGGTGGGAGACCGGATCGGGTGCACGCGGCGGCTCCCGGCGACGTGTGGGCGGTCGTGAACGCCAACTTCCTGGACGGAGCCGGGGGAGCCGAGGGGCCCTGGGGCTCCCGAGCCGATCTGCGGCGCTGGGACGGCAGGGCCTGGCGCACGGCACGGCCGCCGCTGGTCGCGAAAGACGTGGACGGCATGCCCGGCGGTGAGGTCTGGGTGGCCGGTTCGAGCCGCGGCCGGGCCGCCGTCGCCCGGTGGAACGGCTGGTCCTGGAGCACGGTCCCGCTCCCCGCGGTTCCCGCGCTGCACCGGAACCAGCTCTCCGAGCTCGTGGACCTCGCGGTGGACGAGTCGGGCCGGGTGGCGGCCGTCGGCTGGGTCGCGTGGGTCTGCGGCACCGAGGAGGAGGACGTGACCTTCTGCGGCCGCACGCTGCTTCTCCGGCGGGAGAACGGACGGTGGGGCTACAGCCTGGTCCCCGAGCCCGAGCTCGACCCCCACCTGCGGCTGGAGGCCGACGGCCGGGGCGGGTTCTGGCTGTTCTACGCGAAGAACGAGTGGAACACGGCGGTCGGTCACCTGTCGGGCGGCGAGTGGACGCACGGGACGTTTCCGGCAGGTCCACTCGGGCACACCGGGGTGGGGTCCGTCGTCAGGGAGCCGGGGACGGCGCGCGTCTGGGCGGTGGCGGCGGACGGGACCGAGCGTGAGGAGCCGCCGTACCGGGGGAGCGGGATCTGGGTGGCCGGATGACCGGCCGGTGACCGCTGCTCGGGCGTGAGGCGCGGGTGTGGCGAACACCTCCCGGAACGGACGGCCGAAGGCGCCGCGCCGACTTGCGTTCGGCCCTCTGTGAACGTATGTTCGAAGTAGCGGCGATTCTGCCCGAATCATCCGCCCGTCTTCCCCCGGGTGGCCACGAAGCCACAGGGAGAAGGAGTCTTGAGCAGACTTTACGGCGATCCGATCGAGGTGTGGGTGCGGGACGGGCAGCCTGTGCAGTTCGTCTGGCGTGACCGGCTCTACACCGTCCGCGAAATCCAGGATCACTGGGTGGTCGCCCGTGAATGGTGGAAGACCTCGGACGCCGATCCCGGGGAGCGGCGCTTCTGGCGGGTGGGGGCGGCGGCCGGCAGGGAGGTGGGGACCTATGAGCTGCGCTTCGACACCGCGAGCGACGGCTGGCTCCTCCTGAGGGCCTGGGACTGATGGGCCTGGGATCGATGGGAACGCTCCAGGGGCGGCCCTTCGCTCACCTGCACGTGGCGTCGGCCTTCTCGCTGAGGTACGGCACCGCGTTCCCGGACGCCCTCGTCCGGCGGGCCGCCGAGCAGGGCATGGACACGCTGGCGCTGACCGACCGAGACGGCCTCTACGGCGCGATCAAGCACGTCAGGGCGTGTCACGAGCGGGGCGTCCGCCCGATCGCCGGAGTGGACCTCGCTCTCGGCGCGGGCCCGTCGGCGGCGGGCGGCTCCGCCCCACTCGCCGCCGAAGGCCCGTTCGCGGCCGGAGGGCCGTTCCCGGGTGAAGGGCTGTTCCCGGCGCCGGGCCGGCGGGCCGTACGGAGGACACCGGGCGAGCCGGCGCGGGTCGTCGTGCTCGCGCGCACCGACGGCTGGGCCTCGCTGTGCCGTCTCGTCACCGCCGCGCACGGGGCGGGGGAGCGCGGCGAGCCGTACGTCACGCCGGGGATGATCGCCGAGCACGCGACCGGCCCGGACGGCGGGCCGCGCCTGACCGTGCTGCTCGGGCCCCGCTCCGGCTTCGGCCGCGCGGTGGCCGAACGGCGCGACGACCAGGCCCGTTCCCTGCTGACCGCCTGGCGCGCGGTGCTCCCCGATCTGGTCGTCGAGGTCTCCGACCTGTACGGCTACCGCGACGCGAACGTCGCCGCCCGCATGATCGGGCTGGCCGACTCGATGGGCGTGCCGGTCGTGCTGACCAACGCGGTCCGCTATCTGGACGCCGCCGATCACCAGGTCGGCAACGTGCTCGACGCGGCGCGCAAGCTCGTGCCCCTCGACGGGCGGCACATCGACGACCCCACGGCCCACGCGTACCTGAAGGACGGCGCGGAGATGGCGCGGGTGGCCGCGCGGATCTGCGGCGGCGACCCCGGCCGGGCCGGGCGGCTGCTGGCCGAGACACGCCGGGTGGCCGAGCGGTGCGTGCTCGACCCCGTCGAGATCGTGCCCATGCTCGAACCCGAACGGCCCCGGCTGCACCTGCCGGAGGTCGGCGAGGACCCGGTCCCCCTGCTGCGCCGCCGGTGCGAGGAGGGGCTGGCCCGGCGGGGCCTGGACCGCTCGGCGGAGGCCCGCGACCGCCTGGCGGCCGAGCTGGGGATCATCGAGCGGAAGCGGCTGTCGGGATACTTCACCGCGGTCGTCGGCATCACCGACATGATCCGGGCGATGGGCGTGCGGTGCGCGATCCGCGGTTCGGGGGCCGGCAGCCTGGTCAACTACCTGATCGGCGTCGGCGAGGTGAACCCGCTCGAACACGGCCTGCTGATGGAGCGCTTCCTGTCCGAGGGCCGTCCGGGCCTGCCCGACATCGACCTCGACGTGGAGTCCGCCCGCCGCCTCGACTGCTACCGGGCGATCCTCGGCCGGTACGGCGAGGACCGGGTGGCCTGCGTGTCGATGATGGAGACCTACCGCGCCCGCAGCGCGATCAGGGACGTCGGGGCGGCCATGGGCCTGCCGCCGCACGAGATCGACGTCATCGCCAAGGCGTTCCCGCAGGTGCGGGCCAGGCAGATCAGGGCCGCGCTGTCCGACCTGCCCGAGTTGCGGGACAGCGGGCTGAACGACCGGTCGCTCCAGGCCGTGTTCCGGCTGGCCGAGCGGCTCGACGGGCTGCCCCGGCACATCGCGCTGCACCCCTGCGGCGTGCTGATCGGCAACTCCACGCTGCGTGACCGCACCCCGGTCGAGCGCAGCCTGCTGGAGTTCCCCATGTCGCAGTTCGACAAGGACGACGTCGAGGACGCGGGCCTGCTCAAGCTCGACGTGCTCGGCGTGCGCATGCAGTCGGCGCTCGCCTACGCCCTCCAGGAGGTCGAGCGGGTGGAGGGCCGGCGGATCGACCTGGAGGCCGTTCCCCGCGACGACCGCGACACCTACGACATGATCCGCCTCAGCCGTACGATCGGGTGCTTCCAGATCGAGTCGCCGGGGCAGCGCGAGCTGGTCGCCAAGCTGGAGCCGCGCACCATGCACGACCTGATCGTGGACATCTCGCTGTTCCGCCCGGGACCGGTCAACTCCGACATGGTCACGCCGTACCTGGAGACCCGGCACGGTTTCAGGGAGGCGCGTTATCCGCACGAGTCGCTGCGCGAGGCGCTCCGGGAGACCAACGGGGTGGTCGTCTTCCACGAGCAGGTCATGAAGGTCATCGACGTCATGACCGGGGCGGGGCTGGCCGAGGCGGACCGGGCCCGCCGCGCCCTCGGGACGCCGGAGGGCCGCGAGGCCGTGCGGGCGTGGTTCGTGCCGCTCGCCCGGGAGAGGGGGTACGCCCCCGACGTCGTCGAGCGGGCGTGGAGGGTGCTCGACGCGTTCGGCGGGTTCGGGTTCTGCAAGGCGCACGCGGCGGCGTTCGCGCTGCCCACCTACCAGTCGGCCTGGCTCAAGCGGCACCACACCGCCGCGTTCCTCGCGGGCGTGCTCACCCACGACCCCGGCATGTACCCGAGCCGGGTGATCCTCGACGAGGCCCGCCAGTGCGGCGTGGACGTCCTGCCCCTCGACGTCAATCACTCCGGGAAGACCTGGCTGGTCGAGCGTACGGGTCCGGCGGAGGACGGGCCCGGGGGGTTCGGCCGCGGGTACGGCCTGCGGGTGCCGTTCTCGGCGGTACGGGGGGTGAGCGAGGCCGAGGTGGACCGCATGGTCGCCGGCCGGCCGTACACCTCGCTCGCGGACTTCTGGGAGCGGGCCCGGCCCTCACGGCCGGTCGCCGAGCGGATCGTGGAGGTCGGCGGGTTCGACGCGCTGCACGGCCTGCGGCCGGGGGAGCCGCGCTGGCGCCCCGGACGGCTGACCAGGCGCGACCTGATCGCCCAGGTCGGCGCGCTCGACCGCGGCGCCGCCGGCGCGGCGGGGCAGCTGCCGATGGGGTTCACCGAGCGGGTCGCGCCCGGCGAGCTGCCGGAGATGACCGAGGCCGAGGCCGTCGAGGCCGAGCTGGCGATCCTCGGCATGGACGTCAGCCACCACGTCATGGACTTCTACCACGACCTGCTCGACGCGCTCGGCGTGACGAGGTCCGCCGACCTGCTGCGGCAGCGCAACGGCGCGGAGATCCTGGTCGCGGGGGTCAAGGTCGCCACCCAGACGCCCGCGGTGCGCTCGGGGCAGCGGGTCATCTTCACCACCCTGGACGACTCCACCGGCCCGATCGACCTGACCTTCTTCGAGTCGGTGCAGGCGCACACGGCCGCGACGGTGTTCGGTTCGTGGCTGCTGGCCGCCCGGGGAGTGGTGCGGCGCACCGGGATCAGGGCCGTCTCGCTGCGCGCCGTGCACTGCTGGAACCTCACCGACCTCGACCACGTGTGGCGCACCCGGGGGCTCGACGCCGTACGCGCCGTGCTCGGCGAGGTGCCCGTGCCGGGCGCCGGAGTGGGCGGGCGGCCCATCGAGTACGGCAACGGCTTCCGGGTGTCGCCCTACTCCGACAACGGGGCCCCGCCCGCCGCGCGGGAGGGACGGCTCCCCGGCCATCCGGGAGAGCCCCAGCGGCGGCTCTGGCACGCCAGCTCCGGCAGTTCGGGGCCCCCGCCCGGCCGCTGACGGGCCGTCCCGTCACCTGCTGCGGCGCGCCGCGCGCCGGCGCCCTCCATCGCGCCCTCCATGGCGCCGTCCGCCGCGATGCGCACCGGGCCGCTCGGCGTGCCGGTCGTTCCGCCGAGCGCTTCGAAGAGCGCTCCGGTCTGCTTGAGGCGGATCAGCGGGCGGGCGGCGCCCCGCCTGTCGCGCCCGCGGTCGGCCACGCCCGCGTGCCGGTCGGTGACCTCGCGGACGGCGGCGCCGCAGAGGATCGCCGCGACGGTCACCGCGGCGACCTGCGGCAGGCCGAGGCCGGTCAGCCCGTCCCGCGCCGGGCCGGCGAACACCAGGCCGAGCGCGGCCAGCCAGCTCAGCCACCAGCAGGCGAGCGTCGCCCGCCACCGGACGCGGCCGGGCCCGTCGCCCGGAGCGCCGGGCGCCCCGGTCTCCGGAGCCGTGCCGTAGGCGGGATCGCGGTCGTCCCCGTCGGCGCGCCGCGTTCGTCCCGGACCCCTGCGTCCGGGCGCCGGCGTCTCACGCCACGCCCGGTCGGCCAGGATCGGCGGCATCACCAGGTTGATCCCGGGCACGAGGCAGGCCACCGCGAGCACCGCGGGCGGGGTGGCCGGCCGTACGAGACGCAGCCAGGCCAGGTAGGCGAACGCGGCCGCCACGGTGGCGGTCATCAGCACCAGGACGAGCACGGCGAACGCCGTCGCCGCGCCGCTGACGGCCCGTGCGGCGGGGGAGGCGGGGTCACCGCCGAAGGCCGCGATCTGGGCGGCCAGCCGCCTGCCCCTGGCCTGCTCGAACACCGCCAGCGCGGCCAGCGAGACGACCTGGGCGGCGAGGCCCGCGTACACGCCGGCGGCCGCCCGGCTCACCGGTGACGACGTGGACCGCATCTGGTTCTCCCCTCGGCGCCGCAGTGACCTTCCTCACTCTTATCCCGTCCGCGACGCCGCTAATCAGGCCTTGGCTCGCTCGCCGATAAGGGAGGGTTACGTCGTTTGCGGCTCCGGGGGCGGAACATCCCTGGCCGGGGTCGGCGGGAGCGTTCTGAGGCGGAGACCGTAGGCCTTCTCCAGCGACGTGTGCCGCCGGACCCGCCACACGAAATCCTCGAAAACACTGGCATAGCGATCGCTCGACTCCCGGATCTCCCGTTCCCTCCTGATGAACGGCTCCAGCGCGTCCCACGCCCTGCTCGCCCGATAGCCGAGAAGCGGGACGACCAGCCCCTCGTCCGCCACCTTCCGCGCGATGAAGGCGCCGCATCCGCTGTAGAAACCGATGACCTTGGTGACGGCGAGAAACGCCTCCTCGGGCAGCAGCATGCAGCCCGTTTCCGGATCGTGCTCGTCCCGCAGTCGCTGGACGACGTACCGCTCGGCGAGCTGGAACTCCGATGACCGGAATTCTTGGAACAGTTCGACCAGAACGGGGAGCTGGTTCGTGTGGTGCATTATCCGTATCTGCCGCAGCGCCGTCGCGACGGACACGGCGAGCGCGAGCAGAGAGACCGCCAAAGTGGCGGCGCCGAGCAGATCCATCCATTCCCTCGCAGCATCGATCCGCCTGTTTTCCGGGAAAACGACCGAGTTCGGGGAATCGTTCACGAGGAGAATCGGGCGGTCCTCGCGATTTCGGGCCTCAGGCCGCGGCCACCACGACGTTCTCGCAGGAACCGTAGACGGATCGAGTGAAGACGCCCTCGTTTCCCTCGGTCAAGAACCGGGCCCAGAGCCCGCCGGGACGGTCGCCGAAAAGGAAGGGGCCGAGGACGGGGTAGGTCTCGACGACGCCGGCGTCGTTGTCGCTCCAGCTCAGGTCGACCTCGCAGGCGACGGGCTCGACGTACTCCTGCGCGACGCTGTCGCCGAGCCGTACGGCCTCGTCCAGGGCGCGCCGCCAGGTCGCGGCGGTGCATCCCCGGCCCACGAGGACGGCCTCGCCCTTCATGCCGATGCCGCGCTTCAGCACCATCGCCCGCTGGCCGGCCTCCAGGTGCTTGACCATGTCCACCTGCTCGCCACGCCAGTCGACGGCTCGGTCGGCCACGATCCGGGTCCACGGCACGTAGCGCTCGACGAAGGCGCGTTCGGCCGCGCTCATCCAGGGCTGCCCCTCGGAGAGGAGGCCGAGCGCCTTCTTGTTGTCGAGCAGCCCGCACGTCTGCGTGGGCAGCAGCAGGCAGCCGGCGTCCAGAGCCTGGCGCACCGGCTCGATGTCGATGCCGAGTTCCCGCCACTCCGGCACCGTGAAGCAGCGGACACCGATCGGGAACGCCAGGCGGTCGCCGTCCATCAGTCCGTGCGGCAGGTCCTCGGGGGTGAACAACTCGGCGGAGATCCCCCGGTGGTGCAGGCGTTCGAGTTCGAGGTGGAAGTACTTGACCGCGATCCGGCTCGGCAGATCCCGCATGCTGGTCACCCAGGCGGCCCTCGGCTCCACGCCGAGACGGTCGCAGGCGTCGGCGACGAAGTCCGCCCGGGCGTGCACGGGGTCGGAACTGCGGAAGGGCGCCGTGCCGTAGCGGTGGTAGGCGGCCCGCCACGCCCTCAGCCAGGAATGGGTCTCGATGACGCCGCCGGGGGTGCCGCAGGGGTTGAACTCGATGAACCGCGGCCCGTCGGCGCCGATGATGACGTCCGGCCTCGCCATGGCGGCGGCGAACTCCTCTTCGACGAACGGGTCGCCGACCACGAGGGGATAGTCCGCGGCGCTCGTGCCGAGCCCGTCGAGCCTGCCCCGCAGCGTCGGCGCGAGCCCGAGAACGGTGCGGCGCAGGAGGTCGAGCAGCACGCGGCCGGCGCGGAAGACCTCGGCGTAGGAACTGCGCGGGATGACGATGGGCGAGAGGGGCAGCACCGAGGTCGGCATGAGGTGCGTGTCCGCCATGTAGTAGCGGACCAGGTCGCGGATCTGCCGGGGTCGCAGGCCGCGCGGGCGGATCGCCTGCCGGTCGCCGAACCAGTCGTGCGGCCGCGTCCGCTCCGCCGATCCGTTCATGGTGTTCACGAGCCGCCCACCGGTCCTCCCTGTGACGCGAGGGCATGGCCGAACGCCCCCTGGCAAACCGAACGCGAACCCGCATTCCGCGACTCGGAAACGAACGGGGCGAACACCTGTGGTTCCGGGTTCGCCATGCCGACGCTAGGAGCGCCGCGGCCGCCTGGCAATGAGATTCGGCGGTGGGGAAAAGTCCCTGATGATCGGCCCGCCTCTGCCGCTATTCGCTTACAGGCGAATCTTCGGACTTGTTATGAGGGGATTGGCCGGGCGATTTCCGGGAAACGGCTCTGGGTATCCGCGAGGCTCCGGCGTCGCGCGAGAGTGGAGGAGAGTTGGGCGGCATCACCCTCAGCGAGACCGATCTTTCCCGGATAAGTGTGGCGTCCATGCCGTCGCTGGCGCTCGAAGTGTCGCTCAGCCTCCAGATCCTCGACAGGCGTTCCGCCGGCTCGTACGCGAGATGGCGGTCGCGGACCCGCGCCCGGCTGAGGCTCGGCCACGGCGGCGGCAGGGCCGTCGGACACGGGACGACGGAACACGGCGCGTTCGGACACGGCGCGCTGAGGATCGTACGGCGCGTGATCGGCGGCGCGGGCACCCTGGCCGACCAGGTGCGCGTGGTCTCGTGGGCGGTCGGAAAGCACGATCCCCTCACGCACCGCGCCGAGGCCGGCGCGGACGCCGGTGCCGAGGCCGGCGCCGGGGCCTCCGGCCACGGCACCCGCCGGCCGACGGCACCGCCTGAGCCCGTTCCCGCACAACCCGTGGTGTCCGCGCTGCTCTGGTACTGCGAGACGGTGATCGCGCCGTACTGGAACCGCTTCAGGGCGGCCGTCGAGTCGGAGCGGGCCGTCCACGCGCGGGCGCTGCTCAGCGGCGGCCCGGACGAACTGCTGCGGTCCCTGGGACACGGCCTCGCGTGGAGACGGCCGAGGCTGTGGGTCGAGGGTGACGGGGAGGCCGGTCCGCGGCTCCGGGACGGCGGCGGCCTCGTCGTGGTCCCGTCCGTCTTCTGCGAGCGCAGCGAGATCCTGTTGCCGGACGCCGACCGGCCCCTCCTGGTGCATCCCATGGGGACGTCCGCACGTGATCTGGCGCTGGGCCTGCACAGCGGCCCGGGCGAGGGCGTGAACGGCCGGCGGGCCCTCGGGAACCTTCTCGGCGGCACCCGCGCGGCGATCCTCGCCGAACTCCGCAGTCCGTACACGACCACGGAGGTCGCCCGCCGCCACGACCTGGCGCCCGGCACGGTCAGCAGGCACCTGTCGGTCCTCCGCGACGCCGGCCTGGTGGGCAGCAGCCGCCGGGCCAACGAGGTGCTGTACGTCGCCACGCCGCTGGGCCGCGCCCTCGTCGACTCCGTGTCGGGCGCCGGGTGAGGCTCCCCGATGCGCGCGTCCCGCAGCGTGAACCCGGCGGACCACTCAGACCGCCGGGTCGAGATCCGGTACGGCGCCGCCCCGGGCGGCGCGCCAGCGTGGCCCGACGTGCGCGATCAGGGCGAGCGTCAGCACCAGGGAACCGGCGCCGGCCAGGGCCATGGCGGTGCCCGTGCTCGTGAGCTCGGCCGCCGTCCCCGTCAGGGACGCGGCGACGGCCTGCATCGTCATCATGCCGCTCATGGCCAGGCCGAGGCCCTGCCCGCACAGCCGCTCGGGCATGGCCACCACGAGCCGTTCCTGAACGCCGAGCGTGGAGCCGAACCCGAACGACGCCACGGCGACCGCGACCAGGGCGCCCGGCCCGGGAGGGATCACGAGGAACGCCAGATAGGGCACCGCGAGCAGAAGGGACAGGGGCAGGATCAGCCGGCCTCTGAGCTCCGGCGTGAGACGCCCGACGACGACGTCGCCGAGGAGCATGCCGGCCCCCGCCGCCACGAACAGCGCGCCGGCCATGTCCCCGGCGTACGGCACGTAGAGCGCCTCGGCGCCGACGACGAGACCGTTGGGCAGCCAGTGCGCCAGGAGCAGGCCGCGGGTGCGCCGGTCCGCGAAGAGCGTCCGGTTGCCCGCCCACGTGGCTCGCACGGCGTCTCCGGCGGGGCCGCGCGAGGGCCTCGGCCGCAGCCCGCACCAGCTCACCGCGGCGGCGCCCAGCGCGGCGAGGGCCGCGACCCAGAGAGCTCCCGAGACACCGACAGAGGTGACCAGGATGCCGCCGGCGGCGAATCCGAGTATCTGCATCACGCCGACGACGATGTTCAGCAGCGCCCGGCCCGGCACGTACTGCTCCCGGCCGAGGATGTCGGTGAGGAGGGCCTGCCGGACGGCGACGGCGACGGCGTCGCCGGAGCCGAGGAGCAGGATCGTCAGCAGCACGGCCCAGACCGGGAGCACGCCGAACGCCAGGCCGCACAGCGTCACCGCCCTGACGGCCTCCCAGACCGTGAGGGCGAGGCGAGGCGGAAGCCGGTCGGCCAGGGACATCACCGTCAGGGCGACGATCGCCTGCGGCAACAACCCGGCCAGGAACGCGACCGCCGACAGGAGAGGCGAGCGGGTCGCCGCGAAGACGAGCGACGCCAGAGCCAGCTGCTGCATGGTCTTGCCGGCGATCGTCAGGCTGTGCCCGCAGAAAAGCGCCCGGAATTCGGGCACCTTCAGCACGTCACCGTAACTCACCACGTCGACATCATGCGGCAGGCCTGATTATGCGGGCCATCTTTACGCCTGGAGGCGAAACATGGTCGTGCTCCGCGTCTCGGCGGACGATCTGGTGGGAATTCGATTCGCGCTGTCGCCGATCGGCGAGACCATAGCGGCGCTGCAGATTCTCGCCGGCCGCAGGCGCCCGGTGGAACTGCGTCCCTGGCGCGAATACGGCCGCGCCGTCTACGCCGGTCTCTGCCGCCGCGACCCCACCGTCGCCGCCCTCGCCGAGCTCGTCGCGACCACCTCCTGGCTGCCCGACTTCATCTGCGCGCCGCCGCCGGACCTGCGTACGACCGTCACCCGGGAACTGACCCGCATCGCCGAGACCCCCGACGCGCGGGCCCGGCACGACCTGGACGTGAGCAGTGGCGGCCGCCCGCTGGGCGAGGGCCTCGCCGGCGCGGGAGTCGCGGAGCGCGTCGCCGACAGCCTGCTCTCCGTCTGGAGCGAACTGGTCGAGCCGATGTGGCCCCGTCTCCAGGCGATCGCCGAGCAGGACGTGCTCTACCGTACGGGCCTGCTGACGGCGCACGGCTGGTCGGGAGCCCTGTCCGGGATGAACCTCGGGGTCCGCTGGCTCACCAGCGACCGCATCGAGATCGCCGGCATCAGCGGACCCGACCGTGCGCTCGACGGCGCGGGCCTGACGCTGGTGCCCTGCACGCTCGGCGGACGATGGCTGGCCACGGCTCCTCCGGAGGCCTGTGCGCTGATCTACCCGGCGCGCGGCGCCGGTCGGCTCTGGGGCGGCGGCCGGGCCGCGACGGACGGCGCCGACCGCCTGATCGGCCAGACGCGGGCCGCCCTCCTCCGCGCTCTCGACCAGCCGTCCACGACCACGTTGCTCTCCCGCAGGCTCGGCCTCAGCACGGGCGGGGTGGGTGATCACCTGGCGGTCCTGTACGACGCCGGCGCGGTGACGAAAACCCGCGACGGCCGGAGCGTCCTGTATCGGAGGACGCCCCTGGGAGACGCTCTCGTCGAGCCCGGAGCCGCGGAATAGGAAATCACCCGGACCGGCCTGGGCGGCCATTTTCCGGGGGTTTTCGTAGCAGCGGAGAACCACCTGGACGTCCCTTTTCCGAGGGGAAAAGAGAAGCGCGATTCAGGTGGCGCGTGCTGTCTGCCCGGCCCTGCCTCCGGCAAACAGACTACTTTGGGTGACGTCCTCCATCGGGGTCCGGGCGCCGATACGCAGGCATTGTCACCTATGGTCGGCCCGATTAACCCGGCCGGTTCGTCACTATAAGTGAATTGTTGCGAGCGCTTGACAATGCTGAAAGTCCATTTGTTATGGTGGAAAACGTTCGATGATCCACGGAAGTCGATCCCGGTGGATCTTCTATTACGGCATCTCGCCGGCTCGATCTCCGCACCCTCGAATTGTGTGGTTCGAATCATGCCGTCATGTCCGGCAAAAACAGGAGGAGTAATGTCGCATTCTCCGATCAGCATCCTTTCGCAGGTCGACTTCAACGGGCAGCCGCTGGCCGAGGAACTGCTGATGAGAACGTTCCGCCAGCTCATGGACGAGCACGGATACGTCCTCATGTGCAACGTCCCCGACCGGTTCGACCCCGTGCGGTTCTGCCGCGCGCAGGGGACGTTCGTGCCGAACTACACCGGAGCAGTGGTCGGGGACGTCCGGCCGGAGCCAGGCATGGACGACGTCTACCACGCCGGCAACACGCGGCCCCTCACCCCGCACACCGAGGGCTACGACTTCGCGATCGCGCCGCCGCGCTACATCGCCCTGTGGTGCGTGACGCCGGCCGGCGGTCCGGGCGGGGAGACCACGCTCGCGGACACGCGTCCCTGGGTCGACGCGCTGTCGGAGGAGGAGCGCAAGATGCTCGAAGCCACCGACTACGACTGGAAGACCACCGAAGGGGTGCAGCGCCTCGGCCTGGACCTCAAGACGCGTCACCCGATCCTCGAGGACACCGAGGACGGACTGATCGTCCGATTCAGCTGCAACAACCTCCTGCGGGACGACCACGACCCGGTCGTCGAGATCCAGGAGCGCTGGAAGGCCGCGTTCGACGACGACCACGTGGCGATCCACTACCACAGGAACGACATGCTCGTGTGGGACAACTGGCGTCTCCTGCACGCGCGCAACGCCTTCAGCGACCGCAGCCGCCACCTGCGCCGAATCCAGATCGCCGCCTGATCCCCCACTCGACGAAGGGCCCCCACGTGTACCGGACCATGCTGCACAGCAAAATCCACCGCGCCACCGTGACTCAGGCCGACCTGCACTATGTCGGCTCCCTGACGCTCGACCGGGACCTGCTCGACGCCGCCGATCTCCTGCCGGGCGAGAAGGTGGACATCGTCGACATCGACAACGGCAACCGCCTGAGCACCTACGTCATAGAAGGCGAGCGGGGCAGCGGGATCATCGGGATCAACGGCGCGGCGGCCAGGCTCATCTCGCCGGGCGACCTGGTGATCATCATCGCCTACAAGACCGTGGGCGAGGAGGCCGCGCGTCTCCTGCAGCCGAGGATCGTGTTCGTCGACCGGGACAACAGGCCTGTCGACGTCGGCCCCGACCCGGCCCGGGTGCCCGCGACGGCCGCGGCGGCCGGAATGTCCCGGCTCGTCCGGGGCGACCTGCTCGCGAAGGGATCCCCCCGATGACCGTCACCGCCACCGCCCCGGTCGCGTCCGCGAGCGCGTCCGCCGCGACCCGTCCCGCCCTGGTCCGGTACTACGACGAACTGTCGCGGATCCTCGCGCACGCCGAGACCCGCGCGCGGTCCGGGGCGCCGGACGGAGGCGCGTTCACCCCCGGCTGGAGCCTTCCCCCGCTCACGCCCGAACTCGAGGCGTTCTTCGCGCCCAGCCTGATCACCGCGCACGAGCTGGAGCCGTACAGGGACACCCGGCTGACTCTGCTGAACCTGATGCACAACCCCCGGACGCGTACGACCAAGACCTTCGCGTCCCTGATGATCGTCGCCCGGGCGGTCGCGCACATCCGGCGCACCGGCGAAGCAGTCATGATCATCACTCCGTCCAGCGCGAACAAGGCCACCGCGCTCCGGGACGCGGTCCAGCGGGCGCACGAGACCGGGCTGGCCGGCGAGGACGAACTCGGCATCGTCTGCGTCGTGCCCTCGGCGTCCCGCCACAAGCTGTGGCGTTCCGCCCTCGTCGAGGATCCTCGCTCGCGCCGCCGCAATCCCCTCGCCGTCCTCGACTCCGGCGAGGCGGGACAGGTCAAGACGTTGGCGCGCGCGGTCGCCGACGAGGAGGCGCACGCCGTCTTCGACCGTCACGGCGTACGGCTCTGGCACTCGCTCGACCTGGCCAACTACGCGGTCGCGGACGCCGCCCGCGCTCTGTTCGAACGCGACCGCCTGCCGGCCGCGGCCCGGGTGCACGCGCACTCCGTGTCGAGCGCTTTCGGCCTGCTGGGCCACTTCTACGGCCAGCAGTGGCACACCGGCCGGGAGTGGCCCGGAACCGGCGCGCGATACTTCCTCGTCCAGCACCTGGGCACGCCCGACATGGTCGCCAGCCTCTACCACGGGACGTTCGGCTACCGGCCCGAGTGGACGTCACACGACGGGCTGCTCACGCAGCACGCCGACCCGCACTTCCCGCGCGTCGCCTACGCCTCCGACGAGGACCTCGACCCCACGTTCTACACCCGTACGCCGGTCACCTCGCCCCGCATGAACGAGATCATCAAGACCCAGGGCGGGGGCGGGATCGTCGTGTCGCTGGCCGAGTGCCTCGACCGCTACCCGTCGATCCGGCGCCTGCTGGAACCCGCGGGCGTCGACCTGCCGGCCGACCCGCGCCAGGTCCGCGAATGGTCGCTGGTCATGGCGGTCACCGGCGTCCTGAACGCGGCCGACCGCGGGCTGCTGGACCTGCAGGACGTCCTCGTCCACGGCTCGGGCTCCTACCACACCGGCGACTACCGGCCGCCCGAGGCCCACCACCTGTCCTCGATCGGCTCCCTCGGCGACCTGCGGGACATCGTCCACGCGGCGGCCGCCCGGTAACGGCCCGGTCCTCCCAGGAGACACCCATGCCCGTCCACATCACCGATGCCGCACCCGCCTCCGTACCCCCGGAGCCCACCGCGCGCCCGTCCGGGGCGCCGGGCCTGACGCCCGCGCTCGCCCGGCTCGCCTACACGTGGAACAACACGCCCCGGCCGGTGTGGCGGGCCGCCCGCCGCCTGACCGACACCCTGACCTCCTCCGTGCCGGTCGTCCTCTCCCACGCCGAAGGCGACGGCCCCGGCATCGCCTATGCCGGCCTGCCCATCGGGCAGACGAACATCCTGCAACTCATGGAGCACCAGCGCGCCCAGCTGGGCTGGAAGACGGCGGGCCGGGACACCGGTTCGACCGGCTGGCGGGACATCGCGGCGGGCCGCTGGCCGGACGCCGACCTGGTCGTCATCGGCGCGGAGGAACAGCGGATGAGCACGCTGCCCTCGCTCGGCGGTCTGACGGCGCCCTTCCGCATCCACCTCGTGGTCGACATCCCGGACGGCGAGGAGGAACTCCAGCAGCGGATATCCCGGCGTGAACGGTGGCAGTTCCGCCGCAACCAGCGGGAGCACGACTGGAGGCTGGAGGAGGACTCCTCACCCGGGGCGCTCGACTTCTTCTACCACCGGATGCATGTGCCGACCATGGGCCACCGGCACGGCGACCGCAGCCGTACGGAGCGGCTCGCCGTCGCCCGGCACGCGATCCTCCCGCGCGGCACGCTCTTCTTCGTCGCCGACCGCGCGGGGACGCGCGTCGCCGGCGTCCTGTGCCAGTGGTCCGCGGACCGGCGGACCCTGACCACCCGCCTCCTCGGCGTCCTGGACGGCCGGGACGAGCACTACCGGAGCGGCGCCTTCAAGGCCGTCTATCACCTGCTCCTGCTGTGGGCCTGCGCCCATGGTGTGCCGCGGGTCGACTTCTTCGGCACCGAGGCCTTCGTCAGCAAGGGCATCTTCCAGTGGAAACGCAAGTTCGCGCCCCGCCTGGAACTGCCGCCGAACCACTTCTCCACGAAACGGATGCGGATCTACGTACGCCGCGACACCCCCGCGGTCAGGGACTTCCTCGTCGCCAACCCGTTGCTGCGGATCGACGACCGGCAGACCCTCACCCCGGTGTACTTCACCGACGCGCGGCGGCCACCGAGGCTGGATGTCAGCGCGCGGTGCCCGGGAGTCCCGGAACCCGAGATCGTCGACCTGGACGCGTTCCTGGGGTCCTGCCCGACGCCGCCGGGAAGCACGGCACCATGACCGGCGCATCGAGCGGCGCATCGAGCGGCGCAGTGACCGGCGCAGTGACCGGCCGCCCCGCCCGCGGCGTGGTCGTCCTGGGCACCGGAGCCTTCGCCGGTGCCCTGGTGCGGTCGTTCGCCCACCTGGCGTCCGGCCCGGCCACCGTCCACGTCGTCAGCCGCGACCTGGGCCGGGCCCGTGACCTCTGCGCCGTCGCCGGCGCCCACGCGGCACTCGCGGGAACCGCCGTCGGGTTCTCGCCCCACGCGCTCGACGTGCCGGGGGGAGACGACCTCCGTCCTCTCCTCGCCCGGGTCCGGCCCGCGGCCCTCGTGCTCTGCGCCTCGGACCAGTCCCCCGCGGAGATGCGGTCCACACCCTCGGCCTGGACGGACCTGGTGCGCACCGCCGGGTTCGGCGTCACCCTGCCGCTCCAGGCGGCCGTGGTCCTGCGCTGCGCGCGGGCGAGCGCGGAGGCCGGCGGGGACACGGCCGTGATCAACGCCTGCTTCCCCGACGCGGTCAACGGCATGGTGTACGCCGCGGGCGTGCCCGTGCTGTGCGGCCTGGGCAACGTGTCCAGCCTCGCCATGGCGCTCCGCGCCCATCTGGGCGTCCGCGAGGGGTCACGGCTCAGGCTCCTCGCCCACCACGCACATCTCCACCCCCCGCCGAGCCCCGCGGAGGAGGCGCTCGCCTGGCTCGACGACCGGCCCCTCGGCGACGTCGCCGACATTCTCGGTCTGATCCGGGCACGGCCCCGCGAACATCTCAACGAGATGGGAGCCGCGGAGGGCGCTGCGGTGCTGGACGCCGTCCTCCACGAGGAGCGGGGCTACGCCGGGCACGTGCCCGGGCCCCGAGGGCTGCCGGGCGGTTACCCGGTCACGATCACCGGCCGCGACGTGACTCTCCGTCTCCCCCCGGAGACGGCGGAAGGAGAGGCCGTCGCGTGGAACACCGCCCGCGCGGAACTCGACGGCCTCGTGGTGGACCGGCACGGCACCGCCCGTCCGACTCCCCGCGCGCTGCGGGCGCTCCGGCGGCACTGGCCCGACGCCCCCGCCGCCTTCGGCCCGCGGGACCTCGACGACCTCCGTGCCGAGCAGTTGCGGCTGCGTCGCCGGCTGCGCGGCCTCCCGTCCCACCACTCCGGTGAAGGGCCGGACACCGCGGCCCGCTGATCAGTTCGCTCACCCCAGGAAGGAAACCCGATGTGCGGCATAGTGGGATGGATCGACTTCAGGCGTGATCTACGGCAGGAGACGCCGGCGCTGCGGCGCATGACCCGGACCATGTCCCTGCGCGGGCCCGACGCCGAAGGCATGTGGACGGGCCCGCACACGGCGCTCGGTCACCGCCGGCTGTCGATCATCGACCTCGAGGGCGGCACCCAGCCGGCCATCGCCCGCCACGGGCCGTACGACGAACCGGTCGTGCTCGTCTACAGCGGCGAGGTCTACAACTTCCAGGAGCTCCGCGGCACGCTCATGGCCCGCGGCCACCGCTTCACGACGCGCTCGGACACGGAGGTCGTCCTGCGCGCCTACCTCGAATGGGGCGCGAGCTGCGTCGAACGCTTCAACGGCATGTTCGCCTTCGCGATCTGGGACGCCTCCAGGGAGGAGCTTCTCCTCGCCCGCGACCGCATCGGCGTCAAGCCGCTCTACTACCACGCCTATCCGGGCGGCCTGCTGTTCGCCTCCGAGCCCAAGGGCATCATGG
The DNA here is from genome assembly GCF_005864065.1 of Microbispora triticiradicis. Taxonomy (NCBI): domain Bacteria; kingdom Bacillati; phylum Actinomycetota; class Actinomycetes; order Streptosporangiales; family Streptosporangiaceae; genus Microbispora; species Microbispora triticiradicis. Next base: position 82,801 of record NZ_VANP01000009.1, on the reverse strand, counting down.
CCAGCCCGCTCTTCACCCCCGTGGTCGGCGAGGAGAGCCTCCCGATCCTCTTCAACGCCCGCCTCTCGCTGCCCGGCGAGACCCCGCTGCGGGGACTGCGAGAGGTGCGCCCGGGACACCTCGTCCGGTTCTCGCGCGCCGGCGCCAGTGAGTTCCCCTACTGGCGCCTGGTCAGCCGGGAGCACCGCGACGACCTGAAGACGACCGTGGGAACCGTGCGGGAGCTCTTCGAAGACGTCGTCGACCGGCAGCTCGTCGCGGACGTGCCGCGCTCGGCCATGCTCTCCGGCGGGCTGGACTCCACCATCATGTCCGCCCTGGCCCACCGCAGCCTCACCAAGGCCGGCGAGGGACCTCTCAACACCTTCTCGGTCGAGTTCGCGGGCGACGACAGCGACTTCAAGCCCACGGAGCTGCGGCCCGAACCCGACGGCCCGTACGCCCGGCTGGCCGCCCGTCACCTCGGCACCCGGCACCATGACATCGTCCTGGAGACCGCGGACGTCATCGGCGCCCTTCCCGCGGCGCGCCGCGCCCGTGACCTGCCGTCGCTGGGACAGTTCGACACGTCCATGTACCTGCTGTTCAAGGAAATCCGGCGGCACTCCACCGTGGCCCTTTCGGGGGAGGCCGCCGACGAGGTGTTCGGCGGATACCCGTGGTTCCACGACGAGCGCCTGGTCCGGCGGGACCGCTTCCCCTGGATCGGGGACGCCCCGCGCCTGGCCGACTGCTTCGCGCCGGACCTGCACCGCCGGGTCCGGCCGGCGGACGCGGAGCACGACCGCTACCTGACGCTGAAGGCGGAGGTTCCGCGCCTTCCCGGCGAGACGGGCCTGAACGCGCGTATGCGCGAGGTCATGTACTTCAGCCTGAAGGGCCCGCTCACCTATCTCCTCGACCGGAAGGACCGGATGAGCATGGCGGTCGGCCTGGAGGTCCGGGTGCCGTACTGCGACCACCGGCTGATCGAGTACGTCTGGAACGTGCCCTGGGAGATGAAGAACGCGGACGGCCACTGGAAGAGCCTGCTGCGGCTCGCCTTCGCCGACATCCTGCCTCAGGCGACGCTGGACCGCGCGAAGAGCGGATATCCCGGGACGCACGACCCCGCCTACGAGGCCGAGGTCATGCGGTCGATCGACAAGATCCTCACCGATCGGAGCTCCCCACTGTTCGGCGTGTTCGATCCCCAGCGGGTGGAGGACCTCACCCGGGCCGGGTCCAGGACCATGACCTGGCTCAACGCCAGCCACCTGCTGCTGCCGATCCTCGAGGTGGACGCCTGGATGCGGGCGTACGGCGTGACGCTCGCCTGAGCCGGGCGGCCTCCACCGCCCGTGGCGTCCGCGTGGCGCAGCGCCCGGTTCCACATGCCGGAACATCCCGGCCATCGTGTGTGCCGGCCCCGCCGGAAGGAAGTAAGCACGGTATGTTCGATGGATTCACGCTTGATCGAGTCGACCTGACCGAGGTGACGCTGCGGGTCCGGCACGGCGGCTCGGGGCCGCCGGTGCTTCTCGTCCACGGGCATCCCCGGACGCACATGACCTGGCACCGCGTGGCCCCGCTGCTCGCCGCCGACTACACGCTCGTCTGCCCCGACCTGCGGGGGTACGGCCAGTCGTCGAAGCCGGCCACGACCCCCGACCACTCGTCCTATTCCAAGCGCAGCATGGCGAACGACTGCCTGGAACTGATGCGCGCGCTCGGGCACGACACCTTCCACGTCGTCGGACACGACCGCGGGGGCTACGTCGCGACCCGGCTCGCCCTCGACCATCCGCACGCGGTGACGCACCTGACCGCGCTCGACGTCGTGCCGATCGGCGCGGCGCTCGCGCGGTGCGACGCGAACTTCGCCACCCGTTGGTGGCACTGGTTCTTCCGCGCCCAGCCCAGCCCGGAACCGGAGACCGTCATCGGGTCGAACCTGAGCCTGTGGTACCAGGAAGGGCCCGAACAACTGGGGCAGGAGTCCTGGGAGGACCTGCAGGAGTCGCTGAGCGACCCCGAGAGGATCCACGCGATGTGCGAGGACTACCGGGCCGGGCTCGGCGTGGACCGGCAGCACGACGACGCGGACATGGAGGCGGGCCACCGCGTCAAGTGCCCGACTCTCGTCCTCTGGGGAACGCGCGACGACCTGCCCGTCCTCTACGACGACATCACCGGTGTCTGGCAGGAGTGGGTCGAGCCCGAGGTCGTCGGCAGGGGAGTCGACAGCGGTCACCACATCGCCGAGGACGCTCCGGAACGCCTGAGCCGGGAGCTGCGCGCCGCGTGGCGGGAGGTCTCCGGCTGAGACGGCGGACCGGGACGGGCGCATGCGGCGGCCGGACGGTCCGGCTGGTCCCCGGCCGCCCCCGGGCGGCCGGATACGGACCAGGAGGTATGGTCTGACCGTATCCGGTCCGAATCCGGTCCGACCGTACACGCCGGGAGGGCACGTGCGGGTCGCCCTGTTCGTCACCTGCGTCAACGACACGCTCTTCCCGGGCACCGGGCGGGCGGTCGTGACGCTATTGCGCCGGCTCGGCGTCGACGTCGAGTTCCCGCGCGGCCAGACCTGCTGCGGCCAGATGCACGCCAACACCGGCTACCGGGACGAGGCGGTACGGCTGGCCCGGCGCAGCGTGGCGGTCCTGCGCGGCTACGACGCGGTGGTCGTGCCCTCCGGCTCGTGCGCGGCGATGATCCGCGAGCAGTACCCGAAGCTGGCCGGGCCTTCCGGGCCCTTCGCGGACGCGGTGGATCGGGTCGTGGCCGTGACGTACGAGCTGACCGAGTTCCTCGTCGACGTGCTGGGCGTGACCGACGTGGGGGCGAGCTTCCCGCACCGGGTCACCTACCACCCGACCTGTCATTCGCTGCGCGGCATCCACCTCGGCGACCGGCCGCTGACCCTGTTACGCCAGGTGAAGGGGCTGGACCTGGTGCCGCTGCCGGGGGCGGAGGAGTGCTGCGGCTTCGGCGGCACCTTCGCGCTGAAGAACGCCGACGTGTCGGCGGCGATGTGCGCCGACAAGGTGCGGGCGGTCCTCGACACCGGCGCCGAGGTGCTGTGCGCGGCCGACAACTCGTGCCTCATGCACATCGGCGGCATGCTCGCCCGGCAGAACTCGGGCGTACGGGTGATGCATCTGGCCGAGATCCTCGGCGCGGCCGAGCCGGCGGGCGCCGCCGGGCGTCCGGTGAGCGCCCGATGAGGTCCGGTGAACGCGGTGAGCGCCCGGTGAGCGCGGCGAGCGTCACCTTCCTCGGGATGCCGGCGACCCGGCCCTTCCCCCGGAACGCCGCGAGAGCCGTACGCGACTCGCAGTTGCGGTTCAACCTCCGCAAGGCGACCCGGACGATCAGGGCCAGGCGGGCGAGCGTGGTCGCGGAGGTGCCCGACTGGGCCGCGCTGCGCGACGCCGGGCGGGCGATCAAGGAGCACACCCTCCGCAACCTCGACCGGTATCTGCTTCAGTTGGAGGAGGCCGTCACGGCGGCCGGGGGGCACGTGCACTGGGCCGCCGACGCGGCCGAGGCCAACGAGATCGTCGCGGGCCTGGTGAAGGCCACGGGCGAGACCGAGGTCGTGAAGGTCAAGTCGATGGCCACCCAGGAGATCGGCCTCAACGAGGCGCTGCTCGAACACGGCATCACGGCGTACGAGACCGACCTGGCCGAGCTCATCGTGCAACTCGGCGACGACCGGCCCTCGCACATCGTCGTCCCGGCGATCCACCGCAACCGCGCGGAGATCCGGGAGATCTTCGCCGGGCGCATGGCGGGCTGGGGCCGCCCCGCCCCGGAGGACCTGACCGACGATCCCGCGGCGCTGGCCGAGGCGGCCCGGCTGCACCTGCGCGAGCGCTTCCTGAAGACGAAGGTGGCGATCTCGGGGGCCAACTTCGCGGTCGCCGAGACCGGCACCCTGGTCGTGCTGGAGTCGGAGGGCAACGGGCGGATGTGCCTCACCCTGCCGACCACCCTGATCAGCGTGGTCGGCATCGAGAAGGTGCTGCCGTCCTGGCGCGACCTGGAGGTCTTCCTGCAGCTCCTGCCCCGCAGCTCGACCGGCGAGCGGATGAACCCGTACACCTCGATGTGGACGGGCGCGACGGAGGGCCAGGAGTTCCATCTCGTGCTGCTCGACAACGGCCGCACCCGCGTCCTCGCCGACAAGGTGGGACGCCAGGCGCTGCGCTGCATCCGCTGCTCGGCCTGCCTGAACGTCTGCCCGGTGTACGAGCGGACGGGCGGCCACGCGTACGGGTCGGTCTACCCGGGGCCGATCGGGGCGATCCTCACGCCGCAGCTGCGCGGCATGAGCTCCGAGCTGGACCGCTCGCTGCCGTACGCCTCCTCGCTGTGCGGCGCCTGTTACGACGTCTGCCCGGTGGCCATCGACATCCCGTCGGTGCTGGTCGACCTGCGCGCCCGGAGCCCGCATCCCTGGCCGGAACGCGCGGGGATGGCCGCCGCCGGCTGGGTGCTGCGGCGGTCGGGACGGCTGGCCCGGATGCAGCGGATCGGGGGACGGCTGCGGAACCTGGTGCCCCGGCGGCTCCCCGGGCCGCCGGCGGCCTGGACGGACACCAGGGACCTGCCCGAGATCCCCCGGGAGTCCTTCCGCGACTGGTGGGACCGCACGGACGGAGGCCGCCGATGAGCCGTTCCCGCGACCTGATCCTCGCCCGGGTACGCGCCGCTCTCGCGGGCGTGCCCGACGTCGAGATCCCGCGGGCCTATCGCGGCCCGTCCGCGACGCCGGGTGAGACGCAGGGTGAGGTCCGGCTGTTCGAGGAACGGCTCCGCGACTACCGCGCCGTCGTGCACGTCGTGGCCGAGGCGGCCGTGCCGGAGCGGGTCGCGCGGTCCCTCGCCGAACGCGGGGCGCGGCGGGTCGCCGTGCCCGGGGGGTTCCCCGCGGCGTGGCCGGCCGCCGCCCAAGCCGAGCTCGTGGCCGACGAGCCGCCGCTGACCGCCGCCGATCTCGACGCGCTGGACGGCGTGCTGACCACGTGCGCGGTGGCCGTGGCGGATACCGGCACGATCGTCCTGGACGCCGGGCCCGGCCAGGGGCGGCGGGCGCTGTCGCTGGTGCCCGACTATCACCTGTGCGTGGTGCGGGCGGGCCAGATCGTCGCCGGGGTGCCGGACGCGGTCGCCAGGCTGGACCCCGTCCGGCCCCTGACGTGGATCAGCGGCCCCTCCGCCACCAGCGACATCGAGCTGAACCGGGTGGAGGGCGTGCACGGCCCCCGTACGCTCGAAGTGCTGATCGTCACCTGACGCGGGCCGTCAGAAGCGAAGCAGGGCGCCGATGCCGTCCGGCGAGTCGATGCGATCGACGAACCACAACTCCGCGTCCGTCGCGGCCACCGCCCGCGCGAGGGCGGCGTCGGCCCGTTCCCGCACCGGCTCCTCGACTCCCCACGCGGCCAGTTCGGCCGGGTCGGTGGACAGGTGGGTGGGCTCGGGCCCGATCCACATCGTCGCGGTGGAGGACGGGTCGTCGCGCAGCAGCACGGTGCCGACCCGCCGGTCGCGCAGAGCGCGGGCCGTCTCCTGCAGGCCCGCCACGGCCGGTCCGGCCGCGAACGCCTCCAGCAACTCCGCGCACCGGCGGTCGACCCAGGCCCGGCAGGCGGCGTCGGCCTCCTGCAGGAAATGGTGCGGGTCGGCGCCGGGAGCGCGGCTGCCGTGCTCGGCCACCGTCAGCCGCCGTACGACGTCCTTGGCGAGGTGGTCGGTCACCAGGGCCCGCGCCTTGGGGTCCCCGGCGAGGACGACGACCTCGGCGCAGACGCCGTGCGCCTCCTTCTCCACGACCTCCGCGACGGCGACGGCGTTGCGGCGCCAGGTCTCCTCGACCTCCCGCTCGAAGTTGCCCTGCGACCAGCCGCCCGCGCCCGTCTTCTGGATCGGCCAATCCGCGACCTCCACCGTCGTCTCGCGCCGCCGCCCCTCCGCGACCACGGTCACCTCGGCGCCCGCCCGGTCGGCGAGCACCTGTACGTGCGGCACGTGCTCGCCGCGCTGCGCCAGCAGCGGCACGACGTGCGGGAGCGGCGACCACCGCGCGGTCTGCCGGCGAGGGCGGCAGGCGAGCGGCTCGGTGAGCACGACCTCGCCCCGCCGCGCGAAGACCGCGCGACCGGGCGCCGCCCAGACGGGATCGAGCATCAGCTCCCCGATGGGATCGAGGGCCTCCGGCGGCGCTCCCTCCGCGGCCAGAAGCTCGCGCAGGTGAGCCCATCGCCGCTGGACGACGTTGGCCGCTCCCTCGGACGACCGGTCGGTGTCCAGGTAGACCGAGGCGTACGGTCCGCCCGGCTCGTACAGTCCGCGAATGAAGTCGAGTCTCACCGGGTCTCCCTACCAGCGCTGGCGTTCCACTCCGAGCCCGAGTGCCTCCGCCACCTCCCCGATGTTGTGGAACTTCATCTCGGGCAGCCGCCGTACGGCGTCGATCACGGCGTCGGGGGCGTTCTTGCGCTCGGCGTGGCCGAGCAGCTTGGCGGGGTCGGCGGGGAAGCCCGCGTCGCTGAGCCAGGTGGCGAGGTGGCTGCGGCGCTCCACATCGGCGGGGGTGATGCCGAGCGGCGTCCCCGGCTCGCGGCCGGGCGGCTGGCGGCGCGGTGGCGACATGTCCTGTTCGGGCTGCTGCGTCGGCTCGGTCTCCCGCCATTCCTCGGCCCGGCTGGTCCCGGAGCCCTGTACGAGGCCCTGCGTCTCGTGCTTCTGCTGTTCGTCGAGGCGGCGGCCGTGCTTGTCGCTGCCGCGTTGGATACTCATGACCTCACCTCCCGATTAGGGTCACTGTCGTGCCTCGTACCCGAACCGCCTGCCCCAAACATCGTGAGCGGTGAAGGACATGCCCTACTTAACCGGCGACGGGCGAAAAATCCCTGTATGTGATGGAGCGATGCGTTGTTCGACGAACGGCTGACGATCAACACCGAGCGGCTGATCCTGCGGCCGTTCGGCCCGGGTGACGCGGGCCAGGTTCGGGCGATCATCGAGGACGGCGCCCACACCACCGCGCTGCCGCCCGGCGCGCCGGGGCACGCCTCCGGGATCGGCCAGTGGCTGACGCAGGGCGTGCACGAGCTGTGGCGCTCGGGACAGGGCATCCACCTGGCGATGCACGCCAGGGACGGGGTGGTGGGATCGATCAGCATGTTCAAGGCCCAGTGGGGCGCGGGCATCGCCGAGGTGGGGTACGGCGTGCACCCCGCGTACCGCCGCCGGGGATACGCGACCGAGGCGGTGCGGGGGCTCGCCGGCCGCCTGCTGGGGACGGGGGTGCTGCGCCGCGTCGAACTCCGGGCCAACGCCGACAACCTGGCGTCGATCCGGGTCGCCGAGAAGGCCGGTTTCGTCCGTGAGGGCCTGCTGCGCGGTGCCGGGTTCGAGGACGACGGCCCGCACGACCTGGTGGTCTTCGGCAGGCTCCGCGGGGACGAGCGGCAGGCGCCGCGCCGCCGGATCGAGAGCGAGCGGCTGGTCCTGCGGCCCTTCGTCCGGCAGGACGCCTTCGACATGGTCGACGCGGTCAGAGGCGACACGGAGATCGCCCGCTGGATGCCGTGGGCCGAGGGCTACACGCTGGAGCGCGCGCTGGAGTGGTGCACCCGCCTCGCGCACGCGCCGGGCCCCGGCTATGGTGGCAACTTCGCGATACAGCCGCGGGACGGGGGACGGCTGGCCGGCGCCGTCGGCGTGCAGCGCGAGGACCACGAGCGCGGCGACGCGGAGCTGGGGTACTGGATCGCGCCGTGGGCCAGGCGCCAGGGGTACGCCGTGGAGGCGGCCCGCATGGCCACCGCGCACCTGTTCGACCTGGGGTTCCACCGGGTCCACCTGCTGGTGGCGACGGGCAACCGGGCCAGTCAGGGGGTCGCGAGGAAGGCCGGGTTCATCGAGGAGGGGATCATGCGGCAGGCGCTGCCCGTGCCGGGGGGCTGGGCCGACGCCGTCCTCTTCAGCATCCTTAACGGGGAAATTTCATGGCAATAGGTAAAGAATCGCTCTAGACCCTGGGCCCTCCGGTCAAGAGACCTCCATGATTGGGGCCGAAAGGTTATTCTCGCCTGCCAGAGCGTCCCGCCGGCCGGCGGGAGGCGACGGAGCGGCCCGGCCGGGTCGCCGGCCGTCCGGAGCGGACCGGCAGTGACTGGAGGCGAGAAGCGAGCGACTCCACGCGACGAGGAAGCGCCTGCCGTCACGCGCGTGCCCGGCACCCCGCCCACGGCACGCCCGGCACGACCGGCCGGCGCGCGGGCGCTCCGGTGGGAGCGGAGGATTGTGAACGACACGCAGGTCAACGCAGGGGAGATCAGCTAAATGAAACCGCCGCTGCTGCTCATCGGCCATGGCACCCACGATGAGACCGGCGTGGCCGAGTTCGGCAGGTTCGTCCATCGGCTCCGCTGCCGCCTCGACGGGCTTCCCGCCGAAGTGAGCGGCGGCTTCATCACGAACGCGCGCCCCCAGCTCGGCCAGTCCATCGCCTCCCTGGTGGCCCGCGGCCACCACCACCTGGTCGCCGTGCCGCTCAGCCTGACCGGCGACCGGCGCGCGCTCGGGGACATCCCCGGCACCATGGCCCTGGAGCAGGAGCGGCATCCGACACTGGAGTACGACCTCGGCCGTCCGCTCGGGCCCGATCCCCGCGTGCTCAGGCTGCTCGCGGAGCGACTCGCCGACGCCCGCGCCGAGATGCCCCGGTTCGTCACCGAGGAGCCGCCCGCCGAGATCACGCCGGGCGAGACCGCGGTCGTCCTCGTCGGGCACGGCTCCACCGATCCGGCCGTGAACGCCGAGGTCCACCGGGTCTCGCGACTGTTCTGGGAGACCCACGCCGCCGACCTGCTGACCGTGGAGACCGCCTACGTCTCGCACACCCGTCCCGGTGTGCCCGGCGGCCTGGAGCGCTGCCGCAGGCTCGGCGCGAAGCGCGTGATCGTCCTCCCGTACGTCCTGTTCGCGGGTGCCGTCCTCGAACGCATCTGGGCGCAGGCGCTCGCCTACGGCGCGAACCACGAGGGGCTCGACATCCGCTGCGCCGAGGTGATCGGCGACTGCGAGGGACTCGCCGACGTGGTCATCGACCGGTACGAGGAGGCGCTCGCGGGAGCCGCGCACTCCCCGGCGCCGGTCACCGTCCCCGCCACGACGCGGCAGGCCCCGGCGGCCCCGGGCCGTCCGTCCGTCGTGCCGGTCGCCGTGCCCGCGATCGGGGCGGCGGGGCCGGACATGCCGGCGATCGAGACGCTCGACGCCGGAGCCCTCGACGTGGACGCCCTCGACGTGGAGTTCGACGTCGACGCTCTCGAAGCGGAGACGTTCGACGCGGAGGTGCTCTCGCCGGAGGTCTTCGACTCCGAGGCATTCGACGCTGAGGCATTCGACGCTGAGGCGTTCGGTGCCGAGGCGTTCGACGGGAGGACGGAGGCCGCCGCCGAGACCGATACCATGATCGGCGCGACCGGCCACGCCGAGGCCGTCACGGAGATCCGCGGCGGTTCACCGGACGGACCGCTCGCCCAGCCCGGAGTGGCCAGCGCGGTGTAGCCCGGCCTCGTCCGGCGCGGTGGCCCCGCATGGTGGTTCTGCCCGCTGATCGGCCGCGTGATCGGTCGCGGCGGGAGCCACGGGCGGGTGCGGGCGGGCGGGCGGGCGTGACGAGTGAGTGCGGCGGGCCGGACCGGAGTGCCGGGGCGGCATGGCGGGCCGGGATCGCTGGCCGGCTCGGCAGGCTGACGTGGCGAGCCGGCTCGGTGAGCCGGCCTGGCGGGCTGACACGGCGGAACCGTGACGAAGGAGAGAGCATGACGTCCCTCGGCGAGACGCTCGGCGCGGTCCGGCCGGTCGAGCCCGGCCCGATGGCGGAGGCCCGGGCGCACCAGGACCGGCTCACGAAGCCGAGCGGCTCTCTGGGGGTCCTGGAGGACGTCGCGGCCCGGCTGGCCGGCATCGCGGGCGCCTGCCCGCCGCCGCTCCCGGCCCCGGCCGCCCTGGCGATCTTCGCGGCGGACCACGGCGTGCACGCGCAGGGGGTGAGCCCCTGGCCGCAGGAGGTCACCGCGCAGATGGTGGCCAACTTCGCCGCCGGGGGAGCGGTCGCCAACGCCTTCGCCGCGCAGGTCGGCGCGTCGGTGACGGTGGTGGACGTGGGTGTCGCGGCCGACCTGCCTCCCGCCGAAGGACTGCTCGTCCGCAAGGTCGCGTACGGCACGGCCGACCTGTCCCAGGGCCCGGCGATGACGCGGGAGCAGGCGACCGCGGCCCTGACGGCCGGGGTCGAGGTCGCCCGCGATCTCGTCGCCGCCGGCGCGCGCTGCCTGGTGACCGGCGACATGGGCATCGCGAACACCACCGCCTCTGCCGCCCTGATCTGCGCTTTCACGGGCAGGGAGGCCGCCGGGGTCACCGGGCGGGGCACCGGCGTCGACGACGCCATGTATCAGCACAAGATCGAGATTGTCCGGCGCGGCCTGCGGGTCAACGGGATCGCCGAGGCGGAGGCCGTACCGGGCGGCCCGGACTCCGCGCTGCGCGTGCTCGCGGCGGTCGGCGGGCTGGAGCACGCGGCGATCGCGGGTTTCGTGATCGGCGCCGCCGTGGCCCGGGTGCCGGTGATCCTCGACGGAGTGATCGCCGGAGCCGCGGCCCTGGCCGCGAGCGCGCTCGCCCCGGACACCGTCGGATACTGCCTGGCCGGGCACCGTTCGGCGGAGCCCGGGCACGCGGTGGCGCTGTCGCATCTGGGCCTGGAGCCCCTCGTCGACCTGCGGCTCCGCCTCGGGGAGGGCACCGGCGGCCTGCTCGCCCACCCTCTGGTGAGCGCCGCCGCGCGGGTGATGCACGAGGTCGCCACCTTCGACTCCGCCGGCGTGACGGACAAGGGCGATTGAGACGGTGGGACACCCGCCCGCGGCCGTCCGGTCTCGTCCGGTGAATGCGGCCGGAGCCCAGCGGGTAGGTTTGCCTCCTAACTATGCACCCTTGACGCAACAGGGAGACTGAGGTCATGGCGCCCTACCTGCTCGGACTGCGCCTCGACGGGCGGCGTGTGCTCGTGGTCGGCGGCGGACGCGTCGCCCAGCGGCGGATCCCCGCGCTGCTCGACGCGGGAGCCTCCGTCACTCTGATCTCGCCCAGCGTGACCCCCGCGCTGGACGATCTCATCGCGACCGGGCGGGTGACCTGGGAACAGCGTCCGTACCAGGTCGGCGACTGTGACGGCGCGTGGCTCGTGCACGTCTGCACCGACCACCGCGAGGTCAACACCGCGGTCGCCGCCGAGGCCGAGGCCAAGCGCATCTGGTGTGTCAGGGCGGACGACAAGGACGCCTCCGCCGCCTGGACCCCCGCGCACGGCCGGGTGGACGAGATCGGCGTGGCGGTCACCGCCGGCGGAGACCCCCGGCGTGCGGCGGGGATCCGGGACGCCATCGTCGGCGCGCTCAGGGACGGGACCGTCGACGCCCGGCGGCACCGCACCAGGCCGGTCGGGGTGGCCCTGGTCGGCGGCGGCCCCGGCGACCCCGGCCTGATCACGGTGCGCGGCCGCCAGCTTCTGGCCCAGGCCGACGTGGTGGTGGCCGACCGCCTGGCGCCGCGAGCCCTCCTGGACGAGCTGTCCCCGGACGTCGAGCTGATCGACGCCGCGAAGGTCCCGTACGGCCGGTCGCTGTCCCAGGAGAAGATCAACGAACTGCTCGTCGAGCACGCCCGGATGGGCAAGTTCGTCGTACGGCTGAAGGGCGGCGACCCCTTCGTCTTCGGGCGGGGCGGCGAGGAGATGATCGCCTGCGCCCGCGCGGGGATCCCGGTGACCGTGGTGCCCGGCATCACCAGCGCGGTCGCGGTCCCCAGCGCGGCCGGCGTCCCGGTCACCCATCGCGGTGTGAGCCAGGAGTTCCACGTCGTCTCGGTGCACGTCGCGCCCGGCGACCCGAGGTCCACCGTCGACTGGCCGGGACTGGCGAGATCAGCGGGAACCCTGATACTTCTGATGGCGGTCGAAAGGATCAAGGAGATCGCCGAGGCCCTGCTTCGAGACGGACGTTCGCCGGAAACTCCCGTGATGGTGGTGCAGGACGGTACTCTTCCGACCCAGCGAGCCGTTTCCGCCACCTTGTCGACGGTGGCGGAACGGGTGACCGCGGCCGGAGTTCGGCCTCCGGCGATCGTGATCGTCGGCGAGGTCGTCAAGGTCGGCCAGGAGATCGAAATGGTGCGAGCGGAGCGGGTCCCGTGAGATCGGCAGCCAGGAAGACGCCCGACCACGGGACCGGTGCGGGTTCGGGCGAGGCCGTCACCGACGAGCCGGACGCCGGGGATCCGCCGCCCGAGTCGCCGGGGGAGCGTACGGTCGCGTTTCCCCAGATCCGCGACGACGTTCCCGTCCTGCGGCCCGGCGCCCCGGAGCCCACGGCCCACGACGACGCCCTGTCCGAGAGCTCCGGCCCCGAGACTTCCGGCCCCGGGGCCGGGGCCGGGGCCGGGGCCGGTTCCGTGGCCGTACCCGGGACGGACGAGGCAGTGCCCGGCGCGGCGGACGACGGGACCATCCCGGGCCAGGACGGACCGGACGGCGCGCCCGGAGACGTACGGGACAACGCCGGAGACGAGGCGGACGCGGCCGGCGAGGCGGACAGAACGGACCCGGCGGTCGCGGCCGAAGAGGCGGCGGCGGTAGACGCCGCAGGCGCGGAGGAAGACGCCCGCCAGACGGGCGCGAAGGACCCGGCGGACGACTCCGACCCGGCGGACGCGGCGGACCCGGGGGACGCGGAGGGCGACTCCGGCGAGGCAGATCCGGCGGACGCGGAGGATCCGGAAGCCGGGGCGGACGCGGTCGGCGCGGACGACGGCGAGAACGCGGAGGACGGGGAGGACGCGCCGGGCGAGGACCGGATGCGCGAGATCCCGATGCCGGAGCCGGTCTCCGCCGCGCTGACGGAGGCGCTCAACCAGCTTCGCACGGCGGTCAAGGACCTGCACTTCGGCCTCGACGTGCCGGGGGCGGAGGAGGCGCGCAAGGCGCAGGCGGCCGTGCTGGCCCAGCTCGACGACTACGTCATCCCGCGCGTCCACCTGAGCACGGCGCCCGCGATGATCGTCGTGGCGGGGTCCACGGGGGCGGGCAAGTCCACCATCGTCAACTCGCTCGCGGGCCGCCGGGTCACGGCCACGGGAGTGCGCCGCCCGACCACGGGCACGCCCGTGCTCGCCGTCCACCCCGGCGACCTCGAATGGTACGCGCGGGGCGATCTCCTCGGCGGCCTGGAGAGGCTCGACGAGCCCCCGGCGGAGGCCGCGCCCGGCGGCGTCGTCCTGGTGCCGAGCCCGTCGATGCCCGCGGGGGTGGCCCTGCTCGACACGCCCGACATCGACTCGGTCGTGGAGGAGCACCACGAGATCGCGCACCGCATGCTGGACGCCGCGGACCTGTGGGTGTTCGTCACCACGGCCTCCCGGTACGCCGACGCGCCGTCCTGGGGCCTGCTGCGGCGGGCCAAGGAGCGCAGGGCGCGCCTGGTCATCGTGCTGTCCCGGGTGCCGCCCCGGTCCCGCGACGTCATCATGAAGCACTTCGGCCGGATGCTGAAGGAGTACGGCCTCGGCGACGTCGAGCGCTTCGTCATCAACGAGACGACCGTCCAGGAAGGGCGGCTGCCCGAGATCGAGATCGCCGAGCTGCGGATGTGGCTGACCGGGCTGTCCGTCGACGACGAACGGCGGGAGGAGGCCGTACGGGCGACCCTGAACGGCGTGCTCAACAGCTTCCGCACCCGCCTGCCCGCGCTCGCCCGGCACCTGGAGACCCAGGTCGCGCTGCGCGCCGACCTGCGCTCGGACGTGGACGCGGCGTACATGGGGGCGCTCACGGAGATCGACGAGGCGACCCGGGACGGCTCGCTGCTGCGGGGCGAGGTGCTCGCGCGGTGGCAGGACTTCGCCGGCTCCGGCGACCTCATGCGCACGCTGCACCTGCGTCGCGGCGCCAAGGGCCACCACCAGGGTCCCGAGCGGGTCCGCGGGCTGAAGGCGGCGATCCGCGCCGGCCTCGAATCCCTGGTCACCTCGGCGGTCGAGCGGGCCGCCGAGGAGGTCGTGACCCGGTGGCGGCAGCGCGCGGGCGCGGGCGACCGGCTCGCCGCCACTCCGGGACTCGGCCGTCCGCCGGAGGACATCGCCCGCAGGACCGCGAGGACGGTCGCCGCCTGGCAGGAGCACGTCACCGAACTGATCCGCACCGAGGGCGTGACCAAGCGCTCGGTGGCCAAGCTGGTCTCGTTCGACGTGGAGTCGCTGTCGCTGATCTTCATGATCGGCCTGCTCGGCTACGGCGCCACGGATCCGCAGGCCGCCACCGGCGCCGGGGCGCTGCCCCAGCGGCTGCTGCGCGGCCTGCTCGGGGCCGAGTCGCTGCGCAGCATCAGCGCCAAGGCCCGCAGCGACCTCCGGGCCAGAATCGGCCTGCTCTTCGACGAGGAGACCCTCAGGTACGTCGACGCCCTCGACAGCGCGGGCATACCGGACGAGGCCGCGGCGACGCGGCTGTACCAGGCGACGTACAACCTCGAGGTCGCACGATGACGGAGCCCATCCGGCCCGGGACGCCCCGGGCACCGACGGTGAGGGATCGATGACGACTGTCAGCACCGCCGAAACGCAGCACGGGCTGGGGTCCAGGCTCGCCGCCCTGGCCAAGATCGTCGAGTTGGGTCAGGGGCGGGTCGACCCCGCGCTGATCACGGAGGCGGCCCAGCTCCTGCTGCGCGCGGGCGACCGGCTCAAGCTGTCGTCCGACCACACCGTCGTCGCGCTCGCCGGGGGCACCGGAAGCGGCAAGTCCTCCCTCTTCAACGCCATCTCCGGGCTGGAGCTCTCACCCACCGGGGCGCGCCGGCCGACCACCGCGCGCACGCACGCCTGCGTGTGGGGCATCGACGGGGCGAGCCCGTTGCTCGACTGGCTGCAGATCCAGTGGCGGCACAGGTTCGCCCGCGCCAGCGCCCTGGACCGGGGCGAGAGCCAGTTGCACGGGCTGATCCTGCTGGACCTGCCCGACCACGACTCGATCCGCGCGCTCACCGATCCCGAGGCCCATCGGCTCATCCAGCTGGCCGACCTCGTCGTGTGGGTGCTCGACCCGCAGAAGTACGCCGACGCCTCCGTCCATCGGCGTTACGTCGCCGAGCTGACCGGGCACGACGCGGTGACGGTGTTCGTGCTGAACCAGGCCGACCGGCTCACCTCCGAGGAGCGGGCCGAGTGCGCGGGCGATCTGGAGGACCTCCTCCGGCGTGAGGGGGTCGCCCACCCCCGGGTGGTGACCACCTCCGCCACCACCGGCGAGGGCGTCGACGGCCTGAAGGCCGTCCTGGCCGAGTCCGTCGCCGCCCGGCGAGCGGCCTACCAGCGGCTCGAAGCCGACCTCGACCGCCTGGTGGTGCGCCTGGTGAAGAACCTCCCCGAGATGCTGCGGGTCGAACCGGCGGTGGACGCCGCGCGGCGTGCCGCGCTCGTCGACGCTCTGTGCGACGCGATCGGCGTCTCCGCGCTCGGCGAGGCGATGGAGAACGTGTACGGCGTCCGCTCGATCTCCTGGGTCGGATGGCCGTACGCGCGCTGGGCGGCCCGCGTGCGGCCCGATCCGATCAAGAGCCTCCGCCTCGGGGCCGTGAAGGACGACATCCGCGGCCTGGTCGGCAGCTCGATCACGGCGCAGCCCGCCGAGGTGGACAACGCCGTGACGGCGCTCTCCGACGGGCTCACCGCCGGCATGCCGGAACAGTGGCGGGACGGCGTGCGCCAGGCCGCCCGGTCCCGGTCTGGCGAGCTGCCCGGGGCGCTGTCCGCCGAACTGTCGGAGGTGGCCCCGCCACTCGACCGGGTGCCCGGCTGGTGGTGGCTGTTGAAGATCTGGCAGTACCTCCTCGTGATCATGTTCGCCGCGGGCCTGGCCTGGGCCGGGGCGATCCTGGCGTACGGCGTGTTCGGAGCGGGCCGGCCGCCGGCCGAGGCCCTCGGCGACGTGGCCCTGCTGCCCTGGGTGGGGCTGATGATGATCAGCGTCCTCGGGCTCGGCCTCTTCTCCGCCCTGGCGAGCAGGAACTTCGTGGTCCTGGGCGCGGGCAGGGAACGCGACCGCCTGGAACGCGACATGAGGCGCCGGGTGGACCTCCTCGCGCAGGACATGGTCATCCAGCCGGTCGAACGCGAACTGAACCGCTACAACGAGTTCTTCGGCGCGATGGCGGCCACCCGCCGCTGACCCCGCCGGGTTGTCCACAGGTGCCCGGCCGTCCACAGAACGCGTTTCCGGCCCGTACGGGGACGGCCGCCCCGGCGAGGGTGGCATCCGAGCCCGGCGGGTGACCGGGCCGGAGAGGCACTTCCATGAGCGACATCTACGTCACGCTGAGCGGGAACGTCACCGACGACCCCAGGCAGTACCGGTTCCGCGACGGCTCGCACGTCACGTCGATGCGGATGGCCGTCAACCGGCGCGTGCTCGACCAGCAGACGAACACCTGGCAGACCAGGGACACCACCTACTACGTGGTCCGCTGCTACCGGGGACTGGCCGACAACGTCCAGCAGTCAATCCGCAAGGGCCATCCGGTCGTCGTGTACGGCAAGCTGCGCATCAAGCAGTTCGAGCGGGAGGGCGAGCAGCGGTTCTGGGCCGAGATCGAGGCGAGTTCCGTGGGCCACGACCTCAAGTGGGGCATCACCACCTACGAGAAGCCGATCCGCGCCTACTCCGCCGGAGCGGTCAGCGACGACGACCGCCAGGCGATGGAGGACGCCACGAGGGAGTGGGAACTGACCGGACGCACCGCCGCCGGCGCCCGTCCCGCCGACGGCGGTGAGACCGACGAGGCCTTCGACGCCCTCGTCGGCGGCCGGAGCACGACCGCGGCGGAGCGCCCCGCCCTCGGCGCCCCCGACGGGGAGCGCGGCGGCGCCATGGCGGACGCGGATCCTGTCGCCGAGCCCGATGCCGAGCCCGATGCCGAGGGGGACGAGGGCGTGGTCACGGGCATGGCGCCCGGTGCACAGGAGAACGCGGACCACTCCCTGCTCCCACGCGCTCTGGCGGCCTGAACCCGCTGGTCGCGGGAGCGCGGCGTCGCCGGGCTCGGGCCCCGGGCAAATCGCCGCAGACACCCCCGCAGTCCATCGGATGCAGATGGCCCGCGTGAAGGGAGCGGTTCCCGTCGCGCGTCGCACACTCCGCAACTATTGTGTTACACATCGTGAGATGCTGATTTGGCGTCGTTGGGGGGCGGGATGACGGCAACCGGTCAGACCTCGGCGAGGACGCGCGGCACGATCTGCTCCCGGAGCCGCTGGCCGTTGCTGACCCAGCCGCCCGCCCTCGTGTCCTACGTCTGCGCGATTCTGGCGTTCTACACCGTCCTGGTCGCGGTGCTGGCCAGGGCGACCGTCTTCCACACCTGCGACCTCGCCATGTTCGGGGCGCTCACGCTGTGCGGCGCCGTCTGCATCGAGGCCACCCGCCGCCTCGGCATGCCCGCCGGCGTGTCCCGCGACCTGCTGTCGGCCTGGTGGCTCCCGGCGGCGTTCCTGCTGCCGCCGGTCTACGCCCTGCTGGCGCCCGTCCCGATGCAGATCCTGCTCCAGCTCAGGGTGCGGGCGACGGTGCTCTACCGGCGGGTGTTCAGCGCGGCGGCGATCGGGCTCGCGGCGGGCGCCGCGTCCGCCGCCTTCCACCACTGGGTGGCCGGACCGGCGCGGCTGTCCTCGGGGCAGGGCGGGCCGATCGTGGTCGCCGCGGCCTGCGCGGTGCTGTTCACCGTGCTCAACACGGCGCTGATCGCGGTCGCGGCGCACGCGTCCGATCCCGAGGGCCGCTGGGGCGAGGTTCTCTGGGACCGCGAGCGGGTCCTTCTCGACGCGGTCGAGCTCTGCCTCGGTGTGCTCGTCGCCGTCGTCTGCGGGATCAACCTCACGCTGCTGCTGCTCGTGCTGCCGCCCGTCGTGCTGCTCCAGCGGAGCCTGCTGCACGCGCAGCTCCAGGCAGCCGCCCGGACGGACGCGAAGACCGGCCTGCTGAACGCCGCCGCCTGGCAGCGGGAGGCGGACACCGAGATCGTCAGGGCGCAGCGGACCGGGAACCCCCTCGCGCTGGTGCTGGTCGACATCGACCACTTCAAGAAGGTCAACGACACATACGGTCATCTGGTCGGCGACCAGGTGCTCGCCGAGGTGGCCGCCACCCTCCGCACGCAGTTGCGTGAGTACGACGTGGTGGGCCGGTTCGGCGGCGAGGAGTTCGTCGTGCTGCTCCCGGGCGCCGACGTGCACGAGGCACGGCGGGTGGCCGAGCGGCTGCGCGTCCGGGTGGGCCGCATGGCGGTGCCCACCGAGCAGGCGGCGGTCACGGTCACGGTCTCCGCCGGGGTCGCGATCCTCAACATCCACGGCGAGGATCTGCTGGAGCTGCTCGCCGCGGCGGACCTCGCCCTCTACCGCGCCAAGGAACTCGGCAGGGACAGAATCTGCCTCCCCGCCGCACCACTGGCCCCTCCTCCCCGCAGCGCGGACGGCGCTGCCGGTGCGATCCCCTAGGCTTGAAGGCATGCCGGAGTACATCTACACGTTGCAGCGCGTGCGCAAGGCGCACGGCGACAAAGTGGTCCTCGACGACGTCACGCTGTCGTTCCTGCCGGGGGCCAAGATCGGCGTCCTGGGCCCGAACGGCACGGGCAAGTCCACGCTGCTCAAGATGATGGCGGGGCTGGAGCAGCCGTCCAACGGCGAGGCCCGGCTGATGCCCGGCTTCACGGTCGGCATCCTCCAGCAGGAGCCGCCGCTCAACGACGCCAAGACGGTGCTCGGCAACGTCGAGGAGGGCGTGGCCGAGACCAAGGCGATGCTCGACCGGTTCAACGAGATCGCCGAGCAGATGGCCACCGACTACAGCGACGCGTTGCTGGAGGAGATGGGCCGCCTGCAGGACGCCCTCGACCACCGGAACGCGTGGGACCTCGACAGCCAGCTCGAACAGGCCATGGACGCGCTGCGCTGCCCGCCGCCCGACGCCGACGTCACCCAGCTCAGCGGTGGCGAGCGCCGCCGGGTCGCGCTGTGCAAGCTGCTGCTCGAACAGCCCGATCTGCTGCTGCTCGACGAGCCCACCAACCACCTCGACGCCGAGAGCGTGCAGTGGCTGGAGCAGCACCTGGAGAAGTACCCCGGCACCGTCCTGGCCGTCACCCACGACCGCTACTTCCTCGACAACGTCGCGAACTGGATCCTGGAGCTGGACCGCGGCCGCTGCTTCCCCTACGAGGGCAACTACTCCACCTACCTGGAGGCCAAGGCCGCGCGCCTGAAGGTCGAGGGGCAGAAGGACGTCAAGCGCAAGAAGCGCCTGGAGGAGGAGCTGCAGTGGGTGCGGTCGAACGCCCGCGCCCGGCAGACCAAGAGCCGCGCCCGTCTCCAGCGCTACGAGGAGATGGCCGCCGAGGCCGACAAGTACCGCAAGCTCGACTTCGAGGAGATCCAGATCCCGCCGGGCCCGCGCCTGGGCACGACGGTCATCCGGGCCGAGAAGCTGAGCAAGGGCTTCGCCGACCGGCTGCTCATGGACGAGCTCTCCTTCGACCTGCCCCGCAACGGCATCGTCGGCATCATCGGCCCGAACGGCGTCGGCAAGACCACGCTGTTCCGGATGATCACCGGTGCCGAGACCCCCGACAGCGGGGCGATCACCGTCGGTGAGACCGTCAAGATCTCGTACGTGGACCAGAGCAGGGCCGGCATCGACCCCGCCAAGAACGTCTGGCAGGTCGTCTCCGACGGGCTCGACCACATCAAGGTCGGCAACGTCGAGATGCCGTCCCGGGCGTACGTCGCGGCGTTCGGGTTCAAGGGTCCCGACCAGCAGAAGCTCGCGGGCATCCTGTCCGGCGGCGAGCGCAACCGGCTCAACCTCGCGCTCACACTCAAGCAGGGCGGCAACGTGCTGCTGCTGGACGAGCCCACCAACGACCTCGACACCGAGACCCTCTCCAGCCTGGAGAACGCGCTGCTCGACTTCCCGGGCTGCGCCGTGATCACCTCCCACGACCGGTGGTTCCTCGACCGGATCGCGACCCACATCCTCGCGTGGGAAGAGGGCTCGAACTGGTTCTGGTTCGAGGGCAACTACGCCGACTACGAGAAGAACAAGATCGAGCGGCTGGGTGCGGAGGCGGCCCGCCCGCACCGCGTCACCTACCGCAAGCTCACCCGCGACTGATCAGGACTCTCGTCCCGTCCCCCGCCGTGCCCGGCGGGGGACCTCGCGGCCACCTTCGCGGACACCGCCCCGTCCGGGCGAACCTCGGTGGTCGCGGCACTAGGTTGGAGCGGTGACCGAGCCGATCCTCGCCGGCCCTGCCGAGCACGCCCACCGTTACATCTTCGAGCGTAAGGTGCGCTTCGCCGACATCGACAGCTACGGCCACGTCAACAACGTCAGATTCTTCGACTACCTCGAAGACGCGCGGGTGTCCATGCTGTGGGAGCGCCCGCGCGACAGCGATGGAAACCGGCTCGACCTGGTGGTGGCCCGGCAGGAGATCGACTATCGGCGGCCGCTGAACTTCCGCCCCGATCCCGTGCGCGTCGAGGTGTGGGTGACCGAGATCTCCAGGTCGCGGTTCACCCTGGCGTACGAGATCCGTGACGACGCGACCCTCTACGCCGAGGCACGCACGATCCTGGTCGCCTACGACTCAGCCGCGGCGTGGCCACGCAGGCTCGGCGAGGATGAGGTCGCCTTCCTCCGCCGGTTCTCCGCCCCCGCCTGAGCCCACCCTGAGCCGCCTGGCCGCCGCCCTTCCGGCGACCCGCCCGGCGGCCCTCCGACGACCCCCCGAGCCCCGCCTGGGACCGGCCGAGGAGCAACGGCGGCCGGTCGCCACGTGGCGGGGGAACGAGGGCGATCGGGGAGCGGGACGGCGGGGACGCGCGCCGCCCTCGGGTCAGGCGGTGAGCAGCCAGGCCGCGGTGTCGCGCGGGAGGTCGGTGCCGTCGAGCGGGCTGCTGGTGATCAGCACCTGGTCGTGCGGCGGCAGCGGGACCGCGCCCTCGCCGCAGTTGACGACGCAGAGCAGCCGTCCCCGCTGGAAGAACAGCGTCTCCTCGGGCGAGTCCAGCCACGTGATCGCGTCCGGCAGCGTGCCGCGCAGTTCCCGCCGCGTCCGCAGCGCCTGCCGGTAGAACCACAGCGTCGACGCCGGGTCGGCGGCCTGCCGTTCGGCCGTGAGGCCGGCCCAGTCCGCGGGCTGCGGCAGCCACGACCCGCCCGGCCCGAAGCCGTACGGCGGCTCGGTGCCCGACCACGGCAGCGGCACCCGGCAGCCGTCCCGGCCCGGCACCTCGCCGTTCGAGCGCGCGAAGATCGGGTCCTGACGCGACTCCGGCGGCAGGTCGGTCACCTCGGGGAGCCCGAGTTCCTCACCCTGGTACAGGTACGCGGAGCCGGGGAGGGCGAGCATGGCCAGCAGGGCCGCACGCCCCCGCGCGAGGCCGGCCCCGGGGTCGAGCGACCCCTGCCCGTACCGGGTGATGTGCCGTACGACGTCGTGGTTGGACAGCACCCAGGTCGGCGAGGCGACCGCGACTAGGGTGTCGTCGATGACCTTGCGGAACGCCGTGGCCGACCAGGGGGCCTCCAGCCAGGCGAAGTTGAAGCTCTGGTGCAGTTCGTCCGGCCGCACGTAGAGCGCGAGGTCCTCGGCGGAGTCGGTCCAGACCTCGCCGACGGCGACGCGGGTGCCGGAATAGGAGTCGAGGACCCGCCGCCAGTCGCGGTAGACGTCGTGCACCTCCGGCTGGCTCCAGATGGGCGACCTGGCGGTGAACCCCGGATCGGTGTCGGGCAGCCCCTCCGCCTTGATGAGCCCCATCGCCACGTCGATGCGGAAGCCGTCCACGCCGCGGTCCAGCCAGAACCGCAGGATGTCGAGGAACTCCTCGCGCACCTCGGGGTTGCGCCAGTTGAAGTCGGGCTGCTCCGGCGCGAAGAGGTGGAGGTACCACTGCCCGTCGGGCACCTGTGTCCACGCCGGGCCGCCGAAGGTGGACATCCAGTTGTTCGGCTCGCCGTGGCCGCCGCCGGTGCCCTCGGGGCCGCCCTCCCGGAACATGTACCGCTCGCGCTCCTGCGAGCCCCTGGGCGCCGCCAGCGCCTTCTGGAACCACGGGTGGGCCGAGGAGCTGTGGTTGGGCACGATGTCCACCATCAGCCGCAGGCCGTGCGCGTGCGCGTCGGCGACCAGGTCGTCGAAGTCGGCCAGCGTCCCGAACAACGCGTCGACGTCGCGGTAGTCGGCCACGTCGTAGCCGCCGTCGGCCATGGGGGAGGGATAGAAGGGGGTCAGCCAGATCGCGTCGACGCCGAGTTCGGCGAGGTACGGCAGGCGGTCCCGGATTCCCGCCAGGTCGCCCGTACCGTCGCCGGAGGCGTCGGCGAAGCTGCGGACGTAGATCTCGTAGACAACGGCATCACGCCACCAGGGGGTTTTTTCCATGAGAGATGGGCTGCCCGCTGCTCGCGTTACTTATGCGTTGACCAGGCTGTGGGCGGCGTAGACGAGATAGTCCCACAACTGACTCTCCCGCTCCGGCGGCAGTTCCAGGGAGCGTACGGCGTCGCCCATGTGGCGCAGCCAGGCGTCCCGCTCGGCCTCGCCGATCACGAACGGCATGTGCCGCATCCGCAGCCGGGGATGGCCGCGCTGCTCGCTGTAGGTCTTCGGACCTCCCCAGTACTGGATGAGGAACAGGCGCAGCCGCTCCTCGGCCCCGGTGAGGTCCTCCTCGGGGTAGAGCGGACGCAGCAGGGGGTCCTCGGCCACACCCTCGTAGAACCGGTGCACGAGCCGCCGGAAGGCGTCCTCGCCGCCGATCACCTCGTAGAAGGACAGGGTCTGCTCGCTGGTCACGCTTTCAGCCTAAGCCAGTTACCCATCGGTAAGGTCAGGCGGCGAAGGCGATGCCCTTCTCGTCGAAGGCCTTCTTCACCCGCAGCCGCAGCTCACGGGCGACCTCCAGGTGCCGGGCCGGTACCGTCTTCACGCTGACCCGGAAGATGACGGACGTGCCGGACACCGACTCCAGCCCGAAGACCTGCGGTTCCTCGACGATCACCAGGTCGCGGTACTCCGGGTCGTCCCACATGTCGTCGGCGAGCTTCTTGAGCAGGTCGCGCACCGTCGCGATGTCGGCCGCGTACGGGACAGGCACGTCCACCAGGGCCCTCGACCAGCCCTGCGACTCGTTGCCGACACGGGTGATCGTGCCGTTGCGGACGTACCACACCTTGCCGTCGGCGTCGCGCAGCCGGGTGATGCGGAGCGTCACGGCCTCCACGGTGCCGGTGGCCACTCCGGTGTCGATCACGTCGCCCACGCCGTACTGGTCCTCCAGGAGCATGAACATGCCGGCGATGAAGTCCTTGACCAGCTCCTGCGCGCCGAAGCCGAGCGCCACACCGATGATCCCGACGCTGGTGAGCAGTGGCGTGATCGGTATCCCGAGCTTCGCGAAGATCATCAGCGCCCCGGTGCCCAGGATCACGACGGACGCGAGGCTCCGCAGCACCGAGCCCATGGTCTCGGCGCGCGCCCTGCGGCGCTCGGTCATGATCGCCGCCGCGGCGTCCACGCTGGTCAGCGCCGTCTTGCCGCGCAGCCGCTCCGGCAGCACGCCGACGCTCGCCCGCACGGTGAGCCGGGTGATCAGCCGGAGCGCCACGTTCCGGACGATCAGCGTCCCGACGAGGATCAGGGCGATCATCAGGAACACGTCCACGACGCCCGCCACCAGTTGAACCCAGGCGGGGAAGTCCCGGTTCGGGAAGGCGCTGTTCAGCACCGTGCAGAAGACGCCCTCGCTCTTCTCGCACGCCGCCGACACCTTGGCCGCGATCACGTCCGGGTCGGGCAGGCTCGGGCTCGGCTCTGGGCTGGGTGTCGCGGGCGACAGCGGCAACACGAGGTGGATCCCCCCACGGATCGGATCGACGACAGCTTCTCGAACGTAGTCAATACTGCCGACAGATCCGGCCTCCGTCACATCGCCGGGGGGACGGGAACGCGTCCGGCGCCGCGAGGGCGGACGGCACGCTCCGGTGACGGCACGGCAGGGCGCGGGCGCGCACCCGGAAGCGCGTCCGGCGCCGTTCTCCAGGAGGGGATCCCCTCGATGACCGTCCGGTCCCGCCTGCTCGGCGGGACCGGACGGTGGTCGGTGCGGCTACTCGATCACCGCGGCGAGCACGCGGGCGACCTTCGACGCCGCTCCGGCGGGGTCGTCCGCCCGGTGCATCCGCTCGCCCCAGGACCACCAGTAGTCCGCCGCCTGGCAGACGACGTTCTCCGTGAGGCTCGTCGCGGCGGGGTTGATGACCCGCACGTAGGCGCGGCCCGAAGGGGTGTGTACGACTCGCGCGAGCAGGCCCCGCGCGTCGAGTTCGGCCACCAGACGCTCCAGGCGCAGGAAATCCTCGTTCCCCACCGGCCGGTCCTCCTTCATTTCCGTTCCCGGCTGATTGTGTACTTTGCGTTTCCGCTCGATCACTCTGGTGCGCCCAAGATGGCTCACTGACTCGTCCGGGTCAACGCCAGGTCAAGATGACCGGTGGAGGAAAACCCCTGTCGGGTGAAAGAAAACCCTCACCGGGAGACGATCCTTAGTCAATCTCCTCAAGTTGGGGACTTGGCCTCGCAAAGGGTGTTCCATCATTATGGTGTGGGCGGAGTGCGACGGACGAGTCACCCTCCGTGACTGATTCGGTGATCGGTCAAACACGCGGCTGCGAGTGCGGCCGGCCATGAGAGAGGGGCCGGGATGTCCGGCAGGCAACACAGGGAGACGGAGATCGCGCGCCAGGTCCGGGCGCGCGGCCTGGCCGCGGGGTACACCCTGGCCCAGATCGCCGCGCAGATCTACGAGGCCTGCGGGCAGCGGTTCGGCACGACGCGGATCAAGGCCCACCGCCTCTCGCACGGCGTGGCGCTGGCCGACGTCATCGAACAGGTACGCGCCCTGTTCGAGAGGGACGGCAAGCCGGTGCCCGGCATCGGCGAGACACTACTGTCCGCGTACGAGTCGGGCATGAAGCGGCCCGGCCCGGAGTACCTCCACTATCTGTGCTCGGTCTACCGCGTCGAACCCCTCGCTCTGGGCTACGACGGCCCGTGCATCTGCGGACACGGGCACGAGGTCCTCGTGGACGCCGCGTTCGAAGACGCCAGACCACACATTTCACCCGCTCCGTGGGCAGGGCCGGCGTCGCCGGCCTCGCCGGACAACTGCACCCCTTCGTTGGACGGGGGCGAGGAGGACGAGAACGTGCTTAGGAGGACGCTGTTGAGGCTCCTTGCCGGCGGCACCGTGAGCGCGGCCGGCCTGAACGAGCTCAACGAGGAGGTGCTCGGCGCCGTGGAGAACCTCAGGCGGCGGATGGACGAGACCATGGTGAGGGCCACCGTCTCCCCGGCGATGCTCGACCAGTGGGAGCAGGCCACCTCGGGGTTCGGCCGGCAGTACATGAACACGCCGCCGGTACGGCTGCTCTGCGACGTGATGCTGGAGTTCGCCGCCGTGCGCAAGGCGCTGAACCACCGTCAGCCCGTCGACGTGCAGGAGCGGCTGTGCCGGATGTCCGCCCAGCTTGCCGGGCTGTCCGGAATGCTCATGATCGATCTGGGTGACCAGCGGCTGGCCCGCTCGTTCTTCCGGACCGGCCGGATGGCGGCCGACGAGACCGGCGACCGCGCCCTGCGCGCCTGGGTGACCGCCCGGGAGTCGCTGGTCCCGCTGTACTACGGCGACCCCCGTGAGGCGCTGACGCTCGCCAAGAAGAGCCGCGACCTGGCCGGTACGACTCCGTGTGCGGCGCGCACCATGGCGCCGGTGGTCGAGGCGAGGGCGCTGGCGAAGATCGCCGGCCTCGGCGGGTCGCGGCACGACGTGGTGGAGCAGGCCAAGCGGGCGCTGCACCGGGCCAGGACGGCCTTCGCGCAGATGAACGACAGCGACCGGGAGAACCCGGCCTTCGGCTACACCGAGCGGCAGCTCTACTTCTACCAGGGCGACGTCCTGGTGCGGCTGGGGCAGACCGTGGAGGCCGACGTGGTCCTGGAGAAGGCGCTCTCCCAGTATTCGGACGACGATCTGCTCGACCAGACCCTGATCCGGTTCGACCGGGCGCTGTGCCGGCTGATCGAAGGCGACGTCGACGCCGCGCTCCAGCTGGGCCGCGCCGCGATCGAGATGGTCGACAAGGACCACCGGACCGACCTCCTGCTCAAGCCCGGATACGACCTGGAGAAGGCGGTGCGGGCCAAGCACGGTGACTCGCCCGAGCTCAAGGAGTTCCGGGAGATGCTCGCGGAGAGCCGGGTGGGGATCCCCAAGGGCCTGATAAAGGACGTCGGGTGAGGAGGATGAGTGGCAGAAGACGCGCCGGCGGGTGACCTGGAGCGCGACGCCCTAAGGGAAGGCGCCGAGAGCGAGGCCGCGCCTCTGCGGATCCGGCGGTACCGGTGGTCGGACCTCGACGCCGTGTGGTCCCTCCACCAGATCGGCCTCGCCCAGGTGGGTGTCGTGCCGGGTGACGGCGTCTACTACGACGACGACTTCCCCCGGATCACCGAGGTCTACCTGGCCGCCGGGGGCGATTTCCTCGTCGGAGAGGTGGCCGGGGCGGAGCTCGTCGCCATGGGGGGCCTGCGGCGCGTCGACGACCACACGGCCGAGATGTGCCGGCTCCGGGTCCATCCCGCCCACCAGCGGCGTGGCTACGGTGCGCGGATGACGGAGGAGCTCGAGGAGCGCGCCCGCCGCCTCGGCTACTCCCGGCTGCTCGGCGACACCACACTGCGGCAGGTCGCCGCGCTGGAGCTCTACCGTAAATCCGGATGGCGGGAGTTGCGGCGCGAAGCCCGAGGCGACAATGTAGTGATTTATATAGAGAAGCAGTTGGGCGGCGTTGTTTCCCAGCTTTTCCCGCGATAGATAATGCTTACATCTCTTGGCGGATAGCTGATCACTGCGAATACTTGTGCCTTGTCCACAAGAGTGGGGAAAGAGGCATGATGAAGAAGATCATTATCCGCAAACCGGGAACGACGAAGCTCAGCGGCACGTCGAGCGTTATTCACAAGGGGTGAGGCGCCGCCCGAACCACATCTGGGTCCGGGGAGACCTCGCCCGGGACCGCGTGGCGGCGCTCCGCGCACTGGAGACGCCTCCCCCTCTGGAGCCCGTCGTCAACGGGCACCGCCGGCTACGCGGTCCGTACACGATCGGCGGCGCGCTCCTGCGCGCCCTCGTTCCGGCCGCCTTGGAGCGTTCCCCGGACCTGGTGGCGGACCACGACATCGAGATCCGCGCGGTCGCGCCCAGCCTGCGCCCGCTGGTGCCGGCCCGCCGTCAGACCATCGAGGCCCGCCTTCCCGAGGACGAGCGGATCCTCGTGCCCGCGCCGCGCCGCACGCTCAGGATCGCCAACGGGATCGCGGAGTTCGTCCGCGACCATCTCGCGGAGCCGCGCACGCTGCTGGCGGACAACCTGCACGAGGCCGATCCGGCGGACCGGGAGCTGCTGGGCGTCCTCGCCCGCCGGGTGCCCGGTCTCACCCTGGCCCTGGGCTCCGCCGAGCCCGCGTGGGAGGGCATGCGACCGGTGGAGGTGCTACCCCTGGACGGGCCGCCGGACGACTACCTGGCCTCGGACTGCACGTCCGACGACCCCCGCGCCTACCGGGCGTATCTGGCGCTGGCGCCGGAGGAGCGGGCGCGACGGCACGACCTGAGGGCGGCGGAGCTCAGCGCCGGCGCCGAGTCGGCGGAGAGCGCCCTCGGCGCGGTGCCGTACCACCTGGAGCACGGCGGCGACCCGGACGCCGCCACGCGGGCGCTGTGGGCGGCGGTGGACCACTGCGTCGCCGAGGGCTTCCTGCACGCGGTCGTGGAGCTGGGCTCGCGCGGGCTGCGGCTCTGCGAGCCGGGGTCCGGCCTGTGGTGGCGCTTCGCCCACCGCACCGCGACCGCCCTGGCCGGCCTCGGACGGCGCGCGCAGGCGCAGGAGCTGTACGACCAGGCGCGGAGGGGCAGCGTCGATCCGGTCGTCCACGCCGCCGCGGCGTACGGCACGGCGATGCTGGACGCCCGGGACCGCGACCCGGCGCGACGCGACCTGACGAGGGCCAGGGCCTGGATCAACGAGGCGATCGCGATCTCGACGCTGCTGCCCGACCGGCGGGAGCGGGCGTTCAAGCTCGGCTTCGACCAGAACGGCCGGGCGCTCGTCGAACTGCGCGAGGGGCGGCTCCGCGAGGCGCTCGGCCTGGTCGAGTCGGCCCTCGACCTGGCCGGGCGCGACCTCCCCCCGGACGCCCATCCCCAGCACCGGATGGTGCTGCACGCCAACCGCGCGCAGCTCCTCGCGCGCCTGGGCCGCCGGCGGGAGGCGCTGGCCGACTTCGACGTGGCCATCGGGATCGACCCGGTCTTCCCCGACCACTACCTGGACCGGGGAAACCTGCTGCTGGAGATGGGGCGGACCGAGGCGGCGCTGGCCGACTACGAGACCGCGATGCGGGTCAGCCCGCCGCTGCCCGAGGCGTACTACAACCGGGCGGAGCTGCGTCTCGCCGCCGGGGATCTGGAGGGCGCGCGGGCCGACCTCGGCCATGTGCTCGACCTCGACCCCGGCTGTCTCGACGCGTACGTCAACCGGGCCGGGATCCTGGAGATGCTCGGGGAGCACGAGGCCGCCAGGCGGGACGTCGAGGCGGGGCTGGCCCTGGACCCCGGAAACGCGCACCTGCACGGCGTGCTGGGGCAGCTCGAGACGGCGGCCGGACGGTACGCCGAGGCGCGGCTGGCGTTCGACGCGGCGCTGGCCGCGGACGCCCGCCTGGCCTCGGCCTGGGCCAACCGGGCGACCCTGCGCTTCGAGACCGGCGACTCCCCGGGAGCGGTCGAGGACCTGACCCGGGCGATCGAGCTGGGGGAGGACGCCGCCCTCTACTTCAACCGCGCGACGGCCCTGGACGCGCTCGGCCGCGGCCGCGAGGCACTGCTCGACCTCCGCCGCGCGCTGGCCTTGGCCCCCGGCGACCCCGACGTACGCGCGGCGCTGGAGCGCCACGAGAAGGAGAGCTGACCCCGGGCCGCGGCCGGGTGGGTCAGGGCGCGACGGCGAGCAGGCGGTCGATGATCCCGGGCAGCTCCAGCGGATCGAGCGGCTCGGGCAGCGCGGAGAGGGCGGCGATCTCGTGCCAGGCCAGTCCCAGGAGGGCGCCGCTCTCCTCCTCGGTCAGCTCGGCCGAGGCCACCGGCGGCGCCGTGCCGAACCGGGCGAGGTAGAAGCGCTCGGTCTTCACGTAGTGCCTGCCGAGCCAGTGGAAGTCCCGGTGGACCGGCACCCACCGGTCCAGTACGGCGTCGCCGGGCAGGCCGGTCTCCTCCCACAGCTCCCGGCGGGCCGCCTGGAGCGGCGACTCGCCGGGCTCGATGCCGCCGCCCGGGGGCTCCCAGAACGTCCGGCCGGCGAGCGGGTCGTGCCAGCGCATCAGCAGCACCCGCGAGCGGTCGTCCACGCACACCACCCGCGCGGCCGGCCGGTCGTCCGTCATCGCCGTGTCCACGCGCCCGCACCCTCCAAGTGACTGCCCCTACCCTGGAACCCGGTACCGACTTCCCTCTGAGGATCTGACTGAGCATGAGCGCTGATTACGTGCTGACCCTGTCCTGCCCGGACCGGCCCGGAGTGGTCGCGGCCGTGTCGGGGCTGCTGGCCCGCCGGGGCTGCAACATCATCGAGAGCCAGCAGTTCGGCGACCCCGTCGCGGAGCGGTTCTTCATGCGGGTGCAGTTCGCCGGCGAGCCCGCGATCGACGAGCTGCGGGCGGAGTTCGCCGCGCTCGCCCCCGAGTTCGCCATGGACTTCCAGCTCTTCGACCTCGCGGCGCGGACGCGGGCGCTGGTGCTGGTCAGCCGGTTCGACCACTGCCTCAACGACCTGCTCTACCGGGTGCGCTCGGGCCTGCTGCCGATCGAGATCGTCGGAGTCGCGTCGAACCATCCCGACCTGCGCCCGCTCACCCAGTCGTACGGGGTGGACTACCACCACCTGCCGGTCACGCCGGAGACCAAGCCGCGGCAGGAGGCGGAGATCCTCACCCTCGTCGACCACTACCAGGCCGACGTGGTCGTGCTGGCGCGTTACATGCAGGTGCTCTCCGAGGAGATGTGCGCCAAGCTGTCCGGCCGGATGATCAACATCCACCACTCGTTCCTCCCATCCTTTAAGGGCGCCAAGCCGTACCACCAGGCGTACTCGCGCGGGGTGAAGCTGATCGGCGCCACGGCGCACTACGTGACGCCCGTCCTGGACGAGGGACCGATCATCGAGCAGGAGGTCGCGCGGGTGAACCACACCCACTCCCCGGAGGACCTCGCCGCGATCGGCCGCGACCTCGAATGCCAGGCGCTGGCCCGGGCCGTCCGCTGGCACGCCGAGCACCGCGTGCTGCTGGACGGCCACAAGACCGTCATCTTCCCGCGTTAGGACACCTTCAGGCCGGTGTGCCGGGCCAGGAACGCGAGCTGGTCGGCCACGAGCTCGACCGACCTGCTCACCGCCCTGGCGCCGTGCCCGACCTCGGTCTCGTTACGCAGCAGGATCGGCCGGTCGCCCGCCTGGGCGTGCTGCAGGGCCGCGGCCGTCTTCCAGGCGTGCAGGGGGTGGACCCGGGTGTCGGAGCCGAACACCGCGAACAGCGTGGCCGGGTACGACACCCCCTCCCGCACGTGGTGGTACGGCGAGTAGCTCCACAGCCAGGCGAACTCCTCCGGCACGTCGGCCGAGCCGTACTCGACGTTCCAGGTCGCCCCGAGGCCGAACTTCTCGTAGCGGATCATGTCGAGCAGGGGGGCCGAGCAGACGACGGCCGCGTACAGGTCGGGGCGCTGGGTGAGCGCCGCGCCGACGAGCAGGCCGCCGTTGGAGCCGCCGGAGATGGCGAGCCGGTCCTTGCTGGTCACGCCGGTGGCGATGAGGTGCTCGGCCGCGGCGTGCAGGTCGTCGAAGACGTTCTGCTTCTTGCCCAGCATCCCGTCCCGGTGCCACTGCTCGCCTTCCTCGCCGCCGCCGCGCAGCTGGGCGACGGCGTACACGCCGCCCGCCTCGACCCAGGCGAGGGTGGTGGCCGAGAAGCCGGGGTTCATCGGCACGCCGAAGCCGCCGTAGCCGTACAGGATCGTGGGACGGGGCCCGGAGCCGGGCCGCGAGGTTACCAGCATGCGCACCTCGGTGCCGTCCTTGGACCGGTAGACGACCTGTTCGGTCGTCGCCTCGGGCACCTCCACCGAGCCCGGGGGCGCCTCCCAGAGCGTCGTCTCGCCGGTGAGCGCGTCGTACCGGAAGACCGCGGTGGGGGTGATGTCGTCGGTGTAGCTGAACCAGGCCTCGTGGCCGCCCTCGGGACGTTCCAGGATCCCGCCGACGGACCCCAGGCCCGGCAGCGGGACGTCGCCGATCCGCTCGCCGGTCTCCAGGGCGTGGAGGGAGATCTCGCCGATCGCGTGCCGCGTCCACCCGACGAGCAGGACGGGCTCCGGCATGCCGTCGAGGATGGCGAAGTCGGACAGCACCGCCTCGGGGTCCTCGGGGATGAGGTCGCGCCAGTGCTCCGGGCCCGGCGTCTCGGGGGAGGTGACGCAGACGCGCCCGCGCGAGGCGCCGAGGTCGGTGAAGACGTAGAGCCGGCCGTCGCGGCCGAAGTGGACCCCGGTCTGGGCGTCGACGTCCTGCTGGACGACGACCAGTTCCGGCGCCTCCGGCGAGGAGGCGGCGAGGTCGGCCACCCACAGGTCGTTGCGCGGCGCGGTGCCGCGCGACGCGGAGATCGACAGGCGGCGGCCGTCGAGGGAGACCGACACCCCGTAGTAGTTGGTCTTCTCCAGGCCCTCGCCGAAGATCATCACATCGTCGTCGGGGGACGTGCCGACGCGGTGCAGGTAGATGCGCCGGTGGAACTGCTCCTCACCGGCCGGGACCTCCGACGGCGCGAGCCTGCGCACGTAGTAGTACGCCTCGCCGCCGGGAATCCAGGCGACGGGGGAGTAGCGGCAGCGGTCGATCGGCCCCTCGACCGGCTCCCCGGTCGCCACGTCGACGACGTACAGGCGCGACTCCTCGTCGCCGCCCACGGAGATCTGGTACGCGAGCCGGTTGCCCTCCTTGTCCGGCTGGTAGGAGTCGAGGGTGGTCAGCCCCGAGGGGTCGAGGACCGTGGGATCGAGCAGGACGCGCTCGCCGGCCTCGTCGGCGACGTACAGGACCGGGTGCTCCTGCTCCGGTGAGCGGCGGGTGAAGAAGCGGCGCTCGCCGCGCCAGGACGGCGTGCCGACCGATCCCGACCGCAGCAGCTCGGCCACCCGGCCGCGGAAGTGGTCGCGTCCCTCCAGCTCGGCGGAGCGGAACAGGGTCTCCTGCGCGTCCAGCCACTCCTTGACCTCCGGGTCGTCCGGATCCTCCAGCCAGCGGTAGGGATCGGGAACCGGCGTTCCGTGAAGGTCGTCGACGATGTCGTCACGGCGGGCGGACGGGTACTGCGGTCGGCTCATGCTGGCACTTTAAATCAGGTGAGGGACTGGGGCGGTACATCGGCCGTACCCGGCCAAGACTGGAGTAAAGGGATGATCGGCTGGGCATAGAAGCAGCAGGCGTTCCCGCCGTTCACTTCATGGACCCCGGTTATGGGGTGGCGGAGGGGCCGTCGAGAAGGCCACACTTTGGTGAAGGGCGGTGCCGTGGTGACGATCCGCTGGGCCGTCCGGCGGAGGTCCCTGTGACGGAAGCATCCGGGTCCCAACCAGCGGGGCCACAACCCAGGCGCACAGCCGAGGCTGCTGCGGAGGTCGGCTGATGCGCCAAGTCCTGCTTTTGAACGCCACGTACGAGCCGCTGACCACACTCTCCCTGCACCGGGCGGTCATCCTGGTGCTGAGAGAGAAGGCGGACGTCATCCACCGGGACGGCCGGGGAGCGGTGCTCCGCTCGGCCACCCGGACGCTCGACGTCCCCTCGGTGATCCGGCTGCGGCGCTATGTCCGCATCCCGTACCGGACGCGTATCCCGCTCACCCGGGCCGCGCTGATGCGACGGGACAACTTCCGCTGCGCCTACTGCGGCCAGCGGGCCGAGACGATCGACCACGTGATCCCGCGCTCCAAGGGAGGCCCCCACACCTGGGAGAACTGCGTCGCCTCGTGCATGCCGTGCAACCACCGCAAGGCCGACCGGCTGCTGGAGGAGCTGGGGTGGGCGCTGCGCGTGGCCCCGGCGGTGCCGCACGGCGCGCACTGGCGGCTCATCGGCGCGCAACTCGACGGAGACCCGCAGTGGGCGCCCTACCTGGTGGAGACGGCGGCGTAACCGCGTCATGACGTGGACGATCACCTCCGGGGTGGAGGAGTACGCCGCGGCGGCCGAGCCCTGGCTGTTGCGCGATCCCGTCCGCAACACGGTCGTGCTGACCGTGCTGCGCGGGATCCGCACCGGCCAGTTCGCCGAGGACCTCCTCATGGGCTGGCTGACCGACGAGGAGGGCGCGGTCGCCGGCGCCTTCTGTCACACGCCGCCTCGGCCGCTGCTGCTCGGGGACGTGCCGCCCGGCGCGCTCCCCGCGCTGGCGGCCGCGCTCATCGAGCGGGACCGGGAGATCGCGGGCGTGACGGGTCCGGTCGTCGCCGCGGAGACCTTCGCCGGGGCGTGGTGGCGCCCGGCGACGGGCCGCACGTCCCAGCGCCTCTACCGGCTCGGCGCCCTGCGCCCCCCTTCCGCGAGGGGAAAGGCCAGGATCGCCGGGCAGGACGACCTGCCCCTCGCCGTACGGTTCTTCCGGGAGTTCCAGGAGGAGGCGCACGTCGATCGCGGCGCCGATCCCACGCCGGTCGTCGCCGTCCGCCTCAACCGGGACGAACTGCTGTGGTGGGAGGACGACGACAGGCCGGTGTCGATCGCCGGGGTCTCCGCCCCGATCGCCGGCATGTCCCGGATCGGGCCCGTCTACACCCCGCCCGGCCTGCGCGGCCGCGGGTACGGCAGCGCCGTCACCCACGCGGCCACCAGGAAGGCCCTCGACGAGGGGGCCACCGAGGTGCTGCTGTTCACCGACCTGGGCAACCCGACGTCGAACTCCATCTACCAGCGGCTCGGCTACCGGCCCGTCGCGGACTACGTCACCGTCCACTTCGAGTGAGGCGCTGCCTCCTCGGATCGGCCGTACTCTGGACGCATGCCTCGCTATGACTACCGTTGCCGCGCGTGCGGATCGACGTTCGAGCTCAACCGCCCCATGGCCGAGGCCGGCGACCCGGCGGTCTGCCCCTCCGGCCACGACGACACCGTGAAGCTGCTGTCCACCATCGCCGTCACCGGCAAGGCGTCCGGGGCTCCCGCCGCGCGCCCCGCGGGCGGCGGCTGCTGCGGTGGAGGGTGCTGCGGGGGATGACCCCCGAGCCGGACCCGCTTCGGATCGGGTCCCGGCGGTACGGACGGCCCGCGGGCGTGTGGAAGACACGCCCGCGGGCCGTCCGCGTTCCACGGCTGAGCGGTGAGCGGGCTCTGCCGTCGAACTCCGCTTTGTCCATGCTGAGACGAACTTTTGACTCTCAAACATAAAGTTCGTGTTAATCAAGACTATCTTTCGACTTTCCTGGAAGTTAGTCTCTGCCTCAGAGACACCCCCGGCGCGGGCGCTCCGCCCGCGCAGCCTCTCTCTCAGCGAGGTGACGTTCTTGCATGCCCTCCTTCCTCCTCTTCGGAACGTCCGCAGAAGCCTGATCGCGCTGGGCTTGGCCGGCGCCCTGACCATCCCCCTCTGCGCTCCGGCGAGCGCGACAGGCCCCGGCGGGACGCCCGGCGGACCACCTGGCGGACCATCCGCGGGCGGCCCCGCCGCTCCCCGCCCGTCCACGGCGACCGGCGAGAGCGTCGCGAACCCGGTGCTCACGGGACCGATCGCGAACACCTCCCCGGTCGGGAGCCCCCAGCACGGGTATCCGTTCCTCGCCACCGACGTCGACCTCAGGTCGGCGGGCTACGTCGAGCAGGAGTTCTTCGTCTCGGGCACGGCGACGAGCTACGCGACACGCGGCACCGGCACCGCGACCGTGGTCAGCACCGGCAACCCGTACCGCACCCGCATCGTCGTGCGCCGCCCGGCCGACGCCCGCGCGTTCAACGGCGTCGTGATCGCCGAGTGGTACAACGTCAGCAACCAGTGGGACCAGGAGGTCGACTGGTTCCAGTCCCACGAGCACCTGATCCGGGAGGGGTACGCCTGGGTCGGCGTCTCCGCGCAGCGCGCCGGAGTGCACTCCGCGACCGGGCTCAAGGCGTGGAGCCCGGCCCGTTACGGAACGCTGGACGTGACCGCGGGCGGGACGGTCGGCGACGACAGCCTGTCCTACGACATCTTCAGCCAGGCCGTGAAGGCGGTCCGCAGCCCCACGGGCAAGAAGGGCCCGCTCGGCGAGCTTCCCCGGCCGCGATACGTGATCGCGACCGGCCACTCGCAGTCGGCCGGCCGTCTGGCGAACTACTACAACGCCGTCCAGCCGCTCGCGAACGTCCTCGACGCGGTCGTGCTGCACGGAGGCGGGGGCGTGCTGCGCACCGACCTGCCGACGCCGGTGTTCCGCGTCAACTCCGAGGGCGACGTGAGCGGCGGCATCCTGCCGGCGGCCGCCCGCGCCCAGGCCGACTCGGCGATCCTGCGCAGCTGGGAGGTGGCCGGGGCGTCGCACGGCGACTGGAAGCTCATCCGGGACTATGGTCCGCTGCGCAAGCGGGACATCGGCAGCTATCCCGGTGGTTACCCGGGCGAGCCGCAGACGTGCGCACTGCCCTCGCTGTCCCGCATCCCCCAGCACATGGTGCAGAACGCCGTGTACGACCACACCCTCGCCTGGATCGCCTACGGCGTGCAGCCTCCGGCGGCACCCAAGATCCAGATGACGGAAACGGCTCCGCCGGCGATCGCACGGGACTCCCTCGGCCTCGCGCTCGGCGGCATCCGCCTCGCGCAGCAGGAGGCGCCGCTGCGGATCAACACCGGCACCAACACCGGCCCGGGCTTCTGCTTCCTCGACGGCAGCTCCCTGCCGCTGACCGGCGCGCAACTCGCGCAGCTCTACCCGGCCACGCGGTCGTACGCCGACAAGGTGGTGGCGACCACGCTCGCCGATGTCGCAGCCGGCTACATCTCGCGGTCGTTCACCCGCGATCCCGCCTGGTACTCCGAGATCCGCGACCTCGTCGGCGAGTACGTCGCCTCCGGCGCCATCACCGAGGCGGTCGGGGCGAGCCTGGAGGACCGTCTCCGGCACGCCGAGCGGGCCGGCCTCGCGGGCGACGAGCCCCCCGCGATCGCCCACCTGCGACAGCTCGCCGATCGGGCGGGCAAGCAGATCGAGGACGCCGCGGCGCGGGACGGCGTGCTGCGGGTGACCCAGGCGCTCGTCGACCTCCTCACCGAGGCCCGGAAGCTGGACCAGCGGCACTAGGCCGCGGTCTCCCGCCGTAGCGGCTCGCCGCAGGCCGGAGACACGGAACGGGACACGGTTCGGAAGCGAGTAGCCGGACGGGTCCGCAGGCGTGCCGCCCACGCCTGCGGACCCGTCCGCTACGGCATCGGCCCGCTACGGCATCGGCCCGCTACCGCATCGGGGGAAGGAGCGGGTCAGGCGGCCGTCGGGCGCCTCACCCGCGGCCGGCGTTGGAACGGCAGGTAACGCTGCGGCAGGTGCGCGCGGGCCGGCAGGTCGGTGGGCTCGACCGCCAGGATCCGGTCGAAGCGGAACGCCCTGATCGACCGCCTGAGGCGGCACCAGCCGACCAGGTACCAGAACTCGCCGTGGACCATGCAGGTCACCGGCTCGACGTCGCGGACCGACAGCCGGCCCCCGGCGTCGTGGTACTGGATGCGGATCACCAGGCGTGCGGTGATCGCGTTGGCCACCGCCCGCATCCGGCGGGCGACGTCGGTGGGGAGCGGGGTCGTCAGTGTGGTGAGGGTCGTGGCGATGACGTCGTCGTCCAGTTCGAGGTGCTGGAACGCGTGGCGCAGGCCGCGCCGGGCGGTGACCGACTGGGGGCCGGCTCCGAGGTGAGCGAGGGAAAGGGCGAGGGCGGCGAGTTCCTCGGCGGTCAGCGTGTGCCGAATGACGTTGGCCATACTTCGACAATAATCATCAGCACCGACATTTTCCCGAACGGATGCTCGGAACAGCGGACAGGTTCACCTGACCTCGCGGCCACCTTCTCCTGACCCTGCCGCATGCCGCCGCGACCGCCTTAACCGCTTTCCGGTCCGGGCCGCCGGCTGTAGTTTCTCCGTCGTGCATCCTCCGATCGAGCCCTACGACCACGGGCACCTGGACACCGGCGACGGTCACCTCGTCTACTGGGAGGTCTGCGGGAACCCCGAGGGCAAGCCCGCGCTCGTCGTCCACGGCGGTCCCGGCTCGGGCTGCACGCCCCGCCAGCGGCGGGCCTTCGACCCCGGACGCTACCGGATCGTTCTCTTCGACCAGCGCAACTGCGGCCGGAGCCTGCCCCACGCGAGCGACCCGGCGACCGACCTCACGACGAACACCACCCACCACCTCGTCGCCGACATGGAGCGACTGCGCGAGCACCTCGGCGTCGACCGGTGGCTGCTCTACGGCGGGTCCTGGGGTTCCACGCTCATCCTCGCCTACGCCGAGGCCCATCCGGAGCGGGTGTCGGAGATCGTCCTCGCCGGTGTCACCATGACCCGCCGCTCCGAGATCGACTGGTTGTACCGGGGCGTCCGCCGCTTCCTCCCCGAGCAGTGGCAGCGCTTCCGGGCCGGCGTCCCCGAGGACCGGCGCGACGGCGACCTGCTCGCCGCCTACGCGCGGCTGTTGTCCGATCCCGACCCGGACGTACGGGCCAGGGCGGCGCACGCCTGGACGGCGTGGGAGGACGCGGTGATCGCGCACGAGGTCAACGGCGCGCCGAACGCCTACAGCGACCGGCCTTCCCCCGCTCTGCAGGCCTTCGCCAGGATCTGCGCACACTACTTCTCCAACGCCGCCTGGCTGGAGGAGGGTGTCCTGCTCCGCGACGCGCACCGGCTGGCGGGCATCCCCGGAGTGCTCGTCCACGGCCGCCTCGACCTCGGCGGTCCGCTGGAGACCGCCTGGCAACTCGCCCGGGCCTGGCCGGACGCGCGTCTCGTCGTGGTGGACGACTCGGGCCACACCGGCAGCGACGCGATGCGCCGGGAGATCCGGGCGGCGCTGGACCGATTCGGAGCCGCGCCGCCCGGCTGACGACCGGCGCCGGGCCCGGTGAACGGTGTCGCGGTCAGCGCGACAACTGGGTCAGGTCGCGGGACGCGCCGGTCGAGGCGGAGGTGGTGAGCGCCGCGTACGCCTGCAGCGCGGCCGAGACCGTCCGCTGCCGGTCGCGCGGCCGGTAGCCGCCGAGGTCGGCCAGCAGCCGCTCGCGGCGGGCGGCCAGCACGTCCTCAGCCACCTTGAGCTCGATCGAGCGGCCCGGGATGTCGATCTCGATGAGGTCGCCGTCCTCGACCAGGGCCATCGTGCCGCCCTCGGCCGCCTCGGGGGAGGCGTGGCCGATGGACAGGCCGGACGTGCCGCCGGAGAAGCGGCCGTCGGTGACCAGGGCACACGCCTTGCCCAGGCCGCGGCCCTTCAGGAAGCTCGTCGGGTAGAGCATCTCCTGCATCCCGGGGCCGCCCTTGGGGCCCTCGTAGCGGATGACGACCACGTCACCGGGCTTCACCCGGTTGCCGAGGATGCCCTCGACGGCGTCCTCCTGCGACTCGAACACGACGGCGGGGCCGGAGAAGCGCCAGATCGACTCGTCGACTCCGGCCGTCTTGACGACGCAGCCGTCCTGGGCGAGGTTCCCGTACAGCACGGCGAGCCCGCCGTCCCGGGTGTAGGCGTGGTCGAGGTCGCGGATGCAGCCCTCGGCGCGGTCGAGGTCGAGGGAGTCCCAGCGGGCGCTCTGGGAGTAGGCCTTGACCGTCCGCACGTTGCCGGGCGCCG
This sequence comes from Microbispora triticiradicis, assembly GCF_005864065.1. Taxonomy (NCBI): domain Bacteria; kingdom Bacillati; phylum Actinomycetota; class Actinomycetes; order Streptosporangiales; family Streptosporangiaceae; genus Microbispora; species Microbispora triticiradicis. The sequence goes on along the minus strand of NZ_VANP01000009.1, from coordinate 43,639 downwards.
CGTGCCACAGCTCCAGGGCCTCCTCGGTGACCTCCGGAGACTTCGGGTCCCACTTGGCGATGTACTCGGCCATGGAGGAGGAGGACACGGTCGGCAGGTCGCGGTGGATCAGGCCGGCCCGGTCCAGTTCGCCGAGGATGCCGGGAATGCCGCCCGCCCGGTGCACGTCCTCGACGTGATACTTGGCCGTCGCAGGGGCGACCTTGCACAGGCACGGCACCCGCAGCGACAGCTCGTTGATCTCCTTGAGCCCGAAGTCGACGCCCGCTTCACGCGCGGCGGCCAGGATGTGGAGGATCGTGTTGGTCGATCCGCCCATGGCGACGTCGAGCGCCATCGCGTTCTCGAACGCCTCGCGGGTGGCGATGCTGCGCGGGAGGACCGACTCGTCGTCCTCCTCGTAGTAGCGCCGGGCGAGGTCGACGATCCCCCGGCCGGCGTTCTCGAACAGGGTCTTGCGGGCCGTGTGGGTCGCCAGCGTGGTGCCGTTGCCGGGCAGGGCCAGGCCGATCGCCTCGGCGAGGCAGTTCATCGAGTTGGCGGTGAACATGCCGCTGCAGGACCCGCAGGTCGGGCAGGCGTTCTCCTCCATCTCCAGCAGGTCGGCGTCCGACACGCTCGTGTCGGCGGAGGCGATCATCGGGTCGATCAGGTCGAGCTTGCGGCCCGGGACCTTGCCGGCCTCCATCGGGCCGCCGGACACGAAGATCGTGGGGATGTTGAGCCGGAAGGCGGCGAGCAGCATCCCGGGAGTGATCTTGTCGCAGTTGGAGACGCAGACCAGCGCGTCGGCGCAGTGGGCGTTGACCATGTACTCCACCGCGTCGGCGATGAGCTCGCGGGACGGCAGCGAGTAGAGCATGCCGCCGTGGCCCATCGCGATGCCGTCGTCCACGGCGATCGTGTTGAACTCGCGCGGGATCGCGCCCGCCTCGCGGACCGCGCCCGCCACCACCTCGGCGACCTCGCGCAGGTGCACGTGGCCGGGCACGAACTGGGTGAAGCTGTTGGCGACGGCGACGATCGGCTTGCCGAGGTCGCTGCCCGCTACGCCCGTGGCCCTGAGCAGCGCGCGGGCGCCGGCCATGTTCCTGCCGTGGGTGACAGTGCGGGACCTGAGAGCGGGCATCGAGGGACCCCCATCCGGAGACGTCTGAGTCTTCAAATGGTACGGCCAGTGCCCGGCTGCCGAGACCCGGTGTCCACCTCCCGGGACGGCGCGCCGTCCTACTCCGGGTAACGCGCGGGCAGCACGCGCTCGGCGGCGCGGTAGATCGCGTCGATCTCGGCGGTGGTGAGCGACCTCTCCCGCTTGGTGATCCACTTGCGGACCAGCCCGCCGGAGAAGACGTCGACGTCCCGGATGTTGAGGATCCGCCAGGGGATCGCCGGCCCGTAGATGGCCAGGGACGGCACCACGGTGATCTCCCGGCCGAGCGCCTTGCTGATCAGGTCGCTGGCCTGGGCCGCCTCCCACCGGGCCTCGTCGAGGCGGGGCTTGCGGTTGAAGGGCCCGTGGAAGAGCTTGCGGTGCGTCTGGACCCGTACGGGCAGCCGCTTGTCCCACTTCTCCGAGTCCACCGCGTACACGCCGGTGGGCCCGACGACGAGATGGTCGATCTGCGCCTCGCTGCCGGGGATGGCCCGGGCGTGCAGCGTCAGGTAGCCGTTCCGCTCCAGCTTCTTGAGCTGGGCCTCGGTGCGGCGCTCCGCCGCCGAGGCCCGCCGCCAGGCGGGAACCGTGGACATGGTGCGCGCGCGGTAGACGGCGTCGGCCGCCCACGCGAGGATGGCCGCGGTGAGCCCGATCCGCCAGCCGCCCAGCAGAACGCCGAACACCACCCCCGCGGCGGCCGCGATCAGGGCGCGCCGGCGCAGGTGCCGGTATCTCGGGTCCTGCAGCAGGCCGCGGAGCGACGCCCGCTCCACCGGAGCGTACTCGGGGGGCGCGGCCGCCTCGGGCGGCGCCGAAGGGCGTTCCGCCTGCTCCGACGATTGGTCACCGACCCAGATGGGTGACGTATCGTGACCGTCTTCTGGCCTTAGACCGGTATCCACATCACTCACGGTAGTTGAGTCGTCTACAGCTTGCCTAGTGTTGAATGGTTCATACTTTTGTTGCGTGCATGAGCTGATTTGAAGCTCAGAAGGCCGGGTATCTTCTCTAGATATCCCCGGCCGGGCGGCCTACGGTTCGGAAGCGTGGCGCACATTCACGACCTTACCGCCCTTGAGCAGGCGGCAGCCGTACGAACGGGTGAACTCTCCCCCGTCGAGATCGTCGAGCACTACCTGGAGCGGATCGAACGGCTCGACCCCGGGGTGGGGGCGTTCGTCACGGTGACCGCCCAGCGGGCCCTCGACCAGGCCCGCGACCAGGAGGCCAGGATCGCCGCGGGGGACGCCGGCGACCACCCGCCGCTGCTGGGCGTGCCCGTTCCGATCAAGGACCTCAACTTCGTCAAGGACGTGCCGCTCTACTTCGGATCGGCCACCTACGAGGGGTTCGTCTCTCCGGTGGACGACAGCGTGGTCGAGCGGCTGCGGGAGGCCGGGACGGTCATGCTGGGCAAGACCAGCACCCCGGAGTTCGGCCTGCCCTGCTACACCGAGACCTACGTGAGCGAGCCCGCCCGCACCCCGTGGGACACCGGGCGCTCCGCGGGCGGGTCGAGCGGAGGCGCCGCGGCCGCCGTAGCGGCCGGTCTCGCGCCCGTCGCCCACGGCAGCGACGGCGCGGGGTCGATCCGCATCCCCGCCTCCGTCTGCGGCCTGTACGGCATCAAGCCCAGCCGGGGCCGGATCTCCTTCGCCCCGATCGTCCCTGACCTGGCGGGGCTGTCCACCAACGGGCCGCTGGCCCGGAACGTCGCCGACGCCGCGGCGCTGCTCGACGCGATGGCCCACCACAACCCCGGCGACCTCTACCACGCGCCGCCGCCCGCGCTCGGGTCGTTCTCGGCCTACGTGGGGCGCGACCCGGGCCGGCTGCGGATCGCCAGGTTCGCCGAGCCCGCCGTGCCCGGCGCGGAGGTCCACCCCGACGTGCTCGCCGCGTACGAGAGCGCCTCGGCGGCGCTGGAGGCGCTCGGCCACGAGGTGGAGGAGATCGCGCCGCCGTTCGGCCCGGACATCGTGCCCGAGTTCGTCAAGCTGTGGTTCAGCTTCTCGTGCATCCACCCCGTCTCGAAGGAGCTCGAACCGAAGCTGCGCCCGCTCACCGCCTGGCTGCGCGAGCGGGGCCACGCGCTCTCGGCGCCCGAGTTCCTGCACGCGCAGTCGGCGCTCCAGCTCGCCACCCGCTTCGCGATGCTCGTCACCGACACCTACGACGCGGTGCTGTCGCCGACCGTGACCCAGCCGCCCGCGCCGGTGGGCTGGTTCGAGGACGTCGACTCCCCGGAGGAGACGTTCGAGCGGATGAAGCGGTTCGCGCCGTTCGCCGCCATCTACAACGTGAGCGGCCAGCCCGCGGTCAACCTGCCGCTCCACTGGACGCCCGACGGCCTGCCCATCGGCGTCATGCTGGCCGGCAGGTACGGCGACGAGGGCACCCTCATCTCGCTGTCGTCGCAGGTGGAGGCGTCCGTCGGCGGTTTCTGGGGCGACCGCAGGCCGGCCATGTGGTGACGCCTAACGCAGCAGCTCCACCACGTGCGCGGAGACGTCGGCGAGCAGCGTGGCGGGGCGCACCGGCACCGCCGCCACGGCGGAGATCAGGGCGGGCAGCCCCGGCAGCGGGAAGCCGTCGTCCGCGGTGACCGCGTGCGCCGCGTCGTGCTTGGCCAGCGCGGCCCGGCTGCGGTCCCACGCCTCCAGCGTCTCCTCCGGCGACGGCACGCCGAACCCGTGGCCGACCGGGGCGGCGTGGCGAAGCCGTACGAGCGGGGTGTCGGCGAAGGCCAGCGCGACGCGGCAGCGCGCCGCCAGGTCGCCGGGGTCCGGCACCCAGTCGAGGGCCCGGCAGGGGGTGCGGCACCGGCCCGCGCAGGTGCCGAGCGCCCCGGCCACCTGGCTGTGCTGCCGGTCGAAGTAGGCCCGCCAGCCCGTGGGCGGCTCCACCGCCACCCGCAGCGTCCGCTCGGCCGCCGACCGCTCGGCCCTGGTGTGGTCGCACTCGCGGTCGGCCATGGCCCCGAACCTGCTGCCGGGGGCGCGCAGGCCCTCCGGCCAGCGGGCGGGGTCGCCCGCGTGCCCGAGCGCGGGCTCGAAGGCCAGCAGCGGGAGATACTCGCCGCAGATGTGCACGGCCGCGATCATCGAGCTCAGCTCGCGCCGCCGCCAGCGGGCCTCGATCACCTCCAGGAGCAGCGCGTACGCCGGACGCAGCGAGTCGAGCGCGCCCCGCGGCTGCTCCCTCGGCGTCTGCGGCATGTGGCAGGCGCGGGCACGGCGGCGCAGGTCGGCGGGCACGGTCTGGGCGTCGATCTCGGCCGCGAAGTCCTCGGCGTCGAGCGTGAGCAGCCGCTGGCCGAACTCGCAGACCGACGCCACCCGGGCCGCCCGCTCGTTCTCCCCGAGCACGGCCGGCGCGAGCGCGCCGACGTCGCCGAACGAGTACCTCCGGGCCAGGGCGATCAACAGGTCTCGGGCTGAGTGCACCCGACGACCCTACTCATGACGCCGGTGGCGGTATGGGCGGGTCTGATCAGTGGACCGCAGGGGCGCGGGATCGGGCAGGACCGGCACCTCGCCCAGGTTCTCCGGCGCGTCCAGCAGGTGCTCGCCGGTGTCGTCGTAGGAGGCGGCGTTCCGGAGGCGCGAGCCCTCGATCACCTCGATCCGCCTGATCCAGCCGGTCCTGCGGCCCGCCTCGGCCCGCACCCGGTCGCCCTCGCGCAGGGGCTCCCACATGTCCCCGCCCAGGCACATCGCCCTGACCTCGCGGGCCCTGACCTCGGGGGCACGTCCCTCGTCGATCGCGCACCAGTAGGTCCATTTGGCGTTGTCGCCGCCCTTGCCGCCGTCCCGGAAGCGCCGCAACCGTACGATCTGGCCCTCCACGGTGACCGGGCCGGTCAGGTCGGAGAGCGCGAACAGGATCGGCGGCCCGGCCACCGCCAGGCCCGCGAGGAGGGCGGCGGGCACGACGAGTCCGCGCGGCCACACGTCGAAGGCGGAGGCGGCCACCAGGAGCATCCAGGCGAAGAAGCCCGCGAACCAGCCGGCCGCGAGGCCCCGCACGACGACAGAGCCCGGCGGCCGGCCCCACAGCAGGCGGGACGGATAGCGGACGTCGACGACGTGCCACATGCCGCCGTAGTCGGACCACGCGCGGCTGTCGTCGGCGGGGGTGCTGACCGGCAGGCTCGTGACGGCCCGCGGCGCCAGCCCGAGCGCGGCGGCGTACGCGAGGTGGCGGCCCCAGATCGTGACGGAGGCGGCGGGCTGCTCGGCGAACCGCCCGGTCGTCCCCAGGTGCGCGCGGACGCCGAGCCAGTGGGCGGCGGCCCTGGCCCCCTCGGCCGTGCCGCGCTCGCCGTTGAGCCGGCCCATGAGCGCCAGGAGACCGGCGAAGGAGACGACCGCCGCGCCGATCCCGGCCTCGTGGTCCTTGTCGGAGATGTTCGCCGCGACGCCGATCGCCGCCGCCGGCAGCGCCGCCGCGACGGTGAGGAGCGCCGCGTGCGCCCTGCTCCAGCGCGCCCGGGACAGGCCCTGCTCCCGGGCCTCGGCGATCACCTTCCGGCGGAAGCTCTTCCACCACCGGCCGAGGTCGCGCGAGCCCTCGGCCAGCGCGCCCGTGGCCACCACCCCGTCGACGGCCAGCGCGCGGACGTGGTCGTAGACGAGCCGCTCGTACGGGCGCAGGCCGCCCGGTTCGCCCCGCGTCCGGACGAGCGACAGCTCCGGCCCGATCTCCTCGACGCCGACGACGCCCCTCGCGGCGAGGTCCAGCAGGGTCGCCGAGGCCGCCTCGTCGCACAGCCGCCAGCCGCCGGTGATCAGGTCGACCACCGCGGGGGACTGGGGGGCGAGATTCGCGGTGGCCGGTCCCGCCTCGACGTCCGGGTTCCTCGTCGCCGCGGCGAGCGCGAGCAGGAGCAGCAGCCAGAGGCCGGTCACCGCCGCGGCGGCCGTCCAGGCGGCGGCCATGGTCAGAACCCGACCTGTACGGGTCCGCGCTCCTCGCCGGGAGCCCGGAAGTACTCACGGGGCGTGAAGCCGGTCATCCCCGCCACGATGTTGGCGGGGACCGTCTGGATCGCGTTGTTGTAGGTCAGCACGGCGTCGTTGTAGTACTGCCGCGAGTAGGCGATCCGGTTCTCGGTGGTGGCGAGCTCCTGCTGCAGTTCCGCGAAGTTGCCGCTCGCCTTGAGGGCGGGGTGGGCCTCCGCCACGGCGAACAGGCTCTTCAGCGCGCCGGACAGCATGTTCTCGGCCGCCGCCTGCTCCGCGGGGCCCTGGGCGCCGATCGCCCGGGAGCGGGCCGTGACCACGGCCTCCAGCGTGGCCCGCTCGTGGGCGGCGTAGCCCTTGACGGTCTCCACGAGGTTGGGGACGAGGTCGTGGCGGCGCTTGAGCTGCACGTCGATCTGCGCCCAGGCGTTGTCGACGGCGCCCCGGCCACGCACGAGGCGGTTGTAGAGGGAGACGAGCGTGGCGACGAGGACGGCCACGACGGCGAGGGTGACGATCATGGGGATCACGGGGGCCTCCTGCACGGACGACGATCCGTGGCCGCTCACCCGGTGAACGCCCGCCGCCGGCCGTACGCGTGCCGGTGGGGGCACGCCGTACGGCCGGAGCGGCGGGGCGCGGCGGAGGGGGCCCGCCGCGCCCGTGCCGGGTGAACGGCCCGGCCCCCTCATGTCACCCCGGTGGTCTTGCACGGGGCTTGCGCCCCGCTTTCACCCGGCACACCCGCCGGGCGACCGGATCAGGAAGGAAGGCGGGCGGGCCGCCCGGTCACGCGGAGGCGTCGCGGGCCTGGGCCCGCAGCGCCCGGCTGACGCCGTCGGCGCCCTCCAGGAGCAGGCGCCGCAGCGCGTGCGGCGGCTGCTGGGCGCTGATGAGGTCCTGCGTCCTCGCCACGGTCTCCGGGCGGATCAGCAGGGCCGGGTAGCACCCGACCGCGAAGTTCTGTGCCATGTCGGAGGTCCACTCGCTCCAGATCCGCCCGACCTCCTCGAAGTACCGGTCGCCGTACGGCTCCAGCAGCTCGGGGTGGTGCGGGTCCACGAAGCCGAGGATCGTGGAGCGCAGCAGGGCGCCGCTCAGCTCGCCCCCGACGATGGCCGCCCAGGACCGGGCCTTGGCCTCCGCGTCCGGGATCGCCGCCCGGGCGTTGGCGGCCGAGCGCTCGCCGGTCGCGGTGGCGTCGCGGACCAGCTCGGCGTCGATGTCGGCGGCGCCGAGGACCCCGCGGGACACCAGCCCGTGGATGAGCGTCCAGCGCAGGTCGGCGTCGACGGCCAGGCCCTCGGGCACCTCGGTGCCGTCCAGCACGCCCTTGAGGAACGCCAGGTCCTCCTCGGAGGTCGCGGTGGCGGCCAGGGCGTTGACGTAGGCGAGCTGGTGGTCCGAGCCCGGCTCCGCCGAGGTGACGAGACGGCGCAGCGCGGCGGAGAGCTCGCCCATGCCGGTCGCCCGCCACGCCGGGTCGGCGTACTGCTGCACGGCCTGGCGGGCCTGGCGCAGCACCGTCTGCACCACGGTGATGTCGCGCACCGAGTCGATGCCGGACACGACCAGCCGGACGTAGTCGCGGGTGGCCATCTCGGCGTCCCGGGTCATGTCCCAGGCGGCCGACCAGCACAGCGCGCGCGGCAGCGACTCGGTGAACGCGGTGATCCCGCCGTTCACGAGCGTCTGCAGCGACCGCTCGTCGAGCCGGATCTTCGCGTACGTGAGGTCGTCGTCGTTGATCAGCACGAGGTCGGGCCGCGTCTCGCCGACCAGCTCGGGCACGGCCGTGCGCGCCCCGACGATGTCGAGCTCGACCCGCCTGGTCCTGGCGAGCACGCCGTCCCGCAGGGAGTACAGGCCGATGGCGACGCGGTGCGAGCGCAGCGTCGGGTGCTCCGGCGTGGCCTCCTGCAGGACCTCGAAGCCGAGGAACCGGCCCTCGTCGTCGGTGGTGAACGACGGCCGCAGGGTGTTGACGCCGGAGGTCTCCAGCCACTCCTTCGACCAGGACGACAGGTCGCGGCCCGAGGTGCGCTCCAGCGCCGACAGCAGGTCCTGCAGGGTGGTGTTCTTCCAGGCGTGCTCGTTGAAGTAGTCGCGCACGCCGGCGAGGAAGTTGTCCAGCCCGACGTAGGCGACGAGCTGCTTGAGCACCGAGGCGCCCTTGGCGTACGTGATGCCGTCGAAGTTGACCTCGACGGCCTGCATGTCCGGGATGTCGGCCGCGATGGGGTGGGTGGAGGGGAGCTGGTCCTGCCGGTAGGCCCAGGACTTCTCCACGTTGGCGAACGTCGTCCACGCGCCCTGGCCCCAGCGGGTGGCCTCGGCCTGGCACAGCACCGACATGTAGGTGGCGAACGACTCGTTCAGCCACAGGTCGTCCCACCACCGCATGGTGACGAGGTCGCCGAACCACATGTGGGCCATCTCGTGCAGGATCGTCTCGGCCCGGCGCTCGATGATCGCGTCGGTGACCCGCGAGCGGAAGACGTAGTCCTCCAGGAACGTCACCGCGCCGGCGTTCTCCATCGCGCCCGCGTTGAACTCCGGCACGAAGAGCTGGTCGTACTTGCCGAACGGGTAGCGCAGGCCGAAAACGCGGTGGAAGAAGTCGAAGCCCTGCTTGGTGACCTCGAAGATGTTCTCCGGGTCGAGGTGCTCGGCCAGCGAGCGCCGCACGTAGACGCCGAGCGGGATGCCGTCGTGCTCGTCCCGCACGACCGCGTACGGCCCCGCGATGAGGGCCGTGATGTACGTCGACATGGGAGGCGTCGGCGGGAAGTGCCAGCGCTTGGCGGCCTGCAGCGTGCCGTGCCGCCCGCGGTGCTCCTCCAGGTCCTCGGCGGAGTCGGGGGCGCCGTTCGACACGACCTCCCACTCGGCGGGCGCGAGGACGGTGAGCTCGAAGGTCGCCTTGAGATCGGGCTGGTCGAAGCAGGCGTACATGCGGTGCGCGTCCGCCGTCTCGAACTGGCTGTGCAGGTAGATCTGCTGGTCGACCGGGTCGACGAAGCGGTGCAGCCCCTCGCCCGTCCGCATGTACGAGCAGTCGGCGTCGATGCGCAGTTCGTTGCGTTCGGCCAGGTCCGGCAGCGGGAATCGGCCCTTGTCCGCGTCGTAGGTCCGAACGTCGAGATCCCGGCCGTTCAGCACCACCTTCCGCACATGGGCCCCGTGCAGGTCGATGAACGTGCCCGCCCCCGGCCGGTCGGAGGTGAAATGGACCGTCGTGATGCTCTCGTACCGCTCCTCGCCCTCCGTCAGGTCGAGTTCGACCTGGTAGGACTGGACCGTGAGCAGCCGAGCACGCTCCCGAGCCTCGTCACGTGTCAGATTCCCTGCCACACCCACTCCTCATCGCATGATCAATCCCCCGGTTCCCCGTCGCCCCTTCGCGTACAGGGATGGATGAATCCTGCCACGTCACGGTCACAGGACGGATTCGACATCGCCCCTACCTTGAGAAGGAAGTTGTCCGACGGCCCTCTTGACAGGGGCCTTCCGGCCGGGGCTCGCGTTCTGACAGTCAAGGCGCGAGTATGAGGAACATGCGTCAGATCTACGTCGACGGCGGCTGGACGCCGTCCTCCTCGCGCGAGGCCGTCGAGGTCGTCAACCCGGCGACCGAGGAGATCGTGGACCGGGTGCCCGCGGGGTCGGCCGCCGACGTGGAGACCGCGGTCGCCGCCGCCCGTGCCGCCTTCCCGTCCTGGGCGGCGGCGGAGCCCGCCGAGCGCGCCGCGCTCCTCGGGACGGCGGCCGGGCTGCTCAGGGACCGCGCCCGGGAGATCGCCGCGACGATCGCCACCGACATGGGCGCGCCGCTGCCACTCGCGCTGAAGGTGCAGACGCTGATGCCCGCCGAGGTGCTGGCCTCCTACGCCGACCTCGCCAAGCGGTACGACTTCGACGGCGGGCGGGTGGGCAACTCGTTGATCGTCCGCGAGCCGGTCGGGGTGGTCGGCGCGATCACACCGTGGAACTACCCGCTCCACCAGGTCGTCTGCAAGGTGGCCCCGGCCCTGGCGGCCGGCTGCACGGTGGTGCTCAAGCCGAGCGAGGTCGCGCCGCTCGCGGCGTACGCGTTCGCGGACATCCTCCACGAGGTGGGCCTGCCGCCCGGCGTGTTCAACATGGTCAGCGGGCACGGCCCGGTGGTCGGAGAGGCGCTCGCCGCCCACCCCGGCGTGGACATGGTCTCCTTCACCGGCTCGACCAGGGCCGGGCGCAGGGTCGCCGCCCTCGCGGCCGGGACGGTCAAGCGGGTGGCCCTGGAGCTGGGCGGCAAGTCGGCGAACATCGTCCTCCCCGGCGCCGACCTGGAGAAGGCGGTGAAGAACGGGGTCGCCGGGGCCTACCTGAACTCCGGCCAGACCTGCTCGGCGCTGACCCGGATGCTCGTCCACTGGGACCAGTACGACGAGGCGGTCCGGCTGGCCGTGGAGGCGGCGGCGAAATACGTCCCGGGCGACCCGTTCGCCGAGGGCACCCGCCTCGGCCCGCTGGTGTCCGCGGCCCAGCGCGACCGGGTGGTCGGATACCTCAACCGGGGCCAGGAGGAGGGGGCCCGCCTCGTGCTCGGCGGGACCGGCAACCCCATGGGCCGCGGCTACTACGTCGAGCCCGCGGTCTTCGCCGGGGTGTCGCCCGGCATGGCCGTCGAGCAGGAGGAGATCTTCGGCCCGGTGCTGTCGATCATCCCCTTCGGCACGGAGGACGAGGCCGTCGAGATCGCCAACGGCACGCCGTACGGACTGTCGGGGGCGGTCTGGGCGGGCACCGAGGAGGAGGGGCTCGCGGTCGCCCGCCGCCTGCGCACGGGCCAGGTGGCGGTCAACGGGGGCCGGTTCAACCCCATGGCGCCCTTCGGCGGCTACAAGCAGTCGGGCGTCGGGCGCGAGATGGGGGAGTTCGGCCTGGAGGAGTTCCTGGAGACCAAGGCGATCCAGTTGTAAGGGGCGGCGGTCTCAGGGCGCCTGGAGGAGGATCTTGCGGCGCTCGTCCTTGCCCAGCCGGTCGACGTACAGCGTGCCCTCGAGGTGGTCGAACTCGTGCTGGAAGCACCGGGCGAGCATGCCCCGGGCCTTCACGGCCACGGGCCGGCCGAGCTTGTCGACCCCGCGCAGCGTGACTCCGGCGGCGCGGACGGTGGGGGCGTACAGCGGCTTGCCGGTCTCCTTGCCCGGCACCGACAGGCAGCCCTCCTCCTCGACGACCTCCCCGGGGTCGTCGATCGTCAGCTCCGGGTTGACCACGTGGCCCTTGCGGTTGCTGATGTCGTAGACGAACAGCCGCCGGCCCACCCCGATCTGCGGCCCGGCCAGTCCCACGCCGTCGGCCTGGTACATCACCGCGAACATCTCGTCGATCAGGCGGCGCAGCTCCCTGTCGAAGTCCGTCACGGGCTCCGCGGGGGTACGCAGGACGGGGTCGCCGACGTAGCGGATCTCGCGCATGACACTCCTGCTCCGGCATGAGGTGGTGTAAGAGCCACTGGCGGTGTTCGTCTATTACCTTAGTGGAGGCCGGGGTGACCTCCGCCAGAACTCGTCTGGGAAACTTGTCCCGTGCGTGTCTACATCGGTGCCGACCATGCCGGCTACGAGCTCAAGAACCACCTGGTCTCCTGGCTTAAGGAGCAGGGCCACGACGTGGAGGACTGCGGCCCCCACGTCTACGACGCGGAGGACGACTACCCGCCGTTCGTGCTGCGCGCCGCGCAGGGCGTGGTCGCCGCCGAGGGCAGCCTCGGGGTGGTGATCGGCGGCTCGGGGAACGGCGAGCAGATCGCCGCCAACAAGGTGCGCGGGGTGCGCGCCGCCCTCGCCTGGAACGAGGACACGGCCCGGCTCGCCCGCGAGCACAACGACGCCAACGTCATCAGCATCGGCGCGCGGATGCACACGCCGGAGGAGGCCGCCCGGTTCGTCGAGGTCTTCCTCGGCACGGCGTTCTCGGGCGCGGAGCGGCACGCCCGGCGGATCCGCCAGCTCGCCGAGTACGAGACGACCGGCGAGCTGCCGCCGCTGCCCGCCTGATCCGCCCGGCCGGAAGCCGCCGGGGCCGGAGCCGCCCGGCCCGGGACACCGGGCGGGCGGCCGGTGAGCGGGCCGGTCAGCGCCCCAGGGGCGGCGTCAGCGGCCGTCCCGGTCACGACCCCGGCGGGACTCCCGCCGGGGCGTCGTCTCGTCGCGCAGCGGCCGCCGCTCGGCGGTCTCCTGCTGCTCGGGGGTCGGCCGGGACACGTCGCGGGCCCGCATGGCCGTGATCGCGGTGATCTGCAAACTCTGCAGCGCCATACCGCGAGCGTACGCCCCGGGCCGTGGGCGTGCGATCGAACCGGCCGGACATCCGCACCGGACATCCGCACCGGGCGGCCGGCGGGTGGCCCGTGATCTTCGACGGGGGTAGGCTGTAAAGATCACGGGACACGACCCCGGCGTCGGTCAAGCGGGTGCCGCCACCTGGGATGTCCGGATACAGTCGAGGCCATCATGACTTCCCGTCCGGCGCCGCTGATCTCTCCACGGCTGCGCGCCATCCTGGCGCGCGTGCCGCTCTTGGTGCCGTCGGTCCGTTTTGTCAGGAAAGTATGGTCGAAGGACCAGTACCTCCTGATCGCCCTCGTCGCGGTCACCGTGGTCATCGGCGTGCTCGACGCGGAGGTCTCGGCGTACTGGTTCTCACCGTCGCTGCTGATCCTCGTGACGCTGATCGGCGGCCTCCAGCTCCGCCTGCGCAGCCTGGCCATCCTGCTGTGCGTGGTCGCGGCGTCCCTCGCCTACATGGGATCGACCAGGGGAGTGCTCGCCGTCGGGCCGGGCCTGCTGATCACGATGGGTTTCACCGCCGCGCTCGCGTGGACGATGGCGCGGACGCGGGGCAAGCTCGGCGTGCAGGGCCTGCGCGGCGACGCGATGCTGCTGGAGCTGCGCGACCGGCTCAAGCGGCAGAGCGAGCTGCCGCCGCTGCCCAAGGACTGGGGCGGCAAGGTCGTGCTCAAACAGGCCGGAGGGTCGTCGTTCGGCGGAGACTTCGTCGTCTCCATGCGCGAGGGCGACCGGGTCCAGCTCGCCGTCGTCGACGTGTCGGGCAAGGGCGTCGACGCCGGCACCCGCGCGCTCATGCTCTCCGGCACGTTCGGCGGGCTGCTCGGCTCGGTGGACGACTTCCTGGCCTCCTGCAACTCCTATCTCCACCGGCAGATCGGCGACGAGGGGTTCGTCACGGCCGTCCACCTGACGCTCGACCTGTCGACGGGGGAGTACACGATCACCTCCGCCGGGCACCCGCCGGTGGTCCGGTTCGACTCCGGGTCGGGCACCTGGCGGGTGTCCACGGCCAAGGGGGTCGTGCTCGGCGTCGTGCCCGACCTGGCCTGCGAGACCGACAGCGGCGTGCTGCGCAAGGGCGACGCGCTCATGCTGTTCACCGACGGGCTGATCGAGCAGCCCGGCCGGGACATCGACGCCGGGCTCGACCGGCTGCTGGGGGAGGCCGAGCGGCTGCTGCCCTCGGGCTTCCGGGACAAGGCGCGGCAGCTCGTGCAGGCCATGTCGTCCGGTCACAACGACGACTGCGCGCTCGTCCTCATCTGGCGTCCCTGAGGCCCGCCGGGAAAGGTCCCTACAACCAGCCGTAGTCGGTGGCGATGCGGACGGCGTCCACCCGGCTGCGCGCCCCGGTCTTCACCAGGACGCGCGACAGGTGGTTGCGTATCGTGCCGACGGACAGGCCCAGCTCGGCGGCGATCTCCTTCGAGCGCGCGCCCCCGGCCGCGAGGCGCAGCACCTCGTGCTCCCGGGGCGTGAGGGGGCACTCGGCGGCCTCCAGGGCCGCGACCGCGAGCTCGGAGTCGACGATCCGGCGCCCGGCGATGATCCGCCGTATCCCGTCGGCGAGCTGCTCGGGGCACACCTCGATGCTCAGGTAGCCGAGGGCCCCCGCCGTGAAGGCCCGCTTGAGGTGGCCGGGGTTCGGCTGGGCCGACAGCAGCATCACCCGGCATCTGGGCACCTTCTCGACGAGCCGCGCGGCCAGGCTCGGCCCGTCCGCCCCCGGCAGGTCCGCGTCGATGACGGCGGCGTCCGGCAGTACGTCGAGGGCGGCCGGCACGATGTCCTCGGCCGAACCGACGTCCGCGACCACCGTGAGGTCGCTCTCCCCTTCGAGAGAGGCGACCAGGCCTCGCCGTACCAACGGAAGGTGTTCGGCCACCAGGATCCGGATCAAGACGCTCCCCTCTGGACGGTCTCTCAAAGGGTGATCGACCCATTGCGTACTGTCAACGGAGTGTCCAGGTTCGGCCATGTATGGGCAACGCGCCGGTTCGCCGGAGCAGGTCTCTCCCTTGTTCCGGTGGGCTACTCTCGGAGGGTGCGACGACTGCCACGGCATCTTCTCCGACTCGGGGGTACGCGCTGATGAGCTGGCTCATCGTGGCCGGATTCGTGATCGTCTTCGTTGGTCTGCTGCTCTCCATCGCGCTGCACGAGATCGGGCACCTCGTCCCGGCCAAGCTGTTCGGCGTCCGCGTGACGCAGTACATGGTCGGCTTCGGGCCGACGCTGTGGTCGCGGCGGCGCGGCGAGACCGAGTACGGCGTGAAGTGGATCCCGCTGGGCGGCTACATCCGCATGGTCGGCATGCTCCCGCCGCGTCCCTCCGACGACCCCGGCAAGCTGCGCAGCGTCTCGACGGGCCCCTGGCAGGGCCTCATCGAGAACGCCAGAGCGGTCGCCTCGGAGGAGATCCGGCCGGGCGACGAGAACCGCGTCTTCTTCCGCAAGCCCTGGTGGCAGAAGGTCATCATCATGACCGGCGGGCCCGCGATGAACTTCGTGCTGGCGTTCGTGCTCTTCGCGGTCGTGATGATGGGCTTCGGCGTGCGGACGACGAAGCCGGTCGTCTCCTCGGTGTCCAAGTGCGCGATCCCGGCGGCCGAGGCCGCGCACCGGGACTGCGCGTCCGGCGACCCGCTGACGCCCGCGGCGAAGGCGGGACTGCGGCCGGGCGACCGGATCGTCGCCGTCGGCGGCACTCCGGTCGCCAGCTGGGAGGCGGCCACCCGGCAGATCCGGTCGCACGGCGCCGGGGCGACGACGCTCGGCATCGAGCGCGA
The DNA here is from genome assembly GCF_005864065.1 of Microbispora triticiradicis. Taxonomy (NCBI): domain Bacteria; kingdom Bacillati; phylum Actinomycetota; class Actinomycetes; order Streptosporangiales; family Streptosporangiaceae; genus Microbispora; species Microbispora triticiradicis. The sequence goes on along the minus strand of NZ_VANP01000009.1, from coordinate 28,389 downwards.
CGGCCGGACCACGACGGTGGACGTCGACCTGATCGCGCAGGACATGCCCTCGCAGACCGACCCCGACAAGGTGGACAGGAACGTCGGCTTCCTCGGCGTCAGCCCGACGATCGTCGTGGAGAAGCAGGGCCCCGGCTACGTCCTCGGGCAGATGTGGGACCTGACCAAGCGGACCGCCGCGGCCATGGTCAACATCCCCAAGAAGATGGTCGGCGTGTGGAACGCCGCGTTCTCGGGGGAGAAGCGCGACCCGAACGGGCCGATCGGCATCGTGGGCGCCGGCCGCATCGGCGGTGAGATCGCCGCGTCGGACATCCCCATCGACAGCAAGATCGAGGTGTTCATCAGCCTGCTGGCCGGGCTGAACCTCGCGGTCGGCATGTTCAACCTCGTCCCCCTGTTGCCGCTGGACGGCGGCCACATCGCCGGCGGCCTGTGGGAGGGCGTCAAGCGGGCCTTCGCCCGGGTGCGCCGGCGGCCCATGCCGGGCTACGTGGACGTCGCCAAGGCGCTCCCGCTGACGTACGTCATGGCGGCCCTGCTGGTCGTCATGGGCGGCCTTCTCATCTACGCCGACCTGGTGAACCCCGTCCGCATCTCGGGCTGAACGGGGCTGAACCGGGCTGAACGGTTGGGCCGGGCCGGGCGGGCCCGGCCCGGCGGGTGAGGGACCGGGTCCCTACTCGCCCGTCGCCCCGTCGATGCGCTCGCGCAGCAGGTCGGCGTGGCCGTTGTGCCGCGCGTACTCCTCGATCATGTGGACCATGATCCAGCGCAGTGAGTGGTGGACGCCCTGCCGGGCCGCCTTCGTCGTCGCGTCCAGATCGGCGCAGGCCGCCTCCGCCGCCCGCGCGTGCTCGATCTCCGCGCGCCAGGTGGCGAAGGCCTCCTCGGCGGACGCCGTGTCCACGTTGTCGAACTCGCCGTCCGGATCGTCGTCGGTGTAGTAGATGCCTTCGAGGTCCTCGCCGGCGAGCCGCCGCCGGAACCAGCTCCGCTCGACGTCGGCCATGTGCCGCACGATGCCGAGCAGCGACAGGGACGACGGCGGGACGGAGCGCAGCCGCAGCTGTTCCTCGGCGAGGCCCTCGCATTTCACGGCCAGCGTCTGGCGGTGGAAGTCGAGGAAGGCGCGCAGCATCTCGCGCTCGCCCGCGGCGAGCGGAGGATCGGTACGTGTGTCGGTCATCCGGACATCCTCCCCCTGGCCCCCGGGGCGCGACCACTTCATTTCCGCCCAGCTGGACGGCCTGCCTTTCAGGCGCAGGAGAGGGGGCGCGCTCTCGCGACCCGCTTGACTCGGGCGTAGGGGAATCTTTGCCCGTACTTGTCCAAACAGGAAGATCGAGTCAGAATCAGTTCAGCCTTCAACCATTTTGGTTGGAGGGTCGCTGCACGGATGAGGAGAGGCATGAAGCGCACGATCTCCGTTCTCGCCGTCGCCACCGGCGTCCTGGGCGCCACGCTCACCGGCGTCGGTCCCGCGTCCGCCTCCGCGGTCGACTGCTCCACGGGCGGGTACACCTACGCCCGGACCAGCTACGTCCCCACCAACGTCCAGCGGCCGTCGGTGGACGGCCGTAACTACAACATCGCCGGTCCGTCGGCGTACACGCACGAGGTCTGCCTCGACATCCCGGACACCGAGACGTTCACGATCGAGGTACAGATCCACTCCTCCGACGGGTCCACGACCGTGTTCGTGGACGACCGGCCCGGCGATAAGGTCTTCCGCTTCTCGCCCGGCGCCAACAGCTGGTGGCAGGTCTACGGCACGTTGACCGGGCCCGGCAGCACCTACCTCTACTACACCTGGAACGAGAAGCAGATCCCGGCCTGACGCGGAACGGGCCGGTCGCCTCGCTCGGCGAGGCCGCCGGCCCTCGAAGCTCCTGCTCAGTACATCGAGATGTGGACGTGGTCATAGTGGTTGGCGGTGACGCCGCCGCGGTCGGACATGGGGCGCCAGCCCGGGTGGCCGAGGTTGTAGATGCGCTGCTGCCAGATGACGTACATCACGCCGAGCTTCGGGCCGTTCTTGATGGCCCAGGCGGCCAAGCTGTCGCCGAGCGCCTTCATCTGGGCCGAGGGCATGGCGCCGCCCGAGCTCATCATGAAGTCGCAGGCGCGGCCGAGGGGGTGCTCACCGCTGTTCTCGGCCCGGTAGCAGCCGACAGGGAAGCTCAGATCGAAGTGGTCCTCCACCTCCGAGCGCATGAGCCGCATCCGGGGCGTGATGTTGTCCGCGCCCGCCGGCAGTTCGGGCGCCCACGACCCGCTGCCCCTCCGGCCCGGGGCGATCGGGACCAGACGGTCGATCTTGTCCTTGATGTCGTCGATGAGCTTCTCGGCCTCCCGGCGCCGACCGGCGACCTCCGCGGCCTGCGACTTCAGCGACGCGGTGAGCGCCCTCGCCGCCTCGGCGGCCTTCTGCCGTTCGGCGCGGACCTCGTCGACCCGCGCGAGTCTCGCGGCCTGTTCCTCCTTGAGCTGGTACGCCACCGCGGAGACGGTCAGGTTGGGCAGGACCCGCACGCTGTCGGTCTGGTACCGCAGCCCGACGAACTCCCGGACCTCGTCGAGGGTCGCCGTGTAGTCGGCCTCCGCCCTGCTCACGCGGGCGCGCGCCGCCGCCTCGTCGTCCCGCGCCCGGGCGAGCGCGACCCGCTTGGCGTTGTAGTCGGCGATGAGCCGGTCGACCTTCTTCTGCAGGCCGGCGAGCTGCTTCTTGAGCTGCCTCTCCGTCGGCTTGGGGGCGGCGGCGCCCCCGGCGGCCGTGCCGAGAACGAGGGCCGCGGCGGTCAACACACCGGCGGCCAGGGGGAACGCGCGGGGCAGAGCCCACTCCTCTCCATCTGCCGACCGGGTTAGCTGACGGGTGCGGGCTGGAGGAGCCCGGGCAGCGACGTGCCTTTACCCCAGAGGCGTGAACGGGTCCCCGGCTCCCGGGCGAGGCGCCCGGGATTAGGCGGCACCGGCTGTGACCGGTGGTGCCAGGGATACTAGTGGTAAAGAAATGGTGACTGCCACCCCAAGTCGCAACCGTACGGAGATCAGTCCGTTACCACCTCGCGCAGCATGCGGGCGGCCTCCTCCGGCAGCACGTCGTTGACGAAGGCGCCCATCGCCGACTCCGATCCGGCGAGGTACTTCAGCTTGTCCGCCGCCCGCCGGATCGTGAAGAGCTGGAGGTGCAGGTAGGCCAGATCCCGGCGGTAGGTGACCGGAGCCTGGTGCCAGGCCGCGACGTACGGCATGACGACGCCGAACAGGCCGTCCAGGCGGCGCAGCACGTCGATGTACAGCGGCGCGAAGGCGGCCCGCTCCTCCGCCGACAGCGCCGGGATGTCCGGCACCCGGCGGTGCGGGTAGAGGTGCACCTCGAAGGGGTACCGGGCGGCGGCCGGGACGAAGGCCGTCCAGTGCTCGTTGGCGGCCACGACGCGGGGCCCCTTCCGCTCGGCCGCCAGGACGTCCGCGAACAGGTTGCCGCCGCGGTGCCGGGCGGCGGTCTCCAGCATCTGCCGGGTACGCGGCGTGACGTACGGATAGGCGTAGATCTGCCCATGCGGGTGCGGCAGCGTGATGCCGATCTCGGCGCCGCGGTTCTCGAAGCAGAAGACCTGCTCCACGCCGGGCAGCGCGGACAGTTCGGCCGTGCGGTCGGCCCACGCCTCGACGACCAGCGCGGCCTGCTCGTCGCCGAGGGAGCTGAAGGAGGCGTCGTGGTCGGAGGTGAAGCAGACGACCTCGCAGCGCCCGGTCCCCGGCCGCACCTCGCTCAGCCCGCCCACCTGCTCGTACGCGCCGGTGTTGAAGCTGAACGACGGGAAGCGGTTCTCGAACACCGCCACCTCGTACGGCGAGGGGATCTCCGAGCCGGGATGCCCGGGGCAGAGCGGGCACTCCTGGGCGGATGGCAGGTGGGTGCGGGTCTGGCGGTGCCGGGCGACGGCCACCCACTCGTCCATGAGCGGGTCGTGACGCAACTCGGACGCGAGGGGGCGCGCGGGCAGATCCCGGGGGTCGGCCACGTCGTGGTCGGCGTCGTCGCGGCGGTCGAAATAGATCAGCTCCCGGCCGTCGGCCAGATGAGCGATGGTGCGCTTCACGGTGCGATCTCCAGCTTCACAGTGCTCTTCTCCGGCGTCGCGGCGGCGTCACACGGAGGCGGTCTTCAGGGGCGCCTCGCCGGACGGATCCGCGAGGAGGAGCTCGCCGGCGTGCTCCGACAGCACGGCGCGGGCGTCCTCGGGCAGGCCCGTGTCGCTCACGACCACGTCGGCCTCGCCGAGGGCCGCGATCGTGCTGATGCCGACGGTCCCCCACTTGGTGTGGTCGGCCAGGACGACGAGCCGCTGGGCGGCGGCGATCAGGGCGCGGTCGGTCTCCGCCTCCAGCAGGTTGGGGGTGGTGAAACCGGCCCGGACGCTCATGCCGTGCACGCCGAGCATGAGGATGTCGACGTTCAGGGAGCGGACGGCCGCGACCGCGACCGGGCCGACCAGCGCGTCGGACGGCGTCCGCACGCCGCCCACGAGCACCACGGTCTGGTCGGGCCGTCCCGCCCGGTGGAAGACGTCGGCCACCTGGACGGAGTTGGTGATCACGGTCAGCTCGGGCACGTCCACCAGGTGGTGGGCCAGCGTCCAGGTCGTCGTGCCGGCCGAGAGCGCGACGGAGCTTCCCGGCCGTACGAGCGGGGCCGCGCAGCGGGCGACGGCCTCCTTCTCGGCCTGCTGCCGCATCGACTTGGCCGCGAAGCCCGGCTCCTCGGTGGAGCCGGCACCGGTGGCGGTGGCCCCGCCGTGCACCTTGACGATCAGGCCGCGCTCCGCCAGGACCTCCAGGTCGCGGCGGATCGTCATGTCCGACACCCCGAGCTCACGCACGAGTTGCGCGACCCGGACCCCGCCGGACCTGCGGACTCTCTCCAGGATCGCCTGCTGCCGTTGCTGGGCCAGCATCCGCCACTCCTTTAAACAGATTCCAACAGATTATGCACACATCCGTACAGGAGTGTTGAGCCGGGGTGCGGGTACTTGCCGCCGCCCGCCCCCGGGGGGACAGTGGGCGAAACCCGTACTCCAGGGAAGGCGGCCGCGATGGGCAGACGCGCACGCAAGTCGAAGGCCCGCAGGAAGAAGAAGGCCAACCACGGCAAGCGTCCTACGGGGCGATAGCCCGGTTCCGGGTCCGTCTCAGGGGGTCCTGCCCCACGCCGTGAGCAGCCTGGTCTGCTGGTCGGCGCCGGCCGGGACGTCGCGCTCGTCCCCGATCACGCCTGCCTCGCGGTAGCCGTCCCACGCCTTGGCGAACCATTCGGCGCAGGACGCGACGAGGTCGGGGTCGAGCCGTTCCGGACCGCCGACGGCACGCGCGAGGTCCCAGGTGTGGATCAGCGCGTCCGCGAACAGCTCGGTGATGTACTCCTCGCCCGGCACGTCGCCGAAGGACAGATGAGCCACGCTCGTGAGGGCGCCCTCGGCGTACACCGCCTGGACGGCGCCCTGCGCGGACGCCTCGAACGCCTTCACCGGGTCGTCGCCGAGCACGTCGCCCTCGAACGCGTCGCCCACCTCGGCGGCCGTACGGCCCGACAGCAGTTCGGGAGCCCACAGGTTCTCGGTCACCAGGTGGTTCACCAGCCCCCGGACGTCCCAGTCGACGCAGGGCGTCGGCAGGTCCCACTGTCCGGGGCGGACGAGATGGAGGCGGTCGCCGAAACCGTCGAGCGCCCTGCGGTACGCGTCCCGGATGTCGATCATGTCCCCTCCTCGCCACGAGCTCCCCGATTCGACCGTAACTCCTCCCGACGATCAGTCATGCCCGCCCGCCCGTGAGGAGGCGACCGGTCACGGAAGATGCTGCTCGACCCAGACGATCTTGCCGTACGGGGTGGGCCGGGTGCCCCAGCGATAGGCGAAGCGCTTGATCAGCTGGAGGCCGCGGCCGGTGTCCTCGTCGGGGGTGGCCGTACGTGGGGCGGGGGTGGAGGGGGAGCCGTCGGCGACCTCGACCACCAGCGTGCGGCAGCGCAGCAGCCGCAGCTCGATCGGCGGCCAGCCGTGCTTGAGCGCGTTGGTGACCAGTTCGCTGACGATGAGCTGGGTGCTGTCCACCAGGCTGCTCAGCCCCCAGGCGGCGAGGGTGACCCGGACGAACCGGCGGGCCTGGGAGACGAACTTCGGGTCGGCGGGCAGGGGGCAGGTCGCCACCTCGTCCGGATCGAGCTCACGCACACGGGCCACCAGCAGGGCGATGTCGTCGCGCTCGTGGCTCGCCCGCTGGCTGCTGATGATGTCGTCGCACATGTCGTCGAGGTCCTCGACGGGCCCGGCGAGCAGGCGGCGCAACCCCATGATCCCGGCGTCCAGGTCCCGCTCGCGGCTCTCCACGAGGCCGTCGGTGTAGAAGGCGAGCACGCTCCCGGCCGGCAGGACCAGCTCGCGCATCTCCAGCGGGTCGCTGCCGATGCCCAGGGGAAGACCCGACGGCAGCTCGACGATCTCGGTCGACCGGTCGGGATGCAGCAGGATCGGCGGCACGTGCCCGGCGCGGGCGAGCGCGCAGCCGCGCGTCACCGGGTCGTAGACGGCGTAGATGCACGTGGCGATCTGGGTCGGATCGAGGTCCTGGCTCATCAGGTTGAGCCGGAACAGCACCTCGTCGGGCGGCAGGTCCAGACTCGCCAGCGTGCGCGCCGCCGTGCGGAGCTGGCCCATCGTCGCCGCGGCCCTGGTCCCGTGGCCCATGACGTCGCCCACCACCAGGGCCGTACGGCACCCGGGAAGGGCGATCACGTCGTACCAGTCTCCGCCGACGCCCATCAGGTCGCTGGCCGGAAGGTAGCGCGACGCGATGTCCATCCCGAGCGGCTGCGGCAGTTCGGCGGGCAGCAGGCTGCTCTGCAGGGTCAGCGCGGTCCGGCGCTCGGTGGTGTAGAGGCGGGCGTTGTCGACGCACACGGCGGTGCGGGCGGCGAGGTCCTCGGCCACCGCGACGTCCTGCTCCTCGAACGGGGGCGCGCCCGCCCGCCTGGTGAAGACCACGCACCCGAGCACCCGTCCCCGGGCCCGCAGGGGCACGGTGAGGAACGAGGCGTCGGTCAGCAGGGCGGCGATCGCGTCCTCCCGGCCGAAGGCCGCGCCGATCAGCCGGGCGTTCTCCTTGTCCATGGCCGGATACATCAGCGGCTTGCCGCTCGCCATGCACTGCGCCTGCGGCAGGCTCGCCGGGTAGACCGCCACCTCGCCGACGGGGAAGGCGTTCACGCAGGCGTCCGCGTCCGCGCCGGCCACGCCCATCGCCGTCCGGCGGACGAGGGTCGTCCCGTCCACCGGGCGGGACGACAGCTCGCCGTCGGCGAGGAGGCGGTCCTGGAGCATCACGGCCGCGGTGTCGGCGAACCTCGGGACGGCCACGTCCACGAGTTCCCGGCTCGTCTCCTCGAGGTCGAGGGTGCTGCCGATGCGGCGGCTCGCCTCGTTCAGGAACGCCAGCCGTTCGTGCGCGGACGCGGCGCCGCTGCGCCGCCACTGTCCCCGGTCCGCCGGGGCGGGGTCCTTGATCACGCAGTTCCGGTTCAAAACGAATACTCCGGCGAGAGCGGATGGTGTCCCAGAATCGTATGGAGCTGATACCGCGCATTTCAGCCGTTTGGCATGAGTGCTTGGGCCGGCACGACGCGATGGCGCAGCCGTACCCTGCGGTCAACGGACGAAACGGATATCAGTCAACATGCGTCACATTAGACAGCGTGGCATCAAACGGAAGGCAGGTGTGCGAGAGCCGCGTCGATCCGCTCCTGCGGGAGCGTGAAGTCCTCCAGGCGGCCGGCGAGGTGACGCTCGTACGCGGGCAGGTCGAAATGGCCGTGCCCGCACAGGGACATCACGATGACCTTCTCCTCGCCCGACTCGGCGCACCGCAGCGCCTCCGCGATGGTCGCGGCCACCGCGTGGGCGGGTTCGGGAGCCGGCAGGATCCCCTCGGCCCCGGCGAAGCGGACGCCCGCGTCGAAGCACTCGGTCTGCGTCACCGCCACGGCCTCCACCAGGCCCAGTTCGTACACGTGCGACAGCAGCGGCGACATGCCGTGGTAGCGCAGCCCGCCGGCGTGGATGGGGTCCGGCACGAACGTGTGGCCCAGCGTGTGCATCTTCATCAGCGGCGTGAACCCCGCCGTGTCGCCGAAGTCGTAGGCGTACGTGCCCCGCGTCAGCGACGGGCAGGCGGTGGGCTCCACCGCGCGCAGCACCGGGTCCATCCGCCCCGCGAGCTTCTCCCGCAGGAACGGGAAGGCCAGGCCGGCGAAGTTGGAGCCGCCGCCGGTGCAGCCGATGACCAGGTCGGGGGTCTCGCCGAGGACGGCCAGTTGCTCCAGCGCCTCCTCGCCGATCACGGTCTGGTGCATCAGGACGTGGTTGAGCACCGAGCCCAGGGCGTACCGCGTGTCGTCGTGCTGCCCGGCGACCTCGACGGCCTCGCTGATCGCGATGCCCAGTGACCCCGTGCATTCCGGGTCCTCCGCCAGGATCCTGGCTCCCGCGGCGGTCACCGCCGACGGGCTGGCGTGCAGCGTCGCGCCGTGGACGCGCATCAGCGTACGGCGGTAGGGCTTCTGGTCGTACGACGCCCTGACCATCCAGATCTCGCACGCCAGGCCGAACTGGCCGCAGGCGAACGCCAGGGCCGAGCCCCACTGGCCCGCGCCGGTCTCCGTGGTCAGCCTCCGCACGCCCTCCCGCGCGTTGTAGTAGGCCTGCGGGACCGCGGTGTTCGGCTTGTGCGACCCGGACGGGCTGCCGCCCTCGTACTTGTAGTAGATCCGGGCGGGCGTGCCGAGCCGGCGCTCCAGGCGGCGGGCGCGGATGAGGGGAGTGGGCCGCCACAGGCGGTACACGTCGAGCACCTCATCCGGAACGGGGACGTACCGCTCTCCGGAGACCTCCTGCCCGATCAGCTCCGCCGGGAAGAGCGGCGCGAGGTCGTCGGGACCGACCGGCCGGAGCGTGGCCGGGTGGAGCACCGGGGGAGGAGGCGCGGGGAGGTCGGGGACGAGGTTGTACCAGTTCCGGGGGATCCGGGACTCGTCGAGAAGGACCCTGGTCGGCTCACCCATGTCTCCAGTGTCCGCGCGGCGGGCCGGTCGGGAAAGGGCACCCGCCGATGTGGCCGGACCTGGTCAGACGGTGCCGCCCGAGCGCCAGTAGACGCCGTCCTCCCGGGTGAGGAACCCCTCGTCCACCAGATGGCGGCGCAGCGCGGCGTGGTCGTCGTGGAACGCCCGCAGCGCCACGTCGACCTCCTTCTCCGGGTACCGCGTGCCCACCTCGAAGACCTGGGAGACGTAGTCCAGCACCATCAGCCGCTTGGCCCGCTTCGTCGGTATGGAGACGAGCCGTCCGTCGACCAGGAACGCGTCCAGCGGGCCCGCCGGTTCGGCGGGCACCGCGCGGAGCAGGTCGCGGAAGGCCTCCGGCCGCGCCCGCCACCCGTCCCCGTCCCGTACGGCGAGACCGCCCCGCTCCAACCGGCCGAGCGCCCGCCCGACCTCGTCCGGGCCGAGCCCGGTGAGCTTTCCGAGAGGCTCCCCGGGATGGAGGACGAGACAGGAGAGAACCCGCAGCGTGTCCTCCTGGCCGAGCAGCCCGAGCACGCGGGGAATGCGCTTGTCGATCACCCGTCCACGGTATGTGACCGATGAGTACCTTCGGAAACATGGAGGGCGCCGTGCCCGCTCGACTGGATCACACGATCGTGCACAGCACCGATCGCTTCGCCTCCGCCCGCTTCCTCACCGGCCTGCTCGGCGAGCCGGGGCCCGGTACGTTCGGGCCGTTCGCCACGGTCAGAGTCGCCAACGGTGTGACGATCGACTTCGCCGACTCGATCGTCGGCCGGGACCGGATCGTCCTCCAGCACCTGGCCTTCCTCGTCTCGGAGGACGAGTTCGACGAGATCTTCACCCGGATCGGCGAGCGGGGCCTGCCGTACTGGGGCGGGCCGCACCACCAGGAGCCACAGCGGATCAACCACCGGCACCACGGCCGCGGGGTGTACGTGGACGACCCCGACGGCCACGCCATCGAGTTCCTCACCCACCCGTACGTCGAGGAGGAATGAACGGGTCAGCCGTGCGCGGCGGCCTCGATCGCCTGCTTCATCTCCGCGGCGCCGCGTTCCATGCGGATCCGGATGTCGGCCGCGCGCGTGTGCGGCAGGACATCGGTGATCCAGATCAGCCGGCCCGCCCCGTCGCCCTCGGACCGGACCTCGAACGTGGCGTGGTGGAACTCCACCGGCGGCCGCGCGCCCTCGACGACGCAGTAGGCGAGGCGGCGGGCGTCGTCGTCGATCCCGACGACCAGTTCACGGACCACGTGCCCGTCGGGAAAGGTCAGGAACCGCTGGTCGCCCTCGATCCGGGTGCCGGTGACGCGGCCCGGCAGCAGGCGCTCGTGCACGGCGCCGACGTCGCGCAGGACGTCCCAGATGTGCTCCGGGGATGCGTCGATCACGATCTCGTGGCGAACTGAGGCCATGCGGCGGGGGTCCTTCCAGGCGGCTGGTCGGGACCAATCTAGACGGTCCGGTGGCCGACGTGATGGCACCGGTGGGGAGAGCGGAGAGGCCGTGACCCGTTTCGAGGAGCATCCGCACGTCAGCGGCCGTCAGGCCGGGGAGACCGGGCGCGCACGGCTGCGCGAGTACGTCGTGACCGAGCAGCGGCGCCGATCGCCGTGAAGCACCGCACGTGGGCCAGAATCGGTCTCGTGCAGTTCGGCATCCTGGGGCCGCTGGAGGCCCGCACGGCCGAGGGGGAATCGATCTCCGTCGGCGGATTGCGGCCGCGCGCGCTTCTCGCGTTGCTCCTGCTCGACGCCGGTCGGCTGGTCGGTGTGGACCGGTTGATCGACGGTCAGTACGGTGACGATCCGCCGGCCGGGGCGGCCAACGCGATCCAGGCCCACGTGTCCCGGCTCCGGCGCAGCCTGCCCGGCGACCTGATCGAGTTCCACGGCGCCGGATATCGGCTCGCCGTGGACCCCGACGACGTCGACGTCCACCGCTTCGAGCGGCTTGCCCGTGCCGGGCGACGGCTCCTGGCCGCGGGTCAGTACGAGCGCGCCGCGAGGTCGCTCAGGGACGCGCTGGGGCTGTGGCGAGGTCCTGCGCTGGCGGACGTGGCCGGCGCGCCTTTCGCGCCGGCGCAGGTGGCCCGCCTGGACGAGCTGCGGTTGACAGCGCAGGAAGACCTCGTCGAGGCCGAGCTTGCCCTTCCGGAGGGCACGTCGACGGCCGGGCTCCGGCAGCTGGTCGTGGCGTACCCGTTGCGTGAGCGGTTGCGCGGCCAGCTCATGCGGGCGCTGCACGCATCCGGGCAGCAGGCGGCGGCGCTGGCCGTGTTCGAGGAGGTCAGGCGGCTGCTCTCCGACGAGCTCGGCGCCGACCCCTCGCCTGAGCTGGCGGCGCTCCACCTGGCGATCCTCCGCGGCGGGGAGCCGCGCGAGCGGGCGACGGGCGGCCGACTCCCCGCGCATCTCACCAGCTTCGTCGGCCGCGCGGAGGAGCTGGACCGGCTCCACTCGCTCCGGAACTCCCGGTTGATCACCCTGACCGGTCCCGGTGGCACCGGCAAGACCAGGCTGGCGATCGAGGCGGCCCGTCGCCGGGTACAGGAGGCGTGCTTCGTCGACCTCTCCCCGCTCGACGACGGGGCCCAGGTCCCGCAGGCCGTGCTGGGCTCGCTCGGCTTGCGGGAGGCGGGGCTGCGGGCACCGGACCTCGGCCGAAGCGACGCCGTGGAGCGGCTGACGGCCGCCCTTGCGGAGCGCGAGCTTCTGCTCGTCCTCGACAACTGCGAACACGTGGTCGCTCCGGCCGCGGTCCTCGTCCGCCGGCTGCTCGAGGCGTGTCCGAGGCTTGCCGTCCTGGCCACCAGCCGTGAGCCGCTCGGGCTCACCGGTGAGACGCTTGTCCCGCTGGCGCCGCTGGCCGTGCCGTCGCCGGGCACGGACCTCGATGAGGCCCTCACCTACCCGGCTGTGAGCCTGTTCGCGGATCGGGCCGCCGCAGTACGGCCGGGCTTCACCATGGGGCCCGGGGTCATCGAGATCTGCGCCACCCTGGAGGGGCTGCCGCTGGCCATCGAGCTGGCCGCGGCGAGGGTGCGGTCGTTCTCGGTGGAGGAGATCTCCTCACGCCTGAAGGAGCACGGCAGGTTCACGCTGCTGTCGCGTGGTGACCGCACCGCGGTGACACGCCACCAGACGCTGCACGCGGTGGTGGATTGGAGCTGGAGCCTGCTCAGCCCTGATGAGCGAGTGATGGCCAGGCGCTTCTCCGTCTTCTCAGGCGGCGCGTCGCTTGAGGCGGTGGAACAGGTCTGCGGTGCCGGTGAGGTGCTGGCCGACCTGGTGGACAAGTCCCTCGTCGAGGCCAGTGGCGGACGCTACCGGATGTTCGACACCATCCGCCTGTTCTGCGCGAAACGGCTGGCGGAAGCGGGGGAGGAGAAGCGGCTGCGCGACGCGCACGCCGCCTGCTTTCTCGATTTGGCCCAGCGCGCCGACCCGTGCTTGCGACGGGCCGAGCAACTCGACTGGTTGGGCCGCCTCTCCGCGGAACACAGCAACATCGAGGCCGCGTTGCGCCATGCCGTACAGGAGGGTCCGGAGACGGCGCTGCGGCTGATCGCCGCCCTTTCGGCGTACTGGTGGCTGAGTGGGCGGCGCGGTCAGGCGGCCTCGTCCGCTCTCAGCCTGCTCGGCCGGCTGGGGACCGAGGTGCCCGCGGGGCTGGAGGAGGAGTACCTCCTCTGCGTGCTCCACGCCGTGCCTGACGTGCTTCCCGCGCAATGGGAGCGGGCCGAGGAGATCATGCGATCGCTGGACCGGGAACTGCGGCACCCGTTCGCGGCGGTCATGTGGGGAATGGCCGCAGGGCCGCCTGAACCGGACTCGCCCAGGAGGCGGCAGTTCGGCTCCGAACCGTGGAGCCGGGCCGTGGTGTTGCTGGGGCAGGGCGTCGTGAACCTGCTCGACGGCAGGGTGGCCGACGCCGACCGGGATCTGGAGGCGACGCTGGCGAGCTTCCGTTCGGTTGGTGAGCGCTGGGGCATGGCGCAGGCGCATGAGTGGCTGGCGTTGATCTCCAGTTGGAGGGGGGAGTGGACGCGGGCGAGGCAGTTGTGGGAGCAGGCTCTGGACCTGTACGAGCAGCTCGGCGCGTTCGACGAGATGGTGGACGTGCTGTGCCGTAGGGCGGGTGGGCTGGTGCGAGAGGGCGACTTCCACACGGCCGCCGCCGACCTGCGGCGCGCCGCTGAGCTGGAGCGTAGGACGGGCAGGTCGCACCGACCGGCCCTGATCGGGCTGGGCTGGGGCGAGTTGGCCCGCCTCCGAGGCGATCACGCCGAAGCCCGCGCTCGCTACACGGAGGCGCTGGAAGCCGTCGATCTCCGCTCCTATGCCGGCGGGAGCATCAGGCTGCTGGCGCTCACCGGGCTCGGCCTGCTCGCCCAGGCCGAAGGCGACCTCACGGCGGCCAGGCTCCACCACGCCGAGGCGCTGGCGTGTGCGCGGGCGTCGCCGGCGACGGATCTCGCCCACGTCGCCGAGGCACAGGCCGGGCTGGCCCTCCTCCATGGGGCGCCAGACCAGGCGGCCTTCCTGCTGGGTGCGGGGCTGGCGCTACGCGGTGTGGTCGTCGCCGGCGATCGTGACCGCGAGCGGATCGCCGCACGCGTCACCGAGGTCATCGGCGCCGAGGCGTTCGCGTCGGCTTTCGCCAGGGGGGTCGCGCTGGACCGGGAACAGGTGTTGGCGGCTCTCTCCTGACCAGGTGGGAAACCGGGAAAGCGACGGCAGATCACCCGTTGACGGGGCAAGGCGCCGACAGCGTCCGGGAGAGTCTCGCTGACAGCTCCATTCCGACTGTCAGTCGGCTGTCTGCGGGCCGTCAGCGCTCCCGGCGAATCTCGGGGACATGGAGGACACCGACATCCTGATCTCCGGCGCCAGTGTCGCCGGCCCCGCTCTGGCCTACTGGCTCAACCACTACGGATTCAACGTGACCGTGGTCGAGAAGGCCCCCGCCCTGCGTCCGGGCGGCCAGGCCGTCGACTTCAAGGGCGAGACGCACCTGACCGTACTGGAGCGGATGGGCATCTTGGAGGACGTACGGCGGCTGCAGACCGGCGGGGCCGACCAGGAGATCGTCGACGCGAACGGCCGCAGGCTGGTGGTGATGCCCGGCGAGTTCACCGGGGGTGATCTGGAGATCCAGCGGGGTGACCTGTCCCGACTGCTGTACGAAAGGACGGTCGCCGCCGGCTGCGAGTACGTCTTCGGAGACTCCATCACCTCGCTCACCGAAACGGCGGGCGGCGTGCACGTGACCTTCGAGCGCGGCGCGCCGCGCGTCTTCGGCCTGGTCGTGGGCGCGGACGGAATCCACTCCAACGTCCGCCGTCTGGCGTTCGGGCCTGAATCCGACTATGTCCGATTCCTCGACTATTACTACGCCCTCGTTGACATACGAGGGAATTTCGGGGCGACGGCGAAGATGTACAACGAGCCTGGCCGGCTGGTCTCCACCGGGGGTCCCAAGTCTGCCGCGCTCTTCGTCTTCGCCTCGCAACGGCTCGACTACGACCGCTACGACGTCGAGCAGATGAAGCGGATCCTGCTGGACGCCTATGCCGGGATGGGGTGGCGGACGCCGGAAATCCTCGGAGCGGTCCGGCAGGCGGACGACGTCTATGTCGACTCGATCAGCCAGGTCCGGATCGACCACTACTCCAAGGGCCGCGTGGCTCTGTTGGGGGACGCCGCGTACGGCAACACGCTGGGCGGCTTCGGCACCGGGCTCGCCATGGTCGGCGCGTACGTACTGGCCGGTGAGCTGGCCGAGGCGGGCGGGAACCACCGGGTCGCCTTCCGGCGCTACGAAGAGGGGTTCCGCGAGTACGCGAAGATCGCCAAGTCCGGCAACGCGGGTCCCTTTCTCGCTCCGCGCACCTGGCGCGGGATCCGGATGCGCAACTGGATCTTCAGGGCCGGCTTGCTATTCAAGATCATGATGAGGATGGCCGACAGGTTCGCCACCGGCATCAGGCTCAAGGACTACTCGTCCTCGGTGCGTCGCTGACCCACTCCTGAGACCACTGAAGGCCACCCCGATCCTGGGGTGGCCTTCTCGATGGTCGGGGCGACAGGATTTGAACCTGCGACTTCTTGCTCCCAAAGCAAGCGCGCTACCAAGCTGCGCCACGCCCCGTCCCGCCGGTTGCGCGAGCGCTCCGAGACTCCGGTACGCTTACGCCCTGACGACCGGATGAAGTCTAGACCAGATGGACACCGGGCGCGCGCGGACGTAGCTCAATGGTAGAGCCCCAGTCTTCCAAACTGGCTACGCGGGTTCGATTCCCGTCGTCCGCTCTGACGGTAAGGCCCAGGTCGGGGAGTGTTCTCGACTCTGGGCCTTCGCCTTCTGCGGCCTCCGGATTCCTGTCGTGCCCGTCACGTGCCCGGTGTCTTCTCGCCGTGCCCGCCCCCCTCGATGCTCCGGCCTCGGCAGCAGGCGTCGGCGCAGCCGGGCGGGCAGTCGCAGCCATCAGCCGGTCGGGTGGCCGCGGCCATCGGAACGCAGTCGTCGCACCGCTCGCCTGTCCACGCCTTGACGCCCTCTCGGGTGGCGACGGCGGCGATGACCAGGGCGGCGACCGGGTCCGCCCACGACCAGCCGAACACCGCGTTGAGCACCAGGCCGGCCAGCAGGACCGCCGACAGGTAGGTGCAGAGCATGGTCTGTGTCGAGTCGGCGACGACGGTGGCCGAGCCGAGTTCCCGGCCGGTCCGGCGCTTGGCCGCCACCAGCAACGGCATCACCACCACTGAGACCGCCGCGAGGGCGATGCCGACCGGAGACCTCCCGGCTTCGCCGGCGCCGGACAGCGAACGGATCGCGTCGACGCTCACCCAGGCGGCGAGCGCGAAGAAGGAGACCGCGATCAGTCGCAGGGCCAGGTGCTCACGGGCCTCGGGGACGCGGGAGCGAAACTGCCAGATGACCACGGACGCCGAGGAGACCTCGACGAAGGAGTCCAGGCCGAAGCCCAGCAGGGCCGTGGACGAGGCCGCGGCGCCGGCGGCGATGGCCACCACGCCTTCGAGCAGGTTGTAACCGGCTGTGGCATAGGCCAGGTGGAGACTGCGCCGGTTCAGTACCGCGCGGCGTTCGGCCGTCAGAGCCGGGGTGCTCACTCGGCCGCTTCCATAACGTCGACCTCGCCGTCCTGGCTCGGAGCCGGGCACAGGGCCACGGCGTGACCGGTCGCGGCGAGCAGGGTTTCCGCCGCCGCGAGCATGTCCATCAGTTCAGGCCGAGTCAGGGCGTAGAACGACTGACGACCCTCGGCGCGGTAATCGACGAGGCCGCAGTCCCGAAGGCAGGCCAGATGCTTGGAGACGGTGGATTGGGCCAGGCCGAGTTCGCCGGTCAGGTCCACCACGCGAGCCTCCCCGTGCGCCAGGCGCTGGACGATGCGAAGCCGGGTCTCGTCGGACAGCGAGTGGAACAGAGCCGCCGCCGGCGACGTACCGGCGGCGATCTCGACTCTTACGCAGCTACCACTTTCAATCGCCATACGGCGATGATAGTCGGTGATGGCGATGATGTTGAATCCCTCGGCGTACCCGATCCGTGCCGCGGCAGGAGCGGTTCCCCGCTGCCGCTATCGGTACGGTCACCAGGGGCTGTCGAGGGCCATCGTCGCGAGGTGGCGGGCGATGCCGGCGGTGTCGGTGTTCTGGACGTTGCTGAGCACGACCACTTCGATGTCGTCGTCGGGCAGGTACATGTTGCTCGCCGTGTAGCCCTGGAAGAGACCTGGATGGTACCGGAGCCGGTGCCCCTGGAGCCGGTCGACGAGCCAGCCGAAGGCGTACGCGCTCGACGGCAGGTTGAGGCAGCCGGTGGAGGGACACGGCGCCTGTGGCGTGAACGCCTGCTTGACGGTGGCGGGTGGCGCGACCCGGTACGAGCCGAACGCCCGGTCCCAGCGGGCGATGTCGTCGATGGTGGAGTAGATGCCGGTCGCGGCGAACAGTTCGGAGCCGTTGAGGAGCGGGGCCGGTGATCCGAGCGTGTAGTAACCCTTCGCGTACCCACTGGGCGGATATCCCCTGCTGTAACCGGTGTGCCGGAGGCTCAGGGGGCCGGTGATCAGCTTGTGCAGTACGACGCCGTAGGGCTCGTGCGTCACCGCCTGGATGATCGCGCCGGCCAGGACGTAGCCGGAGTTGCTGTACTTCCAGCTGGTGCCGGGCTTGAAGTCCAGCGGGAGGTCCACGATCTGCTGGATGAGTCGCCGGGTCGTGGTCGGTCGCGTGATGTTGGCGAGGTAGCCGGGCAGCTTCTCGATGTTGGGGATGCCCGTGGTGTGATTGAGCGCCTCGCGGATGGTGATGGGCCGCCACGCTGTCGGGCAGGCCTCGATGTACGCCGGGACGAGATACGGGCAGACCCGGTCGTCCAGCCTGAGCAGCCCGCGGTCGCGCAGCTTCAGCACGAGCATCGAGGTGAACTGCTTAGTGACCGACATGACCCGGTAGACCGTGTCCGGCCGGTTGGGGATGTGCCGTTCCTCGTCGGACTCCCCGGCGGCGAAACGCGCCAGCACCTGCCCACGCCGCAGCACCAGCGCCGAGCCGGTGAACTGCTTCCTCGCGGCCAGATCCCGCAGATAAGCCAGCATCGCCGCACTTGTGGTGTCATCCCGCGGCGCGGGCGACGTGGCCAGGGGGTCCGATTCATGAATCGATTGCTCCGTGGGGTCATCGGCCGGTGCGCCCGAATTCTCGTTCGGCTGGTTCACGACGTCCGACAGGCTGCTCTGACCACTGAAGGAATTCGCGGTCGCGTCCGAGTTCTGCCAGTTGTACGGAAGGGCGCGCGAATCCGTCCCGCCCTTCTGCGCCGGTGTGACGGCGAGCGTGACGTCGCGGAGCAACTCCTGGTGCTGGCGCTGCCGCCCGTGCTCCCGCTGCCGTCGTCCGTCATGCTGCCCATCACGCTCGTGCGCCCGGCCGTGACCGTGTCCGTGGGGGTGGTCGGCGCCGGGGCCGATCACGGCGGAGGCGGCGACGGCGGGAGTGCCCCCAGGTGCGGCCGCACCGGCCAGTGCGGAGACGATCGCCAGGAATCCGACCGCATTAGGACACTTGACCATTTTCTCCCCCATGAAAGGTGCCATGTCCCGAATTCCTGACATTCCCGGAATCGAGTGATTCGCGGCGAGAATGCCGGGCGGGCCATTTCTCTGGGGGCTTGCTTTCCTTCCGGCGGCGTCACAAACGGCGGCCGGTGCGGTTTTCCCTCCGCCTATATATTTGTTTTGTCAGAGCTGCTCGACACCGCCGGGGTTCTGGGGCAGCCACCGCAGCGCCGCGTCGAGGCAGTCCTCGGGGCTGGTGTTGAAGGCGATGGCGGCGCCGGGCACGTGCAGCCGTACCAGGTTGATCAGTTTCTCGAAGAGCCCGAGCAGCGGCTCGTGGCTGCGGATGCCGCCTCCGACCACCACGACGGCGTAGTCGTCGCGGCGCAGCGCCTCCACGATCACCGCTTCGGTGTCCTCATCCAGTGCCACCAGGCACCAATCGGCCTCGACGCCGTGGTCGTCGAAACGGGCCCGTCCGCGTGCCAGCGCGGCCTGGATCGGCTCCGGGTCCCAGCCTTCGAGCTTCGCGGGATCGAGACCTATCACCAGTACTCGTGCCACCGTCACGCCTCCTCGCAGAGGAACGAACTCAGTCGCCGGCGCGGAAGAGGGCCCAGACGGCCTTGCCGCCGTCGTCGAGGGCGTCCCAGCCCCAGGCCTGGCTGTAGGTCTCCACTATGTAGAGGCCGCGGCCGTGCTCGGAGACGAAGTCGGGCTGTGCGGGAGCGGGAGCCTCGTCGCTCGGGTCGGAGACGGCGAGCAGGACGTGGGGGGAGAGGCGGAGAAGCGTCAGCGTTATCGGGTGGCCGGTGGTCCGCCGCGCCGGATACAGCGCGTAACGAACAGCGTTCGTGACCAGTTCGCTGACGACCAGCGCCGCGTCGTCGCTCAGCTCCGGCAGCCCCCACCGCTGCAGGGTCGTCCTCGTGACGTCCCGCGCGGTCTTGACCGAATCGGCTTGTGGGGCAAGGGGGCACATCGCCGTATCGGACGCGCACACCGCCCTCCGGAACCAGCCGAATCCCACGTCGCGGGTCAGCTGGCCGACGGATTTGGGCTCGTCCGACATGGTTGCCCGTACCTCCCGCTGGCCTGAGTCGAGGGCTGGTGCATATTTGGCCCAATATGCACCTAGACATGATGGAACACCCTCTCCCACTGCTGCAAGACCCAAATGCACGTGCAGCCGTCACGTGCAAACGCACACGCCTAACGTTGCCACCCTCAGAGACACGTAGATCAGACCTTGTCATCGGGGCCTGTAGTGGTGACACTGTGTGGGCTGGGGGTGTCGTGCGGGTCGTCCCTTGGCGGCACACTGAGCCGAGGTGAGAGGGAGGCGCCGTGATACAGATCCAGGCTGGATCGGGTCCGACGGCTCTGCGCATCCTGCTCGGCTCCCAGCTCCGCAAGCTCCGTGAGAGCAAGGGAATCAGCCGCGACGAGGCCGGCCGGTGCATCCGGGCCTCCGAGTCGAAGATCAGCCGGATGGAGCTGGGCCGGGTCGGCTTCAAGGAGCGCGACGTCGCCGACCTTCTCGTGCTGTACGGCGTGGAGGACGACGAGACGCGCGACGTCGTCATGAACCTGGTGGACCAGGCCAACGAGCCCGGCTGGTGGCACCGGTTCAACGACCTGCTGCCCTCCTGGTTCCAGGCGTACGTGGGCCTGGAGGAGGCGGCCGAGCGCATCCGCACCTATGAGGTGCAGTTCGTTCCCGGGCTGCTGCAGACCAAGGAGTACGCGCGTGCCGTGATCACGGCGGGTGCGGTGGGGGCGGCGCCGGAGGAGATCGCCCGGCGGGTGGATCTGCGGCTGGAACGTCAGCGCATCCTCGACGGCGGCAACGCGCCGACGTTCTGGGCGGTGATCGACGAGGCCGCGCTGCGCCGTCCGATCGGCGGCGGCGAGGTCATGCGGGGCCAGGTTCAGCACCTCATCGACCTGATGAACCAGCCCAACATCACGATCCAGGTGATTCCGTTCAGTTACGGCGGACACGCCGCGGAGGGCGGCGCGTTCAGCATCCTGCGGTTCTCCGACCAGGACCTGCCCGACGTCGTGTACGTCGAGCAGCTCGCAAGCGCTCTCTACCTGGATAAACGGGAAGAAGTCGACCGTTACACCGAGGTCATGGAGCGTCTCTGCGCGGTCAGCACGACCCCCGCCGAGACGGTGGACCTGCTGCGGCAGATCATGACCGAGCTCTGAGCAGTCGCTCCAGGCCCTCATCTGCTCTAGACTGCCCTTGGCGTTGGACACCCGCCACAGTCGAGCATGCCCGGACAGGTCGCGTGCAGGCGGAGAGGGCGGTCCCTGCGCCCCTCACGTGGGCGCGGCGCGCGTTATTGTGCCGCGGTTGCCGTGCACGACGTGCCCGCGACCACCAGATGATGGACCAAGGAGATCACCCCGTGAAGACCGCTGTCGAGGAGCTCAGCCCTACCCGGGTCAAGCTCACCGTCGAGGTGCCGTTCAAGGAGCTCGAGCCGAGCCTGCAGGCCGCCTACAAGAAGGTCGCGCAGCAGGTGCGTGTGCCCGGCTTCCGTCCTGGCAAGGTGCCGGCCCGGATCATCGAGCAGCGCTTCGGCCGCGCGGTGGTTCTCGAGGAGACCCTGAACGACGCGCTGCCCAAGCTGTACGGCCAGGCCGTCGACGAGACCGAGGTCTTCCCGGTGAGCCAGCCGGAGATCGAGGTCACCAAGATCGAGGACGGTGAGCAGGTCGAGTTCACCGCCGAGGTGGACGTCCGTCCCGCCTTCGACGTCCCCGGCTACGAGGGCGCCGAGATCGTGGTCGACGCGGCCGAGGTGAGCGACGAGGACGTCGACGCCCAGTTGGACGGCCTGCGCCAGCGCTTCGCCACCCTGACCGGGGTGGACCGCCCGGCGCAGAACGGCGACTACGTCGTGATGGACCTGCGTGCCGAGATCGACGGCCGCAACCTGGACGAGCAGCAGGCCGCCGACGTGTCGTACGAGGTCGGCGCCGGCTCGGTGCTCCAGGGCCTGGACGACGCGCTGCAGGGCATGGCGGCCGGCGAGGACAAGACCTTCCGCACGACGCTGGTCGGCGGTGAGAACGCCGGCGAGGAGGCCGACGTGATCATCACGGTCAAGTCGGTGAAGGAGAAGGTGCTGCCCGAGCTGGACGACGAGTTCGCGCAGCTCGCCAGCGAGTTCGACACCCTCGACGAGCTGAAGGACAGCATCCGCGAGCAGGCCCGTCGCAACAAGCTCGTCGACCAGGTCGTGCAGAGCCGCGAGAAGGCCCTTGAGGCGCTGCTCGACAGGATCGAGATCCCGCTGCCCGAGAGCGCGCTCACCGCCGAGATCGACGCGCGCAAGCACAATCTGGAGCACCAGATCTCGGAGAGCGGTCTGAGCCGCGAGGCGTACCTCCGTCTCCAGCAGACCACCGAGGAGGAGCTGTTCGCCGAGTACGAGGCGAACGCCGCCAAGGCCCTCAAGTCCGGCTTCGTGCTCGACAAGATCGTCAAGGCTGAGGACATCGGCGTCAGCGAGCAGGAGCTCACCGACTTCGTGGTCCGCCGCGCCATGCAGATGGGCGTCGCGCCGAACACGCTGGCCCAGCACCTCGCCGACAACAACCAGCTTCCGCTGGCGATGATGGAGATCGTGCGCGAGAAGGCCAAGACCCTCATCGGGGACGCGGCCAAGGTGACCGACACCGCCGGCAACGAGGTGGACCTCAAGGCCATCTACGCCGAGCTCAACCCCGAGCAGGAGGCCGTGGGCGTGGAGGAGGCGCAGGAGGGCGACCAGCCCGCCGACGCTCCGGCCGCCGCCGAGGCCAGGGAAGGCTGAGTTCCTCCGGCCACACCGGCCGGGGCGTGCCGCCGGCCACACGGCCGGGACGACGACGAAACCCTCGTCGTACCTGCGGGTGCGGCGAGGGTTTCCGGCTATATTCGCGGCAAATCCCGCTAGATATTTCCGCGTCGGCGTGCCGCCGATCGGCCGTACGACCGGGAGCCCCGGCGGCGCGGCACGCCCGTCGTCGCGCTGTCAGGCGCGGCGAGCGCACGGAACGCGGGCGGGGGACGGCCGGGGCTCGGCCGCCCGCGGATCGGGGGCGGGGCATGCGCCGTCAGCGAACAGTACGGCGCGAGGGCATGAGCTGTCTGCGCCGCGCGTTAAGGTCACAAGCAAAGCCAATCGTTTACGACGCATCGGAAGGTGACGCTGTGACCAGCCCGCCGACCTTCTTCCCGACCGGTGGTTCCGGCTTCGAGGCCCGGAGCCCGGAGGGTGGCCCCTCTCGCCTCGAGGACCAGCTCTACCAGCGCCTGCTGCGCGAGCGCATCGTGGTGCTCGGCACCCAGGTGAACGACGAGGTGGCCAACCGGCTGTGCGCTGAGCTCCTGCTCCTCGCCGCCGATGACCCCGACCGCGACATCTGGATGTACATCAACTCCCCCGGCGGTTCCGTGACCGCGGGCATGGCGATTTACGACATGATGGAGTATGTGCCGAACGACGTGTGCACCGTCGCGATGGGACTGGCCGCCTCGATGGGGCAGTTCCTGCTCTGCGCGGGCGCCCGCGGCAAGCGGTACGCCCTCCCGCACGCCCGCATCATGATGCACCAGCCCTCGGGCGGCATCGGGGGCACCGCGGCCGACATCGCGATCCAGGCCGAGCAGATGCTCTATGTGAAGAAGACGCTCGCGGAGCGGATCGCCTCTCACACCGGGCAGCCGCTCGACCAGATCGAGCGCGACTCCGACCGGGACCGCTGGTTCACGGCCGAGGAGGCCAAGGACTACGGCTTCATCGACCACGTGGTGCGCAGCGCCCGCCAGGTGCCCTCCGAGGGCGCCGTCTCGTGACTGGAGCTTCCGAGATGAGTGAGCTGATCCGGCCGGGTGACATCAACGGCCGCTACGTTCTTCCCTCCTTCGTCGAGCGCACGTCGTACGGCGTCAAGGAGATGAACCCCTACAACAAGCTGTTCGAGGACCGCATCATCTTCCTCGGGGTCCAGATCGACGACGCCTCGGCGAACGACGTGATGGCGCAGCTGCTCACGCTGGAGTCGCTGGACCCGGACCGCGACATCAGCATGTACATCAACTCGCCCGGCGGTTCGTTCACCGCGATGACGGCGATCTACGACACCATGCAGTTCGTCCGGCCCGAGATCCAGACGGTCTGCCTGGGGCAGGCGGCCTCGGCCGCCGCGATCCTGCTGGCCGGCGGCACGCCGGGCAAGCGGTTCGCGCTGCCGAACGCCCGTGTCCTGATCCACCAGCCCTACACCGAGGGCGGCGGTCAGGGCAGCGACATCGAGATCCAGGCTCGTGAGATCCTGCGTATGAGGTCGCTGCTCGAGGACCTCGTGGCGAAGCACTCGGGTAAGTCGCCCGACGAGGTCCGCAGGGACATCGAGCGCGACAAGATCCTCAGCGCCGAGGAGGCGAAGGCGTACGGTCTGGTGGACGACATCATTCCGTCGCGGAAGAAGCGCGCGGCGGCGGTCGCCGCTTCCTGAGGGAGTTGCCGCACCGGAACAGTGCCCAATTGGGCACGTTCCGGTGCGACTCACCGCTAGGGGGCTCACTGAGGGCCCGAGAGACGGTAACGTCGAAACCTGAGCGGGATGACGTTTTCGCACCGGATCACAATCGGTTGCGGACGGAAGCGACCGCGGCGGCAGGGGCGGTCCCACGCAAAGGAGTATCTGGGGTGGCACGCATCGGCGACGGGGGAGACCTGCTGAAGTGCTCGTTCTGCGGCAAGAGCCAGAAGCAGGTCAAGAAGCTCATCGCCGGACCAGGCGTCTACATCTGCGATGAGTGCATCGATCTCTGCAATGAGATCATCGAGGAGGAGCTCTCCGAGTCCTCCGAGCTCAAGTGGGACAACCTCCCCAAGCCGCGTGAGATCTACGAGTTCCTCGACGCGTACGTCATCGGCCAGGACAAGGCCAAGAAGGCGCTGTCGGTCGCGGTCTACAACCACTACAAGCGCGTCCAGTCCGGGGAGCGGGGCCGCGACGACGGCCTGGAGCTGGCCAAGTCGAACATCCTGCTGCTCGGTCCCACCGGGTCGGGCAAGACCCTGCTGGCGCAGACCCTCGCCAAGATGCTCAACGTGCCGTTCGCGATCGCGGACGCCACCGCGCTGACCGAGGCGGGCTACGTCGGCGAGGACGTGGAGAACATCCTCCTCAAGCTCATCCAGGCCGCCGACTACGACGTCAAGAAGGCCGAGACCGGGATCATCTACATCGACGAGGTCGACAAGATAGCCCGCAAGAGCGAGAACCCGTCGATCACCCGGGACGTGTCGGGGGAGGGTGTGCAGCAGGCCCTGCTGAAGATCCTGGAAGGGACCACCGCCAGCGTGCCGCCGCAGGGCGGCCGCAAGCATCCCCACCAGGAGTTCATCCAGATCGACACCACGAACGTGCTGTTCATCTGCGGCGGCGCCTTCGCCGGGCTGGAGAAGATCATCGAGTCGCGGGTCGGCCGGAAGGGCATCGGCTTCAACGCGATCATCCACTCCAAGGAGGAGATGGACTCCTCGGACATCTTCTCCGACGTCATGCCGGAGGACCTGCTCAAGTTCGGCATGATCCCCGAGTTCGTCGGGCGGCTGCCCGTGATCACGTCGGTGCACAACCTCGACCGGAGCGCGCTGATCCAGATTCTCACCGCGCCGCGGAACGCGCTCGTCAAGCAGTACCGGCGCCTGCTGGAGCTGGACAACGTCGAGCTCGAGTTCACCGACGACGCGCTGGAGGCGATCGCCGACCAGGCCATCCTGCGCGGCACCGGCGCCCGCGGCCTGCGCGCGATCATGGAGGAGGTCCTCCAGTCGGTGATGTACGAGGTCCCCTCCCGGCAGGACGTGGCACGCGTCGTCATCACCCGCGAGGCCGTGCTGGAGCACGTGAACCCCACCCTCGTGCCGCGCGACCAGCTGCAGGCCAAGCAGCAGCGTACGCCGCGGGAGAAGTCGGCCTGATCCCGGCCGTCGCCGGCCATTGTCCACAGGGCGTGCGGCGACGGCGCGGGAGGCGTCCGGACCTCCCTAGAATTGGGCAGCGTGACTACGTCTGAGCTGCCCACCCAGTACGCCCCCGCCGAAGTCGAGACCCGGAGCTACGAGCGCTGGGTATCGGCGGGCTACTTCACCGCCGACCCCGGCAGTGGGCGCGAGCCGTACACCATCGTGCTTCCCCCGCCGAACGTCACCGGGTCGCTGCACGTGGGTCACGCGCTCGACCACTCGGTCCAGGACGCGCTGACCCGGCGGGCCCGCATGCGGGGCATGGAGACGCTGTGGCTTCCCGGCATGGACCACGCCGGCATCGCGACGCAGAACGTCGTGGAGCGAGAGATCGCCAAGGAGGGCCTGTCCCGCCACGACTTCGGCCGTGAGGCGTTCGTCGAGCGCGTCTGGCAGTGGAAGGAGGAGTCCGGCGGGCGGATCCTCGGCCAGATGACGAAACTCGGCGACGGCGTCGACTGGTCCCGCGAGCGGTTCACGATGGACGAGGGGCTCTCCCGCGCCGTCCAGACGATCTTCAAGAAGCTTTTCGACGACGGGCTCATCTACCGCGCCGAGCGGATCATCAACTGGTGCCCGCGCTGCCTCACCGCGCTCTCGGACATCGAGGTGGAGCACAGCGACGACGACGGCGAGCTCGTCTCCATCCGGTACGGCTCGGGTGACGAGGAGATCGTCGTCGCCACCACCCGGGCGGAGACCATGCTGGGCGACACCGCGGTGGCCGTCCACCCCGCCGACGAGCGCTACGCGCATCTCATCGGCAAGCACGTCGAGGTCCCGCTGACCGGCCGGCGCATCCCGATCGTCGCCGACGAGCACGTGGACCCCTCCTTCGGCACCGGTGCGGTCAAGGTCACCCCCGCCCACGACCCGAACGACTTCGAGATCGGCCGCCGCCACTCGCTGGAGTCGCTCGTCGTCATGGACGAGCGCGGCGTCATCACCGCCCACGGGCCGTTCCAGGGCCTCGACCGGTTCGAGGCGCGGCCCGCCGTGGTCGCCGCGCTGCGCGAGCAGGGCCGGATCGTGGCCGAGAAGCGGCCGTACGTCCACTCGGTGGGCCACTGCTCCCGATGCAAGACCGTGGTCGAGCCGCGGCTGTCGCTGCAGTGGTTCGTCAACGTCACGCCGCTGGCCAAGGCCGCCGGCGACGCGGTGCGCGACGGCCGCACCCGCATCCACCCGCCGGAGCTGGCCAAGCGCTACTTCGACTGGGTCGACGACATGCACGACTGGTGCATCTCCCGGCAGTTGTGGTGGGGACACCGCATCCCGGTCTGGTACGGCCCCGACGGCGACATGGTCTGCGTGGGACCGGACGAGGACCCGCCCGCCGGTTACGAGCAGGACCAGGACGTCCTGGACACGTGGTTCTCCTCCGGCCTGTGGCCGTTCTCCACGCTCGGCTGGCCCGACGAGACACCCGAGCTGGCCCGCTTCTATCCGACGACCGTGCTCGTCACCGGCTACGACATCCTCTTCTTCTGGGTCGCCCGGATGATGATGTTCGGGCTGTACGCGATGGACGGCCGGCCGCCGTTCCGCACGGTGGCTCTGCACGGCATGGTGCGCGACCAGTTCGGCAAGAAGATGTCGAAGTCGTTCGGCAACGTGGTCGACCCGCTCGACTGGATCGAGCGGTACGGCGCGGACGCCACACGCTTCACCCTGCTGCGCGGCGCGAACCCCGGCTCCGATGTGGCGATCAGCGAGGACTGGGCGGCCGGATCGCGCAACTTCTGCAACAAGATCTGGAACGCCACCCGCTTCGCCCTGATGAACGGTGCCGTCTCCGAGGGCCTGCCCGGCGACCTCACCCCGGCCGACCGCTGGATCCTGTCGCGGCTGCAGCAGGTCGTCACGACCATCGACGCGGCCTTCGAGGACTTCGAGTTCGCCAAGGTCTCCGACGCCCTCTACCACTTCGCGTGGGACGAGGTCTTCGACTGGTACGTCGAGCTGGCCAAGGTGCAGTTCGCCGAGGGCGGGGTCGTGGCCGAGAACACCAAGCGGGTGCTCGGCCATGTCCTCGACGCGCTGCTCAGGCTGCTCCACCCGCTGGTGCCCTTCGTGACGGAGGAGCTGTGGCGCGCCCTGACCGGGGGAGAGTCCATCGTGGTCGCCCCCTGGCCCGCCGTCTCGCCCGAGTTGCTCGACCCCGCGGCCGAGCAGGAGATCGTCGCGTTGCAGAACCTCGTGACCGAGGTGCGCAGGTTCCGCTCCGACCAGGGCCTGAAGCCCGGCCAGCGCGTGGCCGCGCGGCTCTCCTTGCCGGGTACGGCTCTCGCCGCCCACGAGGGCGCTGTCCGCGTCCTGCTGCGCCTCGACGAACCGTCGGAGACGTTCACCCCCACCGCACGCCTCACGGTCGGCACGGTCCTCGTGGAGATCGACACGGCCGGAGCCATCGACGTCGCCGCGGAGCGCAAGCGTCTGGAGAAGGACCTCGCCGTGGCACGCAAGGAACAGGCCCAGGTCACCGCGAAGCTGGGCAACGAGCAGTTCATGGCGAAGGCGCCCGAGGACGTGGTCACCAAGGTGCGCCGACGCGCCGAGCAGGCGGCGGAGGACATCTCCCGTCTGGAGGCCCAGCTTGCCGCGCTGCAGGGATAGCTGCGTCAGATGAGGTTTGGGAGTGCCAGAGGCAGGGCAGGACTATGAAGTTGCCCAAGTTGTGCTCGGCATACCCTGACGGGTGCTAGTCTTTGTGCACGCGCAGGGAGTCGGCGAGTCGGAATACCCGAAGGGGATCCGGCTGTTAGGCTCTCTGCACTCCCTTCCTCACGCCCGATCTCGGGTCACCTCGTCGCGGTTCGACGGAGTGTCGCGGATCAGGTAAGTTCGAGGGGTTGCCCCGGAGACGGGGTGGTCAGAATTCTCGGCCGGAAATCGGAATTCAGTGCAAATCACCTCGATTTGACACGAATAACGAGACCGGACAGAATAAAGGCACAACGGAAAACGCCCTGGAGCGTGGGACCTGGTTCAAGGGTTCTGGGTGATGGTGGTCGCGTCCGTTTCTTGAGAACTCAACAGTGTGCTAAAAGCCAGTGCATGAATCATGCATGACCCCGTCACCGTGTTGGTGGCGGATTCCTTTGACGGTGCCTTTCCTTAGCCGGG
>NZ_VANP01000008.1:0-395720 GCF_005864065.1 Microbispora triticiradicis | reverse complement strand
AGTGGGTAAGGCTCCCTATAGACGATGGGGTTGATAGGCCGGAAGTGGAAGCGTAGTAATGCGTGGAGCTGACCGGTACTAATAGGCCGAGGACTTGACCATATTATACTCGCGTTCACTATGTGATCTCAGAGACAGCAACCGGCACACGCCCTTGTGGTGTGGTGTGGTTGTGTGTTTCATGGGGTTACGGCGGTTATAGCGGTGGGGAAACACCCGGTTACATTCCGAACCCGGAAGTTAAGCCTACCAGCGCCGATGGTACTGCACCGGGGACGGTGTGGGAGAGTAGGACGCCGCCGGACAATTTTTTGAGGGGGGTCATCCCGTATGGGATGACCCCCCTTTTTTTTGTGCCCGAGTTTCGCTGCGCCAGGGTGGCCGTGCCGCGTCCCCCTCCTGTGCCTGGCTCGTGCAGCGCTGTCGCGCGGCCGGCCAACCTCACTGGTGCCCGCCGGTGCTCTGAGGGCCTTGCGGTGACGGGCCGGCGGGTGAGGGCCGGACGGGGCTAAGACGGGAAGTTCGGGCCCTCCGGGAACCTGTGGGCGTCTATGTGCCTCTAACTCTTCGTGTGGCAACGTACATCGGCTCCGGGACCGACTCCAGGATCTCCAGCGGCCTTCCGACCGGCCCTGGGCTGCGCGTCCGGCGGTGCGGAGGCCGCGACCACTATCGCAAATATTTTCGAATTTCGAATTCCCGGCCTCCGGGCGGGGCGTCCGCAACGCAATTCGATCATCTTGACCGGCGGTTCGATTCGCGCCTCCGGCACCCGCCCGCGGCGGCTCTACCAGCAAGATCTTATTTCCGGAACCCTTCATCGGCGGCGTACGTTGTGATCTACTGAGGGAACGATGTCCTTCCTGATGTCCGGGAAAAATGTTTGCGAAGTGTTCCGTGGGGTAGGCGGGTTCGAGAGTTACCCTGGAAGGGCTGAAACAGAATTGACGATGAAGACATACGCACTCGGCCTCTACATTATCCAACCAACAACCCTTAAACGGCCGGGCGTGTCGGTGGGGATTCGCTGAATCGTCGATTACGGTCCCGTGTGTCGGGACAAGCCCGGAAAAGGACAAGCCGGAAAAGGACGAGCCGATGGGGGCTGTGCGCAAGGTGGCAAGCTACCTTGGCCTGGGTGGGGCAGAGCAGTACGACGAGGCCTACACCGACGAGGACGAGTACGAGGACGACTGGATGCCGGCGGCCGAGCGCGCCGCCAAGCGTTGGCAGCCCAATGCCGACCCTGCCCACATCGTCATGGTCCGCCCGCACAAGTACGACGACGCCCTGACGATCGGCCGGCACTTCCGCGAGGGCCACACGGTGGTGATGGACGTGGCGGGCATGTCGACCGCGGAGGCCACCCGCATGGTCGACTTCGCCGCAGGCCTCGCCTACGGCTGTGAGGGCCGCATCGAGCGGATCGCGGACAAGGTGTTCCTGATCACCCCCGCGAACGTGGAGGTCTCCAGCGCCTGAACCGGCGCCCCGCACGCGCCTAACAGACTGACGGGCCCTCTCCCATACACCGGGAGAGGGCCCGTGGTTTTTACGGCGGAGCGGCGTCAGGCGGCCCGTGGGCCCCGGCGCAGGAGAGTGGTGATCTCGCTGAGGTCGCGGGCGGCGGCGGAGGCCCGCTCCTCGGACTCCCTGGCGTACTCGTGCAGGGCCCAGACGGCCTTGTCGGCGAGATCACCGAGCTTTCCGGCCCGCGACTGGACGTACCGCACGTCCGAGTGCTCCTGGATGCGGTGCCGCCACAGCAGATGACCGCCCACCGCGGCGATCACCAGGCCGCCGAGGGCCAGCGGCGGGTTGACCACGAAACCCCAGGCGAAGACGGCGGCGGCGAGGACCAGGAGCAGGTACGCCGGCCAGGGCCGGGCACGCTTGGGCACGCACTCCGTGACGAGGCGTTGCTCGGCTGCCGCCATCGACTCCTGGTCCGGGCCCTCGGGCCGGAGCCGTACCGCATAGCCGAGGATCGGCACGTCCAGGGCGTCCGGCGGAGGCTCGCGCACCACGTCGACGAGCGCCTCGGCGGCGGCCCGGACGGCGGGCGCCGCGACATGCAGGGCGAGCGCGGCCAGATGCGGATCGGCGTCGGGGCGCAGGTCCTGCAGCAGATGGCCGGTGAGCGAGCTCAGCGGCCCCTCCGGGCCGCCCTGCCCGATCAGCGTGCGGAGCACGGCCAGCGGCTCGTCGTCGGCCCACACGGTGCCGCGTACGACCTTGGTGACCTCGCCCGGCTGCCGGGTGGAGGTGATCGCGTCGCAGCGCTCACGGAGGCGCTGCAGCGTCACCGACGCCTGCAGGGACCGCTCGATCTCGGCGACCTTCGCCAGTTCGGGGAACGGCTCCAGGGAGGGAGGCACCGACGTCTCCGGCGAACCGGGCACGATGGCCCTCAGCCAGCGGTCGTCGGTGGCCGGCACGTCGACCGCGTCCAGCTTGCGCAGCACGAAGATCTTGCCGACCGGCCCGTACGCCCCCCGCGCCGCGGCCAGCCACAGGGCGCGCTGGCCGGGGGCCACCGGGTGGTCCTCGGCGAGGTCGCCGAAGGCGGTCCCCAGCCAGGACGCGTGGATGCGATCGCCCTGGCCGCAGACGGCGAGGGCGAGGCACAGGAACAGGGCGGTGCGCCGTTCGTCCAGCTGGGAGGCGAGGGCCAGCGGCTCCAGCGCGTCCGCGCCCGACAGGATCAGCACGAGCGTCTCGACCGCCGGCGCGAGCCAGTATCCCGGCACGTCCGTGACGCCCGGCGGCAGCTCGGGCGTGGTCCCGTCGGCCGCCAGGCTGACGAGCAGCGCTTCGGCGTAGCGGTGCAACTCCGTGGCGTCGGCCACGTTTCCGGGGTCCGGACTCGTGGTCAGGTCCATGCTCACGCGGATCGCTCCCCGAGGGATCGGCTGGCACTCCCTTGCCCGCGCCAGACTAGACGCTCGGCGCGCTGACGAGGGGTTAGGCACGCCGGAGCGGGTTCGGGCACGCCGCTCACATCCGCTCGGGCACTTCGATGCCGAGCAGGTCGAGGCCCCGCAGCAGCACGCGCAGCGTGAGCGCCGACAGGGCCAGGCGCGACTGCCGTACGGACTCCTCCTCGGCCTTGAGGACCGGGCAGCCCTCGTAGAACGAGGTGAACGCCTGCGCGAGGTCGAACAGGTAGTTGCAGAGCCGGTGCGGCTCGGACAGCTCGGCGACGGCGGCGACGACCGTGCCGAAGCCGAGCAGTTGCAGTGCCAGCGCCCGCTCGGCCGGGTGGCCCAGCACGATCGGGCCGGTGACCGACTCCGGGTCGATCCCGCCGTTGCGGAAGATCGACCGGATGCGGGCCGTGGCGTACTGGAGGTACGGCCCCGTGTTGCCGGTCAGCGCGAGCATGCGGTCGAAGTCGAAGACGTACTCGCTGTCGTGGCTGACCGACAGGTCGGCGTACTTGACGGCGCCCATGCCGACCTGGCGGGCGATCTGCCGCCGGGCCTCCGGCTCGTACCCGCGTTCGGCGATGACCGCTTCGGCCCGGACGACCGCCTCCTCGAGCAGGTCGGTGAGCTTGACCGACTCGCCGCTGCGGGTCTTGAACATCTTGCCGTCGCTGCCGAGCACACTGCCGATCTGGACGTGCTCCGCCTTCACCTCGTCGTGCAGCCAGCCGGCCATCCGGGCCGCCGCGAAGACCATCTGGAAGTGCAGCGACTGGGTCGCGCCCACGACGTAGAGGACCCGGTCGGCCTTGAGGTCGCGGACCCGGTAGCGGATCGCGGCGAGGTCGGTCGTGGCGTAGCCGTACCCGCCGTCGCTCTTGCGGACGATGAGCGGCAGCGGCTGGTCGTCGCGGCCGGTGAAGCCGGGCGGGAAGACGCACAGCGCGCCCTCGCTCATCTCGGCCACGCCCATGCGCTCAAGCTCGTCGCAGACGTCGGCGAGCATGGGGTTGTACTTGCTCTCGCCCGCGATGTCGTCGTCGGTGAGCGTGACGCCGAGCGCGCGGTACACCTTGTTGAAGTAGCGCTTGGTGTACTCGATGAACTCGTGCCACAGGCGCAGGGTCGGCGGGTCGCCGCCCTGCAGCAGCGGCACCCTGCGGCGGGAGCGCTCCTCGAACGCCTTGTCGGTGTCGAACTTGTGCCGTGCCTCCTGGTAGAAGGCGTTGCCGTCGCCGGCGGCCAGGCGGCCGAGCGCCTGCTCCTCGCCGATGTCGAGGAGGTGCTCGATGAGCATGCCGAACGGCGTGCCCCAGTCGCCGAGGTGGTTCTGCCGGATCACCTGGTTGCCGACGTGCTCGTGGGTACGCGCGAGCGTGTCGCCGACGATCGTGGTGCGCAGGTGACCGACGTGCATCTCCTTGGCGGCGTTCGGCGCCGAGTAGTCGACGACCACGGTCTGCGGAGCCGGCTGCGGCACGCCGAGGCGGTCGTCCAGCAGCCGCTGCCCGGCCTGCTCGGCGATCCAGCCGTCGCGCAGCGTCAGGTTGAGGAACCCGGGCCCGCTGACCTCGACGCTCACGTCGGAGGTGTCGAGGTGGCCCGCGATGGCCTGGGCGACCTCCCGAGGCGCACGTCGGAGCCGCTTGGCCAGGCTGAGCGCGACGTTCGCCTGGTAGTCGGCGAACTGTGAGGGCCTGATCAGCGGATCTTCGGTGGCGTACTCCGGACCGAAGGCGGAGCCCAGCGCCTGCTGGACCCGCTCGGTGAGCACGAGCTGCGGGTCGGTCATGCGTCAAGCTTATCGGCGCGCGACTTCGGCCCGCCTGCCGAAATCGGCGGTCATCCCGCCGTCCGTCCGCCGGTCATCCCGCCGTCCGTCCGGCGGTCGTCCGCATGGTCAGCGGCGGCGGTGCGACCGGTTGCCCGCGGCGATCCGCTCGCCGATCCTGGCGACGACGCCCTGGGCCGACAGGCGGGCCGCGAGCTCGCAGGCGGCGGCGACCCCGCGGGCCCGCGACGAGCCGTGGGCGATCACCACCGTGCCGTTCAGCCCGAGCAGCACGGCCCCGCCGTGCGCCTCGGGGTCGAGCCGGCCGGCCAGCTCGCGTAGCCGGGCCCGCTGCAGCATCCCGCCGAGCCGGGCCAGGCGGCTGTCCGCGATCGCCTCCCTGAACTGGTCGAAGGTGTACCGCACGGTGCCCTCCACCGTCTTCAGCGCGACGTTGCCGGTGAACCCGTCGGTGACGACGACGTCGGCCTTCCCGGTGAGCAGGTCGTGTCCCTCCACGTTGCCGACGAAGTCGATGCCGGGGGTGGCGACGAGCAGTTCGTGCGCGCGTTTGGCGAGCTTGTTGCCCTTCTCGGCCTCGGCTCCGATCGTGAGCAGGCCGACGCGCGGACGCCGCGTGGCGAGCACGGCCTCCGCGTACGCCACCCCGAGGTGGGCGAACTGCACCAGCATCTCGGGCTTGGCGTCCGCCGTGGCCCCCGCGTCGAGCAGCACGGTGGGCTGGGGAAGCGTCGGCAGGCCGACCGCGATGGCGGGCCGTACGACGCCCTGCTGGGCCCGCAGGCGCAGCCGTCCAGTGGCGACGACGCCGGCGGTCGACCCGGCGGACACCACCGCGCAGGCGTCGCCGCGCCGGACGAGATGGCACGCGACGGCGATGCTGGACCGCGGGCGCCGCAGGCTCGCCAGCGCGCCCTCGTTCATCGCCAGGGCCTCCTCGGCGCGGACGATGGGGATCTCGGTGACCGCGTCGTGCCCGGCCAGCTCCTGGTGGAGCACCCGGGGATGGCCGACGAGCACGACGGGCACGCCGCGTTCGCGCACCGCCCGCACGGCTCCCGCGACGATCTCGCCGGGCGCGTGGTCGCCGCCCATGGCGTCCAGGGCCACGGGCAGCGTACGGCCGGTGGGTTGCATGGCCGAATCGTAGGCCGTCAGCGGCGCGTCCCCCGGTACACCACGATCTTGCCGAAGCGCGCGTTGCCGGTGAGCCGGATCAGCGGGCCGTTCTCGGCGCCGTCCCCGCCGCTGATCGCGCGCTTGGAGAACACGGTGCCGCCCTGGTCGATCACCCTGGCGTCCGGGGGGACGGTGATGATGATCTTCCCGCAGAACGAGTTCACCTCAAGCGTCACCTCCCGGCCGGGCAGGACCGCCTCGTCGAGGTCGACGATCAGCGCTCCGAAGACGGCGCTGAGCTCGGTGTGCCGCCCGGCGATCCAGCGTCCGCGCCGTATGATCTTGCTGAACACCGCCGAGATCCGGAGCCGGTCCGTGGGGAGCGCGGACGCCTGGCCGGACACGTCCGGCAGATCCCTGATCAGTGGCACGAGTTCGCCCAGCGTCACGGCGTGGTAGACGGCGTCGAGCCTGTCGGCGTGTTCGAGGCTCGTCAGGCGGCCGGTGGCCAGCGCCTCGCCGAGCACGGCCGCGATCCTGTCGCGGTCGGCGTCGGAGGCGCGCTGCGCGGGATCGTCGCCCGCGTACGGGGTGAGGTAGGTCACCCCGACAGCCTAACTCCTAACGCGATATGTCGCGAAGCGCCGACCGGCAACAGGCGGTCCCAGGGGCCGCGGGCCGGCGCCCGCCGGCTGCGCGTCACGGGCGCCACGCGCGCGTCGCCAAAAGCGAGCGGAAAAATTCACCGCCGCGACCGGGCTCGGTGTTTACCGTAGCTTTCTGCTGCGCGGGGATTGGGGCGACCGTGAAGTGGTCGTCCGATGCTCGATATCCCGATTTTTCCGGCGCGTCGTCCTGCCTGGACCCCCCGCCTCGGTGAGCCTTCCGGCGTGAACCGCGGTGATAGAAATGCCGACGTCTTTGTCGGCGTGCCCGCCGACGCACGGGGGTTCTTGGGTTCGTCATTCCCACTCTCGTGAAAAGGAATATGAACCGGGGGCAAGTCAAATGAAACGACTGGTTAGGACAGCCGTCGTCGCCGTCGCAATCGGCGTCGCCGGCATGCTCGCCGCGCCCGCGCAGGCCGAGGGGTGCGCGGTCAAGTGCACGAACACCCGGGTCGCGGCGGTGGCGAGCCTGCTGGCCGACCTGCGGGCCGGCGTGGTCGCCGACGCGGTGGCCGGCACGACGAGCGGGGCGGCGAGCGGCACGAGCACCGCGGCGAGCGGTGCCGTCGCGCAGGCCGACGCCGCCGCCCAGGTGGCGGTGAACGTGACCGCCGCGCTCCGGGCCGACCTCGTCGCCGTCGCGGACCTCGCAGGCACGACCACGGCCGCTCTCACCGCGACCGCGAACGCGCAGATCAACGCCGCGGCCGTCATCGCGGCCGACATCGCCGCCGACATCACGGCGGACGCCACTGTCGACGCCGCGGCCGCCGCTGCCGCGGACGCGACGATCACCGTCGACGCCGCCGTCATCGCCACCCTGGAGGCGCATCTGCGCGCCGCCCTGCAGGCGGTCGTCGACGCCAGGGCCACCGTGGACGCGGCCGTGCGCGCCAAGGCGAAGGCCGTCGCGGCTCTCACCGCCCAGGTCGGCCGGCCGGTCGTCACGACGTCCGGCCGGGCCGCCGACGCCGTGGACGCCTCGGCGGCGGCCGTCGCCGCCGCGGGCGCCGACGTCAGCGCCGCGCTCGACGTCACCGCCAGGCTCAAGGCGCTGCTCAACCTGAACGGCGCCGCCGCGGCGACCGCCGGCAGCGCGGGCGGCCTGCTGACGCTGGTTCCGTGCGCCGACACGAGCAGCACCCGTACGGTGACCGCCGACGTCGCGGCCCGCGTGAACGCGGACGTCCGCGCGGTCGCCGGTGTCGCCGCGACCACCACGAGCGTGCCGGCGCGGGGAGCCGGTGCGGCCACCGCCGCGACGTCCCGGTTGGCCTCCTCCGCGGCCGTCACCGCCGACGCGGCCCTGTCGGGCGCGGTGTCGTCGGCCCCGGGCCTGGTGTCCGGCGCCGTCCCGACGGGGCGGGTGCGCGGGTACGGCAACTGACCGAGGAATCGAACATTCCGGCTTCGGCCACGACGAACGGCCGGCACCTCGTGAGGGTGCCGGCCGTTCGCGTCCCGGCGAGGGGCGCTAGTTGGGCGACTCGGAGGAGGCGCGCAGGTAGGTGCGCCTGGCGATCTGGGCCTGCAGGCGGGCCATCTGCCAGTGCAGATCGATGAGCTGCTCGGCGATCAGCCCGACGGGCAGCTCCGCGGGGTCTTCGGCGGCGAGACTGTCGATCGCCGACGCGAGGTCGCTCATCCCGGCCCTCCGCTATGTCGAATCTCCGTTCGAATCATAGTGGAACGCCGGGCCCTGTGGCATCAGGTTTCGTACACCGGTGCGATGAAGCCGCGGGCGAGCGTGTTGGCCGTGACGTTGAAGCCGACCACGGCGGGCGGCGCGTCGGTGTCCAGGCCGAGGGACTCCACGCCCAGCGCGTGCACGGCGAAGAGGTAGCGGTGCGGGTGTCCGGGCGGGGGCGCCGCGCCGCCGTACTCCTTCGTGCTGAAGTCGTTGCGGGCGTGCCTGGCCCCCTCGGGCAGTCCCTTGAAGTCGGGGCCGTTGCCCGCGCCCGCCGGCAGCTCGGTGACGGAGGCCGGGATGTCGAACAGCACCCAGTGCCAGAAGCCGCTGCCCGTGGGGGCGTCCGGGTCGTAGCAGGTGACGGCGTAGCTCCGGGTGCCCTCGGGGGCGCCCGACCAGCGCAGGTGCGGGGAGACGTTCTGCCCGCCCATGCCCCAGTCGTCGAACACATGGGCCTCGGGGAGCCTCTCGCCGTCCCGCACGTCGTCGCTCTCGACGGTCAGCGCGGGCACCTCGGGCAGGTGGTCGTACGGGATCGGTGGCGGCGTCGGCACGTTCACCCCTCCGTTTCTCTCAGGCTTTGTTGTACGCCTCCAGGACTTCCTGGGGGTCGCCCTGCATTCTGATCTTCCCCTTGTGCAGCCATATCACGCGGTTGCACGTCTCCTCGATCACGTCGAGGTTGTGGGCGACCAGGAAGACGGTGCCGGCGGACTGGCGCATCTGCTTGATGCGGTCCTGGCTCTTGCGCTTGAACTCGCGGTCGCCGGTCGCGAGCGCCTCGTCGATCAGCAGCACGTCGTGCGTCTTGGCCGACGAGATGGCGAAGCGCAGCCGGGCGCCCATGCCGGACGAGTAGGTCGACATGGGGAACTGGACGAACTCCCCGATGCCGGAGAAGTCCACGATCTCGTCGTACTTCTCGCGCACCTCGGCGGGCGTCATCCCCATGGCGTAACAGCCGAGGATGATGTTGCGCTCGCCGGTCAGCTCCTTCATGAGGGCCGCGTTGACGCCGAGGAGGGAGGGCTGGCCGTTCGTGTAGACGGCGCCCTTGTGCGGCGGCAGGAGACCGGCGATCGCGCGCAGCAGGGTCGACTTGCCCGAGCCGTTGCGGCCGATGATGCCGATGGCGTCGCCGTGGTGGGCCACGAAGCTCACGCCCTTGACGGCGTGGACCTCCTTCATCTGCGGCCGTCCCTGGCGCCGGAGAAGGCGCATGAGCGCGTTGGCCGCGTTGCCCTTCTCGGCGTCGCCGGCCGAGCCGTACACCTTGTAGACGATGTGGAGGTCGTCGACGATGACGGTCGGCGTCCCGGTCGTGGAGTCGGGCGACTCGGGGTCCCGGGTCTCGGAGGGGGTCTGCGTCTTGGGGTCTTGGGGCGCCACCTGGGACAGCTCCT
The DNA here is from genome assembly GCF_005864065.1 of Microbispora triticiradicis. Taxonomy (NCBI): domain Bacteria; kingdom Bacillati; phylum Actinomycetota; class Actinomycetes; order Streptosporangiales; family Streptosporangiaceae; genus Microbispora; species Microbispora triticiradicis. The sequence goes on along the minus strand of NZ_VANP01000008.1, from coordinate 386,121 downwards.
GCTCCTTGGTCAGCTCAGCCACGGCCGTACCTCTCCTCGGCCCGCCAGAAGTACCAGAAGCCGACGATCACCGCGAACACTGCCCAGAATACGCAAGTCACCCACGCCCAGCGCTCCGGGAAACGCTGGTAGATCAGCAGGTCGCGCATGAACTCGATGTAGGCGGCCGCCGGGTTGAACTCCAGCGCCCAGCGGAGGAAGTCGGGGAGCTCCCGGGTCTTGTCGTCGATCGCGTAGAAGACGCCGGAGGCGTACAGCCAGGTGCGGGTGATGAACGGCAGGAGCTGGTTCATGTCCCGCATGAACGCGCCGACGCGGGCCATGAACAGGCCGATGCCGATGTTGAACACGGTCTGCATCGCCAGCGTGACCGGGACCAGCAGCCAGAGCCAGGTGATCGGCTCCCCCGTGACGAGCACCAGCAGGAGCAGCACGCCCATCGAGTAGCCGAGCTGCTGCAGCTCCTGCATCGTGTACGCGAGCGGGAGCGAGGCGCGGGGGAAGTGCAGCGCGCGGATCAGGGACAGGTTCGACGAGATCGACTTGGCCCCGCTGATCACCGTGCGCTGGGTGAAGGTGAACACCATGACCCCGGTGATGAGGAACGCGGGGTAGTTGACGATCGACTTGCTCTGCCCGAGGATCACGCCGAACATCAGCCAGTAGACCGCTGCGTTGAGCAGCGGCGTCAGCACCTGCCAGAGCTGGCCGAGCATCGACTCCGAGTACTTCGAGACGTTGCGCGACGTGGCGTACGTGAGGATGAAGTGCCGCCGGTCCCACAGTTGGCGCAGGTAGGCGGGCATGCTGGGGCGTGCGATGGCGCGTCGCAGTCCGTGACGCTCGGCGAGCGCGGCCAGCGACTCCGGGGCTCGGCCGCCACCCTGGGCCTCCGCGACCGCGGATTCCGGCTGGCTCATGGCAGTGACTCTATTGGATGGAGGTCGGTGGGACGGCTGTCGCACCGGACGTGGCTGCGACTGGTCAACGGTAGCCCAGGACATCGTGATAAGGGGACCGGGGAGGGGGTGCCGCCGACTCCGCCGGTCAAGGGCTCGCACTCTCACGGTGAATGTACGCTAAAGGGGGTTTTAGTGCCTATCTGGGCGTTTAGGGTTGGCACGCGGGACTGCGTGTGTGACGCCCGACTCGCGCACGTGTGACCGAACTGCAACGTGCCGGAGATACCTCTGGTGCGAGAGGTGAGGGATGCTCCGGACGACTGGCAGGACGTCAGCTGGTTTGACGGTGCCCGCAAACCCGGGGTCGCACCAGCGTGAACGCCCATCCTAGAGGGAGGACCAAGATCCACTATGCGTGTGACTAGGGGCGTAAGGATTACCGCCGGAGCAGCGCTGCTGGCGCTCGCCGTGGCCGCCTGTGGCGGTGGTGGAGGGTCCGACAACTCAGGCTCCGGCTCCGGTTCCGCCGCGCAGCCGGTCCGCATCGAGATCGCCGAGCCGCAGAACGACCTGATTCCGGGCAACACCGGCGAGACCAGCGGCGCCGAGGTGCTGAACGCGCTGTTCATCGGTCTCGTCGACTACGACGACCAGAAGAAGCCGGTCAACCGGATCGCGGAGTCCATCGACTCGACCGACCAGACCACCTGGACGATCAAGCTCAAGGACGGCTACACCTGGCACGACGGCACGCCGGTCACCGCCCAGAACTTCGTGGACTCCTGGAACTACACGGCCTACGGGCCGAACCAGCAGCAGTCCAACTACTTCTTCTCGGTGTTCAAGGGCTACGACGCCATGAACCCGCAGGACCCGGACGGCGAGGAGGGCCCGAAGAAGGCCGCCGAGCCCACCGCGACGACGCTGTCGGGCCTCAAGGCGGTCGACGACAAGACCATCTCGGTCGAGCTCACCCACCCCTACTCGGGCTTCCCGACCATGCTGGGCTACACCGCCTTCTACCCCCTGCCGAAGGCCGCCTTCGAGTCCGAGGGCAAGCTGAAGGCCGACTACGGCTCGAACCCGATCGGTGACGGCCCCTTCAAGATGAGCAAGCCGTACAAGCGCGGGACCGACCAGACGGTCGAGATGGTCCGCTTCGACGGCTTCAAGGAGGGCAAGGCCAAGGTCGACGCGCTCCAGTACAAGATCTACACCGACCTGAACACCGCGTACAACGACCTGCGGGCCGGCAACCTGGACATCATGGACCAGCTGCCGCCGGAGCAGATCGGCGGCGCCAAGGCCGAGTTCGGCGACCGCTACATCGAGCAGCCCTCCTCCGGCATCGGCTGGCTCGGGTTCAACATCAAGAGCGGTGACGCGTACGCCAAGAGCCGCGAGCTGCGCACCGCGATCTCGATGTCGATCGACCGGGCGACCATCACCGACAAGGTCTTCTCCGGCACCCGCGTCCCCGCCGACGACAACATCAGCCCGGTCGTCGCCGGTTACCGCAAGGGCGCCTGCGGCGAGGCGTGCACCTTCGACCCCGCGAAGGCCAAGTCGCTCTGGGACTCCAACGGCGGCAAGGACGTCAAGTCCATCGACCTGAGCTACAACGCCGACGGCGCCCACAAGGAGTGGATGGAGGCGGTCGCCAACAACATCCGCACCAACCTCCAGGTCGAGGTCAGCGTCAAGCCGTACGAGAAGTTCGCCGACATCCTCAACGACCTGGGCGACGGCAAGGTCAAGGGCGCCTTCCGGATGGCGTGGATCATGGACTACCCGTCCCCGGAGAACTACCTCCGCCCGATCTTCGGGACCGGCGGCAGCTCCAACTACGTCCAGTACTCCAACAAGGAGTTCGACGAGCTGCTCAACAAGGGTGACTCCGCCGCGTCCCTCGACGAGGGCGTGAAGTTCTACCAGCAGGCCGACGACCTGGCGCTGAAGGAGATGGCGTACGTGCCGATCTACTTCTACACCACGAACGGCGCGTTCTCCTCGAACGTGAAGAACGTCAAGATCGACCCGTTCGAGCGCATCGACGTCTTCAACGTCGAGCGGGCCTGACCGAAGAGCTATTCGGGGGGCGGTCCTTGATCTGCCCCCCGGTAGTCGACCATCCTCAGGGGCAGTCCATGACAGACAGAATGGGCTGCCCCTGTTCATGACCGGGAGACCTCATGGGTCGCTACGTGATCAGACGCCTACTGCAGGCGATCCCTGTACTGGTGGGGACCACGTTCCTGCTCTTCGCCACCGTCTACGCGCTGCCGGGTGATCCCATCGCGGCCCTGGGCGGGGACCGGCGTCTCGACCCCCAGCTTGTGGCGCGCATGCGTGAGCAGTTCCACCTGAACGATCCGCTGCTCGTCCAGTATTGGTACTACATCCGCGACATCGTGTCCGGTGATTTTGGCACCACCTTCCGCGGGGTGCCGGTGTCCTCGCTCTTCCAGGGCAAGTTCCAGGTGACCTTCCAGCTCTCGATCACCGCCCTCGTGTTCGAGGCGGTCATCGGCGTGGGGCTGGGCCTGTGGGCGGCGCTCCGCCGGGGCAGGTGGCAGGACCAGGCGGTGCTCGCCTTCACCCTGCTGCTGGTCTCGATCCCGACGCTGGTGAGCGGGTTCGTCCTGCAGCTCGTGCTCGGCGTGAAGCTGAAGCAGAACACCGGGATCGACTTCTTCCCCGTCGCCGGGATCCAGGACGGCATGCGGAGCTACATCGTGCCCGGCCTGGTGCTGGCCGGGCTCTCGATCGCCTATCTCACCCGGCTCACCCGGACGAGCCTCATGGAGACGCTCCGCGCCGACTACATCCGCACCGCCGTCGCCAAGGGCCTGCCACGACGACGGGTGCTCGGCCGGCACGCGCTGCGCAACTCGCTCATCCCGCTGATCACCTATCTGGGCGCCGACCTGGGCACGCTGATGGGCGGGGCGATCATCACCGAAACGATCTTCAATCTGCCCGGCATCGGCCAGCAGCTCTTCCAGTCCGTCTACCTGCGTGAGAACGCGGTGGTGGTCGGTATCGTGACCGTACTGGTCCTGGTCTACGTCCTGGCCAACCTGATCGTCGACCTGCTGTACGCCGTCCTCGACCCCCGGATCCGCTATGAGTAACGCGACTGTGGCCGAATCGGCCAAGGACAAGGACGCCAAGCCGGAGAAGGCCCGCAGGCCGGCCAGTCTGTGGTCGGACGCCTGGCACGACCTCCGCCGGAACAAGGTCTTCATCCTGGGATCGATCCTCGTGTTGATCCTGATCCTGATGGCGGCCTTCCCGTCGCTGTTCTCGTCCGTCAACGCCTACGACCCCTCCACCTGCGACCTGAGCAACGCGCGGGAGGGCATCACCTCCAAGCACTGGTTCGGCACCGACAACCTCGGCTGCGACACCTACTCCAGGGTCATCTACGGCGCCCGGGTCTCGGTCATCGTCGGCATCGCCACCTCGCTGATCAGCGCCATCGTCGGTGGCGGGCTCGGCCTGCTGGCGGGCTACTACAGCCGCTGGGTCGACGTGCTGCTGTCGCGGATCGCCGAGATCTTCTTCGCGATCCCCTCGGTGCTCGGCGCGCTGCTGTTCCTGTCGGTGGCCGGCCGGGAGAACGCCGGAGCCTGGATCGTGGTCCTCTCGCTCGCCGTGCTGGCCTGGCCGCTGATCCTGCGCATCATGCGGGCCGCGGTCATCTCGGCCAAGAACCAGGACTACGTCACCGCGGCCCGGGCGCTGGGCGCGGGGCCCGGCCGGATCATGGTGCGGCACATCCTGCCCAACGCGATCGCCCCGGTGATCGTGACGGCCACCCTCAACCTGGGTGTCTTCATCGCCGCCGAGGCCGGCCTGTCCTTCCTGGGAGTGGGAGTCCAGCCGCCGGCGATCTCGTGGGGCCTGATGATCGGCGACGCCCGGCGCCGGTTCCTGGAGGCGCCGGAACCGCTCATCTTCCCCGCGCTCTTCCTGAGCATCACCGTGCTGGCGTTCGTCATGCTGGGCGACGCCGTCCGCGACGCGCTCGACCCGAAGCTTCGATAAGAGGGGCGGCAAGTGAAGAACCCATCTGTCGACACGCATCTGCTCCCGGCGGATCGCGCGGGCTACGAACCCCTGCTCGCCGTGGACAACCTGCACGTCGAGTTCCAGACCCGCCAGGGCGTCGTACGGGCCGTGAACGGCGTCTCCTACTCGGTCAACGCCGGAGAGACGCTCGCGGTGCTCGGGGAGTCGGGCTCCGGCAAGTCGGTCACCGCGCAGGCGATCATGGGCATCCTCGACATGCCGCCGGCGCGCATCCCCAAGGGGGAGGTCCGGTTCCACGGCACCGACCTGCTCACGATGCGGGACGAGGACCGCGGCCAGATCCGCGGCCGCCGGATCGCGATGATCTTCCAGGACGCGCTGTCCGCGCTCAACCCGGTGTTCACCGTGGGCTGGCAGATCGGGGAGATGTTCCGCGTCCACCAGGGCATGTCCAAGCGGGACGCCCGCAGGAAGGCCGTGGAGCTCATGGACCGGGTCAGGATCCCGGGCGCCAAGTCCAGGGTCGACGACTTCCCGCACCAGTTCTCCGGCGGCATGCGGCAGCGCATCATGATCGCGATGGCGATCGCGCTGGACCCGGAGATCCTGATCGCCGACGAGCCCACCACCGCCCTGGACGTGACCGTGCAGGCGCAGATCATGGGACTGCTGGCGGAGTTGCAGCAGGAAAGCGACATGGGCCTGATCCTGATCACCCATGACCTCGGCGTCGTCGCCGACGTGGCCGACAAGATCGCGGTCATGTACGGCGGGCGCATCGTCGAGCACGCCTCGGTCTTCGACGGGTACCGCGCTCCCGCCCACCCCTACACCAAGGGCCTGCTGGAGTCGATCCCCCGCGTGGACCTCAAGGGCCAGGAGTTGTACGCGATCAAGGGCATGCCGCCGAACCTGCTCGACATGCCCACCGGCTGCGCCTTCCACCCGCGGTGCCCGTACCGCAAGGAGAACTGCGTGACCGACGTCCCACCGCTGTACACGGTCAGCGACACCCGCGGCAGCGCCTGCCACTACTGGAGGGAGGTTCTCGATGACGGCTCCCGCTGAGCCCATCCTCGAAGTCCGCGACCTGGTGAAGCACTTCCCGCTGAACTACGGCGTGGTCTTCAAGCGGCAGGTCGGCGCGATCAAGGCGGTGGACGGGGTCTCCTTCGACCTGCGCAAGGGCGAGACGCTCGGCGTCGTGGGCGAGTCGGGCTGCGGCAAGTCCACGCTGGCCAAGCTGCTGATGGCGCTGGAGCGGCCCACGTCGGGCTCGGTGCGGATCAACGGCAGGGACATCACCACCGCCAGGGGCGCCGAGCTCAAGCGGATGCGCCGCAACATCCAGATGGTGATGCAGGACCCGTACACCTCGCTGAACCCCCGGATGACGGTCGGCGACATCGTCGGCGAGCCGTTCGAGATCCACTCGGACGTCGCGCCGAAGGGCGGCCGGCGGCAGCGGGTGCAGGAGCTGCTGGAGGTCGTGGGCCTCAACCCCGACCACATCAACCGCTACCCGCACCAGTTCTCCGGCGGCCAGCGTCAGCGCATCGGCATCGCCCGCGGCCTCGCGCTCCAGCCGGAGATCATCATCTGCGACGAGCCGGTCTCCGCCCTCGACGTGTCGATCCAGGCCCAGGTGATGAACCTGCTGGAGCGGCTGCAGAACGAGTTCAACCTCGCCTACATCTTCATCGCGCACGACCTGTCGGTGGTCCGCCACATCTCCGACCGGATCGCGGTGATGTACCTCGGCAAGATCGTCGAGCTCGGGAACGACGCCGAGATCTACGACAGCCCGACCCATCCGTACACGCAGGCGCTGCTTTCGGCGGTGCCGGTGCCCGACCCGGAGGGCCGGGAGACCCGCCAGCGGATCATCCTGCAGGGCGACCCGCCCTCGCCGGCCAACCCGCCGTCGGGCTGCCACTTCCGCACCCGCTGCTGGAAGGCGCAGGACATCTGCGCCGAGCAGGAGCCCGCGCTGGAGGCCCGCCCGGGCAGCGCGCATCCCAGCGCCTGCCACTTCGCGGAGGCCCGCGACGTGGTCAACGCCGAGTAGGAGACCCGCCGCCGGGTCAGCGCCCGGGCGACAGCCGTACGTGCGCGCCCGGGGGCAGGCCCAGGCGGTCGGCGGCGTCCCCGGCGTTGATCGCCATCGCGACCAGGCCGGCGGAGTCGGCGAACGCCACGAGGTCGCCCGGCGGCACGGCGGTGAAGGTCTCCCGGTACGGCACCGCGACCTGGCGGCGCCCCAGCCACACGGCCAGGGTGTCGCCGAGCCGTACGCCGATCTCGGCCAGGTCGTTCGCGGTGATCGAGAACTGGACGTTGCCGTGCCGGTCCACCGACAGCACCTCGCCCTCCGCCGCGCCGTCCCGCAGGCGGCAGGTCGGGGCGGGCAGGGTCACCAGGCGGTCCACCGGCATCGGCGGTCCCACGTCGGCCACCGCCCGGCCGGCGCACAGGTGCGCCGCCACCGGGGCGAACAGGTCGCGGCCCTGGAAGGTCGGCGAGACGTTGGCCAGGAACAGCTCCCTGTTGGTGATCTCGTAGGCCGCGTCGGCGCCGCCGGCGGCCCGGACGGCCCACGACAGGACGCCGTTGTCCGGGCCGACGAACACCCGCCCGCCCGCCTCGACCGCGACCGGGCGGCGGTTGCCGCCGACGGAGGGATCGACGACGGCGAGGTGGACGCCGGCCGGGAGATAGGGCAGGGTCTGCGCCAGGATGGCCGCGCCGCGCCGCACGTCCCCTGCGGGAACGAGATGGCCCACGTCGATGATCCGAGCCTGCGGTGCGATGCCCGCGATCACGCCGTGGCACGCGGCGACGAACCCGTCCTCCAGCCCGTAGTCGGTCAGAAGCGTGATTACAGAGCTCACACCACGTGACACTACGTCGGCCTCTCTCCTCTGCACACCCCGGGTCGTCCAACGTCGTGCGTCCCTTTACCATGAGGGACGGGCTCGCGGCCGATCGAGGAGGAGCGGATGGACACCGAACCGACCGGCGGCGACGGGCTCGACCTCTCCGACCGCGACCGCGAGATGCTCGCGTTCGAGCGTCAGTGGTGGCGGTACGCGGGCGCCAAGGAGCAGGCGATCAGGGAGGCCTTCGGCGTCTCCGCCACCCGGTACTACCAGTTACTCGGGGAGCTGATCGACCGGCCGGAGGCGCTGGAGCACGACCCCATGCTGGTCAAGCGACTGCGCCGGATGAGGGCCGGCCGGCGGCGTGACCGCTCCGCCCGCAGGTTCGGCATGCACCCCTGAGACACCCGCTCACCGTCCCCGCACGGCGCGCCGAAGCGTCCCGACCACTTCTCCGGAACGAGGCCATGACACTGCCCGCGCACCCAGGACTCGACGCGATCGTCGCCGACCCGGCAGGCGCCGTGATCGGGCTCGACTACGACGGCACGCTCTCCCCGATCGTCCCCGACCCCGCCGCCGCCCGCGTGCACCCCGCGGTGCCGGGCGTGCTGGCCGCGCTCGCCCCGCACGTACGCGCCGTGGTCGTCGTCACCGGCCGGCCGCCCCTGACGGCCATCGGCCTGGGGGAGGTCCCCGGCGGGCCGTCGCTCGGAGACGTGCCCGGCCTGGTGATCCTCGGTCACTACGGCCTCGAACGCTGGGAGGACGGCCGCGTGACCGCCCCGCCACCGCCGCCGGGGCTCGACCTCGTACGGACCCGGCTGCCCGTTCTCGTGGCCGGGCTGGAGGGCGCGTGGATCGAGGACAAGGGCCACGCCGTCGCCGTGCACACCCGGCGGTGCGCCGACCCCGCCGCGGCCCTGGAGGAGTTGCGCGGACCGGTCGCGGCGCTGGCCGCGGAGGCCGGGCTCGCGGTCGAGCCGGGCCGCATGGTGCTGGAACTGCGGCCCGGCGGCATGGACAAGGGCCGGGCGCTGTCGGCCTTCCTCGCCGAGCGCGGCGCCCGCTCGGTCATGTTCGCCGGTGACGACCTCGGCGACCTCGCGGCCTTCGCCGCGGTCGAGGAGGCCGGCCTGCCCGGCGTACGGGTGTGCAGCGGGTCCGCCGAGGTGACCGAGCTGGCGGAACGCGCCGACCTCGTGGTGGACGGCCCCGACGGCGTGGTGGCCCTCCTCGGCGACCTGGTGGAATCGCTTGGCAAGCGGTCTGCAAGCGGGCAGGTCTAACGTTTCCGGTCATGAACCGGAAGACCATCCCGGCCGGGCTCGCCGTGCTGACCGCCGCCCTCGCGGCCGCCACCCTGGTGGCTCCCGCGGCGGCGTCCGCGAGCGACCTCGGCGGCACCAGGCAGGTCCACCTGCGCAAGGGCCTCACGCTCACCATCCCCGCCTCGTGGCGGGTCGACGCCGTCAGCAAGGACTGGACCCGCGTCATCACCGGCTCGTGCCCCACGCGCGGCACCGCGGACTACGGCTTCCGCGACTCGGGGTGCCACAGCTTCTGGGTCCTGGGTCCCAAGGCCATCAAGATCGGCCATGAGCTGTTCAACGCGTACACGCCGGACGGGCCGTTCTATCCGGCCACCGACGTCGGGCCCTGCCCGGTGCGGAAGAACCTCTACATCGGCCAGACCAAGCTCGTCGCGAAGGGGCTGCGCCAGGTCGGGCCGGGGCACAAGGCCTACTACCGCGACTGGGCGGGGCCGTGCGTGACGATGACGAAGTTCAAGGTGAAGGCCCACTTCCACCAGCGGGAGTGGTTCCTGCCCACGTCGAAGATCCTGATCGTCGACCAGTGGAACACCCCCGGCCTGGACGGGATCCTCAAGAAGGCCGCCTGGCATTGACCTCTCGCCGACATCGCCCCGCAAGTCGTCTCCAAGTGGCCGGGCCTACCGTAGGAGACATGATCGGAAAGACCATTGCGACCGCGGCCGCCGGGCTGGCCGTGCTGACGGCCACCCTGGCGGCTCCTTCCGCGGCGTCCGCGAGCGGCACCAAGCAGGTCCACCTGCGCAAGGGCCTGACCCTCACCATCCCCGCGTCGTGGAAGGCGGTCCAGGCCGGCACGGACTGGACCCGCGTCGTCACCGGCTCGTGCCCCAGTCTCGGCACCATGGACTTCGGTTTCCGCGACGCGGGGTGCCACGGCTTCTGGGTGCTGGGCCCGAAGGCCCTCAAGATCGGCAATCACACGTTCCAGTCCTACAACCCCAGGTACGGGTTCGATCCCGCGACCGACGTCTCGGTCTGCCCGAGGACCGTCCGCCTGTACAAGGGCACCATGAAGCTCGCCGGCAAGGGGCTGCGGAAGGTCGGGGCGGGTCACCGGGCGGACTACCACGCGTGGGCGGGGACCTGCGTCGACAAGAAGTTCAGGGTGAAGATGCGCTACAGCCAGCGCGAGTGGTATCTGCCCACGTCGAAGATCCTGGTCGTCGACCAGTGGAACACCCCGGGCCTGGACGGGATCCTCAAGAAGGCCACCTGGAACTGAGCGCCGCCGCCGCCGTCACCGGTGCGTCTCAGCGCAGCGCGGCGATCTGGTCGTCGAACCAGCGCCGCGGCGGCAGCGCGGTGGCCGCCTCCCGCAGCCGCAGGCCGCGATCGAGGCGCTCCTCCTCCGGCAGCGTCAGCGCCTCGTGCAGCGCCGCCGCCGTGGCGGTGACGTCGAACGGGTTGACCAGCAGGGAGTCGGCGCCGAGCTCGGCCGCCGCGCCCGCCTCGCGGGACAGCACGAGCGCGCACCGGGGCGACAGGATCGGGCCCTCCTTGGCCACCAGGTTCATGCCGTCCCTGACGGGGTTGACGAGCAGCACGTCGGCCAGCCGGTACGCCGCGAGCGAGCGCGGGTAGTCGTCGTTGACGTTGAGGATCAACGGGTCCCAGTCCTCGGTGGCGTACTCGTCCTCGATCTCCTGGGCGCACCGCTGCACGGCCGCCGTGTACTCGCGGTACTCCGGCAGGTCGTGCCGGGAGGGGTAGGCGAACGCCAGATGGACCACCCGTCCGTGCCACTCGGGATGGCCCTCCAGGAACTCCTGGTAGGCCCGCAGGCCGCGGACGATGTTCTTGGACAGCTCCGTGCGGTCGATCCGCACGATCAGCCTGCGGTCGCCGACATGGTCCCTGATCGCCGCCATGTGCGACTCGACGTCCGGTTCGGCCGCCCGCGCCCGCAGCGCGTCGCCGTCCACCCCGAGCGGGTGCACGCCGATCCGGGTGGTCCTGCCGCCCCAGGTCACCGTACGGGCCGCGTGGTCCACCCGCGCCCCGAGCAGGGCGGCGCAGCAGTCCATGAAGGCGCGCGCCCAGCGGGCGGTGAGGAAGCCGGCGTGGTCGGCGCCGAGGATGCCCGACAGCACCTCCGCCGCGACGTCCTCGGGCAGCAGCGCGAAGTACTCCGGCGGGGCCCAGGGCGTGTGCGAGAAGTGGCCGATGCGCAGGTCGGGCCGCTCGACCCGGAGCATCGCGGGGGTGAGCGTCAGGTGGTAGTCCTGCACCATCACGCGGGCCCGGTGCGTGGCCTCCTCCGCCAGCGCGAGCGCGAACGCGCCATTGTAGGTGCGGTACGACTCCCACTCACGTGCGAACCGGGTGCCGAACTCGGGGGAGAAGGGCGTGTTGTAGAGCAGGTGGTTGACGAACCACAGGGTCGAGTTCGCCACCGCGTTGTAGGCCCGGTGGAAGACCGCGGGCGGGATGTCCAGCATGCGGATGGGCCCCGTCTCGAACGCCCGGTCGAGCCGGCCCCCCGGCGCCTGCCGCACCGCCCCGCGGTCGCCGTCCGACAGCGCCGCGCAGACCCACAGCACGTCGGTGTCCCTGACCACGTCCGACAGCCCGGACACGAGCCCGCCGCCGCCCCTGCGCATGGTCAGGCCGCCGTCCTCCGACAGGGTGAAGGACACCGGGCCCCGGTTGGACGCGATCAGGACGGAGCTGCTCATTGGGGTTTCCCCTCGATCAGAGCGGGCGCGCATGCCGGAAGATTAATAAAAGCGGACCTCCATCAATAGGATGTCAACCGATCGCGGGAGGGCTGGAACGGGATGGCACTGGACGACGTCACCGAGGAGCTGGCCGGATCGGCCGCCCGGGGAGATCACCGCGCCCTCGGTGAGCTGCTGCGGCGCATCGAGCCCGACGTGCTGCGGCACTGCGAGCGGCTACTACCGTACCGGCAGGACGCGGAGGAGGCGGCGCAGGACACGCTGCTCGCCGTGGCCCGCAACATCGCCCGGTTCGAGGGCCGGGCCAAGTTCAGCACCTGGCTGCACATCGTGACCGTGAACTGCGCCAGGACGACCTACCGGTCGCTCAAGCGGCGCTCGTCCGAGCAGGCGGAGGAGCTGCCCGAGCAGCGGCCGGACCCGCGGCGGGTGAGCGTCATCGCGGGGTCGCGGCTCGACCTGCTCGACGCGATGGAGGCGCTGGAGGCCGAGCGGCCAGACCTCGCCCAGGCGCTCGTGCTGCGCGACATCTGCCAGCTCGACTACTCCCAGGTCGCCGACCAGCTCGGCATTCCCCTCGGCACCGTCAAGTCCCGGATACACCAGGCGCGCAAGTACGTGCAGAGCGCGCTCGGCGAGGCCTACGGCTGATACAAACCGTCTCGCCATCCGAGACAGCGGAACGGACACAGGGGACGCCGGGGTACAGTGCTGGAGGACCTTTTTCGAAGGTTCTACAACTGAAGATGCTCATCCAGAGGGGTGGAGGGACCGGCCCTGCGAAGCCCCGGCAACCTCCCCGGTGTCGAACTCGTGCCCACGAGGCCCGGCCGGGACAGGTGCCAATTCCGGCTCGCGGCCAGGGCGGTCGCGAGCGAAGATGAGGGAAAGGCCTCGCTTCATGGCGCACATCAGCACCGCGACCCCCACCACCGCCACCGACTTCGGCCCCGCCACCGGTCTGTCCTGCCGCGAGTGCGGCGCCCACTACGACCTCGGCCCGGTCTTCGCCTGTACGGAGTGTTTCGGCCCCCTTGAGGTGGCGTACGACTTCGGAGAGGTCCGCCGGGAGGACATCGCGGCGGGCCCGGCGAACATCTGGCGGTACCGCTCCCTGCTTCCCGTCCCCGCCGGGGTGGCGGACAAGCCCAACCTGCAGCCCGGCTGGACCAAGCTCGTGCGGGCCGACCGGCTGGCGGCAGAGCTGGGGCTGCGGTCGCTGCACGTCAAGGACGACTCCGGCAACCCGACCCACTCCTTCAAGGACCGGGTCGTCGCGATCGCGGTCGAGGCCGCGCGCGCCTTCGGCTTCCACACCCTGTCGTGCTCGTCCACCGGCAACCTCGCCGGCGCGGTGGGCGCCGCGGCGGCCAGGGCCGGGCTGGACTCCTGCGTGTTCATTCCCGCCGACCTCGAGGCGGCCAAGGTCACCATGGCCGCGGTGTACGGCGGCCGGCTGGTCGGCATCGACGGCACCTACGACGAGGTGAACCGCTTCTGCTCCGAGCTCATCGGCGACGAGCTGGGCGAGAAGTGGGGATTCGTCAACGTCAACCTCCGGCCCTACTACGCCGAGGGTTCCAAGACGCTGGCGTACGAGATCGCCGAGCAGCTCGGCTGGCGGCTGCCCGAGCAGATCGTCGTCCCGGTGGCCTCCGGCTCGCAGCTCACGAAGATCGACAAGGGCTTCCGCGAGCTGATCAAGCTCGGCCTGGTCGAGGAGCGGCCGTACCGGATCTTCGGCGCGCAGGCCGAGGGCTGCTCGCCGGTCTCCCGCGCGTTCAAGGCCGGGCAGGACGTGGTGCAGCCGGTCAAGCCGGACACCATCGCCAAGTCGCTGGCCATCGGCAACCCGGCGGACGGGCCGTACGTGCTCGACATCGCCCGTCGTACGGGCGGCGCGGTGGAGGACGTGAACGACGGCGAGGTGGTCGAGGCGATCCGCCTGCTGGCCCGGACCGAGGGCATCTTCGCCGAGACCGCGGGCGGCGTCACGGTCGGCGTGCTGCGCAAGCTCGTGCACGAGGGCCGCCTCGACCCCGAGGCCGAAACCGTGGTGCTGAACACCGGCGACGGTCTCAAGACACTTGACGCGGTGGCCGAGCAGGCCCGTCCGTCCGCGGTCATCCGCCCCTCCCTCGACGCCTTCCGTGCGGCATTCGCCAACTGAAAGCGTTATCACAGGCCCATCGGCAGCAACGAAAGCGAGTGAACAATGAGCGTTTCCGTGCGGATTCCGACGATTCTGCGGACGTACACCAACGGCGTCGCGGAGGTAAGCGGGGAGGGGGGAACGCTCCGCGAGGTCCTGCAGAAGCTGGATGCGGACTATCCGGGCATCGGAGGTCGAATCCTGGATGAGACGGGCAAGATCCGGCGTTTTGTCAACGTCTATGTCGGAGAAGAGGACGTCCGTTTCGCCGATGGGCTGGACACCGCCACACCGGACGGGGTACAGATTTCGGTCATCCCCGCCGTCGCCGGGGGCTGAGCCGCGACACCGCCGCCGGGCACCTGACATGCACTTCTCTCGCCGGGGAAGTGAGATGTCGCCACAGCGAATGGTGAAGCTCTCAACCTTTCGGTAGAAAAGTGAATAATCGTCTGTACCGCTTTGAGCGAACGCGCCGTAGTAGTTTGCGGATTGACTCTGTTGTTCTACGCCTTGACACGGGTATGGTCGAAGACGATCGACAAAACCGGGGGCTTCTTGGGTGTGGTCCCCAGCCCAGCAAGAGGAGTCGGAAGTGGCGCAGGGCACCGTCAAATGGTTTAACGCGGACAAGGGCTACGGCTTCATCGCGGTAGACGGTGGGAAGGACGTGTTCGTCCATTACTCGGCAATCATGATGGACGGCTACAAGGCCCTCGAGCAGGGTCAGCGGGTTGAGTTCGACATCACGCAGGGGCAGAAGGGCCCGCAGGCGGAGGCCGTACGGGCCGTCTGATCCCGTCAAGCGACCATTGGAGGCCCGGTCCGCGTTCCGCGGGCCGGGCCTTCGGCTCGTCCGGGCTCGTCCGGGTGTTCGGGAACCTCGTCCAAGCTGGTCAGAGTGGCTTCCGCTTGCACTCTCGGGGGTAGAGTGCTAAATACTTGTTTGGCACTCTGAGGTCGAGAGTGACAACAACCGGGATCGGGGCGATGGGGCTCGCGCAGGGATAGCGGGTCCACGCCGTCGCGGGCGTCGGCTCGGTCCGTTGAAGACACCCTGCTACTGGGAGGTCTAGCCTAATGGCAGCCAAGATGATCGCGTTTGACGAGGACGCCCGGCGCGGTCTCGAGCGCGGTATGAACCAGCTCGCCGACGCCGTGAAGGTGACCCTCGGCCCCAAGGGCCGCAACGTCGTGCTGGAGAAGAAGTGGGGCGCCCCCACGATCACCAACGACGGTGTCTCCATCGCCAAGGAGATCGAGCTCGAGGACCCGTGGGAGAAGATCGGCGCCGAGCTGGTCAAGGAAGTCGCGAAGAAGACCGACGACGTCGCCGGTGATGGCACGACGACGGCCACCGTGCTCGCCCAGGCGCTGGTCCGCGAGGGTCTGCGTAACGTCGCCGCCGGCGCCAACCCGATGTCGCTGAAGAAGGGCATCGAGGCCGCCGTCGAGCGCGTCAGCGAGGAGCTGTCGAAGCTCGCCAAGGACGTGGAGACCAAGGAGCAGATCGCCTCCACGGCCTCCATCTCCGCCGCCGACCCGGAGATCGGCGCGCTCATCGCCGAGGCGATGGACAAGGTGGGCAAGGAAGGCGTCATCACCGTCGAGGAGAGCAACACCTTCGGTCTGGAACTGGAGCTCACCGAGGGCATGCGCTTCGACAAGGGCTACGTGTCCGGCTACTTCGTGACCGACCCCGAGCGCATGGAGGCGGTCTTCGAGGACGCCTACATCCTCATCGCCAACCAGAAGATCTCGGCGAACAAGGACCTGCTCCCGCTGCTCGACAAGGTCGTGCAGTCCGGCAAGCCGCTGGTCCTCCTCGCCGAGGACGTCGAGGGCGAGGCCCTGGCGACCCTGGTCGTCAACAAGATCCGTGGCCTGTTCAAGTCCGTGGCCGTCAAGGCCCCCGGCTTCGGCGACCGCCGCAAGGCCATGCTGCAGGACATCGCGATCCTGACCGGCGGCCAGGTCATCTCCGAGGAGGTCGGTCTCAAGCTGGAGAACGCCACCCTCGACCTGCTCGGCCGCGCCCGCAAGATCGTCGTCACCAAGGACGAGACCACGATCGTCGACGGCGCCGGTGACGCCGAGCAGATCTCCGGCCGTGTGAACGAGATCCGCGCCGAGATCGACCGCACCGACTCCGACTACGACCGCGAGAAGCTCCAGGAGCGTCTCGCCAAGCTGGCGGGCGGCGTCGCCGTCATCAAGGCCGGCGCGGCGACCGAGGTCGAGCTCAAGGAGCGCAAGCACCGCATCGAGGACGCCGTCCGCAACGCCAAGGCCGCGGTCGAGGAGGGCATCGTCCCCGGCGGTGGCGTAGCCCTGCTGCAGGCCGGCGCCAACGCGTTCGACAAGCTGGAGGTCAACGGCGACGAGGCGACCGGCGCGGCGATCGTCCGCAAGGCGCTCGAGGAGCCGCTGAAGCAGATCGCCGTCAACGCCGGCCTCGAGGGCGGCGTCGTGGTGGAGAAGGTCCGCAACCTGCCCGCGGGCGAGGGCCTCAACGCCGCGTCCGGCGAGTACGTCAACATGTTCGAGTCGGGCATCATCGACCCGGCCAAGGTCACCCGCTCGGCGCTGCAGAACGCGGCGTCCATCGCGGCCCTGTTCCTCACGACCGAGGCCGTCATCGCCGAGAAGCCCGAGAAGGAGAAGGCCCCCGCCATGCCCGGCGGCGGCGACATGGACTTCTGAGTCCTGCTCTCCCGCTTCACCAGGAAGGGCGGTTCCCCCTCGGGGGAGCCGCCCTTTTCCCTTGCGCCCGGTCTCCCCAAGTGCATGGGCGCCGGGCGGTCAGCCCTGCCGCCACTGTTTCAGGACCTGCCGGAAGGCCTCGCTCACGAGGGCGAGAAGTTCGGCGGAGGACCCGAAGCGGGCGCCCGCCGGGGTCGTGGCCCCGAGAATCTCGGCTCCGCGCTGTGACGCGGCCGCCAGGGCCTCGTTCATCCGCAGAGAGGCGAGGATGGACCGCACCCAGATCTCGTCGTCGATGACATAGCGTTCACGCCGCGCGCCGGGAACCCGCTCCCGCCTGAGCATTCCCTGCTGTTCGAGGAAGGCGACGGCGTGCGAGACCGACGCCGGGCTGACGCGAAGCCGCTCAACCAGGTCGGCGGCGGTGAGAGCGCCGGAATCGGTGACGTACAGGCAGGTCAGCACCCTGGCCTCCATCCGGGGCAGCCCCTGCTCCACGAGGAGGGCGGTGAAGGACTCCGTGAAGTCCCGCACCGCCTGGGGATCACGCCCATGGCCGCCGTCGGGGACCGGCGGCGTCGGAGGCTGTGCCTGCCTGTGGCGGCGCGCACGGTGCCGCGTGGCCTCGTGCGCCCGGTCCGCCCCGTAGTCGCCCGGTCCGCCGTTCCGGGTGACCTCCCGCATGATGGTCGAGGCGGGACGTCCCAGCCGCCGGCCGATCTCCGCGTATCCGAGTCCCTCGGCCAGCCCCGCGGCGATGTGCTGACGGTCCTCGTTGGTGAGTCTGCCTCCGGGCACGGCAATCGTCTCCTGTCTGCCGGCATGCGCGGCTCCGCGCCCGCACACCCGCCGCACAGTATGCATTCACTCTGAGCCCATTGCAAAGCGCGGCTGTCCACCTATTGCATTCAGTGCCACGGTCATTGCAAGAAGGAATAGTAAGCCCATGTCTGGCTGGGCGTACTGCCGAAAAGTTTGTTGACTGATCCGTGAATGCAATGTAGCTTTGCGACCGTTCAGAGATTCGCGAACAATGCTGGATAGGGCGGTTCATGATGCATAACGGCAACGGCGGCTTCTCCGCGGCGGGGCTGCGCAGACTGCACGAGGTGCTGGCACGGCACGTCGACTCGGGACGGATTCCCGGGCTCGTCGCCCTGGTCGGCCGGGGCGAGGAGACGCACGTCGAGGCGATCGGGACGATGTGCCACGACGGCGGTGCGCCGATGCGCCGCGACACGATCTTCCGGATGGCCTCGACGTCCAAGCCGGTCTCCGTCGCGGCGGCGATGGTCCTGCTCGACGAGTGCCGGCTGCGGCTGGACGACCTGGTGGAGCAGTGGCTGCCGGAACTGGCCGACCGGCGGGTGCTGAAGCGGATCGACGGCCCGCTGGACGACACCGTGCCGGCGCGGCGGCCGATCACCGTACGAGACCTGCTCACCTCCACGTTCGGGCTCGGCATGGACATGACGTCGCTCGGCACCCCGATCATGGGCGCGGTCTTCGAGCAGGGGCTCACACCCGACCTGCCGGTGCCGATGCCCGAGCCGGACGAGTGGATCCGCCGTCTCGGCACGCTTCCGCTGATGCACCAGCCCGGAGAGCGCTGGCAGTACCACATCAGCAGCGATCTACTCGGCGTGCTCGTCGCCAGGGTCACGGGCCGGTCGTTCGAGACGTTCCTGCGGGAACGCGTCTTCGAGCCGCTGGGGATGAAGGACACCGGTTTCCACGTGCCCGCCGACAAGATCGACCGGCTGCCGACCCTCTACGCCCCCGACCCCGGGACCGGAGAGTTCACCGTGTGGGACGAGGCCGAGGGGGGCCGATGGAGTCGGCCTCCGGCGTTCCAGGGCGGCGGTGGCGGGCTGGTCTCCACCGTCGACGACTACCACGCCTATTTCCGGATGCTGCTGAACGGCGGGAGGCACCGGGGCGAACGGATCCTGTCCCGGCCCGCCGTCGAGCTGATGACCACCAACCGCCTCACTCCCGAGCAGAACGCCGCCCGCACCGCCATGGCCGCCGACAACGTCCATGTGTCCTTCGGCCAGGGGCAGCACGGCGGCTGGGGCATGGGGATGGCAGTGCGCACCTACCGCGGCGACTACGCGTCCGTCGGCCAGTTCGGCTGGGACGGCGGAAGCGGCACCTCGACCTACGCCGACCCGGACAAGCAGCTCACCGGAATCCTGCTCACCCAGGTCGGGATGTCGACCCCGGACTCGGCGCGGCTCATCCACGACTTCTGGACCACGCTCTACCAGGCGATCGACGACTGACCTCCACGGCTCAGGTGAGGCGCCTGACCCAGCGGGCGCAGTCGGTCTGCATCGTGTATCCCGCCGCCGTCCAGGCGTGGTGCGCCAGGGCGTTGTCGTTGAGGACCATCGCGTCGACCCGGAACGCGCCGTACTTCCGGAACCGCTCCTCGGCGGCCCGGATCAGCTGCGATCCGATGCCCTTGCGCCGCTCGGAGGGGTCGACGGCGAGCCGGTAGAGGCTCGCCCGCCAGCCGTCCCAGCCCGCGATGAGCGTGCCGACCACGCGGCCGCCGATCTCGGCGATCAGCAGCGCCTCGGGATCACGCTCGACCAGCGCCGCGACCTTGGCGGCGTCGTCGTGCCGGTCGGTGTTCTCCGCGGCCTCCAGCCAGAACCGCAGCACGGCGTCGACGTCGCCGGGACCGCCGTACCGCAGGGTGACCTCGCTCATGCCGGCTCCTCACTCATGTCAGCTCCGGGGGTAGATCGTGGGCGTGCAGGATGGTCAGGGACGTCACGGCCCGGGTGAGGACGACGTAGAGGCGGGCGAGCCCCCGGTCCTCGGCGGCCACGATGCCGGCGGGCTCGGTCACGATCACGTGGTCGTACTCCAGGCCCTTCGCGAGCGTGGCCGGCACCAGCAGTACCCGGTCGTCGCCCGTCGCGTCGGGGCCGAGCACCGTGTGCGGCACGCGGGCGGTGTCCAGTGCGGCCGAGAGAGCCGGTACGGCCGCGTCCGCCGCGATCACGCCGATCGAGCCCTCGCGGTCCAGCGTCTCCCGCACGGTCTCCGGAAGGGCCGCGGCGACGTCGGGCACGCGCCGTACGGACAGCGACCCGGCGCCGGGACGCAGGGAGCGTGGCGGGGCGAGATCGGGCGCGACGGAGGGCAGCAGCCGCGCGGCGAAGTCGAGGATCTCGCGGGGCACGCGGAAGCCCAGCGTGAGCTCGGTGACCTCCCCCGAGGGCTGGCCGAGGTGGTCGAGCACGGTCTTCCACGACCGCGCCGACCAGGGCGTGGTGCCCTGCGCGAGGTCGCCGAGCACGGTCGCCGAACCGGTGCGGCAGCGCCGCCCGAGCGCGCGCAACTGCATGGCCGACAGGTCCTGCGCCTCGTCCACCACGAGGTGGCCCTGGGAGGGGGTGCGCTCGATGAGGTCGCCGAGTTCGTCCAGGAGGGCGGCGTCGGCGGCCGTCCACTTCGCCGAGCGGTGCGACTTGTACGGCTTGCGCCACAGCAGCAGTTCCCGCTCCTCCGCGGAGAGGTCCGACCGGGCGGCCTTCGCGAGGAACTCGGCGTCCGACAGCAGGCGGTGCAGCACCTGCTGAGGGGTCAGCCTGGGCCACACGGCGTCGAGGACGGCCCTGACCGGCTTCGAGCGGGCCACCGCGTCCTGCGTACGGTCGTCGGGAGACTCGCCGCGGCGCTCCATCTGGACGAGCACGGCGTGCGCGAGCCGCTGGGCCAGCATCGCGCGGCCCGGGCCGTACCTCGTCGTGCCGCGCAGCGAGGCGACGATCTCCCGGACCTCGTGGTCGGGCACGCGGTAGCGGTTCACGCCCTTGGTGACGAGCACACCCTCGACCGGCTTGACGACGTGCAGCCACAGGGCGCGGCGCAGGACCTCCGCCATCCGGGCGTCGCCCTTCACGGCCGCCACCGCCGCGTCCTCGGGATGCGCGTGCTCTCCGAGGACGCCCGCCACGGTCGTCTGGTCGACCTTCACCTCGCCGAGAGCCGGGAGGACCGAGGAGATGTACGCCAGGAAGGCGCGGTTGGGGCCGACGATCGTCACACCCGACCTCGCCAGCTTCTCGCGGTGCGTGAACAGGAGGTAGGCCGCGCGGTGCAGGCCGACGGCGGTCTTGCCGGTGCCGGGGGCGCCCTGCACGCAGACGGTCACGCCGAGGTCCGCGCGGACGATCTCGTCCTGGTCGGGCTGGATGGTGGCGACGATGTCCCGCATGGGGCCGGTGCGGGGCCGCTCGATCTCCTCGGTGAGGAGCCTGCTCTGCCCGAGCGTCCGGCCGTCCAGCGGTTCGTCCTCGTACGCCGTGAGGTCGCCGCCCTGGTAGCCGAACCGGCGGCGCAACGCGACGCCCATCGGGTCGGACGGGCTCGCCTGGTAGAAGGCGCGGGAGATCGGCGCGCGCCAGTCGATGACGAGGGGCCGGCTGCTGTCGTCGTGGACGTGCCGGCGGCCGACGTGGATGGTGTCCGGCAGGTCGTCGCCGGCCGACCGGTCGAGGCGGCCGAAGAACAGAGGTGTGTCCGGGTGGTCCGCCAGGGCGGCCACGCGCTGGTCGAGCAGGCCCTGGAGCACCTGCTGCGACACCCAGTCGCCGGCGGCGTCCGCGGACAGCGACTGCGCGTGTTCACGCATCGCCCGCAACGCGGCGCGGGAGGCCGCGAGATGGGCGCGCTCGGCTTCGAGCACATTCTCAGGCATGCGAAAACTCCTCCGTACACGACGAGGGCAGGACCGAGGACAGGACTGAAGACGGGCAGCGGACAGGACGGAGGCGGGAAGGACGAGAGGCGGAAGGACAAGAGCTTAGCGACGGGCGCCCTCATGCCGAAACGGTATTTCTCTAGCGTGTCGCCGTCGGCCTGCCTGGGTATCTCTACGCGGGTGACGCGCACCTCGGTTCCTCCCGCGATCCTGGCGGCGGTGAGCCTGTTGCTCGCCACGCTGTGGGGCTTCGCGGTCTTCGGCGGCTGGAGCCGGCCGGCCTTCTGCGCCGGTCTGGAGCCATCGCCGGACTGCGCGGATCGGCTGGCGCCGGTGGCCTCGCTGTCCGAACTGGTCGCGCTCGTCGCGGCGGGGACGATGGGATTCGCCTGGTTCGCCCGTCGCGAGACCCTGTACGGCGTGGCCGTGGCGGCGTGGATCGCGGCGCTGGCGGTCCTGCTCTTCGGCGGCCTGGCCGTCCGCTGAGCCGCCGCACGCGGGACGCCGGGGGCAGGGGCTTCCGGATTCACGGCGTTCCGGCTTGTCCGGTGCCCGGACCGCCGGAGGCTCCGAGGCGCTGCGCCCCGGACGCCTGCCTGGTGCGTCGACGCGCCGGGGCACCCTGTTGCCGAGGGTGCCGGACGCGGTGCTGCTCAAACGCGGTGCTGCTCAATCGCGGTACTGCTCAATCGCGGTACTGCTCAAACGCAGTGCTGATCAGGCGCGGTGCCGTCGGGGTGCTTTATTGCTGTATGTCGCGTTTATTTAGCGCGTTCTGTAGCGACTTGCTCACACACCGAAGAATTGGTAACACTTCCCGCTTTTTACCGACAAACCAGGGACAAGGTGAAAAATGCGCATATTGCGTGATTCGCCGTACTGAGTGGGTATTGCCGCCATCACGGCACCGTGATGTCGGTACAGGCGCGAGGGGGTGATGTGGTGACACGGCCCGCAGGCATTTCCTGGATCTGACAGGCGTCCGTCGATCTTCACCGTGGACGTGCTCCCGGGGAAGCGTGCCCCGGGACACGGCGTCCACTGGTCACCTCGCCGGGTCCTCCTGGCCCACGTCGTCAGCGTCGATGATGTGATAGGCGTACCCCTGCTCGGCCAGGAAGCGCTGCCGGTGCGCGGCGAACTCCTGGTCGACGGTGTCCCGGCTGACGACGGAGTAGAACAGCGCGCCCCCGCCGTCCGCCTTGGGACGCAGCACGCGGCCGAGCCGCTGGGCCTCCTCCTGGCGTGAGCCGAACGTGCCGGAGACCTGGATCGCCACGGCCGCCTCGGGCAGGTCGATGGAGAAGTTGGCGACCTTGGAGACCACCAGCACCTGGATCTCCTTGTCGCGGAACGCCTGGAACAGCCGCTCGCGCTCCTTGACCTTGGTCTCTCCCTTGATGACCGGCGCCTCCAGGTGCTCGCCCAGCTCGTCGAGCTGGTCGATGTACTGCCCGATGACCAGCACCTGCTCGCCCTCGTGCCGCCGCACCAGCGCCTCGGTGACCCGGATCTTGGCGGGGGTGGTGGAGCAGAACCGGTAGCGCTCGTCGCTCTCGGCCATCGCGTAGGCCAGCCGCTCGTCGTCGCGGAGCGTCACCCGGACCTCGACGCACTCGGCCGGGGCGATGTAGCCCTGGTTCTCCATCTCCTTCCAGGGCGCGTCGTACCGCTTGGGCCCGATGAGCGAGAAGACGTCGCCCTCCCGGCCGTCCTCGCGCACCAGCGTGGCGGTCAGCCCGAGACGGCGGCGCGCCTGCAGGTCGGCGGTCATCCGGAAGATCGGCGCGGGCAGCAGGTGGACCTCGTCGTACACGACGAGCCCCCAGTCGCGGGCGTCGAACAGTTCCAGGTGCCGGTACGTGCCCTGCCTCCGGGTGGTCATGACCTGGTAGGTGGCGATGGTGACCGGGCGGATCTCCTTCTTGGTGCCGGTGTACTCCCCGATCTCGTCCTCGGTCAGCGAGGTGCGCCGCAGCAGCTCCTGCTTCCACTGGTGGGCCGAGACCGTGTTGGTGACCAGGATCAGCGTGGTCGCCCGCGCGTGCGCCATCGCGGCCGCGCCCACGATCGTCTTGCCCGCGCCGCAGGGCAGCACGACGACGCCGGAACCGCCGTGCCAGAAGGCGTCCGCCGCCTCCTTCTGGTACGGCCGGAGCTCCCAGCCGTCCTCGCGCAGGTCGATCGGGTGAGCCTCGCCGTCGACGTATCCGGCCAGGTCCTCGGCCGGCCAGCCGAGCTTGAGCAGCGTCTGCTTGATGTTGCCGCGCTCGGAGGGGTGCACGGTCACCGAGTCGGCGCCGAGGCGCTCCCCGACCAGCGGCTGGATCTTCTTGGAGCGCAGCACCTCCTCCAGCACCGCGCGGTCGCTGGTGGTGAGCACCAGGCCGTGCACCGGGTGCTTCTCCAGCCGCAGGCGGCCGTACCGCGCCATGGTCTCCGCGACGTCCACGAGCAGCGCGTGCGGCACGGGGTAGCGGCTGAACCCGATGAGGGCGTCGACGACCTGCTCGGCGTCGTGCCCGGCGGCGCGGGCGTTCCACAGAGCGAGCGGGGTGACCCGGTAGGTGTGGACGTGCTCGGGCGCGCGTTCGAGCTCGGCGAACGGGGCGATGGCCTTGCGGCACTCGCCGGCCCTCGGGTGATCCACCTCCAGCAGCAGCGTCTTGTCCGACTGAACGATCAGCGGCCCGTCACTCAATGCCTGCTCCCTTGTACGGCTGTCCCTTATCCAACAAGAGACCAGGCCTGATGAGTCCCGTTTCACCGAGGCCGGTCGCCCGCCGTGTTGTGAGACGCCCCTCAGTCGACTCCGGCGGCGTGCTCTCCGGGCGTCTGGGACCGCTCGGCGTCGTAGCCCGCGACACCGGTGATGCGGCTGAGGACGAAGCGGTGGACCGTCGCCCGGGTCTCGTCGTACGCCGTGAGGTAGCCGCCCTCCATGCGGGCCGGTTCGAGGATACGGCTGGTGGCGTGCCCCTGCGAGTCGGTGTAGCCGATCCACACCCGCGACCCCTGCCGGATGGCCTCCTCCAGCGCGCTGATCGTGGCGGTGCTGGGGGAGCGGGGCACCTGCCCCTCGGGCGTCTCGGTGGGCCGGCGGCGGGACCGGTGCGCCGCGTCCCCCGCCCGCATCGCCCGTACGGCCGCCGCGGCCGCGTCGGGGTTCGGGCCGGGGTTCGCGGACACGCGGGCGGCGGGCGGGCCCTCGGTCCGCCGGGCGTCGGCCCGAGCGACGACGACGTCGCCCTCCAGCGACTCGGCGACCGGCGCGTATCCCATCGCCCGCAGCGAGTCGACCAGCGCCGCCCGGGACGTCTTGGACGCGAGCACGGTGGGCGCGAGCCGCCGCAGCCGCAGCAGATGGGCCCGCTTGTCGGCGAGCACCTCGTCGAGAAGGGCCGGGTCGTCGCAGCGGACGTAGGACGACGCCACGCCGACCCGGATGCGGCCGTGGCGGCGGGCGACGTCGGTCACCAGGTACGCCAGCGGCTGGGGGACCGGCGTGGCCGAGTGGCGCTCCAGCATCGCGAGCAGGTCGCCGGCGGAGTGCCCGGCGTCGAGCGCCCGGCGGACCGACTGCTCGGAGAAGCGGTAGACGGTCGCGCCGCCCTTGCTCTCGACGTCGGCCGTGAGCGCGAGCCGCCGGCCGAGGTCGGTGGTCAGCGGTCCGGGCGCCACGGCCGTCAGGTCGGCCTGCAGCAGCACGTGGTCGACCGCCTGCGGCAGCAGCGGCGCGAGCAGGTCCGCCGCCCGGCCGTCGCCGCGGGCCGCCGAGCGGCCGTGCGCGGCCGGCACGCCGAGGCCCGTCACGCCGATGTGCTCGGCCTCGCGCAGGGCGAACCGGACGAGCGGGTCGCGCAGCGCGGACCGGCGCCGGGGCTGCTCCCAGGTGAGCCGGGCGAGCACCGACTCGGGCGTCGGTGCCAGGCCGGGCGGTGCCGCCTCCAGCACGGAGAGCGTGCGCGCCCGCGTCTGGGCCGCGCCGGACCGGCGCAGGTCGGGGTGGAGCGCGTTCAGCGGGCGGTCCCGGTCGTCGCGTTCGCCGATCAGGCCCGGCGCGCGGTCCATCGCGGCCCAGGCGGCGGCGAGCACGGCCCACCGGTCCTCGGTCGCCTTGATCCGCCAGCCGTCGTAACCGCCGGTCGGCAGCCACTCACCCTCGCCCGCCGCGATCAGCCCGGCCGCGAGCGCCACCTCCGCGACCAGCCCGGCCGCCCATTCCGGCAGATCGAGGAGCTGGGCCGCGCGCCGCAGGTCCCGTACGGACAGGCCGCCGGCGCGCAGCACGCCGGGCGGGTCGACGCTCCACAGCTCGCACAGCTCCTCCACCATGCGGACGAACATGAACGCCTGCCCGGCGGCCGTCCGGTCGGCCAGCTCCTGGTCGCGTACGGGTCCGTCCAGGGCGGGCGGCCCGGGGGACAGGTCGCGGTGCACCCGGCCGCCGCGCAGGACCAGGGCGACCTCACGGGGCAGCGCGACCGTCTCCTCCCCGGTCGCCCCCAGCAGCCCGCGAGCCAGCAGTTGCTCGATGGGCGACTGCGCGGTCGCGGTGTCCACCTCACGGCGGGCGCTCGGCAGCCGTCCGCTCGGCGGGCCCCAGACGAGCTCGTCCAGCGCCGCCCTCGCCTGCGGCGACACCTCCTCCAGCAGGCGCGCGACGGTCGCGGGGTCGGACAGCAGCGCCGTGAGCCGTTCCCTGGCCGGTCTACCCGCGTCCGCCTGCCCGCCGCCCTCGTACGCGGGGTCGATGTCGTGCAGGAGGACGTCGAGCCGTTCGGGCGGATGGTGGCGGAAGACCTCGGCGGCCGGCGGGCCGAGCGCGGCCGGGGGCTCCAGGGCCGCGGGCACTCCGGGCGCGGGCAGCAGGGCGTCCGGCGGCCCGTAGACCAGGCCGCGGGTGACCAGCGCGTTGAGCGCCGCGTCGAGAGCGGCCCCGATCTCCTCCTCCGTGGACGTGCCGGATGGGCCCGACGTGCCGGACGCGCCGGGCGGGTCGGGGACCGCGCGTACGATCATGGAGAGCAGAGCCGGTCGGGAGGAGGGGCCGTCGCCCAGCGCCAGCGTCTCCAGCACGGCGAGCTGGAAGCGGTCGAGCCGGTCCAGCGCCCGGCCGAGGGCCGAGGGACTGCAGGCGCGGGCGGCGAGGCCGTCGAGGTGGGCGGGGACGGGCGTGACGAGTTCGGGCCGTGCCGTCACGAGCGCTCGCAGGTGCTCGTCGGAACGGCCGCGCAGCCACTCGCTGAAGTCCGTGCCCGTCATCGTCTCCATGGTAGGGCGACGCCTCCTGGGGATCACGGGACCGCCCGCGCGACAGGGGTTGACGGAAGATCGACGGGAATCCGGAGACGCGACGCTTCAGTGGCCCCTTAGTGGGTCCACGGGGCCTGTCTGTGGGCATAACCTACATCCATCACCTTCACGACAGTCTGAACGAGGTCACCCCTGTGCCGAGTGGCAAGGTCAAGTGGTACGACGCCGACAAGGGTTTCGGCTTCCTCACCCGCGACGACGGCGGTGAGGTCTTCGTCCATTCCTCCGCGCTGCCCAAGGGCGTGGAGGCCCTCAAGCCCGGGCAGAAGGTCGAGTTCGGGGTGGCCGAGAGCCGCCGCGGACAGCAGGCGCTCTCGGTGCGGGTGATCGACCAGCCTCCGACGCTGGCCAAGACCGTGAAGCCCAAGGCGAAGCGGAAGAAGCCGGACGAGATGGTCGTCATCGTCGAGGACCTGATCAAGTTGCTCGACGACATCTCGAACTCCTACCAGCGGGGCAAGCATCCCGACGTGTCGCACGCCAAGAAGGTCGCGACCGTGCTGCGCGCGGTCGCCGACGACCTCGACGCGTAGCGTCCGGCGTCCAGACGCGGCGAGGACCCGGGAGGGTCCGGCGGGGCTCAGGCGGTGGCGGCTCCGGTGGCGAGCCTGCGGCGGCGCAGCGCGAGGAGGCGGCCGAGGGACAGCGCGAGGGCCGCGGAAATCACGCCGAGCCCGGCGGGACCGGCCACGAACAGGGACAGCACCAGGCCGAGCAGGCCGCCGGACACCCAGGCGATCTGCAGCAGCGTCTCGGCGACCCCGAAGGCCGACGAGCGCACCTCCTCGCCGATCTCGCGTTGCACGATCGCGTCGAAGGCGAGCTTGCCGAGGCCCTGGGCGAACGCGCCCACGAGGGCGACGGCGGCGGCGGTCCAGATGGTGAAGACGAACGCCGCCGCGACGGTGGCGACCGTCGCGAGCGCGAGCGTGGCCAGCACGGTCAGCTGCGGCGAGCGGGACCGGGTCCAGGAGCCCGCGGCGGCCCCCGCCAGGCCGCCCACGCCCGCGGCGGCCGCCAGCAGCGCCAGCGCCACCGTGGGGCCGGGGCCGCGCAGGTGGCCGTCCTGGACGAGGAACAGCAGGAAGAACACGAGGAAGCCCGACTGGACCCGGATCGCGGCGTTGGCGCCCATGGCCTCGCCCACCGCCGAGCCCACCAGGGAGCCGACGCCCGGCCGCGCGCCCGGGCCCCTGTTCACGCCCGCGTCCCTGTTCACGTCCGGGCCCAGGCCGAGCAGCGCGCGCCAGCGCGGGCGCGGCTCGTCCTCCTCCGGGTCGGGCGCGTCCACGTGCCGCGGCAGCCGTACGGCGAACACCCCGCACAGCAGGAACAGCGGCACGGCGGCGCGCAGCACCCAGTCGGGCCCGGCCGCGGCGGACAGGCCGGTGGCCAGGCCCGCCCCGGCCCCGGCGGACACCAGCGCGAACAGCGCCACCCGCGCGTTGGCCGTCACCAGAGGGATGTCGGCGGGCAGCAGACTCGGCATGATCGCCGCCCGGGAGACGTTGTAGGCCTTCGACAGCACCAGGACGGCGAGGGCGGACGGGAACAGCGTGACGGCGTCGGAGGTGTGGACGGCGCCGGCCATGCCCCAGCACAGCAGGCCCCGCGCGAGCAGGGTGCCCGCCATGATGTAGCGGCGGCCCGAGCGCAGCCGGTCGAGCACGGGCCCGACGAACGGCGCCACGACCGTGAACGGCAGCATCGTGACCAGCAGGTACACCGCGACCTGCCCGCGGGCCTGGCCGACCGGGAGCCGGAACAGCAGCGCCCCCGCGAGGGCGACCGTGACCAGCGCGTCCCCGGCCGAGTGGGCGGCCGTCAGCTCGATCAGGCGGCCGAGCCCGGTGCGGTCCGCTCCCTGGGCGTGCGTGAGCCGGCGGGTCGCCCGCGCGGGCGCGCCCACAACATGCATAACGTTCGCCCAAATGTTCACCATAGGCCCCGAGGGTCCTTCCATGATTTGCCCATCAAGCCGGTGCGGTCCGCTCCCGGCGTGGGTGAAAATGGAGAGTGTGAGTCGTACCCGAATCCGTAGCACTCCAGTCGACCAGGCCTGTGCGGCGGCGGTCGGCCTCGCCCGCGGCGCGGCGGAGGAGATCGCGCGCCCGGGGGAGGTGGGAGAGCACCTGGGCTTCGACAACGAGGGCGACCGGGTCGTCACCCATTACTTCGAGTGCCTCGACCGGGCGTACCTGGGCTGGCGCTGGGCCGTCACCGTCACCCGGGCCTCCCGCGCCCGCGTGGTGACCGTGAGCGAGACCGTGCTCCTGCCCGGAGCCGGCGCGCTGCTCGCCCCCCGCTGGGTGCCGTGGAACGAACGGCTGCTCCCCGGCGACCTCGGGGTGGGCGACCTGCTGCCGGCCGAGGCCGACGACGACCGGCTCGTGCCCGGGTTCGCCTCCCCAGACGAGGAGATCGACGCGCAGGCCGTCTTCGAGCTCGGCCTGGGCCGGGCCCGCGTCCTGTCGGCCCTCGGCCGCGACCTCGCCGCGCACCGCTGGCGGTCCGGCGAGCCCGGGCCGCATGCCCCGATCGCGCACGCCGCGCCCGCGCAATGCTCCACCTGCGGCTTCTACTGGCCGCTCGCCGGGACGCTGGGGCTGGGCTTCGGCGTCTGCGCCAACGAGTACGCGCCGGACGACGGCCGGGTGGTGTCGGCCGACCACGGCTGCGGCGCCCACTCCGAGGCGACCATCGTGCCCTCCATGGTCACGGACGCGGCGCCGCCGATCCTGGACGACCTGGGATACGACCTGATCGAGTCCGGCTCCGCCGACGAGGCGAGCTCCGAACCCCTGGGCCACGCCTGATCATGTTCGACACCGAGCGCCTGCGTGACACGGTTCTCGCGGCCTGGGCGGCCTCGCCCGCCCGCTTCCGCGAGGACGCCAACGCCGAGGAGGACTTCGCCCTCGGCGGCTACCGCGACCGGCTGGTCGTGGAGCTCGCCCAGAACGCCGCCGACGCGGCGCTGCGGGCGGGCGTGCCCGGCCGCCTGCGGCTGACGCTCGCCGACGGCGTGCTGCTCGCCGCCAACACCGGCGCTCCTCTCGACGAGACCGGCGTCGAGGGCCTCAGCACGCTGCGGGTCTCCGGCAAGAAGGACGAGACGGGGGCGGCCGGGCGGTTCGGCGTCGGCTTCGCCGCCGTGGTGTCGGTGACCGACGAGCCCTCGATCGCCTCCCGGCTGCCGTCCGGCGAGATCCGGGGAGTGCGCTGGTCGCGTGCGGAGACCGCCGCGCTGGTCGCCGCGACGCCGGCGCTCGCCGGGGAGCTGAAGGGCCGCGAGGGCCACGTCCCGCTGCTGCGGCTGCCCTTCGGCGACGACGCTTCGGGCGTCCCCGAGGGCTACGACACGCTCGTCCGGCTGCCGCTGCGCGACCAGGCCGCCGAGGAGGCCGTACGGCGGATGCTGGAGGAGGCCGGGCCGGCGCTGCCGCTGTCGATGCCGGCGCTGGAGACCGTCGAGGTCGAGGTCGACGGGCGGAGCCGCACGATCTCGGCCGAGGGCTGGCACGTGGTCGGCGAGGCGGGCACGTTCACCCCCGCACAGGTGGCGGAGCTGTTCGCCGACCGGCCGACCGAGGAGCGGGCCCGGCCCTACTGGGAGGTCCGCTGGGCCGTCCCCACCGGCAGCCCCGCCGGTAGCCCTGCCGGTGGCCGCGACGGCGTCCCCCGGGTCGTCCACGCGCCGACCCCGAGCGACGAGCCGCTCGACCTGCCCGCGCTGCTGATCGCGTCGTTCCCGATGACCACCGACCGGCGGCACGTCGCGCCGGGGCCGCTCACCGACTTCCTGGTCGCCAGGGCCGCCGAGGCGTACGTGCGGCTGCTGAGGGAGCTTCCGGCCACCCCCGCCCTGCTCGGCCTCGTCCCCGGCCTCATGGGCAGCGGCGCGCTCGACGCGGCGATCAGGCGGGAGATCATCGCGGCGCTGCCGGACACGCCGCTGCTGCCGTCGATCTCCCACGACGCCGACGGCGTCGTCTCGGGCGGTCAGGCGCGGGCGGTCGAGGGCCCGGCCGAGTTCCTGGAGAAGATCGCCGGCATCGTCCCCGGGCTGCTGCCCGCCGGATGGGCCTCCCGGCATCCGGCCCTGGCCACGCTCGGCGTACGCCGGGTCGAACTGGCCGACGTCGTGGACATGCTGTCCGGTGAGGCCGTGGAGGACAAGGACCCGGCGTGGTGGCGGTCGCTGTACGAGACGCTGCCCGCCGACGACCCGGAGGCGATCGGGGCGATCCCCGTGCCGCTCGCCGACGGCCGCCTGGTGCGCGGCCCGCGCGGCACCCTGGTGCTGTCACCGGACGGCGCCGCCGCCTCGTCCGGCGGGCCCGGCGTTCCGGGCTCCCTGGACCCCGCCCTGCTGGCCCCGCTCGGGCTGCGGATCGTCCATCCCGACGCCGTCCACCCGCTGCTGCTGCGGCTGGGCGCGGCCGAGGCGACTCCGCGTACGGTGCTGGAGGACCCGCTCACCCACGCGGCCGTGGCCGAGTCGCTGAACAGCGCCGATCCCGAGCCGGTGGCCCAGGCCGTGCTGGCCCTGGTGGACGCGGCCGGCCTGACGGCGGGAGAGGCGCCCTGGCTGGCCGAGCTGGCCCTGCGCGGCGCGGACGGCGAGCGGTACGCGGCGGGTGAGCTGCTGCTGGCCGAGGGCTCGCTGGCCGGACTGATCGACCCGGAGGTGCCGTTCGGCGTCGCCGCGCCCGACCTGGTGGAGAAGTACGGGCCGCACGTGCTCGCGGCGACCGGGGTGCTCGACGGCTTCGCCGTGGTCAACGACTCCGACGTGCTGCTCGACCCCGCCGAGTGCGACCACGACCTCGATCTCGAGGACGAGTGGCTGGAGGCGGTGCTCGACCTGCTACCCGATCTCGACGTGCCCCCGGTGGTCCGGGAGTTCACCGCCGTACGCGATCTGGAGTACGTCGCGGACTGGCCGAACGCGCTCGCGCTGCTGTCGCGGCCGCCGCTGCGCGCCGCGCTGCGGCCGATGCGGGTGCTCGCGGCGGGGGAGACCGTCGAGGTGCCGTCGTACACGGCCTGGTGGCTGTCGCGGCACCCGGTGCTCGGCGGGCGCCGGCCGGTCGAGCTGCGGCTCCCGACGGGCGACCCGCTGCTGTTCGGCCTGTACGCCGAGGCGCCGGCGGGGATCGACGAGGACGCGCTCACGATGATGGGTGTCCGGTCGACCCTGGCCGGGCTGCTGGACTCGCGCGGCGGCCCCGAGGAGCTGCTCGACCTGCTGGCCGACGCGTCCCTGGAGGTGGACCGCGCCCAGCTGCGCTCCTTGTGGATCGCGCTGGCCGCGGTCGACCCGGACCGCGTCGGCCCGCCGGAGGCCGTACGGGCCGTGCGGAAGGGCATGGTCACGGTCGCGGACGTCGAGGACGGCCCGGTCGTGGTGGAGGCGCCCGACCTGCTCCCCCTGGTGGAGGACCGCCCGCTGGTGCTGGCGCCGTTCGACCTCGCCGAGGCGTTGTCGGACGTGCTCGACCTGCCGCTGGCCGGAGAGGCGGTCACCGGCGCGGTCACCTCGCACGGCGCGGAGAAGCCGGTGCCGCCCGAGGTACGCTCGCTGCTGCCCGGCGCCCCCGCGACCTACGTCGAGCACGACGAGCTTCTCGTGGACGGCACCCCCGTGCCGTGGCGGTTCTTCGACGGCGTGGTCCACGCCACCGGCGTGGAGGGGCTGGCCAGAGGCCTGGCCTGGGCGTCCGGCCAGTGGGGCGACCGCCTCGCCGTCGCGGCCCTGCTGCGCGACCCGGCCCGGGTCCCCCTCCTCCTCGCCGAGGCCGACCTCGACCCCGTCACGTCCCTCTGACCCCTCACCGCACAGCCGGGAGGGGGTAGTCGGGCAGGGCGATGTTCCCGGCCTTGGCGAACTGGGCGGCCAGGATGCCGCGCATCGGCCAGCGGGTCATGGACCGCATCGAGGCGGCCCGCAGCCGGATCGCGAGCGCGGTGGACGGCGCGAAGCCGCCGGCGCCGCCGGGCGGCAGTTTCTGCGCCTCCGTCACGTAGGGCCGCATGACGCGTTCGTAGCCGCGCAGCGCGACCCGGTGGTCGTCGGCCGCGGCCAGTTCGCCGGCCAGGACGTACGCCCCGACCAGCGCGAGGCTGGTGCCGAGGCCGGTCAGCGGCGTGGCGCAGTAACCCGCGTCGCCGAGCAGCGCCACCCGGCCGCGCGACCACCGATCGAGACGCACCTGTCCCATGGGGTCGAAGAAGAAGTCGGGCGCGTCGGCCATCGCCGCCAGCAGGCGAGCGGTCTCCCATCCGGCGCCCGCGAAGCGGTCGGCGATGATCTGCTTCTGCGCGGCGACGTCGCGGCGGTCGTAGGCGATCGGCCCTGACCGGAAGCTCAGGCCGGCCTTGATCTCCCCGGGCAGGCGTCCCGGCCGCGCCGAGACGACCAGGCCGCCCGGGGCGTTGTACATCTGGTACCAGCCGCCGAGGTCCATCGGCAGCGTGGTGGTGAACCACGAGGTGTAGAGCCCGAGCGGGCGGACGAACTCCGCCTCCGGGCCGAAGGCCAGCGCGCGCACGGCCGAATGCGGCCCGTCCGCGCCGACGACCAGCCCGAACCGGCGCGGCGGGGACTTCTCGAAGGTGACGGTCACCCCGTCGTCGTCCTGCCGCAGGGCGGTGACGGTGTCGTCGAACAGATACTCGGTGCCGGGGAGGGACGCCTGGTAGAGGAGGTCGGCCAGGTCGCCGCGGAGGATCTCGATCTCGGAGACGATTCCCTCGCCGCCGAAGGCGTCGACCGGGAGGGTGGCGGTGAAGCGGCCCTTCCCGTCGACCAGGGCGACGCCGCGCTGGTCCACGGCGACCTCCCGCGCCCGGTCGAGCAGGCCCATCCGGGCGGCCACGGTGCGGCCCGCGCCGCGCAGGTCCACGGTCTGGCCACCCGGGCGGGGGGCGGGCGCGCGCTCGACGACCGTGACGGAGAAACCCGCCCGGCCCAGCCAGTACGCCAGTGCGGGCCCGGCGACGCCGCCGCCGGAGACGAGGATGTCGGTGTTCTGCATACGTCGAACTGTACGGCGTACGCATAGTGCACGCAAGGCGTTAAGCTCGGTAAACAACAGTGCCGCACTAGTGCATCAGCGCAGGCCTTGAGCAGCGTGGGGCTGTCCTCACAGCGTGCTGGGCTAGAGTGGTGCACTAGTGCGGAGGTGGGCGTGGACGGTTCGGGCGCGGGGCGCTACCAGGAGATCGCCGCCGAGCTGCGGAGGCGGATCGAGACGGGTGAGCTCAGGCCGGGCGACCGGGTGCCGTCCACCCGGGAGATCATCCGGCGGTGGGGCGTCGCGATGGCGACCGCGACGAAGGTGCTCACCGAGCTCCGCCGGGAGGGACTCGTCCGCGCCGTGCCCGGCGTCGGCACGGTCGTCGACACCGGCGTCCGCACCGGGAGCCGGCCGTCCCCCGCCGTTTCGCCGCAGGGGAAGGCCGCCGGCGGCGGTCCGCTTCCCGCCGGGTCGCAGGGTTCCGCCGGGTCGCCGCGTGCCGCCGGTGGCCGGGGTTCCGCCGTGCCCGCACGTGAGGCCGGTGCCGAACCGGGCGTGCCGCCGCGTGCGGCGGGCGCGGGGGAATTCTCCGCCGGGCGGCCGGGCGCGCCGGTCCGTTCCCGGCGCCGGGGTGCCCCGGACGGTGCGCTCACACCGGCGCGCATCACCTCGGCGGCCATCGCGGTCGCCGACGCGGAGGGGCTCGGGGCGGTCTCGATGCGCCGCGTGGCCGCCGAGCTGGGGGTGGCGACGATGTCGCTCTACCGCCATGTCGCGGACAAGGACGCCCTGGTGCTGCGGATGATGGAGGAGATCTTCGCCCGGATGCGGCTCCCCGGCGAACCGCCCCGCGACTGGAGGGGCCGGATCGAACTGGCCGCGCGCCTGCTGTGGGCGACGTTCCGCCGCCATCCGTGGCTCGCGCCGGCCATGTCGGTGACGCGGCCCCAGCCGATCGCCGCCGCGCTGCCCTTCACCGAGTGGATGCTCACCGCTCTCGACGGTCACGGTCTCGACCTGGAGACGGTGTTCACCGCGTACATCACCGTGTTCAACCACGTCCGGGGTACGGCGATCAACCTGGAGGTGGAGGCGGAGGCCGAGGAGCTCACCGGGATGAGCGTCGACGAGTGGATGGACGCTCAGGAGCCCGCCTTCAAGGCGATCATGGCGGGCCGCAGGCTGCCGATGTTCGAATCCCTCAGCGCGAGCGGTTACGACTTCGACATCGACGCGCTGTTCGAGTTCGGCCTGCAGCGCCTCCTCGACGGCATCTCGATGCTCCTCACCGACACCCCCTGAGCGGAGCCGCCGGGTCAGGGACTGTGCGGCTCCGATCCGGACAGGCCGGAGGCGGGGGTGGTGTCACGTACGCGGGCGTCGCGGCGGCGGACGTACAGGAGGCCGAACAGGCCGAGACCGACGCCGGCCACGCAGGTCCAGACGAGCCGCGTGTCGGCCGGCCGTACGACCAGCAGCACCACGACCAGGGCGACCGCCCACAACACCGTTCCGGTCAGGATCGTCAGGGTGTCCCGGGTTCTGAGGGGCGTGGGGTCCGGCCGGCGTTCGCTCACGTGGGCCAGCTTAGAAGGGCATGACGGCGACCGGGTATTTTTATGACAAACCCGTCACGAAAGGACAACGCTGCTCCCCTGGCTCTTCCCGCCGATGCTAGGGGCCTGCGACTCTGCGCGCGTGAAAACGAACCCCATGAATACCCCTAATTTCCTCGATCGATACTTTTCCATCTCAGCCCGTGGTTCCACCGTCGGCCAGGAGGTCCGCGGCGGCTTCGCCACATTCTTCACGATGGCCTACATCGTGGTGCTCAACCCGCTCATCATCGGCACCGTCGCCGACAAGACGGGCCAGTTCCTCGGTGACGGCGCCAACCCCAACATCCCGTTGGTCGCGGCGGCCACCGCGTTCGCGGCGGGCATCCTCACGATCCTGATGGGCGTCTTCGGCCGGGTGCCGTTCGCCCTGGCCACCGGGCTCGGCCTGAACGCCTTCCTCGCCTTCGGCATCGCCAGTCAGATGTCGTGGGAGGACGCGATGGGCCTGGTGGTGCTCGAAGGCGTCGTCATCGCGATCCTCGTGGTGACGGGCTTCAGAGTGGCGGTGTTCCACGCGATCCCGGCGCAGCTCAAGACCGCGATCAGCGTCGGCATCGGGTTGTTCATCGCGCTGATCGGCTTCGTGGACGCCGGGTTCGTCCGGCGGATGCCCGACGCGGGCGGCACCACCGTCCCGGTCAAGCTCGGCGCCCTGGGCAACGGCTCGCTGACCGGATGGCCGACCCTTGTGTTCGTCGTCGGACTGCTCGTGACGGCCTTCCTCGTCGCCCGCAGGGTCAAGGGCGCCATCCTGATCGGCATCATCGGCACCACCGTGCTGGCCATGATCGTGGAGGCGATCGGCAAGATCGGGCCGCAGGTGGCCCCGGGCCAGCCGGCCAACCCCGACGGCTGGTCGCTCAACGTGCCCGCCTGGCCGGCCACGTTCATCGAGGTGCCCGATCTGTCGCTGCTCGGACAGTTCAGCCTGTTCGGCGGCTTCGCCAAGATCGGCGGACTGGCGGCGGTGATGTTCGTCTTCACGCTCATGCTCGCCGACTTCTTCGACACCATGGGCACCATCGTCGGCGTGGGCCGGCAGGCGAACCTCGTCCGGGAGGACGGGACGGTCGAGCGCACCCGGGAGATCCTGCTGGTCGACTCGCTCGCGGCGGCGGCCGGCGGCGCGGCGAGCGTCTCGTCCAACACCACCTACATCGAGTCGGCGGCCGGCGTCGGCGAGGGCGCGCGCACGGGCCTGGCGAGCATCGTCACCGGCGTGCTCTTCCTGCTGGCCATGTTCTTCGCCCCGCTGACGGAGATCGTGCCGTTCGAGGCGGCGACCCCGGCTCTCGTGGTCGTCGGCTTCCTGATGATGACGCAGGTCAAGGAGATCGACTTCAGCGACTTCGAGACCGCGATCCCCGCGTTCCTGACCATCGTGCTCATGCCGTTCACGTACTCGATCACCGCCGGAATCGGCGCGGGTTTCGTGAGCTACATCGTGATCAAGGTCTTCCGCGGCAGGGCGAAGGAGATCCACCCCCTGCTGTGGCTGGTCGGGGCGTTGTTCGTCGTGTACTTCGCGCTGGAGCCCCTCAAGGACCTGCTCGGTCTGAGCTGACCGCCGGTTCGGTCCCCAGAGGCCGCCGCGGCCCTCCGGCCGCGGCGGCCTCTTCGCGTCTCAGAGCGTACGGGCGGCCGCGAACGTGCAGATCGCGGCCGCGAGCATGAGCGCGTGGAGGATCATGTGCTCCAGGTTGGGGCGCGGGCGGTCGCCCCGGCGCGGCAGCACGATGACGGTCTTCGCGTAGGTCCGGGCGTGCAACGCGGCCCAGCTCTCCCCGGTGCCCGCCGTCGCCCAGGGGACCGTCACGGCGGCCAGGTAGGGAAGCCACCACAGCGCGAGGCCGTTGAGGACGGCGAGCAGTTCCAGCGCCCCGCCGACGTACGCCAGGGCGGGCAGCCCGGCGCCGGCCGCCCAGGCGAAAAGCACGGCCGGGAGCGCCATGACCGGTGCATTGATCGCCACCTCGGCGACCTGCTCCGACCGCCTCGCCTCCCGCACGTTGTTGAACGGGAACAGGTCCACGAGCGTGGTGAGAACGAAGTAGGCGTCGGCCAGGACAAGCAGGACGAGCGCGACGGAGACCATGGGGCTTCCTTTCCGTGCGGCCGGGGGGTCAGGCGCCGTAGCGCGCCTCGACTCCCGCGAGGAAGGTCGAGACGGCGATGTCGAACCAGGCGTCGTAGTACGCGGTGGGCGCGGCCGGCGGCTCGGGGGTGTCGCCGAACTCGGCGAGGGCGTGACCGGTCACGAGGATGTAGAGGGACTGCACGAGATACAGCGCCTCCTCGTCGGTCACCCGCAGGCCCGCGTTCATGGCGGCCAGCACCGTCGGGACGGCCCGCTCGAACACCTGCGGAGACGCGTGCCGTACGGCGACGACGGCGGCCGCGCCGGGGTGGGCCCGCAGTGCCCGGCGAAGCCCCTGGGCCACGTCCGTGAGCAGGTCGCGCCACCCGCCGCCCGGAGTGACCGACGCGATCACCTCCGCGGCCACCCTGTCGGCGACCGACTGGAGCAGCGCGGCCTTGTTGGGCACGTGGTAGTAGAGCGATGCCGCCCTGACCTGGAGGCGGGCGGCGAGCGTGCGCATGGAGAGCGCCGCGACGCCCTCCTCGTCGAGGACCTGCAGCGCGGCGCGCAGGACCGCTTCGGTGTCGATACGGGCGGCCGGGCTCACAAGCAGTCCTTTCTAACATCGTTAGGCTGATTCTAACGCTGTTAGAAAGGCGGTGCAAGACGCCGGGGGCGGTAGTGTCGTGACGTGGCGCGCAGAGGAGGCGGGGCGGTGCCGGCGGACCTGGTGCCTCGGCTGCGCCTGGCCCGCGACCGCATCGACCGCGACTACCGGAGCGATCTCGATCTCGACGGACTCGCCGCGGTCGCCGGGATCTCCAAGTTCTACTTCGTCCGCTGTTTCGAGGCGGTGTACGGCGAGACGCCGATGCGTTATCTCACCCGGCGCAGGCTGGAGCGCGCGCAGGACCTGCTGCGCGGGGCCAACCTGACGGTCACCGAGATCTGCATGGCAGTCGGGTTCACCAGTCTCGGGTCGTTCTCGGCCAAGTTCCGGCGGCTGGTGGGGGAGAGCCCGAGCGAGTACCGCGACAGGTGGGCGGCGCGCGGCGGCCCTCACGTCCCCGGCTGCTACCTGTTCATGTCAGGCGTGCTCGACCTCGGAGCGCACCGCGTCTCCGACTCTGCAATTTTGGAGAAGCCCAGGTCAGCAGGGTGGCAGTAGCGTCTACGCATGATTACGAACGTCTCTCTGGTCACCGTCTACTGCAAGGATCAGGACGAGGCCCGCGACTTCTACGTGGACGTCCTCGGCTTCGTCACGAGGACCGACGTCACGCTGGACGGATATCGCTGGCTGACCGTCGGCCTTCCCGATCGTCCGGAGCTGGAGATCACCCTGATGAAGCCGGGGCCTCCGCTGGACGAGGAGGGCGCCGACTTCTATCGCAGGCAACTCGACAAGGGGCAGGCCGGCGGCCTGGGGCTCGCCGTGGACGACTGCCGGAAGACCTACGAGGAGCTCACCGCCAAGGGGGTGACGTTCCTGCAGGAGCCCGCGGAGCGGCCGTACGGGGTCGAGGCCGTCATGCGGGACAACCAGGGCAACTGGCTCGTCCTCGTGGAGTCGAAGCAGTTCACGCCGGAGGACTTCGCCTGACGGCGGCACGGCTCGCGGAGAGGCCCGGTCCCCGATGCGGGGGCCGGGCCTCTCCGTCAGCTGACAGACTGCGTCCTCCCTGGCCGGCTCCGTGATCAACATCGCTCCCGTGCCGGTACGGTCGGTCCACGAGCATCACCCCAGATGGGGACCGTTTGGAGGAATGACGACATGCGGCATATAGTTAGCAAAGGTAATGACTCATGCTAACGAACGCCCAGAACTTGCGCAGCGACGCCGCTCTCGCGTCCGCCCTGCGCGTGTCCCTCGCGCGGCTGACGCGGAGGATGCGCAAGCAGGCCGCGCACCACTCACTGACACCCACACAGCTCGCGACGCTCGTCGCCGTCGAGCGCCACACCGCGATGACCCCCGGCGAGCTCGCGGAGCACGAGAAGGTGCAGCCGCCCTCGATGACCCGCGTGATCGCCAAGCTGGAGGCCCGGGGCCTGCTGGAACGCACCCCGCATCCGACCGACCGCCGGCAGGTGACGGTCAGCGTGACGCCGCAGGGAGCGGCGCTGCTCAAGGAGGAGCGCCGGACGAAGGAAGCCTGGCTGGCGCAGCGGCTCAAGGACCTGACGCCGGAGGAGAGGGCGGCACTGCGGGCGGCGGCGCCGATCCTGGAGAAGCTGTCGACGATGTAGGCGGCATGTTCCGCTCGCTGCGGAACCACAACTACCGGCTGTTCGCCGCCGGTGGGGTCGTCTCCAACGTCGGCACCTGGATGCAGCGCACCGCCCAGGACTGGCTCGTCCTCGACCTCGCCCACAACAGCGGCTCGGCCCTCGGCGTGACCGTCGCGCTGCAGTTCCTGCCCACGATGCTGTTCGGGATGTTCGGCGGCGTGATCGCCGACCGGTATCCCAAGCGCAGGGTGCTCATGGCCGCCCAGACGCTCATGGGCCTGCTCGCGCTCACCATGGGCGTGCTGGTCCTCACCGGAACGGCCCAGGTCTGGCACGTGTACGCCATGGCGTTCACGCTCGGTCTGGTGTCCTGCGTCGAGGTGCCGACGCGGCAGTCGTTCGTGGTCGAGATGGTGGGCAGGCGCGACCTGCCCAACGCGATCGCGCTGAACAGTTCGACCTTCAACCTCGCGCGGGTCGTCGGCCCGGCGCTGGCCGGGCTGCTGATCTACTGGATGGGCACCGGCCCTATCTTCGTGCTGAACGCCGTGTCGTTCGCCGCCGTGATCACCGGGCTCGCGCTGATGCGGTCCTCCGAGCTGCGCTCGCCGGAGCCGGTGCCGCGGGGCAAGGGACAGTTGCGGGAGGGCCTGCGGTACGTCGGCGGCCGGCCCGACCTGTTGCTGCCGCTGCTGATGGTGGCGTTCATGGCGATCTTCGCGCAGAGCTTCTCGACGAGCATCGCGCTGATGGCCAAGCAGGTGTTCGGCGCGGGGGCGTCCTCGTTCGGCATCGCGTCCAGCGCGTTCGCCGTCGGGGCGTTCGGCGGCGCGCTGCTGGCCGCCCGGCGGGTCAAGCCGAGCCGCCGGTTCCTGATCGCCGGCGCGCTGTGCTTCGGACTGTTCCAGATCGCCTCCGGGCTCGCCCCCGGTTATCCGGCCTTCCTGCTGCTGCTGGTCCCGGCGGGAATGGCGATGATCACCGTGAACACGACCGCGAACACGATCGTGC
The DNA here is from genome assembly GCF_005864065.1 of Microbispora triticiradicis. NCBI lineage: Bacteria > Bacillati > Actinomycetota > Actinomycetes > Streptosporangiales > Streptosporangiaceae > Microbispora > Microbispora triticiradicis. The sequence continues at coordinate 345,435 of NZ_VANP01000008.1, read as the reverse complement.
AGCTCGGCGTGTCGCCCGAGATGCGCGGCCGGGTGATGGGCATCTACGTGCTGGTCTTCACCGGGGGAGCCCCGATCGGAGCGCCGCTGGTGGGCTGGCTCGCCGAGGTGACCGGTCCCCGCCTCGCGGTCGCCGCCGCGGGCGCGCTGAGCATGTGCGGGGTCTGCCTGGCCGTGCTGGTCACCCGCATGGTCGCGGCCCGTGTGCAGCGCGGGGAAGAATCGACGCGTGAGCAGATTGTTCGTGGCGCTGCTGCCGCCGCCTGAGGCGCTGGCGGAGATCGCCACGGCGGTCGAGCCCGTACGGGCCGGGTGGCCGGAGCTGCGCTGGGTCGATCCCGCCCTGTGGCACGTGACCGTGGCCTTCCTCGGCGAGGTGCCCGACGAGGTCCTGCCCGAGCTGCGCGTACGGCTGGCCCGGGCGGCGGCCCGGCATCCCGCGCAGACGGTGTCGTTCGGCGGCGCCGGAGCCTTCCCCTCCCCGGCCCGGGGCCGCATCTTCTGGCTGGGCCTCGACGCCGGCCCGGCGCTGACGAGACTGGCCCAGTCGGTGGCGGCCGGCGCGCGGCGGGCCGGGGCGGAGGAGACGGACCGCAAGCGGTTCCATCCCCATCTCACCCTGGCCCGCTCCAGAGCCCGTTCAGGCCACGGCGACGACCTGCGCCCCCTGGTCGGCGGCGCGCTGGGCGCCTTCGGCGGGCGGCGCTGGGAGGCGACGTCGGTCCACCTCGTGCGCAGCCACACCGGCGCGACCGTGCGGTACGAACAGGTCGAGGCGTACGCATTGGCGGTGCGCGGCTAGGCTCCATGACGTGGATCGTCCTCGTCGCTGGCTGCTGCCCACGGTGCTCGCGCTGCTCGTGCTCATCGTGGTCGTCGGCGCGCTGCTCAACAACGCCTGATCACGGGCCCGATCACCAGGCGTACTCCTCCGGGGCGGTCCGGAAACCGGGGAAGATCTCGTCGAGCCGGGCGAGCGCCTTGTCGTCCAGCTTGATCTCCAGCGCCCGCAGCGTCCCGTCGAGCTGCTCGACCGTACGGGGACCGATGATCGGCGCGGTGACCGCCCGCTGGTGCAGCAACCAGGCCAGCCCCACGTTGGCCGGGTCCTCGCCGAGCTCGTCGCAGAACGCCTCGTACGCCTCGATCTTGTCGCGGTGCCTGTCGAGCTGAGCGACGATGCGGTCGTCCGCGGACCGCCCCTTGTCGATCTTGCGGAGGATGCCGCCGAGCAGGCCGCCCGCCAGCGGGCTCCACGGGATCAGGCCGAGGCCGTAGTCCTCGCAGGCCGGGATGACCTCCAGCTCGGGGGCGCGGACGAGCAGGTTGTAGTGGGACTGCTCGCTGACCAGGCCGAGCGAGCCGCGACGGCGGGCCGACTCCTGCGCCTTGGCGATGTGCCAGCCCGCGAAGTTCGACGAGCCGACGTACAGGATCTTGCCCTGCTGCTTGAGGATGTCCATGGCCTCCCAGAACTCCTCGAACGGGGTGTCCCGGTCGATGTGGTGGGCCTGGTAGACGTCGATGTAGTCGGTCTGCATCCGGCGCAGCGAGGCCTCCGCGGCCCGCCGGATGTTCAGCGCCGACAGCTTCTCCTCGTTCGGCCAGTCGCCCATCGAGCCGTACAGCTTGGTGGCGATGACCGTCTTCTCGCGGCGGCCCCCGCCCTGGGCGAACCAGCGGCCGATGATGTTCTCGGTGATCCCCTCGCCCTTCTTCCAGCCGTAGACGTTGGCCGTGTCGAAGAAGTTGATCCCGAGCTCGTGCGCGCGATCCATGATCGCGAAGGAGTCGTCCTCCGTGGTCTGCGGACCGAAGTTCATGGTCCCCAGGCAGAGCTTGCTGACCAGCAGGCCGGTGCGGCCGAGATGTCCGTATTCCATGTCCTCCACCCTAGGAACCTGGAGTGGACTCCAGTCGAGTGCCGGCATGTCCACGCTCGGCGCGGCGGCGGGAATTGTTGCCGGAGCGGGTGGAGGGCCGGCCCTCCGTTGCAGCGGCGGGCCGGCCCCGGCGTCGCGGCGTCCGGACCAGAGGACCTCCGCTGTGACCGATCCCGGCATGACGGGATCGGTCACCAGTGTCGTCGAGCCGTCGTGGAATGTGGTCCGCGCTTTGTTGCGCGGCAGGGAGTGCAACAATTCGCCTCCTCTCTGACCTGCGACGACTCCGGAAGGCGGGCGGCCGTCGCGGCGAGGTGCCGCGCACGGCGGGGACCAGGGGCCCGCCGCGCGGGGAGGCGCCGGCGGACGGGCCCACTGATATTGCGAACCGCCCGCTACATGTTGCTTTTGACGATTTACTGCTCGTGTGCGGTGGCGGCGTGGCCCACTCTTGAGGCAGCCGCCGGGCCCGGCCGGGAGTTGCAGCTCCCGGCCGTCGTACACGTTCCACGGCCCACCGCAGCGCAGTCCGGACCGGAGGAGTTCGTCGTGAGCAAGGCACAGCACAACGACGTACGGGAGTCTGCCGCCGTATCGCCGAACTGGCGGGCGGGCGTGTTCGTCGTGATCCAGGTCGTGGTGGTCGTCCTGCTGGTGGCGGGTTACGACCTGCCGACCACGCTGGCCGTGGTGGTGGGCACCGGCCTCGCCGCCGGGCACGTCATCCGCCAGGTGTTCGGACCCCTGCTTCCGGGCCGGGACGCGCGATGAGTCCGGGGCAGGCCGGCCGGGGGCGTCCGGCCCCCGACCTCGACCCGCACAGGGGTCCGCTCATGGCGCTCGCGTGGGCCCTGTTCGTGCTGCGTCCCCCGCGGGGGCACGACGGCCACCGGACCCTGGAGGAGATCGGCCGCCTCATCAACTACGACAAGAGCAGGGTCTCCAGGCTGACGAACGGGAAGGAACTACCGTCTCTGGGGCCTATGAGGGCATACCTCGCGATTCACGGCGTCGAGGACACCGGGCCGTGGGAGCGGCTGCGCGACCTCGCGGAGAAGTCCGGCGAGGGGGCGGACGAGCTCCGGCGGTTCGCGGAGGCCTTCGTCGAGCTGGGCACCACGAGCCTGCCGGAGCAGTTCGCCGCACAACAGGTGGGGACCGCGCAGGACCTCCTCGCCTCCTGGACCCCTCCCGCCGCCTCCACCGCGGAGGGCGACGACTCCGGCTCCGTACGGCCGGGCGGACAGGGAGAGGGCGGCGCCTCCACCGGGGAAGGCGGCTCCGGGCCGGGCGGATCGGGAACGGGCGGCTCCGGGTCGGGTGGGTCGGGGACGGGTGGGCCGGGGTCCGGAGGGGGTGGCGGATCGCGCGGCGGCCGGGCGGCGCGGATCCGGTGGACGGCGGGTCTCGCGGCCGGGCTGGTCGTGGTGGTGGCCGCCGTCACCGTCATCAGCCTTCGGGCGGACGGCGGCGGCCCCGTGTCGCGGAGCCCCGCGTCTCAGGACTCCGCGCTCGCGGCCTGCCGGCGGCCCACGGCGCAGCTGCGGATCGCCTCCTCGACCGACAAGTCCGCGATCCTCCGCGACCTCGCGCAGCTCTACGGGCCACGCTCCGGCCACGGCGGCTGCGTGACCGTCGTCGTGGACAGCGTCGACTCGGGCATCGCCATGCGGGCGCTGGCCCGAGGGTGGAATCCCGTGACCGACGGCCCGCGCCCGGACGTGTGGGCGCCCGCAGCGCAGGTATGGCTGCAGATCGCCCGTCAGCGGGCCGCCGGGAAGGACGCGCTGAACCTGCTGCCGGAGCGCGCGGGCCCTTCGATCGTCACCAGCCCGCTGACCATCGCCATGCCCGAGCTGATCGCCCGCCGCCAGGGCTGGCCCGGCGAGAGGATCGGCTGGAAGAAGCTGGCCACGATGGCCGAGGACGGCCGGCTGACGCTCGGCAAGACCAACCCCGAATACTCCACCTCGGGCCTGAACGCCACCGTGGCCGCGTTCTACACGCGGACCGGCACCATCGGGGAGCTGGTCCCGAGCGACCTCACCGACCGCGGGAACCAGGAGAAGGTGCGGGCCATCGAGAAAGCCGTGGTCCACTACGGCGACACGACCCTGACCTTCCTCGCCAACCTGCGCCGCGCCGACGACGCCGGGCACTCGACCGACTACATCTCCGCGGTCACCGTCGAGGAGAACAGCGTCGTCGCCTACAACGAGGGTTATCCCTGCGGCAGCCGGTCGGACGAGCCCGGCTGCGCGAAGAGGACCCGGCCGCGTGTCAAGCTCGTCGCCTTCTATCCCACCGACGGCGGCGGCGTCGGCACGATCTACTCCGATCACCCCTACATCCCGCTGAACGGGCTGCCCGACGAGCGGCGCGCCGTCGCCGCCGACTTCCTCCACTTCCTCACCACGTCGAAGCCCGCCCGGGACCGCTTCGCCGAGCTGGGGTTCCGCGGCCCGTCCCACGAGCTCACCGCGAACATCACCCAGGAGAACGGCGCCCTGCCCGACCCCCTGCCCAAGACGCTCAGCGCGCCCCCCGCCGACTTCGTGGACCGGCTCCTGACGGTCTGGCGGCAGCTCAGAAAGCCGGCCAACGTGCTGGTGCTGATCGACACCTCCGGCTCCATGAACTGGAACGCCAAGGACGATCCCAATCGGGCGCCCGGCGAGCCGAGCAAGCTCGACCTGGTCAAGGAGGCGCACGGTCCCCTGCTGGACGGGTTCACCGGCCGCGACCGGGTCGGGCTGTGGCACTTCTCCAGCAGGCGCGTCGTCGACGACGACGTGGTCGAGATGCGGGCCCGGGCCGCCGACGGCAGGACCCACCGCGAGCACCTCGAAGCCGACATCAGGACCCTTCACCCCGAAGCGGCCACCGCGCTGTACCGCACCGTCGGCGACGCCGTGAAGTCACTGCGCGACCACTACGACCGCGACGCCATCAACGCCGTCGTCGTGCTGACGGACGGCCGCAACGAGACCACCGGCGGTCCCACGCTCAAGGAGCTCAAGCGCGACATCGGCGACCCCCGCCGGCCCGTACGCGTGTTCACCATCGCCTACGGCGGAAAGGCCGACACCGGCGCGCTGCGGCAGATCGCCGAGGCCACCCACGCCCGCGCGTACGAGGCGAGCGACCCCGGCTCGATCGCGGGGGTGCTGACCCACGTCATCTCGAACTTCTGAGGCGGCCACCGGGCGCGACCGGCCTCGGCCTCGTCAGATGCGGTAGTCCCAGTCGAGGCGGCCCTCGCCGAGATCGTCGGCGAGGCCGCGGACGAAGTCGAGCTCGGCCGCGATCTGGGCCCGCTGGTACTCGCCCTCCACGAGGAACAGCGGGGCGATGAAGGTCCGGAGGCCCGCGATCTCGGTGTCGAGCGCGGACAGCCGGGCCTCCAGCGAGGCGATCCGCTGCCGCAGCGCCGCCAGCGCCTCCTGGGGCGGTATCACGGGCAGGAAGGCGAGCGCGGCGGGGAACTCGGGGAACTCCCGGGCCGGGGTGGACAGCATGGCGCGCATCCACTGCCGCAGCGTCTCCCGGCCGGTCTCGGTGGCCTCGTAGACGGTGCGTTCCGGCCTGTTCTCCTCGCGCTCCGTCTCGCGTACGGCCAGGAGCCCGTCGCGGAGCAGGCGCTCGATCGTCTGGTAGACGCTGTTGCGCTGCGCGACGTTGACCACGTCGTCCTTGTGCCGCTCCTTGATCAACTGCTGCATCCGGTACGCGTGCATCGGCGCCTCGCAGACCAGCGACAACAGCGCCATGGCCAGTGGAGAGCGGCGCGTGGGCATGGGCTCCATCGTATTCTTGCCGGGTAATAGTCATAGTATGTATAGTCATAACATGACCAAGAAAGCCATCATCATCGGCGGCGGGATCGCGGGTCCCGTCACGGCCATGGCACTGCGGCGCGCGGGCCTCGACGCCGAGGTCTTCGAGGCGTACGACCGGGGGGCCGACGGGGTCGGCGCCTTCCTCACGCTGGCGGTCAACGGACTGGAGGCGCTGCGGGTGCTCGACCTGCACGACCTCGTCTGCGACCTCGGCATGGACTCGCCGGTGATGGAGATGCGCAACGCCCGTGGCAGGCTGCTCGCGACCACGAGCCAGCCGAGCCGTACGGTCCGGCGTGCCGATCTCTACCAGGCGCTGCGGGACGAGGCCGTACGGCGGGGCGTGCGGATCCACTACGGCAGACGCCTCGTCGACGCGTCGGCCACTTCGAACGGGGTGCGTGCGGTCTTCGCGGACGGCAGTGCGGCCGAGGGCGACCTGCTGGTGGGTGCCGACGGGCTGCGTTCGCGCACCCGCGCCCTCATCGATCCCGGCGCCCCGCGCGCCCGGTACGTCGGACTGCTGAACACGGGCGGCTTCGCCGACGGTGTCGAGGTGCCGGGGCGGCCGGGAGTGTCCTACTTCGTCTTCGGCAGGCGGTGCTTCTTCGGCTACCTGATCCATCCGGAGGGGCAGGTGTGGTGGTTCGCCAACCCGCCGAGCCGCCGGGAGCTCTCCCCTGAGGAGCTCGCGGCGATCTCGCCGGAGCAGTGGCGGGTCAGGCTCATGGACCTGTTCGAGGGCGACGCCGGGCCGATGCGGGAGATCGTCGCAGCGACCCCCCGCATCATGCCGGCCTGGAACACCCACGACTTCCCGACCGTGCCGAAGTGGTTCACCGATCGCATGGTGATCGTCGGAGACGCCGCCCACGCCACCTCGCCGTCCTCGGGGCAGGGTGCGTCGATGGCGATCGAGGACGCGGTGGTGCTCGGGAAGTGCCTGCGCGACGTGCCGGACACGCGGGACGCGTTCGCCGCCTTCGAACGGCTGCGGCGCGAGCGGGTCGAGCGGGTCGTGGCGCACGGCAAGCGCAACGGTGACGGCAAGGCGCCGGGCATCGCCGGGGCCTTCGTCCGCGACCTGTTCCTCCCGGTGGTACTGCGGCAGGTCGAGAAGCGCGACGCCCTGGCCTGGCTGCGCGACCACCGCATCGCCTGGGACGACCGCGTCGCGGTTTAATTGACCGATCGTTCTCGAATGGCCTAGGGTCGGGGTCATGGCCAGGACCAAGGAGTTCGACCCCGACACTGTGCTCGAACGGGCGCTCGACCTGTTCTGGCGGCGCGGATACGAGGCCACGTCGATGGCCGACCTCGTCGAGCATCTCGGCATCGGCCGCGCCAGCCTGTACGCCACCTTCGGCGGCAAGCACGACCTCTACCTGAAGGCCCTGGAGCGGTACGTCCAGACCCGCGACCCGAACCTCGTGGAACTGCTGTCCCAGCCCGGTCCCGCTCTGCCGGCCGTACGCGCCCTGGTCGAGCTGTACACCGAGGACGCGATCGGCGACCGCGACCGGCGCGGCTGCATGATCGTGAACGCCGCGGCCGGGCTGCTGCCGGACGACCAGCCCGTCGCCCGGTTCGTCGAGGCCAGCTGGACCGGCCTGGAGACGGCGCTGACCTCGGCGCTGATCCGCGCCCGGGCCCAGGGGGAGATCTCCGCGGAGGCCGACCCCCGGGCGCTGGCGCGGTTCCTGCTCGTCTTCCTGCAGGGGCTGCGGGTGATGGGGAAGGGCCAGGGAGGACCCGCCCGCCTCCGCGACGCCGCCGCCCAGGCGCTCACGCTGCTGCGCTGACCTCCCGGCCGATCCGTCGGCGGGAGGGCTCGCCATACGCCGATTTTTGACCGTTCGTTCCAGTTGAATCGCGGCCGCGATGATCGCCGCCGCGTCGACCGACCAAGGAGTGCGGATGAGGTTCGCGGACAGGGTGGTGCTGGTCACCGGAGCGGGTTCCGGGGCGGGCAGGGCGGTCGCCCGGGGGTTCGCCCGGGAGGGCGCCGTCGTCGTGGCGGCTTCCCGGGGGCGGGAGGCGCTGGAGCAGACCGTCAAGCTCATCGAGGCCGAGGGCGGCCGGGCCGCCGCGATCACGGCCGACGTGACCGACTCGTCCGACGTGGCCGGGCTCGTCCGGGAGATCGTCACCCGGTTCGGCCGGCTCGACGTCGCGGTCAACAACGCCGGGATCTTCGCGGGAGGGGCCGTCGCGGACATGCCGGAGGAGGACTGGGCGCGGGTCCTCCACGTCAACACGACGGGCGTCTTCCTCGCCATGAAGCACGAGATCGCCGCGATGCGCGCGCAGGGATCCGGAGTGATCGTGAACGTCGCCTCCAACATCGGGGCCCACGTCCGTTTCGCCGGTCTCGGCGCGTACGCCGCGTCCAAGGCCGCCGTCAGCGCGCTCACCCGTACGGCGGCTCTGGAGGAGATCCGGGCGGGCATCAGGATCAACGCGGTCAGCCCGGGACCGCTGGACACGGCGATGTCCCTGCGGCCCGGCGAGTCAGCGGCCGACCGGGCGGCCCGGCTGGCGGACGTGCTGCCGATCGGCCGGGTCGGCGGCCTCGACGAGCTCACCGGGACCGTGCTCTGGCTCGCCTCCGACGACGCCGGCTTCGCCGTGGGGCTCGACCTGGTGATCGACGGCGGCGCCTCGGCGTGACCGTCCCGCGACGGCGCGGGCGTACCGGACGGTCAGGGTGCGCAGGTGGTCGACCAGTTCCGGCGGGCCGGTGACCTCGAAGTCGAGGTCGAGCAGGCCGAGGTGGACGGCGAGGGTGTTCGGGGTGTCCGCGCCCGTGACCAGCACGCAGGTGCGGCCGTCGACGTCCTCCACGACGCCGACGGCGGGGTTGATCCGCTGGGCGACCACCTCGGCGGGGGCGTGGACGAGCACCCGGGCGTGGTGCCGCCAGGCCGCCGCCGACACGCCCCGCGCGACGTACGCCGCCGCGCCGCCCTCGGGCGGGTCCCGGGGCGGGAAGCGGGGGCCGGTGGGCGTGCGCGGCGCGATGCGGTCCACCCGGAACGTGCGCCAGTCGTCCCGGCCGGTGTCCCAGGCCACCAGGTACCAGCGGCGGCCCCAGGAGACGAGCCGGTACGGCTCCACGATCCGGACGCCGGAGGAGCCGTCGTGCGCCCGGTAGTCGAAGCGCAGTCGCTCATGGTCGCGGCAGGCCGCCGCCAGGACGCCCAGCACGGCGGGATCGATCGCCGGGCCCGGCCGGTCCGGAGGCACCGGCTCGCTGTGCGTCTGCAGGGCCCCGACCCGGCGGCGCAGGCGCGAGGGCAGCACCTGTTCGAGCTTGGCGGCGGCGCGCTCGGCCGCCTCCTCGACGCCCGCCACGCCGGCGGCGGCCCGGAGCCCGATCGCCGCGGCCACCGCCTCGTCGTCGTCCAGGAGCAGGGGCGGCATGGCGGTCCCGGCGACCAGCCGGTAGCCGCCGTCCGTCCCCCGGGTGGACTCCACCGGATAGCCGAGCTCGCGCAGCCGGTCGACGTCGCGGCGCACCGTCCGCTCGCTCACGCCGAGCCGGTCGGCCAGGGTCGCGCCGGGCCAGTCGCGTCTGGCCTGGAGCAACGACAACAGGCGCAGCAGCCGCGCCGAGGTTTCCAACATGTTCTCAGTCTGGCGGCACTTCCGGACAGAACCTGTCCGGAAGGGTCCGTAACGTCTTCCTCATGAGCGAGAACACGCAGATCACTCCCTTCCGCATCGACGTCCCGCAGGCCGACCTGGACGACCTGAAGGACCGGCTCGCCCGGACCCGCTGGCCCGACGAGATCCCCGGCACGGGATGGGACTACGGCGTGCCGGTCGAGTACGTGAAGCGGCTGGCCGACTATTGGCGCGACGGGTACGACTGGCGGGCCCACGAGGCCGAGATCAACCGGTATCCCCAGTTCACCACCGAGATCGACGGGCAGAACATCCACTTCCTGCACGTGCGGTCGCCGCACGAGAACGCCCTCCCGCTGATCCTCACGCACGGCTGGCCGGGCTCGATCGCGGAGTATCTGAAGGTCGTCGAGCCGCTGACGAACCCCGAGGACCCGGCGCGGGCGTTCCACCTCGTGATCCCCTCGCTGCCCGGCTTCGGCTTCTCCGGCCCGACGAGGGAGAAGGGCTGGAACCGCTACCGTACGGCGCGGGCCTGGGCGGAGCTCATGCGCCGGCTCGGCTACGACCGGTACGGCGCGGCGGGCAACGACGGCGGGTCGTTCGTCTCGCCCGAGGTCGGCCGGGTGGACCCCGGGCACGTCGTCGGCGTCCACGTCACGCAGATCTACTCCTTCCCCTCCGGCGACCCGGCGGAGATGGCGAACCTCACCGACGAGGAGCGGAAGGGCCTGGAGGTGCTGCAGTGGTTCTACGAGAACAAGATGTCGTTCAACATGGTCCACTCGCAGCAGCCGCAGACGTTGTCGTACGGGCTCTTCGACTCGCCGGCCGGGCTGCTCGGCTGGAACGCCCAGCTGTTCGGTGAGGACGTCGACGACGACTTCATCCTGACCAACACGATGCTCTACTGGGCGACCGGCACCGCCACCTCGGCGACCCGGTTCTACTACGAGGACGCGCACGCCGAGCACCCGAAGGAGCCGACGACTGTCCCGCTAGGCCTGGCGATGTTCGAGGGCGACTTCGTGTCCATGCGCACCTTCGCCGAGCGCGACCACAAGAACATCGTCCACTGGAGGTCCTACGGCGAGGGCGGCCACTACGCCGCCCACCTGCGGCCGGACGTGCTCGCCGCCGACCTGCGCGACTTCTACGACGCCCTGCGATGAAGCGGCGCATATCCGGGTTCTTGACCTGATCCGGGGCGTGCGGGGGAATGCCGGTCGCCGCACGCGGAGCGGGCATCGGGAATGATGACCACATGGGGCGAGCAACGGGGCGGACGCGGACGAGATGGATTCCGCGGGCCGTCCTGGCGCTCCTCGCGGCCGCGGGCGTGGCGCTGCCGGGCACCGTGCTGACGGAAACGGCGCTGCCGGGCACGGCGGCGCGGGCCGACGACGGGGAGCGCCTGCTGTTCCGGTTCCGGGACGAGCGCATCACCGAGTCGAGCGGCCTGGCCGTCTCGCCCACCCACAAGGGCATCGTCTACACCCACAACGACAGCGGCCACCTGGCGCAGGTCTTCGCGGTCGGCCCGGACGGCCGCACCCGCGCCACCTTCACGATCGGGAACGCCGAGGCCAGGGACTGGGAGGCCATCGCGGCCTCCGTCGATCCCGCCACCGGCCGCGGGGTGCTGTGGATCGGCGACATCGGGGACAACCTCGCGGACGGCGGGAAGAACGGCTGGCCGGACGTGTCCGTCTACAAGGTCGTCGAGCCCCGGACGATGGCGGACGCGACGCTGCGGGCCGTCCGGTACCGCTTCCGCTACGCCGACGGCCCCCGCAACGCCGAGGGGCTGATGGTCAACCCCCGCACCGGCCGGCTCTACGTCGTCAGCAAGGAGTTCTCCGGGAGCGTCTACGCCGCCCCCGCGAAACTCCGTACCGACCGGGTGAACGTCCTGCGGCGGGTCGGCGACGCGCCCCTCATGGCCACCGACGCGGCGTACGCCCCCGACGGGTCGAGCTTCGTCGTCCGCACGTACTTCTCGGCGTCCGTCTACCGCGCGCCCGGGAAACCGCTCACGCGCGTCGCGATGCCGCCGCTCGATCAGGCGGAGTCGATCGCTTACACCGGCGACGGCATGGCCCTGCTGACCGGGAGCGAGGGCGAGAGGAGCCCGGTCTACCGGGTGGCTCTGCCCGCCGTCGCACGGCCCAGCCCCTCCCCGAGCCGGGTCCGGGCCTCCGCGAGGCCGCGTGCGGTGGCCGCGCGGGGCGAGGAGGCCGAGGGGAACGGCGGGCTGGGCGTGCCGATGCCGGTGTTATGGGCGGCGGTCGCCCTGGGAGCGATCGGGGCCATCGGGTTCCTCGCCTACCGCACGGGCCGCTGAGGCCGTTCCCGCCGACCGAGGGGCCGGGCGCCGTCGGCGCCCGGCCCCTCGGGGGAGCTCCGGCGGATCACGCCCGGCCGCGCGTGGCCCCGGGCGGAACTCGCCGGACTCCCGGCGCCGCGGGCCTCAGCCGTGCGCGTACAGGCGGTGGACGAACTCGGCGAGTTTGCTGTCGGGCAGTTCCTTGGCGAGGTCGGCCTCGCTGATCATCCCGACGATGCGATGGTTGTCGATCACCGGCATCCGCTTGATCTGGTGCTCCTCCATCTTCGCCAGGGCCTCCTCGACGCTGGCGCCGGCGTCCACCCAGACCAGGCCGCGGGCGAGTTCGCTCGCCGTGGTCTGGTCGAGGTCCTTGCCCTCCGCGACGCACTTGATGACGATGTCGCGGTCGGTGATGATGCCCTTGAGCCGGTCGTCGTCCCCGCAGATGGGGAGCGCGCCGACGTTCATGTCCCGCATCATCTCCGCGGCCGTCCGCAGGCTGTCGTGCTCGCCGATGCACTCGGCGCCCTCGTGCATGACCTGGCCCGCGGTCTTGTTCACTCCCTCTGTGGTCATGGCTAACCCCCGATTCTCTCTTCTAGGGTGTTATGCCCCGTTATGTCCGTGATGCTTCACAGTCGGGGCAGGAAGTGCTCCCCGCGCAGCGCGCGCTCCACGAGCGTGATCGACTCGGCCAGCCGTACGAGGCGGGGTCCCTCCCGCCGGTAGGCGTCCAGGACGGAGGCGACCGCGTGCGGCGGCAGGTGCTCCTTGAGATCGACGGCGGCGCCGCGGTATCCCTCCCTGGCCGCCTGGATCGAGGCGCCCACCTGCTGCCGGGCCATCCGGGCGAGCGCGAGCGGATAGCGGCGCAGCACGCCGTACGCGCGGTAGTCCGGCGGCACGGCGTCGAGCAGCCACGACACGGCCGACGTCTCCCAGTCGGGGCTGCCCGGCGGGCGGACCTCCGGCGGCCAGCCGGGTGGCACGTACACCCCGCAAGCATACCGAACAGAGGTTCGATCACGACGTGGCGGCTCCGGTCGCGAGACAATGACCCACATGCTGTCGACAACCTTGGCGTCATGAGAATCGGGATCGTCGGTGCCGGCATCCTCGGCCTGGCCGTGGCGCGGCGGATGGCGCGCGAGGGCGCCGAGGTGACCGTCCTGGAGAAGGAGTCCCGCGTCGCGGCCCACCAGACCGGGCACAACAGCGGGGTCGTACACGCCGGGATCTACTACCAGCCCGGCTCGCTCAAGGCCACGCTCTGCCGGGAGGGCGTCGCGATGCTGCGCGAGTACTGCGCCGAGCACGGTCTGCCGTACGACGAGGTGGGCAAGCTCGTGGTCGCCTCGACCCGGGCCGAACTGCCGGGGCTGCGCCGCATCGCCGAGCGGGCCAGGGAGAACGGCGTGCCCGGCGTCGCCGAACTCGACGCGATCGGCCTGCGGGAGATCGAGCCGTACGCGGCCGGGGTCGCCGCCGTCCACTCGCCGCACACCGCGATCACCGACTTCGCGGCCGTCGCGCGCCGCCTCGCCGCCGACGTGGCCGAGGCCGGCGGGTCCGTACGGCTCTCGCATCCCGTACGCGCGATCCGGCAGACCACGGACGGCGTGCTCGTGGCGGCGGGGCGGCAGAGGTTCGCCTTCGACCGGCTGATCTCCTGCGCCGGTCTCGGCACCGACCGCGTGGCGGATCTGGCGGGGGCCGGCGGCGACGTGCGCATCGTCCCCTTCCGGGGGGAGTACTACCGGCTCGCCGGACCGGCCGCGGGCCTCGTACGCGGGCTGATCTATCCCGTGCCGGACCCCCGCTACCCCTTCCTCGGCGTCCACCTGACCCGCCGGATCGACGGAGAGGTCCTGGCCGGGCCCAACGCGGTCCCGGCGCTCGCCCTGGAGGGCTACTCGTGGGGCCGCGCCTCGCTGCGCGACCTGCGCGGCATCCTGTCCTGGCCGGGCACCGGGAAGATGGCGGCCGAGCACTGGCGGACCGGCGTGCGCGAGGTGTACGGCTCGCTGGTCAAGCGGGCGTTCACCGCCGCCGTCCGGCGGTACGTGCCCGCGCTGACCTCGGCCGATCTCGTCCGCACCGGATCCGGCGTGCGGGCCCAGGCGGTGACCAGGGACGGCCGGCTCCTGGACGACTTCGCGATCGACGTGCGCGGGCGGATCGTGCTGGTGCGCAACGCGCCGTCGCCGGCCGCCACGAGCAGCCTGGCCATCGCGCGGCACATCGCCTTAACGGTTCCCTTAACCTCCTAGGTCTAGAGTTCTGGCGCCATGGTCGCTGAAACTTCCGAAGCCCGGCTGCTGATCGTCGAGGACGAGCCGAACATCCTCGAACTGCTCGCGGCCAGCCTGCGCTACGCCGGGTTCGAGGTCCACACCGCCTCCGACGGCGGCGCGGCGGTCGCCGCGGCCTACCGGCACCGCCCAGACCTGATCGTGCTCGACGTCATGCTGCCCGACATGGACGGGTTCGACATCGTACGGAGGCTCCGCGGCGGCGGCACCCACACTCCCGTCGTCTTCCTCACGGCGCGGGACGCGACCGAGGACAAGATCCGGGGGCTGACGCTCGGCGGCGACGACTACGTGACCAAGCCGTTCAGCCTGGAGGAGGTCGTCGCCCGCATCCGGGCCGTGCTGCGCCGCGCCGCCGGAGACCCGCTGCCGGTCCCGCCGCGGCTGACCTTCGCCGACATCGAACTGGACGAGGAGTCCCACGAGGTCTGGCGCGGTGGCCACGTCGTGTCGCTGTCGCCCACGGAGTTCAAGCTGCTGCGTTACTTCATGGTCAACGCCGGCCGGGTGCTGTCCAAGGCGCAGATCCTCGACCACGTGTGGGACTACGACTTCCGTGGCGACGCCGGAATCGTCGAGTCGTACGTCTCGGTGCTGCGCCGCAAGCTCGACAACGCCGAGTCCAGGGCTCATCCCCGGCTCATCCACACGCTGCGCGGCGTCGGCTACGTCATGCGCACCCCACCCACCCGCCCCTGAGCCGTAGCGGGGGCAACAATTGCCAACGATCAGGCGTGGACCATCGCGCCTTCCGGGCGGTCGTGCGATTATCGCACTATGAAAGAGCCTGGTGAGTGGGCGGACATAGGCGAGCGCGTACGCGAGTGCCGCCTGGCGGCCGACATGTCGCAGGAGCAACTCGCGGCGGCGCTCCGGCTCGACCGGACGATGATCGCAAAAATCGAGCGGGGGGTACGCCGAGTAGACGCGCTCGAACTCGCCAAGCTGTCCTCGGTGCTCAAGGTGCCTTTGACCTATTTCCTCGCTCCGGCACCGCTGGTCGTGTCTCGTCGTGCGGAACTGGCCGACGACACGCTTACGGACGCGACGCGGCAGTCCTACCGCCTGGAAGTGGCGCTTTCCGCATGGCTGGCCGACATCCGTCAAATGATCGATGTAGGAGGCTTCTCTCCTCCGGGGATAGAGCGATATCCGGTCGCGATCCAGGACGCGTCGGACGCTCGGCGAGCGGCGCTGTGGGTGAGGGATCGGCTCGACCTCGGACGTGGGCCCATCGACTCGCTCATGAGCGTGTGCGAGCGGCTGGGGCAACTGGTCGCGGTGGTCGAAGTGCCGGGCGAGGGGGCCTCACTGGTTGAGGACGATCTGGCTGTTGCGGTCGTCAGCAGGCAGGGCGACCCCGGGCGCCGCCGGGCGACCGCGGCTCATGAGCTGGGGCACCTGATCGTCGGGGACGAGTACTCCACCGACATAGGCGTCCACGTTTCCCGTGACGATCGAGAGGCGGTGATCGACGCCTTCGCCGCGGAGCTGTTGATTCCGGTCGAGGCGTTCGCCGCTGTTCGTCGGAGCGAAGTGGTGAGGCGCGAAGACCTGGTGAGCCTCGCCGCGCGCTTCAGAACCTCCTGGTCGTTGACGATCCGCCAGGCCGTCGCATCCGGGGTCATCGACGGGAACGCGGCGAGAGAGATGCGCAGGAGAAATCCGACCCGGGCGGAATTGATGGAAGCGGTCGGGTGGGCTCCACAACCCGACCTCGAAACGATCCGGGTGCCGCCAAGCTACGCGCATGCGGTGGTGGAATCCTTCAAGAGGTCGCTCATCACGGCTTCTCGTGCCGTCGAGCTGATGCGTGGCCAGATCGTCGCAGCCGATCTTCCGCTGCCTGATGACGCGGAACCCGATCTGTGAGCCAGACCCAGCCCGCCCCCGTCTTCGTGTTCGACGCGATGTGTCTCAACCACTTCGCCCGCGCCGAACGCCTGGACGTGTTACGCGATCTCCTGGCCGGTAGCACCTGTCTAACCACTCATGTGGTGCGGGAGGAGATCCGTGCAGGAGTAAAGGATTACCCGGCCCTTCAGGCCGTGCTGGACACGGATTGGCTCAACATCGCGAGGCTGGACTCCTTGGAGGAGATCAGCTGTTTCGCGAAATGGGTGCAACGCATCGGATCCTCGGACCGCAATCTGGGCGAAGCGAGCGCGTTCTCAGCGGCTGAACTGGCTCGCGGCGTCGCCATAACCGACGATCGGGAAGCCGTAAGGGTGGGAAGGGCACATGGCCTGGAAGTCCATGGCACGATCTGGCTTCTCGCTCGTGCCGAAAGGGACGGGAAGCTCAACGAGGTGGCTGCCGGGAACATCGTGGATGCCTTGATCGCGACCGGGATGCGCCTGCCGTGCTCCGGCTCGACGTACGGATCCTATGTTCGCCGCACCATGAACAGGTGAGTCCAGACCGGGCCGCTTAGTTTCATGAACATGGCGCTGGGTCCCCGATGGTTCAGCGGGGGGCGGGGAAGCCTTCGTCGGGGAAGGCGGTGGTCGTCGTGGGGAGGACGACCCGGTCGCCTTCGGAGAGGCCGGTGACGACCTCCACGTAGGTGTCGCCGCGTACGCCGACTCCGACGGTCCGCCGGACCTGGGCGCCGCCGTCGGCCACCGTGACCACCGCCGTGCCGTCGCTCTGGACGCGTACGGCCTGGGAGGGGACGTAGAGCGCGTCGGCCGCCTCGTCGGTGGTCACCCGGACGGTGGCGCTCTGCCCCAGCAGCAGCCGGGCCGGGCGGCTGTCGAGGTCGATGCGTACGCCGTAGCGGACGAGCCGGTCGGAGGTGGTCGCGGTCGGGTCGATGTGGGCGACCGTCCCGCTGAATTCCCGTCCCGGTTGCGTGGGCAGCGTGACGACGGCGGGCTGACCGGTCTTCAGGAAGCGGATGTCCGACTCGGTGAACAGCGCCTGCACCTGGAGGTTGTCGAGATCGCCCAGGGTGACGAAGGCGCCCGAGGTGTAGCGGGAGCCTGTGGTCCCGGCGATCGACAGCACGGTGCCGTCCGCCGGAGCCTTGATCCGGACGCCCGCGAGGGCCTCCTTGGCCTCGGCCAGTTCGGTCGTCGCCTGGCTGACCTGTGCTTCGGCCTGTGCCTCGGTGAGCCGCGCGCCGCCCTGACCCGCCTGTCCGCCTCGGCCGTCCTGCCCGGCCTGACCCGCCTGTCCGCCTCGACCGCCGGGCTGACCGCCGCCGAGGCCCGTACGTCCCTGAGTGCCGCGGCCTTCCTGTCCCTGCCGGTTCTGTCCCTGACCGCCCTGGCCGGGTGCGCAGGTGCCGGAGGGACGGCCGGGGGAGGGGCTCGCCGCGGCGGACGGCTTTCCCGAAGGCTGCCCGGGTGACTGCTCAGGCGGTGCGGTGGGCGGAATCGAGATGCTCACCTCGGGATCGGGCCCGGTCCTGCCGTCGTGTCCGGGGTTCGGGCCGTGCGTCCGCGTCGGATGCGGATGCGGGTGCCGGCTCGGCGAGGACGTTGGCTTGGGTTCGGGCTTGGGTTCGGAACCGCCCCCCTGGTACGACACGAGCATGCTGCTCGCGGTGCCCGTCGTTCCGTTGCCGGCGTAGATCTCAGTGTCCGGGCTGATCGCGAGGACGGTGCTCGTGCCGCCGGTCGGCGCGTACGCCGCGAGCAGGGCCGTGGCGGGCGTGGGCACCCGGGCCACGTCCCAGGAGGAAACGGCCCGCGCCCCGGTGCCGGACGAGGGCCGGGCGGACGGGCGGGCCGTGGGACGCGGGGACGGCTGGGCTGTCGGGTGCGCCGAAGGGTGGGCGGATGGCGTCGGGCAGGTGGCCTGGCCGACGCCGGAACCTCCCCGCCCGGCTGATCCGGTGCCCGCCCCGGTGGTGCCCGCCCCGGTGGTGCCCGCGCCGGTTGCCCCTGCACCGGTGGTGCCCGCCCCGGTTGCCCCTGCGCCGGTCGTGCCCGGGCCCGAGCGACCGCTGGGGGCGCCGGCGTTCGGTCCGGCCGCGCCGGCTCCCGCTCCGCCTCCCGTCCCGGTGCCGGGGGCGGATCCGGCCGCGGCGGTTCCCGCTCCGGCGCCGCCCGAAGACGTGGCGGTCCCGTTCCTGACGTCGTCGAGGGTCTCGCGGGCGGCGGCGAGGGCGGCCTTGGCGGCCTCGTAGTCCTCCCGGGCGATGGTGTCGTCGATCCGGGCGAGGACCCTGCCCCGGCGGACCTTCTCTCCCACCTTGACGTAGACCTTCTCGACCACGCCCTCCGCCCCGAAGGCGAGATCGCGTACCCCCGTGTCGACGGTGTTGCCCGCGGCCGAGACGTACGCCGTGACCGTGCCCCGCCTGACCGAGGCGAGCGACATCCGGCCGGCGTCGGAGGGATCGCCGCCGGTGGCGGAGATCACGGCGACGCTCGCGATGACGATTCCCGCCAGCGCGAGCCCTCCGACGCGGTATGGAGCGCTCGATCTCATGGCGGTCATCCTGCTGGCGCCACGTCACCGATGGCTTGGCCGTACCTGAAAGTTGTCTGTGTATGCGGACTGCCAGCAAACCCTCAGCATCGGCCGAGGTTGCCCGAAGCGGGGTTTGCCAGGGTTCCACGTCGTGAAGCTGTCGACGAAGCGCCGGACGCTGGTCATCAACGGCGTCCTGGTGGTGCTGCTGCTCGGCGGGATCGCCGCGGCCTGGGCGTCACTGGGAGGCGACTCCTCCGCCGGGGCCGCTCCGCTGACGACCCGGGTGACCCGCGGCACCGTGCTCGCGTCGGTGTCGGCGTCCGGTTCCGTCGAGAGCGCCCGGACCCGGGCGCTCTCGTTCGGCACGAACGGTACGGTTGAGGCCGTGCTGGTCGAGACCGGCGACAAGGTCAGGAAGGGCCAGGTGCTCGCCCGTCTCGACGACACGGCGGCCCGGGAGAGCCTGGAGGCGGCCAAGGCGAGCCTGGACGCCGCCGACGACGCCGACACCTCGACGGCCTCGGGCTACTCGCAGTACATCAGCGCGCGGAACGCCTACCGGTCGGCGAAGCGGGCGCTGGCGGGAACGGTGCTCAAGGCGCCGTTCGCGGGGGTCGTCACGGCGGTCAACGGCGCGGAAGGCGGGTCCTCGGGCGGGTCCGGCGCCTCCTCCTCCCAGACCGGGCAGGGGCAGTCCCAGTCTCAGTCACAGGGCGCGTCCGCCGGTTTCGTCGAGATCGCCGACCCCGCGCGGCTGCGGATCGTGGGCGACTTCACCGAGGCCGACGTCACCAGGATCAGGACCGGCCAGACGGCGACGGTGACCTTCGACGCCCTCACCGGGGTGACGGCCGCCGGCAAGGTGTCCGTGATCGACCCGCAGCCGCAGACGAACAACAACGTCGTCCAGTACGCGGTGACGGTCACGCTGACCGGCGTCCCCTCCTCCGTACGGCTCGGGCAGACGGCCACGGTCCAGGTGACGGTGGGCAAGGCGGACGACGTGCTCACGGTGGCGTCCTCGGCG
Source organism: Microbispora triticiradicis (assembly GCF_005864065.1). Classification (NCBI taxonomy): domain Bacteria; kingdom Bacillati; phylum Actinomycetota; class Actinomycetes; order Streptosporangiales; family Streptosporangiaceae; genus Microbispora; species Microbispora triticiradicis. The sequence goes on along the minus strand of NZ_VANP01000008.1, from coordinate 325,994 downwards.
GTCACCACGGCGGGCGGCCAGTCGCTGGTGACCGTGCTGGAGAACGGCAGGCAGGTGGTGAGGCGGGTGGAGGCGGGCCTGAAGGGCGACACGACCACCGAGATCAAGTCGGGGCTCCAGGAGGGCGACCAGGTGGTCCGGCCCCAGGCCACGACCACCGGCGGAGGCGGCGGCATCCAGTTCCCGGGCGGCGGAGGCGGCTTCGGCCGCGGCTTCGGCGGCGGCGCGGGTGGAGGCGCGGGGGGCGCGAACAGGGGCGGTGGCGGCCGATGAACCCCACCCCGCCGCCCGTGCTCGTCCTCGGCCAGGTCACCAAGGTGTACGGCGAGGGCGAGACCGCGGTGCGCGCGCTGCGCGGGGTGTCGCTCACGGTCGAGCGCGGCGACTACGTGGCGATCATGGGAGCCTCGGGGTCCGGCAAGTCGACGCTGATGAACATCATCGGCTGCCTTGACGTGCCGTCCGGCGGCACCTACCACCTGGACGGCACCGACGTCGGCGCCCTCGACGAGCGGCGGCTGGCGATCGTCCGCAACCGGAAGGTGGGGTTCGTCTTCCAGTCGTTCAACCTGATCCCCCGGATGAGCGCGCTCGCCAACGTCGAGCTTCCCCTGGCGTACGGCGGGGTCCACGCCGCGGAGCGGCGCCGCCGGGCGCTCGCCGCGCTCGACCGGGTGGGGCTCGCCGACCGGGTCCACCACCAGCCCAACGAACTGTCCGGCGGCCAGCAGCAGCGGGTGGCGGTGGCCCGCGCGCTCGTCACCGCGCCGACCCTGCTGCTCGCGGACGAACCCACGGGGGCCCTCGACAGCACGTCCAGCGGAGACATCATGAGCATCTTCGACCGGCTCAGCGCGAGCGGCCGGACCCTCGTCCTCATCACGCACGAGGAGGAGGTCGCCGCCCACGCCAAGCGGGTCGTCCGCCTGATGGACGGCCGGATCGTGGACGACGTGCGCACCACCCCGGTGGGCGGCCTGCCTCCGCGGCTCGCCGGGGTGGTCTCGTGAACGCCGCGGAGGTCCTGCGCTTCGCGCTGCGCGGTCTGGCCGCCAACAGGATGCGCAGCGCGCTCACCATGCTCGGCATCCTGATCGGCGTCGCCGCGGTGATCCTGCTGGTCGCGGTGGGCGAGGGGTCCTCCCGGCAGATCCAGCAGAACATCCAGCGGCTCGGGGCGAACTCGCTGACCATCACGCCCTCGACCTCGGGTGGAGGAGGGGGCCCCGGCGGAGGGTTCGCCCGGCTCCTCGGCGGCGGAGGTGGAGGCGGGGGAGGCGGTGGTCAGGGCACACGGCAGAACACCGGCCCCCGGACCCAGGCCAGGGACCTGACCCTGGACGACGCGCGGGCGCTGGCCGACCCGGCGAACGCCCCGTCCGTCAGGAGCGTCTCGCCGGTCGTGACCGCCCAGTCCCAGACCGCGACGTACGAGGGGGCGAGCCACTCGATCGGGCAGCTCGTCGGCACCTATCCGAGCTATTTCGAGGCGTCCAACAAGCCGGTCGTCAAGGGCGCCTACTTCTACAACGACGACGTGCTCGCCGCCCGGAAGGTCGTGGTCATCGGGCACACGGTGGCCGAGGACCTGTTCGGCGCGGTCGATCCGGTCGGCCGGCAGATCACCGTGTCGGGCGTGCCCTTCACGGTCGTGGGCGTGCTGAAGGAGGCCGGCTCGTCGGGGTTCCAGGACGCCGACGACCTGGCGATCGCCCCGCTGCCCGCCGTACAGCAGAGCCTGACGGGGTTCGGGCCGCTGGGACAGATCCTCGTGCAGGCGAAGAGCGCCGAGACGGTGGACGCGGCGCAGAGCGAGGTCGCCGGGGTGCTCGACCAGCGGCACGGGATCACGAACGCGGCGAGCGCCGACTACCGCATCCTCAACCAGGCGACTCTGCAGGAGACCGTCAGCGCGGCGACCGCGACGTTCACGGTCCTGCTCGGCGCGGTGGCGGCGATCAGCCTGCTCGTCGGCGGCATCGGCATCACCAACATCATGCTCGTCACGGTCACCGAGCGGACCCGGGAGATCGGCATCCGGAAGGCGATCGGCGCGCCCAGGGGGGCGATACTGGGACAGTTCCTCGCCGAGGCGACGATGCTCAGCCTGGTCGGCGGCCTGCTGGGCGTGCTGATCGCGGTCATCGGCGCACAGTTCACGATCGCGGGCGTACGGCCGGTCATCGTCCCGGCCTCGATCGCGCTGGCGCTGGGCGTGTCGGTCGCGATCGGCCTGTTCTTCGGCAGCTATCCCGCCAACCGCGCCGCCGGACTGCGGCCGATCGAGGCCCTGCGCTTCGAATGACCCGGACCCGGCCCCCCAGCCGCAAACCCCAGCCGCAAACCCCAGCCGAAAACCCGAGCCGAGAACCCGAGCCGCGGACCCACAGAAGGGAGACGGATGTGAGCAGACACGACACAGAGGAGCTTCTGGAGAGCTCGCCGTTCGGCGACGACCTCCAGGAGGTGCTGGCGGCGCATCCGGCGCGGGCGGGCGCGTCCAGGGTCACCCTGGCCCTGGCCGGAGGCGTCCTGCTGGTGGCCGGGCTGCTCCTCGGCATCCAGGCGCACAAGCTCTTCGGCGGTTCCGCGGCGGGACCGGGCCGCGCCGCCGGAGCGGGAGCGTACGGCGGCGGCCAGGGCCCCGCCGGTGTTCAGGCCGGCCAGGGTGCCGCCGGGGGCGGGTACGCGCGAGGCGGGTCCTTCGGCGGTGCGGGCGGGGGCACGGGCAGGGGCGCCGGAGCTGGAAACGCAGGCGGAGGCGGAGGTGGCGCGGGTGGCATGACCTTCGGCACCGTCAAACTGGTCGACGGCGACAAGATCTACGTCGAGACCATGAGCGGTGGGGTGGTCACGGTCACCACCTCCCGGGACACCCGCGTCCAGGTGACCCGGGCGGGCAAGGTCGCGGACATCGAGCCGGGCAGCTTCGTCACCGTCGCGGGGACCGCCGACGCGGAGGGGCAGGTGGCGGCCACGTCCGTCACCCAGGGCTCGCCCGCCGGCAGGAGGGCGGGCTCGTGACCACCGAGGGTCGTCTGCTGGTCGTCGACGACGAGCCCGACATCAGGGAGCTTCTGTCCGCGAGCCTGCGGTACGCCGGATTCGAGGTGATCACGGCGGCGACGGGGCGTGAGGCGGTGGAGCTCGCCGGACAGGCGCGCCCGGATCTGGTGGTGCTCGACGTCATGCTGCCCGACCTGGATGGTTTCGCCGTCTCCGACCGGCTCCGCCAGACGGGGCGGCGGATCCCCGTGCTGTTCCTCACCGCGAGGGACGCCGCCGAGGACAAGCTCGCCGGTCTCGGCCGCGGCGACGACTACGTGACCAAGCCGTTCAGCCTGGAGGAGGTGCTCGCCCGGATCCGGGCGGTGCTGCGCCGCACCCGTTCGGGCGAGCCGCTCCCCGCCCGGCTGTGCGTCGCCGACCTGGAGCTCGACGAGGAATCGCACCAGGTGTGGCGCCGTGGCGCGCCGGTGCGGCTCTCGCCGACCGAGTTCAAGCTGCTGCACTACTTCATGGCGAACCAGGGCCGGGTGCTGTCGAAGACGCAGATCCTCGACCACGTCTGGCGCTACGACTTCGGCGGGGACCGCAACGTCGTCGAGTCGTACGTCTCCTATCTGCGGCGCAAGGTGGACGCGGTCGAGCCGAAGCTGATCCACACCCTGCGCGGTGTCGGCTATGTCCTTCGTGCGCCGCGTGGGTGAGCGGCTCCGCGCCATGACCGGGGCGGGCCGCACGCTGCGCCTGCTCGGCGTCCGCGAGCTTCGGCGGCGGGCCGCGCGGACCCCGCTGTGGCTGCGGCTCGTCGCGGGGACGCTGCTGCTCGTGACGCTCGCGATCGCGCTGACCGGCGGTTTCGCCGTACAGCTCCTGCGCGGTTATCTGGTGGACCGGGTCGACGCGCAGCTCTCGGCGTTCGCCCGGCGCCCGTCGGAGCCGCCTTCCGTGTCGCGGCCGAGAGACCCGGACACGGAGACGTTCTCACGGCCGCCGAGGCAGTTCGGCTTCTTCTACATCGTCCTGCTCGACAATGACGGCAGGCTGCTGCACACGGTGCAGGAGCCGCCGAACTCCGATCCGCCCGTGCTGCCCAAGCCCAGGGCGGACCGCGGGCAGTGGCTGTTCACGGTGGAGTCCCCCTCGGGGGACCGGTGGCGGGGGATCGTCGTGCGCGAGGAGCGGCGCGCCCGCTTCCGCGTCGCGGCGGTGAGTCTCGCCGACATCGACGGCACGGTCTCCCGGCTCGCGATGATCGTCACCGGGGTGGGCCTCGCCGTGGTCGTCGCGCTCGGGGTCGCCTGCTACTGGCTCGTACGGCACAGCCTGCGCCCCCTCGGGGAGATCGAGCGGACGGCGGAGGCCATCGCGGCGGGCGATCTGTCGCGGCGTGTCCCGCTCCGCCACCGGCGTACCGAGATGGGCAGGCTCGGCCGGTCCATCAACGGGATGCTCACCCAGATCGAGACGGCGTTCCGGGAGCGGGAGGCGTCGCAGGAGCGGATGCGCCGCTTCATGGCCGACGCCTCCCACGAACTGCGTACGCCGCTGACCTCGATCAGGGGCTACGCCGAGCTGTACCGGCAGCAGCGGTCGCAGGATCCCGAGACGCTGCTGCGCCGCATCGAGGACCAGGCCGTACGGATGGGCCTGCTGGTGGACGACCTGCTGCTGCTCGCGCGGCTCGACCAGCAGCGTCCGCTCGAACGCCGCCCGGTCGACGTGCTCAGCCTCGCGGCGGGGGCGGTGCTGGACGCGCAGACCCTGGCGCCGGACCGGGAGATCGACCTGCTCCGGCTGGACGGGTCGGACGGGCCGGTGCGGGTGCTCGGAGACGAGGCGCGGCTGCGGCAGGTCGTCGGCAACCTGGTGAGCAACGTCCTGCGCCACACGCCCGACGGCACCGCCTTCCGCGTCGGCGTGGGCAACCTGCCGGGCCCGTTCGCGGTGATCGAGGTGGCCGACGACGGGCCCGGACTCGCGCCCGGCGACGCCGGCCGCGTCTTCGAGAGGTTCTACCGCGCCGACCCCGCCCGCAGCCGGTCCGACTCCGGCGGAACGGGACTGGGGCTGTCCATCGCCGCCGCCCTCGTGCAGGCGCACGGCGGCACCATCACGGCGGACAGCGAACCCGGGCGCGGCGCGGTGTTCCGCATCCGCATCCCCGCCTGCCCACCCGTCGAGAAAGGCTGACAGATGCCAGGCACTTCGAGATCCGCCTTACGTCGTCCGTACGCCGCGGTGGTCGCGGTGCTCCTCACCGCCACGGTGGCCGGCTGCGGTGGTGGAGACGCCGGCGCCGGTGGCGCGAGTGGCGGCGGCGCGGGTGGCGGCGGTGGTGCGGGCGGTGCCGCGACCGCCGGCTCCCGGGCGGCGTTCGCCGAGTGCATGCGCCAGAACGGCGTCGCGCTGCCGAGCGGCCGCCCCTCCGCGTGGCCCAGCGGCAGGCCCACCGGTAGGCCCACCGACTGGCCCAGCGGGCGGCCCACTGACTGGCCCAGCGGCAGGCCGGGCGGGGGCTTCGGCGGGTTCCGCTCGATGGACCCGGCGACGCGGAAGGCGTTCGAGGCGTGCCGCTCGCTGATGCCGCAGGGCGGCCAGGGCGGGTTCGGCCGGCGCGGTGGAGATCCCCAGGCCCTCCAGGCGTTCCGCACCTGCATGAAGGACAACGGCGCCGAGATCTCCGGCGCGGTCCGCGTCCGTGACCTCGCGACGGCGGACCCCAAGGCCGCCAAGGCGTACGAGAAGTGCAAGGTGCTGCTGCCCACCGCCACGCCCACCCCCACCCCCAGCGCCTGACAACCCGCGCGCTGCCGCAGCTCCCACCCCCGGCCCGGCGCCTGACAACCCGCGCGCTGCCGCCGCTCCGGCCTCGGGCCGCCGACGACCCGGACGCCGTCCGCCGCTCGCGGCCGGGCGCCGGCGAAACGGGCCGGCCGCCGCCCCATACCGGTGCGGGCGGCGGATTCGAGGGCCTTCCCCGGGGAAGGTCGGGTGGTATGGCGGGGAACGACAGGCTGCGAGCGGCCCTGGAGAGCCTGCGGCGTCACCTCGATCAGGACCTGTTCCCTCTGGAGATCGGGGACGCCGCGGCCGACCGGCGTGTGCTGAAGGAACTGCGCGGACAGCTCGACGACTACCTGCTGCCCCGGCTCGCGGCCATCGACGCGCCGCTGCTCGCCGTCGTCGGCGGTTCGACCGGGGCGGGCAAGTCGACGCTGGTCAACTCCCTCGTCGGCACGACCGTGACCGAGCCGGGGGTGCTGCGGCCCACCACGCTCGCGCCGACCCTCGTGTGCAACCCCGCCGACTCTCCCTGGTTCACCTCCCCGGTGATCCTGCCCGGCCTGGCCAGGGTGACGGGCGGCGCGATCGGGGGAGCGTCCGGCGGGGGACGGGGCGAGCCCGGCACCCTCCGGATCGCCCCCGTGGAGGCGCTGCCCCCCGGGCTGGCGCTGCTCGACGCCCCCGACATCGACTCGGTCGTCACCGCCAACCGGGAACTGGCCGCGCAACTGCTCGCCGCCGCCGACCTGTGGCTGTTCGTCACGACCGCCGCGCGGTACGCCGACGAGGTGCCGTGGAGCTTCCTGCGCCTGGCCCGGGAGCGGAGCACGGCACTCGCGGTGATCCTCCAGCGGGTGCCGGACGAGGCACGTGAGCCCGTGGCCGCCGACCTGGCCCGGCTGCTCGCGGACAACGGCCTGGCCGGCACGCCGCTGTTCGCCGTACCGGAGCTGGCGCTGCCCTCGGAACGGGCCCGGCTGCCCGCGGCCGTCGTGCAGCCGATCGCGACCTGGCTCGCCGATCTGTCGGTGGACGCCAAGGCCCGGGCCGAGGTGGTCCGGCGCACCCTCACCGGGGCGCTCGACAGCCTCGCGACCCGGGTGCCCGATCTCGCCGACCGCGTCGAGCGCCAGCGCGCGGGCATCGCCGAGCTGCGCGCCATCGCCGACAAGGCGTACGACGTGGCGATGTCGGCGTTCGACGAGGGCATGCGGGACGGCAGGCTGCTGCGCGGGGAGGTGCTGGCCCGCTGGCAGGACTTCGTCGGGACCGGCGACCTCATGCGGTCGCTGGAGTCGCGGATCGGCTGGCTGCGCGACCGGATCGCGGCGGCGTTCCGCGGCCGTCCCGCCCCCGACCGGGAGCTGCGCGTGGCGCTGGAGAGCGGGGTCGAGTCACTGATCCGGTCCACGGCCGACGGCGCCGCCGAACGGGCCGTCGAGGCGTGGCTGGCCCTGCCCGCCGGGCGCGACGTGCTGGACAGGTCCGGCGTCGCCGTCTCCGGACGTCTCGGCCGCGCCTCCGCCGACCTGCCCCGCCGGGCGGGCGAGGCCGTACGCGCCTGGCAGGGCCACGTGCTCGACCTGGTCAGGTCGGAGGGCGCCGATCGGCGCACACTCGCCCGGGCGGCGTCCTTCGGGGTGAACAGCCTGGGGGTCCTGATCATGCTGGCGGTCTTCTCCACGACGGGCGGGATCACCGGCATAGAGCTGGGCATCGCCGGAGGCACGGGCGTGCTGAGCCAGAAGCTGCTGGAGGCCGTCTTCGGCGACCAGGCCGTACGCACCCTGACCCAGGAGGCCCGGGAGGACCTGCGCCGCCGGGTCCGGGCACTGCTCGACGAGGAACGCGCCCGCTTCTCCTCGCTGGTCGAGGGGCTCGGCCCGGCCACCGAGACGGCAGCCCGGCTGCGGGAGGCGGCCAAGGCCGTACAGGAGAGGGGCGATCTGTGAAGCTCCTGCGCAGGAAGGCGGAGGTGTCGCTGGACGCCCGCCTGGAGGCGCTCGCGGAGGCCGCCGACCTGGCGGAGGGCCGGCTCGGCCACGACACCGTCGAGCGCGCCCGCGCCGTGGTGACCCGGGCCGGCGTACGGCGGGGCCTGTCGGTGGACCACACGGCCGTGGCTCTCGCGGGAGCGACGGGCAGCGGGAAGTCGTCGCTGTTCAACGCGTTGTCCGGGACGCAGCTCGCGACCGTCGGCGTGACCCGCCCGACCACGTCGAAGGCGCAGGCGGCCCTGTGGGGCCCGGACGGCTCCGGCCCGCTGCTCGACTGGCTCGGCGTCCCGGTGCGGCACACCGTCGAAGGGGAGACGTCGGGGCTGATCCTGCTCGACCTGCCCGACCACGACTCGATCGAGCTGTCCCACCGCGAGGAGGTGGACCGTCTCGTCGCCGTGGTCGACCTGCTGGTCTGGGTGCTCGACCCGCAGAAGTACGCCGACGCGGCCGTGCACGAGCGTTACCTGCGGCCGCTCGCCCGGCACCGGGACGTCATGGTCGTCGTGCTCAACCAGGTGGACCGGCTGCCCGAGCACGCCGTCAAGCGCTGCCTGGACGACCTGCGGGGACTGCTGGAGGCCGACGGTCTTGACGACGTGCCGCTCCTCGCCGTGTCCGCCCGCACCGGTGCGGGCGTCCCCGAGCTGCGGGAGCTGCTCGACCGGAAGGTCTCCCGCCGCCGTGCCTGGTCGTCGCGTCTCGCCGCTGACGTGGCCTCGTCCGCCGCGGCGCTCTGGGCCGACACCCGGCCCGCGGTCACGGGCGACGCGCTGGTGGCCGTACGGGCACTCGCCCCCACCCCGGACGCCCGGGCGCTGACGGCGGCCCGCGTGTCCGCTCCGGCGGAGGCGGAGCCCTCCCGCGCGGACGCCCGGACCCCGGACACGGCGTGGCGGGGCCCCGCGCCGGCCGGGACGGCGCACGCGGGGACGACGCCGGTCGGGCAGGATCGGGCGTCGGCGCCGGGGGATGTGGTCGTGCCGGAGGTCACCGTGAGCCGGGCCCTGACACGGGCGCTCGCGCAGGCGGCCGGGGTGCCGGTCGTGGTGGACGCCGTCGCGAAGTCACACCGGCACCGCTCGACCGCCGCGACGGGATGGCCGGTGACGCGCTGGCTGCGGAAGCTGAGGCCCGACCCGCTGCGCCGCCTGCACCTGGCCCGCGGCAGCCGGTCGTCGCTGCCCCCGGCCACCGCCGTGCAGGCGTCCGCCCTCGACACCGCGCTACGAGACGTGGGAGTCGCCGCCTCGGCGGGGGTGCCCGAGCCGTGGGCGACAGCCGTACGGCACGCCGCCCGCTCGCGGTCCGGTGAACTGACCGACACCCTGGACCGGGTGGTCGCGACCGTCTCCGGCGGCGTGTCCCGGGCTCCGCGCTGGTGGCGGGTGGCCGGGACGGCCCAGTGGCTGACCGTGGCCGCCATGGCGGCCGGGGCGATCTGGCTGCTCGTGGTGTTCGGGCTCGACTATCTGATGCTGCCCCGGCCGTTCACCCCGACCCTGGGCCGGGCGCCCTGGCCGACCGTGCTGCTGATCGGCGGCGCGCTGCTGGGCGTGCTGATCGCCCTGGTGTGCCGTGCGGCGGCCTGGCTGGGCGGGCGACGCCGGGCACGCAGGGCCGCCAGAGCCCTGCGCGCCCGGATCGAGCAGGTCGCCGCGGAGTTGATCGTCACCCCTACACGGGATGAGCTGTCCCGCTACGCCCGGTTCGCCGAGTGCGTGACCGTCGCCGCGTCCTGACCGCCCGCCGGAACGCGCCGGGTCAGGGGCGTTCGGCGGGCGGGATGGTGCCCGACGGGTCGGGCGTGACGGCGTGGGCGGGGTCGGGGTTGGCGCCGGCCAGGGTGTCGAGGTCGGGACGGCCGGCTTCGATCCGGCGCGGGCCCATCTCGCTGTCCTCGGCCGCCGCCTTCGCCTCGGCGGCGGCGCGCTCGGCCTCCGCGACCGCCTCGCTGCCCGCCGCGCTCAGCTCACGCCTGCCGCTTTCCGCCGTGGCGGCGGAGGAGGCGGGCAGCGCCTCGGTGAACGCCTTGGACACCGAGTTGAGCGCCGAGGTGACCTCGCTCGGGATCACCCAGAACGTGTTGCCCTGGCCCTGCGCGAGCTGGGGCAGCACCTGGAGGTACTGGTAGGCGAGCAGCTTGGGGTCCGGGTCGTTGCGGTGGACGGCCTGGAACACCTCGTCGATCGCCTGCGACTGGCCCTGGGCCTTCAGGATCTGCGAGGTCCGCTCGCCCTCGGCCCGCAGGATGGCGCTCTGCTTCTCGCCCTCCGCCGTGAGGATCTGCGACTGACGCTGGCCCTCGGCCGTGAGGATCGCCGCGCGCTTGTCCCGCTCGGCGCGCATCTGCTTCTCCATCGCGTCCTTGATGGTCTTCGGCGGGTCGATCGCCTTGATCTCGACCCGGTTGACCCGGATGCCCCACTTGCCGGTGGCCTCGTCGAGCACGCCGCGCAGCTGGCTGTTGATCACGTCGCGGGAGGTGAGCGTCTTCTCCAGGTCCATGCCGCCGACCACGTTGCGCAGGGTCGTCACGGTGAGCTGCTCGACGCCCTGGATGAAGTTGGCGATCTCGTACTCCGCCGCCCGGGGATCGGTGACCTGGAAGTACAGCACGGTGTCGATGTCCACCACCAGGTTGTCCTCGGTGATGACGGGCTGCGGCTGGAACGACACCACCTGCTCGCGCAGGTCCAGGAGCGGACGGACCCGGTCGATGTACGGGATCACGAAGTTCAGGCCGGGACCGAGCGTGCGGTAGTACCTGCCCAGGCGTTCGACGTTGCCGGCCCGGGCCTGCGGCACGATGCGGACCGACCGTAGGACTGTGAAGACCACGACCAGGGCGATGACGATTCCGGCGATTACTGCTCCGTCCATGCTCACTACTCCCGGGGGTACACGAGGGCGGTGGCGCCCTCGATCTCTATGACGTCGACCGTGGCCCCCGCCGGGATCACGAGCGTCTCGTCGTATGCGCGGGCCGACCACTCCTCGCCGCCGATACGTACCCGGCCGTCCCTGCCGGTGACCTCGGCGGTCACGTACGCGGGCTTGCCGATCAGCGCGGACACCCCGAAGCGGCGCGGCGGAGGCTGCTTGATGTGCCGCAACGCGAGGGGCCGTACTCCGGCGAGGCCGGCCGCGGAGGCGATGACGAACACGGCGAGCTGGAGAGCGGGCGGCAGCCCGACGAGCGCGACCACCGTCGTGAGAAGAGCCGCGATCGACAACAGTCCCAGCGCAGCGGTCAGCGTGAAGATCTCCGCGACGCCCAGCACCGCCGCCAGGATGAGCCATACGATCCAGGAGTCCATTGCCGCCTCCATAGCAATGAACGAATGTCATCACCGTCTGGTTCCTCCCTCAAACCTAACGTGCCGGGGAAACGGCCGTACCGGCGCGTCGCGGGCGGGGGCGTGGCGGTTCAGCTTCTCGTGACGTCCGGCGCGGACGGCGCGGACGGCGCTGATGGAGCGCCCGGCAGCCGTGACCCGGCGGGCAGCAGCGGTGCGCACGCGTCCACCGCCGCTCCGTAGATCCGCGACGAGCCGTCGACCTTTTCACCTCTGATATCCAGGTTGACCAGGCCGTCCGACGAGAAGGTGACGTCGGGGAAGCCGGGCAGGCCGTGCGCGCGCATGCAGGCCGTGAAGGCGGCGCCGCTCCGCGTGCCGCCGACGGTTGTGGGCGTGGTGGCGATCACGGCCACGGCCGCCACGGCACCCAGCACGATCGCCGGGCCTGCGACGGCACGCGACATCCGCCTGATCGTCGGTCGCGTCATCTCGGCTGCTCCTCGGAGAGTAGGGATGTGTCGATGCGTCCGAGCCAAGCGGGGCACCGGTTACGGGGACGGAACCGGAACGGTTACCCCGCTGTAACCGGTGGACGCGGCATGCTGAAGATCGTGAGGGTGCTGCTGGTCGAGGACCACGAGGAGCTGGCCGGGACGGTCGCCACGGGCCTGCGCCGTGAGGGCATGGCGGTCGACGTTGTGCTGGACGGCCACGCCGCGCTCGTCAACGCCGCGGTGAACGGCTACGACGTGATCGTCCTCGACCGGGACCTGCCCGGCCTGCACGGCGACGAGGTGTGCAGGTCGCTGGTCGAATCGGGGCACCCGGCGCGGGTGCTGATGCTGACAGCCGCCGGCACGATCGACGACAGGGTGACCGGCCTCGGCATCGGCGCCGACGACTACCTGCCCAAACCGTTCGCCTATGCCGAACTGGTGGCCCGGATCCGGGCGCTGGCCAGGCGGTCGCAACGGGCCCTGCGGCCGGTGCTCGTCCACGGCGACCTTCGTCTCGATCCGGCCGCGCGGACCGCCACCCGTGCCGGGCGCCGCCTGCTGCTGAGTCCCAAGGAGTTCGCCGTCCTGGAACTGCTGCTGGCGGCCGAGGGCGCCGTGGTCTCCGCCGAGGAACTGCTGGAACACGCCTGGGACGAGTTCGCCGACCCCTTCACCCAGACGGTGAAGGTGACGGTCAGCCGGCTGCGCCGCAAGCTGGGCGATCCGCCGCTGATCGAGACCGTTCCGCAGGCCGGATACCGCGTCTGAGCCGCTCCCGTCGCGGCCGCCCCGGCCCGCGGGGCTCCCATCGCCACACCGATCACAGACGACCGCCGGTCTGGAGGGTTCCGTGAGGACCGTACGGCTGCGCCTGACCCTGCTCTACACGGGCCTGTTCCTGGTGGCCGGGGCGCTGCTGGTCGCCCTCGTCTACGTCCTGGCCCGCTTCTCGCCGTTCCCCGGCCCGGCACCCGCGCCCACGGCTCCCGGAGGTGGCGGACCGCCCGCCGGGACACTCGGACCCGATCACGTCGAGCAGGCCGCGAACCTGCACCGTCTGCTGGTGAACTCCCTGGTCGCGTTCGCGGTGGCGGCCTTCGCGGCGATGGTCCTGGGCTGGTTCGCGGCGGGGCGCGCCCTGCGGCTCCTGGGGGCGATGACCGCGACGGTCCGGCGCATCACCGCCGAGCGGCTCGACCGGCGGCTGCCCGTCTCCGGGCCGGACGACGAGCTCAGGCGGCTGGCCGTCACCTTCAACGACCTGCTCGACCGGCTGGAGGGGGCGTTCACCGCGCAGCGGAGGTTCGTCGCCAACGCCTCCCATGAGCTGCGCACTCCGCTGACACTGCAACGGGCCACGGCCGAGATCGCGCTCGCCGATCCGGAGGCCGACGCCGAGTCGTTGCGGGCCGTGCTGGGACGCATGCTGGCGGCCGGGGAACACCAGGAACGGCTCATCGAGGCGCTGCTCACCCTGGCCCGCAGCCAGGAGGGCCTGCACCGGCGGGAGCGGCTCGACCTCGCGGCCGTCACCGCGCAGGCACTCCGGCACGGGGACGACCCGGGCCCTCGGATCGAGGCGTCGCTTCACCCGGCGCCCGCCTTCGCCGATCCCGCTCTGATCGAACGTCTGGTGGCGAACCTTCTCGACAACGCGCGGAGGTACAACGTGCCGGGCGGGTGGATCACGGCGTGGACCGGCGTGACGGGCGGCCGCCCCACGCTCAGGATCCGCAACAGCGGCCCGCCGATCCCGGCGGAGCGCGTCCCCCTGCTGCTTCAGCCCTTCCAGCGGCTGGAGAGCGGCAGGAAGGCGGGCCGGGACGGGCTCGGGCTCGGACTGTCGATCGTGGCCGCGATCGCCGAGGCCCACCACGGCACGCTCGAGGTCCGCCCCCTCTCTGAGGGAGGGCTCGACGTGACCGTCGCCCTGCCCGGTCCCGTCCTGGAGGAAGGCCAGGCCTGACCGTCGCGCTGCGGAGGTGCGTCAGGGGGGAGCGGCGCGGGCGGGGCGCGGGGCGCCGCCGGCGAGCCATTGGGGCCAGGAGAGCTGCCAGTAGCCCCAGCCGTTGTCCCACTCCAGCCTGCGGGAGGTGCCGGTGACGACGACGGGGTCGCCGCGGAGGGCGTGGTCGTAGAACCATCGGGCCTGGTCGGGGCGGACATTGACGCAGCCGTGGCTGACGTTCACCCTGCCCTGCGCCCACGTGTTGTCCATCGCGTGGACGTACTCGCCGCTGTTGGAGATCCGTACGGCGTAGCCGATGAGCTTGTCGTAGTAGCCGGGGTCGCCCTCGCGGCGGCCCGGCGACACCATGCGGACGGGGTTGCCCTTGTCCATCGTGAGATGGGTGCCGCTCGAAGTGGTGTACTCCCTGGTGGTCGCCATGCCGGCGCTGATCCGCATTTGCCGCGTCACCACCCCGTCCTGCCGTACCACCATCTGGTGGGCCCGGGTGTCGACGGTGCTGACCATCGCCCGGCCCACGGTGAAGGCCACGCTCCGGTCGGCGGAGCCGTACGTGGCGGGGCCGGCGCGGACCCCGGTCAGGTGGGCGGTGAAGCGCACTCTCGTGTTCGCCGGCCACATCCTGCGGGGACGGTAGACGACCTGGGCGGGCCCCGGCCAGCGCCAGGCGCCCTCGACGGGCCCCCGCACCTCCAGCGCGCGCTCGACGGCCGCGCGGTCCTCCACCGGCCGGGTGAACGTCACGACGATCGGCATGCCGATCCCCACCGTCTCCCCGTCGTACGGCGCGACCGAGGCGACGGCCACCTCACGGCGCGGGCGGAGGGTGCGGAAGCTCGCGGCGGCCTGGCCGGTCACGCCCTCGGCTCCGGTGGCGACCGCGTCGACCACGTACTGCGTGCCGGGACGCAGCGTCCAGGAGGACCGCCACACGGTGCGGGACGCATCGAACGCGCCGGGCACCGGATCACGCCCCGCGAACGCCAGCACGGTGGTGAGCCTGCCGCCCTCCGCTCTGACGACGAGGCCCGCGTCGGGCGGCGCCTCCGCCGTGCCCGACGCCGGGGCGATCGTGATGCGCGGCGCGGGCGGCACGCGTACGGCGCAGCCGGCGGAGAGCACCGCGCACCATGTGAGCAGCACCGCGAGCACCAAGCGGCTCACAGGCGGCGCTGCGAACCGGCCGTCGGGCGCGTGCCGGTCCGGCCGGCCGGGCCGGATGCCTCGCTGGGGACGCTTGGGTGACTCCACGGGCCCCAAAGATAGCGAGGGGTGACGACAGAAACACGCTAAGTCGCCGGAAGGATCGTCCCCGACACCTCGCCGAGGCTCATCCCGTGCGAGGTCCAGGCCGTGATCGTCACGGTGTCGCCGTCCTCCAGGAACGTGCGGGTCTCGTCCGGCAGCTTCACCGGCTCGGCGCCGTTCCAGGTCAGCTCGATGAGCGAGCCCGGCTGCCCGGCCGACGAGACGGTCCCGCTCGCGAACAGGTCGCCGGTGCGGAGACCCGCGCCGTTCACGGTCAGGTGGGCGAGCATCTGGTCGGGAGTCCAGTACATGTCGCGGTACGAAGGCGTGGAGACCGTCTCGCCGTTCAGGTCGATCCGCAGGGTGAGGTCGAGGCCCCAGGGCGTCTGCCTGGTCAGGTACGGAAGGGGCTCCGGGTCCTGCGACCGGCCCTCGACCCTGGCCTCCTCCAGCGCCTCCAGCGGGGTGATCCACGCCGACATGGAGGTGGCGAACGACTTGCCCAGGAAGGGACCGAGCGGGACGTACTCCCACGCCTGGATGTCCCGGGCGCTCCAGTCGTTGACGAGCGCGACCCCGAAGACGTGGTCCTCGAACGCGCCGGCGCGCCCGCCGAGCGGCGCCGGCACGCCGACGACGAAGCCGAGTTCCGCCTCGATGTCCAGCCTGGCCGAGGGCCCGAAGGACGGCCGCTGCCCGCACGGCCGCCTGATCGGCGTCCCGGACACCACGACGCTGCCCGCCCGGCCGTGGTAGCCGACGGGCAGGTGCCGCCAGTTCGGCTTCAGCGGCTCCTCGCCCGGCCGCAGGATGCGCCCGAGATTGGACGCGTGCTCCAGTGAGGCGTAGAAATCCACGTAGTCGGCCACCTCGACCGGCAGGTGCAGGGTGACCTCCGTCAGCGGGATCAGGTGGTCGCCCGCGGCCGCGGCCTCGCGCGCCCGTCCCCGCGCCTCCTGCCAGGCCGTGCGGCCGAGGGCGAGGAACGGGTTGAGGCTGGGCGCGGCGAAGACGTCCCTGCCCAGGGCGGCCGCCAGGTCGAGGACGTGGTCCCCGACCCGGACGCCGACCCTGCGCGGCTCCCCGGCCCGGGAGAACACGCCGTACGGCAGGTTGCCGAGGCCGAAGCTCATCGCCGCGCCGCCCACGTCCACGCGTAGCCGGTGTCCTCGCACGCGAGGGCGGCCTGCCCGAGGTCGAGCGGGCGGAACGTGTCGATCATCACGGCCATCTCGGTCGTCTCGGTGTGTCCCTGGCGCACGGCCTCGACGGCGGCCTCCACCGCGCCCGGCTGGGGGCCGTGCGTGAAGCCCGCGGGATGCAGCGAGATCGAGCCGACGTCGATGCCCGATCCCTTCCTGGCCGTGTAGTCGCCGCCCACGTAGAACATGAACTCGTCGGAGTCCACGTTGTGGTGGTTGTACGGGATCGGCACCGCCTCCGGGTGGAAGTCCAGTGGCCGGGGGCAGAACGAGCAGACGACGAAGCCGGGCCCCTCGAACGTCTGGTGGACCGGCGGCGGCGCGTGGGTCCGCTTCACGATCGGTTCGAAGTCGCGGATGTTGAACGCGTACGGATAGAGGCAGCCGTCCCAGCCGACCACGTCGAAGGGGTGGTTGGCGTAGGTCAGCCTGGTCAGCCCGCCCCGCGTCCTGACCAGGACCGGCACCTCCTCGCCGTCCACGAGCAGCGGCTCGGCCGGCGCCCGCAGGTCCCGCTCGCAGTACGGCGCGTGCTCCAGGAACTGGCCGTACTGGGACAGGTAGCGTTTCGGCGGCCTGATGTGCCCGGCCGCCTCGATCACCAGCGCGGTCACCGGTCCCTCGGGCACCCAGCGGTGGACGGTCCCGGTCGGGACGACCACGTAGTCGCCCTCGGTCACGTCCAGCGCGCCGTACGCCGACTCGAACCTGGCCCGGCCGCTCGCGACGTACACGCACTCGTCGCCCATCGAGTCGCGATACAGCTCACTCGGGGCGTCGCACGCGGCGTACGAGATGCGGACGTCGGAGTTGCCCGCGAGCGGCAGGCGCCCGGAGACCAGGTCGCCGCCGGGCTTCAGGTCCTGGGTGCGGAAGTGCCGGGGGGAGAGCGGCAGGTTCGGCGTGAGAGCGGGCGTTCCCGCGTCCACGGCCTCGGCCTTGACGATCGCCGTCGGCGCGTGGCGGTGGTAGAGCAGCGAGGAGTCGGAGGAGAAGCCCTCCTCTCCCATGAGCTCCTCCTTGTACAGTCCGCCGCCGGGCGCGCGGAACTGCACATGGCGCTTGCGCGGGACCTCCCCGACCACCCGGTAGTACGGCATGACGCCTCCATGTGTCCGGCTATCGGACGAGCATGTCCTATATATGTACGACGATTCGCCATGCCCGCCCCGATGTCAAGCGTGCGGCCAGGCGCGACCGGAACACGGCCTTCGCCGGGCCGCGGCCGGTGCGGGGCGACCGTCAGCGTGGAGGTTCGGTCAAGGCGGTCGTGAGCCGGGCCGCCGCGTCCAGGACGAGCGGGCCCACCTTCTCGGCGTCCAGGTCGGCGAAGCTGATCACCCCGACCGACGCCTCCAGCCAGGGAAGACCCCGGATCGGGGCGGCGATGCCCTGCGCCCCCTCCTGGAGCTGCCCCCTGCTCGTGTACAGCGGCGGCTCCGCGAGGCCCTCCCTCAGCGCGAGCAGCGCCCGCCCGCCCGCGCCGCGCGTCAGGGGGTGGCGCGATCCCTCGCGGTAGGCGACGTGGAGATCGGTCCACGAGGGCTCGACCACTGCGACCGCGAGCCCTTCGTCGCCCTCGGCCACGGTCAGGTGGGCGGTCGCCCCCGCGTGCTCGGCGAGCGCGCGCAGCTCCGGCAGGGCCGCCGCCCGCAGCAGCGGATGCACGGCCTGGGCCAGGACCAGCACGCCGAAGCCCAGATGCACCCGGCCGTTCGCGTCCCGCCGGGCGAACCCCTCCGCCTGCAGCGTCGTCAGCAGCCGGTAGACGATCGGCCGGCTGAGGCCCAGCTCCTGGGCCAGCTCGGTGGGCGTCCGCCCCCGGTTGGCGTCGGCGAGCAGCCGCAACAGCCGTAAGCCCCGTTCGAGCGTCTGCGCCGACTCGGCCGCCATCATGACTCGATTATCGCCGCCCCGGCACCCTGGAGCGGCGCGCTTCGCGGCTCTTCAGGGGTGCGCCGCCGCCCGGGTGTCCTCCCGGCGCCGGCTCAGCGTCCGCTGAGCCAGGTGGCGAACTCGTCGAGGTCGATCAGGCCGTCGCCGTCCGCGTCGACCTTGTTGATCGCCCCCTGTGCGCCCTCGGGCGTGAGCGGCTGCCCGAGCACCTCCATCAGGCGGACGAGTTCCGCGGCCGAGATCCGTCCGTCCTGGTCGGTGTCGATCAGGTTGAAAGTCGCCGCGTATTCGCTCATGCCGTCCTCCTCGGGATCGCGATCAGCACCCTAACCGAAAGCACGCACTGCCCACAGGGATCGCGGCCAACACTTTTCGTCGGTGGCGTCTGGCAGCATGACGACCCATGACGGGAAGCCTGGAGGGGAAGGTCGCTCTGGTCGCCGGGGCGACCCGCGGTGCGGGCCGCGGCATCGCGGTGGAGCTGGGCGCGGCGGGTGCGACGGTGTACGTGACCGGCCGCACCACGCGTGAGCGGCGTTCGGAGATGAACCGCCCGGAGACGATCGAGGAGACGGCCGAGCTGGTCACCGCCGCCGGAGGGCGGGGGATCGCGGTGCCGGTCGACCATCTCGACCACGACCAGGTGCAGGCCCTGGTGAAGCGGATCGACGCCGAGCAGGGCGGGCTCGACGTGCTGGTCAACGACATCTGGGGCGGGGAGCTGCTGTTCAGCTGGAGCGACCGGCTCTGGGAGCACTCCCTCGACGACGGCCTGCGCATCCTGCGGCTCGCCGTCGACACGCACATCGTCACCAGTCACTACGCGCTGCCCCTGCTGATCCGCAGGCCGGGCGGGCTGGTCGTGGAGGTGACCGACGGCACGGCGGAGTACAACGCCGCCAACTACCGCGTCTCGTTCTTCTACGACCTCGCGAAGACCTCGGTGCTCCGCATGGCGTTCGTGCAGGCCAAGGAGCTGGCGCCGTACGGCGCGGCGGCGGTGTCGCTCACGCCCGGCTGGCTGCGCTCGGAGATCATGCTGGAGCACTTCGGCGTGACGGAGGCGACCTGGCGGGACGCGCTGGTTCGCGAGCCGCACTTCGCCATCTCCGAGACCCCGGCCTTCGTGGGGCGCGCGGTCGCGGCCCTGGCCGCCGACCCCGAGGTGAGCCGCTGGAACGGGCAGTCGTTGTCCAGCGGAGGGCTAGCCCAGGTGTACGGCTTCACCGACGTGGACGGCAGCCGCCCGGACGCCTGGCGCTACATGGTCGAGGTGCAGGACGCCGGCCGCCCCGCCGACGTCACCGGATATCGGTAGCGGCGGAGCCGCCGAGGGTGGCGGTGACCAGGGTCCAGTCGACGTGGGCGACGGCGGCGTTGCCGCCCGCCGTGCCCGCGACCCAATGCGTGACCTGCGGCGCCTCCCTGCTGTCCGGCACGACCCAGGCCGCCCCGGTGTCGACGCCGTCGCGGGACAGCCGGGCCACTCCCGCGCTGTCCACGGCGACCCTCCAGGTGGCCGGCCGCCCGGCGCCGGTGAGCGAGACGACCTTCTCCCAGGTGCCGGAGCCCTTCTTCATCGTCCACACACCGCTCCGCTGCACCGTCAGCATGAGCCGCCGGGCGCCGTTGGCGACCTTGCAGCCGAGAGCGACCCCCTGTCCGGTGCGGGGATCCAGGGCGCTGTCGTCGATCACCCGGCCGTGGAACTCCAGAGTGAAGTCGCAGGCCGTGGTCACGTCGAGCGGCAGCGTGGCCGCCGCGACCCGGCTCGTGGTGCTGCGCAGGCGCAGGCCGCCGTCCAGGAGCGACGCTCCGCCCGCCGGGTCGAGCCGCCAGCCCTGCCAGGACCCGCCGGCCACATGGTCGGTGACCTCCAGCAGGTCGAGCACGGCCTCTCCGTCGCTCCGGACCGACACGCTCCTCGGGCCGGACGACGCGGGGAGGGCCCACCGGGAGGCCGTGGGGGAGGCGGAGGGGAGGGACTGCGCGACCACGGTGCCCGTGGCGTCGACGATCAACCGCCACCGGTCGTCCGCGCCGGGGACGGGCACCGGCCCCTGCGCGGTCAGCACCTGCGGCCCGCCGGGACGGACAACGGCGGTAAGGAGTCGCGTGCCCGTGTTCACCTCGATCCTCAGGCCCTCGCCCGAGGCGGGGAATCGGGTCACCCTGCCGTGGAAGGTCAGGACGAAACCGCCCGGCGGTCCGTACGGACGGCTGATCCGCCCGGCGGCGAGGCGCAGCGCGCCCGCGGGGTCCGGCACCGTCACGCCGCCGCTCCGGGTCCACCCGATCCACCCGGGGGCGATCCCGGTGAAGACCTCCGGCAGGTCGAGCCGGGCGGCCCTGATCTCGATCTGGTTGTGCTCCCAGACGACGAAGAACCGGCCCGGCTCGTACTCGTCGGCCGAGGCGTAGACGTCCCAGCCGCGGGCCGCCCCCGAGGTCAGTCGCCTGCCGTCGGCGAAGAGCCGTCCCGGGCCCCACGGCGTGCCCGGCAGTTTGACCTTGTAGTGGAGTACCTCGCGGTACTGGTCGGGCTTGCCGGACGCCGGGCCGGTGAACGGCCCGGCCAGCGTGTTGTAGATCGTCAGGTAGCGGCCGTCGGAGTCCCCGGTGAAGAACGTCTTGACGTAGTAGTTCGGCAGTTCCGGGTCCACGGTGAAGGCGGACCAGGTCAGCCCGCCGTCCACGCTCGTCGCGGTCGCGGCGTACGCCGCGTGCGAGCGGTAGTACGCGTCCTTGTCCGCCGCGGTGCCGCCGCGGATCGTGCGGGCGACCATGAGCAGCGTGCCCGGGTCGTCCTGGGCCACCACGACCTGGGGTTCCTCCACCGACAGGCCGGGCGGGTTGGCCGCGAGGGCGCCGGGCGTCCAGGTGACCAGGTCCGCCGAACGCAGCACGCCGGCCCTGGTGGTGCCCCCCGCCGCCTGCCAGTACGGCACCAGCCACAGGCCGTCGTGCCTCAGCGGTTTGCCGGCCACCACGACCCCTCTGGTGTTGGCGGGCACGGCCACCGACACGGGGAAGCCGGTCCACGTGCGGCCGCCGTCGGTGCTCTTCTTCGCGACCATCGTGACGGGGAAGCCGTCGACGTTCCCGGCGGCGTCGCGGTCGGCGCCGATGGTGATCCGGCCGAGGAGCGCGAGCAGCGTCCCGCCGTCCTTGAGGAACATGACGTAGTGGTAGCGGTGCTCGGACGTGTCGGCCGCGAGCGTGCCGATGGTCCAGGTGCGGCCCGCGTCGCCGGAGCGGCCGTACATGATCGCGCCCTGGTCGGTGGGGGAGGGGTCGTGCGCGTCGGCCACTCCGGCACGCCAGGCCACCACGAGACGGCGGGCGTCGAGCGCGGCGATGTCGGGCACCCGGTTGCCCTCGTGCGGAAGCTCGCCCGGCGCCGGGCCCTCGACGCGGCCGTCCACCCGGCCGTCAACGGTGACGGGGTTGCGGACGGCGGCGCCGACCACGTCGATATCGGGCCATGACCGGTCAGACTGCGCCATCGTCCCAGGGAACACGTTTGTCGGCCGGTGGGCAGGGCTGGTCGCGGGGTTTTAAGTTCGTGTGCATCTGCCGGTAACGTCCCCCGCCCGGCTCGCTCCCGGAGGACCGGCCGTCCGCCTGGGGCCGTGCCGCCGCCGTTCGCGCGCGTCCCCCGGGGCCCGCTCGGGGCACCGGGGGACGCCGGGGGACGCGCGCCTGCCGGGCGGGCCGCCGCGCCGTGACCGGCCGGGCCCGGTGGAGGTCAGGGGATGGCCACGCAGCCCGGAGCGGGAGCGGAGTTGACGCCGTTCCAGGAGGCGAGGAAGCCCAGGGTGGTGGTGGCGCCCGCGGCGAGGGAGCCGTTCCAGCTCACGTTCTTCGCCGTCACGTTCGCCCCGCTCTGGGTGACTGTGCCGTTCCACGCCTGGGACACCTGCTGGCCGTTCGCGAAGGTCCAGGTCACGGTCCAGCCGCTGATGGGGGCCGTGCCGGTGTTCTTCACCGTGACTTCGGCCTGGAAGCCGCCGCCCCACTGGTTGGTGACCACATAGGAGGCGGCGCAGCCTGAGGAACTGGGCCGGGCCGACGGCGACTGGGACGGCGACTGCGACGGCGATGCGGACGGTGACGGCGAGGGAGAGGGCGAACGTGAGGGCGACGCGGACGGCGAGGGAGAAGGCGAAGGCGAAGGCGACGCGGAGGGCGACGGCTGTCCGCCGCCGAGCAGCGCCGCCAGGGCCGGGTACCACCTGTCGGCCATCTTCTGGTCGCCGCTCGCGTTGGGGTGGACGCCGTCGTAGGTGTCCGCGCTCGTGCTGAAGCCGGTCCACTGGTCGACCACCTGGATCGGGGACGCCGCGGTGGTCTTGGCGGCGGCCCAGCCGGGGATGGCGTTGTTCAGGTCGACCACCCGCTGCCCGCACTCGGGGCAGGTGCCCGGGTTCATCGGAATGATCTTGGCGACCAGCACCCGCATGTTCGGGTTGCCGGCCCGCATCTGGTCCACGAGCTTGCCGTACGCCGCGAGGACGGTCGCGGTGGGCTTGTTGCTCCACACGTCGTTGGTGCCGAAGTGCATCAGCACGATGTCGGGACGGGTCGCCGAGAGCCATCCGGGCAGCTGGTTCTGGTCGGCCACGTTGGTGACCAGCGCGCCGCCGTGACCCTCGTTGTCGCCGTCGTAGGCGACCGAGCAGCCCTGGGGAGGCAGCGTTCCCACCATGTCAATGTTGGTGAAGCCGTTGCTCTGCAACCTGTTCCAGAGCAGGGCCCGCCAGCAGCCGGGCGATCCGGTGATCGAGTCGCCCAGCGTCATGATCCGCACCGGGGCCGCCTGCGCGGGCCGGGTGACGAGCAGCCCGAGCACCACGAGCAGGGCCGCCAGGGCCGCGCTTCTCTTCGACATACCGCTCTCCCTCGTGCCGTCCGGCGCGATGGTAGGGAGCGGTGACCCGTCCGGCCCAGGGACGGCCCCGGGAGAACGGGCCTACCTGGGACGTTTCATGTACGTTTCAGTTTTGATCTTGCATCCGGATCCTGCGCGGGACCTTGAACGGGGCCCGGCCGGGACGGGTGCCGCGACCGGCCCGCACCCGCCGTCGCCTGGGGCGATGCGGGTTCCGCCGGGGCGGCGGGACCGAATATGCTGCAGGTCCGTTCGCTTTTTCGCACGTCACCGAGAGGATTCGGTCCCCATGTACAAGGAGTTCCTCGGCGAGGTCGTGGTGTGGCTGATCCCCATCGTCATCCTCGTGGGCATCGCGCTGCTGGTGACCAGCCACGGCTGACGCCGAGCCGTGAGGGCCGGACCGCTATGGTCCGGCCCTTTTTCGTTGTGCCTGGTTGCGGTGGTTTCGGCGTTCCCGAACCACGCCAAGGGGTCCCCGATGGTCTATCTGGTAATGAATCCCTACAAAAGTATCACTAGGCCAGAATCTTGATCAAAACTTCCTCGGCGTGTGATACTCCGCCAGTGACGATCGGTGTGGTCACTGGACGAGGCCCAGGCGAGGGGCGTCCGGCCACATGCCTACCGCGAGAGGGAGACGGCCGTGACTTCCGAGGCGATCGACATCAGGCCACCGGCGAGATCCTTATCCCTGCCATTGCGCCGTACCGTCCGTCCCCTGCTTCGTGACCCGGTAAACACGCTCGCCGGATTGGCCCGGCAGGCGCGCGGCGAGGTCGTCCGGCTCAACCTGGGTCCGTTCCGCCCCTACCTCGTAAGTCATCCGGACCACGTACAGCACGTCCTGCGCGGCGACTGGGAGAACCACCCGCGGGAGGGCGTCTTCTGGAAGCCGGTGGAGCGGCTGGCCGGCCGGAGCATCCTCACCGAGGGCCCCGACTGGGAGTCCAGCCGGAGAATCCTGCAGCCCCTCTTCACCGCCAGGTACGTCGCGAGCCTGGCCCAGGACATGGCCGAGACGATCGACAAGGAGCTCACGGCCTGGGAGGCGTACGCCCGGGAGGGGCGCTGGATCGACATCTGCGAGGAGCTGGCCCGCCTGGTGAGCCGGATCGTCATCCGGGTCCTGTTCGGCGACAAGATCTCCGTCGCGGACGCCGAGCGGCTGGCCCCGGCGTACGCGATCGCCGCGACCTCGTTCACCTCCCGGTTGCTGGTGCCCTTCGCGCCCGAGTGGTTCCCGATGCCCGGAGACCGGGCTTTCAGGCGAGCGGTCGAGGTGATCGACGACGTGGTGCTGCCGCTGGTCAGGCAGGCCCGCAGGGATCCCGGCGACGGCAACGACATCATCTCGGCGCTCGCCCGCGCCCGTGCCGACGAGGACGGCCCGGCCGCCGAACGGCGGATCCGCGACGACCTCGTCAGCATCTACGGCGCGTCGGGCGAGACCACGGCGGTGGCGCTGACCTGGCTGTGGCCGCTCCTCCACGATCACCCAGAGGTCGCCGCGCGTCTGTACGAAGAGGTGGAGATCGTCGTCGGGCGCGGCCCGGTGGACGCGTCCTGCCTGCCCCGGCTGACCTACCTGAAGTCGGTGTTCCAGGAGATGCTCCGGCTGTATCCGCCGGGCTGGATGATGCCGCGTATGGCGCTGCGGGCCAACCTCCTCGGCGACGTGCCGATCGAGCCCGGTTCCACCCTGCTCATCAGCCCTTACGTGACCCAGCGGCTGGAGGAGTTCTGGGACCGTCCGGACGAGTTCGACCCCGAGCGGTTCGCGGTGGACAGGCGTGAGCGGCGGCACCGGTACGCCTACTTCCCCTTCGGCGGAGGCCCCCATCTCTGCATCGGCCAGCACCTCTTCTACATGGAGGCGCCGCTGATCGTGGCCGGCATCCTGGCGCGGTTCCGGCCGCAGGTGCGCGCCCCCCGGCCGCTCACGCCGTTCCCGGGCGCGTCGATGCGGCCCAGGGAAACGGTCGAGGTGCGCCTTGAGCCCGTCGCCGGAGGCGCCGGGGCATGAGCACGGCACCACGTCCCGACGCCGGGCAGCCGGCGTCGGTGGCGGCAAGTGGCAGGACCTGCGCCCTCGCGGCGCGCTGTCAGCGAGACCTCCAGGAGTGCGCCGCCGCGTTCCCCGAGCTGTTCGCGGCCAGGCCGTTCGACGCGACGCTGTACGCGTCGGTGTCCCTGGCCAACGCGTTCGGGTCTCCGGACGCGACCGCCGAGCGGCTGAGGATCGCCAACCGCACATCCCTGTGGATCTTCGCGGCCGACTGGTTGATCGATCACGAGGCCACCTCGCGGACGGAGATCGACGACATCGTGCGCGGGGCGCTCGCGGTCGCGGACGACCGCGCGCCCGATCCGGACACGCCGCTCACGCGGTTCCTCGCCGTCATCCGCGACGAGCTCGCCGGGTCCCCGCTCTTCCCACCGCTGCGCGCGGCCTGGCGGGACGAGCTCGAACGGATGCTCACGGCAATGGCGCGCGAGTGGGATTGGAAGCACCAGGTCTCCGGCGGGGACTCGATGCCCTCCTTCGAGCAGTATCTCGGGAACGCCGGGAATTTCGGATCGACGTTCGTCAACGTCTCGCACTGGATCCACGCAGGAGACCCCGGCGTCGTTCCCCGCCTGGACGAGCTGACCGAGGCGAGTGACGCGGTGCAGCGCGTGCTGCGTCTGCTGAACGACCTCGCCACCTACGAGCGCGACGTCACCTGGGGTGATCTCAACGCCCTCCTGCTCGGCGTGACCAGGGACGAGGTGGTCGCGCACATCGGGATCCTCACGAAGGAGTGCCGGGAGCGGCTCCGGTCGCTGCGGAGCGGCCGCCCGGACGAGTCGGCCTATCTCGAACGGCAGATCGGTTACAGCACGGGCTTCTACGGGCTCGCGGACTACTGGGGCGAACTTTGAAAGTGAACGACCTTGCCCCGCCGCCGGCGACCGACGTCGTGGGCGCGGCCCAGGACCTGGTGCTCGGGCTGATGTCGATGCCGTGGGGACAGGTATCCCCGTCCGTCTACGAGACCGGCCGCCTGGTGACCCTGGCCCCCTGGCTCACCGGGCACGGCGAGCGCGTGCGCTGGCTGCTGGGCAACCAGCGCCCGGACGGAGGATGGGGAGCCCCGGACGGTTACGGGCTGGTGCCCTCCCTCAGCGCGACCGAGGCTCTCCTTTCGGTGCTGGGCCGGGGCGAGGACACCGGCGTACTGGTGGAGGCGCTGCGGGAGGCCGCCGCGCGGGGCCTGCGGCGGCTGTCCCGTTGCCTCGGCGACCCGCGCCTGTCGCTGCCCGACATGCCGGCCATCGAGCTGATCGTCCCGTCGCTGGTCGCGCGCATCAACGACCATCTCGCCGCGAACGGGATGAGCGCCGCCCTCGCGCTGCCCGCCGGGATGAGCGAGGCCCCGCTGGCGGCGGTCCGCAGGTGGGTGGCGTCGGAGGAGGAGATCCCCCAGAAGCTCCTGCACGCGCTGGAGATCGCCGGGGACGCGGCCCACGGCGCGGCCGCGGTCCACGTGACCGAGATCGGCACGGTCGGGGCGTCGCCCGCCGCGAGTGCGGCATGGCTGGGTGACAGAGGACCCAGTGAGCCCGGGCATCCCGTCCGCTGGCACCTCGAGGCGGTGGTGCGGCGGCACGGCGGCCCGGTGCCGGTGGGCCTGCCGATCACCGTCTTCGAGCGCGGATGGGTGCTGAGCTCGCTGGCGCGGGCCGGCATATCGTTCGAGGTCCCTCCGGAGATGCTGGTGGACCTCAGGACGGCGATCGGTCCGGCGGGCACGCCGGCGGGCGCGGGGCTGCCGCCCGACGCCGACACCACCTCCGTCGCCCTGTACGCGTTGACGCTGCTCGGCCTGCCCCAGGATCCCGGCAGCCTGTGGGCGTTCGAGACGCCGACGCATTTCTGCACCTGGCAGGGAGAAGAGGGCGCGTCCGTCAGTGTCAACGCTCACGTGCTCGACGCCTTCGGGCGGTACGCCGCGGTACGGCCGGAGGCCGCCCCGGCGTACGCGCCGGCCATCCGCAAGCTGTCCGGATGGCTCCGCGAACAGCAGCGGCAGGACGGGAGCTGGGACGACCGGTGGCACGCGTCGCCGTACTACGGCACCGCGTCCTGCGGCCTCGCGCTGCACGAGTTCGGCGGAGTGGAGGCGGCGGACGCGGTGCGGGCCGGTGTCGAGTGGGTGCTGGACACCCAGCGCGACGACGGCGGATGGGGCCGCTGGGCCGGTACGGTGGAGGAGACCGCCTACGCCCTGCAACTCCTCCTGTTCGCCGGCAGCGGGCGGCGGGTGACGGAGGCGGCGGCGCGGGGGTACGCCTACCTGCTGCGGTCGGCCGACGTGTCCGAGGGACCGCCGCTGTGGCACGACAAGGATCTCTATCGGCCGCTGGCGGTCGTGCGGGCGGCCGTTCTGGCGGCGATGCACCTCGCACAGTCTCGATCACTTGTTGTGAGGCTCGCTGGTCAAGTATGATCAACGCTCGGGAAATCCGTCATTTTCGGAAAAGTGGACATTATTGACCACATTGCTCCGGCTTGAGGGGTTTTCTTGGCATTTGCTAAGGTGTCCGAGATGTAGCGCGGGTTTTTGGGTGAGCAGCGCGTGCGACCCCTTGACGTCGGGCGATGTTAATCGCCGCGAAACGCTCGCGTATCGCCGATTTCGCAGGGTGGTCTCATGCGCTTCCGTAATTCCAGCGTGCGGACCAAGGTGACGGCTTTGCTGTTGTCCCTTGTCGCGCTGTGGGCGTTCGCCGCGTGGGTGACGCTACGGGAGGGCCTCAACCTGGTCTGGGTCGCCGTCTACGACAGTGGTGTGGCGCAGCCGAGCGAGACGCTCCTGGTCGAGCTCCAGCGGGAACGGCGGCTCACCGTCGTCGCCATGGGGAACCCCTCGGCCGACCGCGGCAACCTGCGCGCGCAGCGGGCGCGGACGGACGCGGCGGCCGACGAGTTCCGCCGCCTGGCCAAGGGCGGAAACGTGCAGTTCGCCGCCGACGCGGTGCTGAAGCGGCGTATCGACGAAATGATCCGCCAGCTCGACGGGCTGCCGAAGAACCGCAGTCTCGTCGACGGCGGACAGTCCGACCGCAGCAGGGCGTACGACTCCTACACGACTGTCGTCGACTCCGTCTACCGCACCTACGACGCGCTGGCCACCCTGGACGACAAGGACGTCGCGCACGACACGCGTACGCTCATCGACCTGAGCCGGGCACGGGAACTGCTCTCGGAGGAGGACGCGCTGCTCGCCGGAGCCCTCGCCTCCGGGCGGCTGACCGTGTCGGAACGCGCGAGGTTCACGGAGATCGTCGGCGTTCAGCGCTTCCACAAGGCCGAGGCCGTCATCGCGCTGCCCGACTCCGACCGCGCCATCTTCGAACGCCTGGAGCGGGGACAGAGCTTCACCCGCCTGCGTGCGCTCGAAGAGAACGTCATGCAGAGCTCGCGGCCGGGCGGCCTTCCGCCGATCGGCGCGGAGCAGTGGCGGGCCGCGACGGAGCCCGCTCTGGCGGAGCTGCAGAGCGCGATCCTGGAGGCCGGTGACCGCCTGGTCGAGCGGACCACTCCCGTCGCCGCCGCCGTCATCGCCCGGCTCCTGCTGGCCGGTGTGCTCGGCCTGGTGGCGGTCGTCGCGTCGATCGTCCTGTCGGTCACGACGGCCAGGGCGCTGGTCCGCCAGCTGGAGAAGCTGCGGGAGGCCGCGCTCGAGCTGGCCAACGAACGGCTGCCCGGAGTGGTCTCCCGCCTCGCCCAGGGCGAGAAGGTCGACATCCGCGCGGAGGCGCCGCCGCTGGACTTCGGCCCGGACGTCATCGGCCAGGTGGGCGCGGCGTTCAACACCGTGCAGGAGACCGCGATCCGCACCGCGGTCGAGGAGGCGCAGCTCAGGCAGAGCATCCGCGACATCCTGCTGAGCCTCGCCCGGCGTACGCAGTCGCTGGTCCACCGCCAGCTGACCCTGCTCGACGTGATGGAGCGGCGTGAGTCGGACCCCGCGGAGCTGAAGGACCTGTTCCGCATCGACCACCTCGCCACCCGCATGCGGCGCAACGCCGAGAACCTCATCGTCCTGTCCGGGGCGTCCCCCGCCCGTGCCTGGCGGCGCTCGGTGCCCATGGTCGACGTCGTGCGCGGCGCCCTGGCCGAGGTCGAGGACTACACCCGGGTCACCGTGCTGCCCATGGGGCAGACAGCGCTCAACGGACGCGCGGTCGGCGACGTCATCCACCTGCTCGCGGAGCTGATCGAGAACGCGGTGTCGTTCTCCCCGCCGTACACGATGGTGCAGGTGGGCGGTCAGGTGGTGGCCAGCGGGTACGCCCTGGAGATCGAGGACCGGGGTCTCGGGATGAGCCCCGACGACCTGGAGACGGCCAACCAGCGGATCGCCGATCCGCCCGAGTTCAACCTGTCCAGCACCGCGAGGCTGGGCCTGTACGTGGTCAGCCGTCTCGCCGAGCGGCACGGCATCAGGGTGTCGCTCAAGGCGTCGCCGTACGGCGGCACGACCGCGGTCGTCCTGCTGCCGCGCGAGCTCGTCATGGAGAGCGGCGACGAACACCCCGAGCAGGAGACCCGTCCTCGTCTCGACCGACGGGAACGCGGGGCGCGCGAGATCGCGCTGGTGGGCGCGCCCGACGCGGACCCGCTACCAGTCCAGGAGGTGGTTCCCGTGCCGAGGGCAGCAGAGACGCCCAGGCCCGCGCCGATCGCCGCCGAGCCGGCCGGGCCCGAGCCCCCGGCCGCGTTCACCCCGTCCGGGCTGCCGTTCCGGGTGCCCCAGGCGAGCCTCGCTCCGGCGCTCGCCGAGGAGCCGAAGGGCGGCGCGGAACCGGAGGACGAGGAGGACCGCTCGCCGGAGGACGTCCGCAAGATCATGGGCTCGTTCCAGTCGGGGACCAGGCGCGGCAGATCCGAGGCCGCCAAGCTGCTAGGTGAAGGGGAGGACAACCTGTGACACAGAAGACCGGCGCGTCCGCGGACCTCGCGTGGCTGCTCGACGACCTCGTCGCGCGGGTCCGCGAGGTGGAGCACGGCATCGTGTTGTCCACGGACGGTCTGCTGCTGGCGACCTCCCAGGGCCTGCGCCTGGAGGACGCCGAGCATCTCTCCGCCGTGGCGTCCGGGCTGCAGAGCCTCGCCCGCGGTGTCGGCGAGCGCTTCAAGGGCGGCCAGGTACGGCAGACCATCGTGGAGATGAAGTCCGCGTTCCTGATGGTGACGGTGGCGGGGCAGGGCGCCTGCCTGGCCGTGCTCTGCACCGGCGACGCCGACGTGGGCCTGGTGGCGTACGAGATGGCGATGCTCGTCGCGCGTGTCGGGCAGTACCTGACCTCGCCCGCGCGGACGACGATCGACCGGGCCACGGGCAGGGAGGTCCGCCTGTGAACCTTGACTGGAGCCCGGACGAGGAACGCTTACTCGACGCGCCGACGATCCGCCCGTACGTCATCGCGCGCGGCCGTACGGAGGCGCAGGACCGCTTCGACCTCATCTCGCTCGCGGTGACGATCCGCCCCACCACCGGAGCCGAGATCGGGCTCGACCCCGAGCACCAGGCGATCGTACGGCTGTGCCGCCGGGCGATGTCGGTGGCGGAGATCGCCGCTCACCTGGACCTGCCGGCCGGGATCGTCCGGGTCCTCCTCGGCGACCTGTTCGACCGGGGGTTCGTGGCCGTGCAGCAGCCCCAACCGGAGATGGACGTGCTCGACGAGCGGATGTACAAGGCGGTGCTCGATGGTCTCCGGGCGCTCTGACACCCTGAAGATGCCCAAGGCGATCAAACTGCTGATCGCCGGCGGCTTCGGGGTCGGCAAGACGACGATGGTCGGCGCGGTCTCGGAGATCCGCCCCCTGCGCACCGAGGAGACGCTGACGAACCTCAGCGTCGGTGTGGACGACCTGTCCGGGGTCGAGGCGAAGGCGACCACCACCGTGGCCATGGATTTCGGCCGCATCAGCATCGGGCAGGACTTCGTCCTCTATCTCTTCGGCACCCCGGGCCAGGAGCGGTTCTGGTTCGTGTGGGACGAGCTGGCCCGGGGAGCGCTCGGCGCGGTGGTGCTGGCCGACACCCGCAGGCTGGCCGACTGCTTCCCCTCCGTCGACTACTTCGAGCGGCGCGGCACCCCCTTCGTCGTCGCGGTGAACTGCTTCGACGGCGCACCGGTCTTCGACCTGGACGAGGTCAAGCTCGCGCTGAACCTCGGCCAGGACGTGCCGATCCTGCTGTGCGACGCGCGCAAGCGGGAGTCGGGCAAGGAGGTCCTGATCGCGCTCGTCAAGCACGCGTACGGCCGGCGGCCGACCGCCGCCGCGCACTGACGCGTCCCGCGTCTTCAGGAGGCCGTGTCCCCACACGGCCTCCTTCCGTTTTCAAGTGACTTGAGAGGTTCGTGCACTAAGGACTGATTTATTCCTTTATAACCCTTTTGTGATTAGAGCGGCGAACATGCCTTTCTTTCGCCTCCGGCGGCTCGTAACAGCTGCACAACAGCCGTTGATATGAGCGTGAGCCCGCTGTAGCCTCTGCCCCATCGCAGAAACTATCGGTCTGAATTCCGAAAGTTTCGGTTGGAATCCAGAAGGGAAACCACCGTGAATTTAAGTCGTCGGAGTGCGGCGCTGCTGGCGGCGTCCGCGCTTGTCCTCGGGGGATGCGGTAGTACCGGGAACGATGCCGGCGAGAGCAAGAGCTCAGCCGAGGGCAAGGTGACGGTCGAGTGGTGGAACATCTGGACCACCGAGCCATTGAAGAGCTACGGCGCTCAGGCGATCAAGGATTTCCAGGCCAAGCACCCGAACATCACCATCAAGAGCGTTCCCTATGAGAACGAGGCGTTCAAGGCGAAGCTGACGACGCTCACGCAGTCCGGCAAGGCGCCGGACGTCTTCCAGACCTGGGGCGGTGGCGTGCTCGGCCAGCAGGTCGACGCGGGCCTGGTCAAGGACCTCTCCGGCGACGCCGGTTCCTGGCTCGGCACGTTCACCGACGCGGCGCTGTCGGCGTACCAGATCGAGGGCAAGACGTACGCGATACCGGACGACATCGGCATGGTCGGCTTCTGGTACAACAAGGCCCTGTTCAAGAAGGCCGGGATCGCCGAGCCGCCGGGGACCTGGTCGGAGCTCATCGACGACGTCAAGAAGCTCAAGTCGGCCGGCGTCACCCCGATCGCCCTGGGCGGCAAGGACAAGTGGCCGGGCCACTACTACTGGGCCTACCTCGCCATGCGGATCGGCGGCCTCGACGCGCTGAAGCAGGCGGGTGCGAGCAAGGACTTCACGGGCGCGCCTTTCGTGCAGGCGGGGCAGAAGCTCAAGGAGCTCGCGGACCTCCAGCCGTTCCAGAAGGGCTTCCTCGGCGCGACCTACGGCGACCCGGGCGGCCAGGCCGCGACCATGGGCGACGGCAAGGCCG
This sequence comes from Microbispora triticiradicis, assembly GCF_005864065.1. Lineage (NCBI taxonomy): Bacteria > Bacillati > Actinomycetota > Actinomycetes > Streptosporangiales > Streptosporangiaceae > Microbispora > Microbispora triticiradicis. The sequence goes on along the minus strand of NZ_VANP01000008.1, from coordinate 293,756 downwards.
CGATGGAGCTGATGGGCCAGTGGGCGCCCGCGGTCGAGAAGGACGCCGGCAAGGGACTCGGCGACGACCTCGGCTTCTTCCCCTTCCCGGCCGTCGACGGCGGCGCCGGCGCGGTCACCGACGCCTTCGGCGGCGGTGGCGGCTTCGCGATCGGCTCCGAGGCGCCGGCCGAGGCGATCGAGTGGGTGAAGTTCCTCACCGAGAGCAACGAGCACCGCAAGGCCGTCGCGACCGGCGGCGTGCTCCCGGTGCTGAAGGGCGAGGAGGACGCGGTCACCGACCCGAACCTGAGCGTGGTCGCCAAGAACCTCGCCGGGGCGACCGGGTTCCAGCTCTACCTCGACCAGGCGTACCCGCCGGCCGTGGGCCAGGAGGTCAACGACAGCGTGGCCCAGCTGATCGGTGGAACCAAGACGCCGGAGCAGGTGGCTCAGGCCATCACGGAAACGGCGAAGTCGGAGTAACTGCCGCGTGAAGACGACGAGACCCCGGAGCCGCCGGCTCCGGGGGTTCACCACGATCCTCCTGTTCCTGCTGCCCGCGCTCGTGCTCTTCTTCGGGCTTGTGGTGGCGCCGATCCTGCTCGCCTTCTACGCGAGCGTCTTCAAGTGGAACGGCATGCGCGGCCTGCCCACCGACTTCGTCGGGCTGGCGAACTTCACCCGCCTGCTGGCGGACGAGGTCTTCCTGGGCGACCTGTGGCGCGGCCTGTTGCTGATCATCCTGTCGCTGGTGGTGCAGCTTCCCCTCTCGCTGGGCATCGCCATGCTGCTCAACCAGAGGATCCGCGGCCGGGCCTTCTTCCGCCTGCTGTTCTTCGCCCCGTACATGCTGTCAGAGGCGATCACCGCGGTCCTGTTCATGATGATCCTTTCGCCGACGGACGGCCTGGCCAACGTCGTCCTGGGCTGGTTCGGGGTCGACCCCCTCGACTGGTTCGCCGACCCGTCGTCGGTGATGATGTCGGTGTTCATCGTCATGACCTGGAAGTACTTCGGCTTCCACATGATCTTGTACATCGCCGGGCGCCAGGGCATCCCGCGGGAGCTCACCGAGGCCGCCCAGATCGACGGCGCGACCGGCTGGAAGGTCTTCCGCTACGTCACGCTGCCGCTGCTCGGCCCCACCATCCGCATCAGCGTGTTCCTGTCGGTCATCGGTGCGATCCAGCTGTTCGACCTGGTCTGGATCATCACCGGCGGAGGCCCGTCGCACTCCTCCGAGACCATGGCCGTGACGATGTTCCAGTTCGGTTTCAAGCGCTTCCAGGTCGGCTACGCGAGTGCGATCAGCGTGGTGATGTTCTTCATCAGCCTCGTGTTCGCGCTCTTCTACCAGAGATACGTCATGCGGCGTGACCTCCAAGGAGCCTCCACCGTGCTGCGAGAACAGCGATGAGCACCAACCGCCACAAGCAGTCGCCGGCGTCGGGCGGTCTCCTGCGCAGCCTGTCCCTGCACACGATCGTCGTGATCACGGCGTTGTTCGTCGCTGTCCCGCTGGTGTACGCCGTGCTCGGCGGCTTCAAGACCACCCGGCAGCTCTCCAGCAACCCGATCGGCCTGCCCGACCCCTGGATGCCGGAGAACTACGGGGGCATTCTCGCCTCGGGGTCGTTCTGGCACATGCTCTGGAACAGCACCTACATCGCGGTGCTGACCACGCTCGTGGTCGTCGCGGTCTCGGCGCTGGCGGCCTTCGTGTTCGCCCGGTTCGCCTTCCGTGGCCGCGAGGCGCTGTTCACGATGTTCGCCGCCGGGCTCATGTTCCCGTTCGCGGTGGCGATCCTGCCGCTGTTCGTGCTGCTGCGGATGTTCGGGCTGCTCGACAACCCGCTCGGCGTGATCCTTCCGCAGGCCGCCTTCGGCATGCCGATGACGATCATCATCCTGCGCGGCTTCTTCCGGGCCATCCCGGGAGAGATCGAGGAGGCGGCGATCCTCGACGGGTGCACCCCGTTCGGCTTCTTCTGGCGGATCCTGCTCCCGATGGCCCGGCCCGCGATCGCCACGGTGTCCGTGCTGGCGGTCGTCAACAGCTGGAACCAGTTCATGCTGCCGCTGGTGGTGTTCAGCGACGACGGTTTGTTCACGATCCCGCTGGGCGTCCAGCAGTTCCAGGGCCAGTACGCGACGGACGTCGCCCGGGTCATGGCCTACATCGTGGTCGCGATGCTGCCCGCCCTCGGTTTCTACGCAGTGGCCGAGCGGCAGCTCGTCAGCGGCCTCACCGCGGGGGCCGTCAAGGGCTGAGCCGCGTGTACAGCCGTACGGTGTAGCCGAGAACCCGGAAGGCCCGCTCCTTCCGGTAGCCCTCCCGCAGCAGGTCCCGCTTGGCCGTGTCCCGCGCGGACGCCAGGTCGGCGGGCGCGGGATGCGGGCGGCTCACCACCCACACCCGGGGCGCCGCGCCCAGCGCGGCGACGAGGTCGCCCGCGGGCAGTTCCCGGCCGGCCAGCGTGCCCGACTCCGCGCCGCCGGCCCTGATCGCCGCGTCGCGGACCCCGTCGAACGAGGCGGGGTACGCCTCGGCGACCAGGCGGCGGATCGAGGGCAGGAAGAGCACGGCGTCTCCGGGCCGCCGTCCCGACCCGACGACCCGGGCCGCGGCGGCCGGGTCGTCCGGGCGGCTGTCGATCCGCCGGACGGCGGCCTGGTCCGGCAGGGACGCCGCCAGCAGCAACACCGGCAGCGCCACCGCGGCGGCTGCCCGCGGCGCGATCCGCCACCAACCCCGCCACCCACCCGGCGACCGGCCTGGCGACTGTCTTGGCGACTGGCTCGGCGACCGTTCCGGCGCCCGTCCGGGCACGAGCTTTACGGCCCGGGCCAGCCCCGCGCCCGTCAGCAGCGCGAGCCCCGCCATCGAGAACAGGACGTAGCGGTCCTGGTAGAAGGGGTGGATCCGCGAGACGGCGATCAGCAGGGCGGGCGGCAGCACGGCGAGCGGCACGGCAACCGCCACGAGCCCCACGGCGTTGGCGCGTCGGTCGCCCAGCCCCGGTGTCAGTCCCGGTGTCAGTCCCGGTGTCAGCCCCGGTACGAGTCCCAGTGTCAGTCCCAGCAGGACGAGCACGACGGTCGCCGCGAGCGAGAGGCCGGACCCGGCGAACCGCGCCACGAGAGCGCGCACCTCGGGCCAGCCGGGCCGCTCCAGCCATGAGACCTGGTCGCGCTGCCCGAACGCGATCCACGCGAGGGGCAGGACGGCGAGCAGGGCGCACGCGCTCGCTCCGGCCCACTGGAGCGGCACACCCCACCGCCGCGGCCCGTCAGGGACACCGGCGTTCTCGCCCGGCACCTCGTCTCCCGCGGTCCGCCCGCGGGCGCCGATCGAAACCGTGGCCGCGTGCGCCACGAGTGCCAGGGCGGCGAAGAGGTTGAGCAGGCACGCCACCGCCACCGCGACGGCGTACCAGATCCATCTCCTCGTGCGCGCCGGGTCCTCCAGCGCCCGCGTGAGCAGGCGCGTGGCCTCCACCACAGCGGCCCCGACCAGCGCGTACGACCGGCCCTCCTGGCCGTAGGCGACGACGGCGGGGGCCGTGCCGTACACGAGGCCCGCGTAGAGGCCGGCCGGGGCGGAGACCAGCCGCCGTCCGATCGCCGCGACGCCGGACGCCGCGACGGCCGTGGCGAGGACGGAGGGAATCCGGATCGCGACCTCCGCCGGGACGGCGTCGCCCACGAGCCCGAGAAGAGGATGGAGCAGCAGGTAGTAGCAGCCGTGCACCGCGTCGACGTTCCCCAGCGTGCGCCAGAGGTCGGGCAGCGGCCTTCCCGCGACGACGTACGTCGTCGCCTCGTCCTGCCACATCGACCCACGCCGGATGCCCCACAGACAGGCGAGCAGCGCGGCCAGGGCCGGGACGGCCGGCAGGGCCGCGTCGCGAGCGCTCCGCCCGGGGCGGGCGCCGGCGTGGTGCCTGATCCTCACACGTCCTCCGTGTCGTCTGGCTGGTTCGCGTCCCACCCGATGCCCCGAAGGGCAACGGGAAGGGGAACGGGGCCTAAGGTGAACCGAACGTGAGGAAAACTCGTAGGGAGAGACACCGATGACGGAGTCCGTCGTCGTCCGTACCGCGACAGAGGCAGACGTTCCCGGACTGCGCGCCGTCGCGAACCACTTCCGGCTTCTCGGCCGGTGGCCGGTGCGGCCGGACTTCCTGGACGCGGAGCGCGACTTCGGCGCCGTGGTCGTCGGCGAGGTGAACGGCACGATCGCGGGCTTCGGCGCGACCCTGCCCCGGGGGAAGATCACGCACCTCGGAGATCTGTTCGTCCTGCCGGACCGCCAGTCGTCGGGAGCGGGCCGGATGATCCTGGCGCGGCTGCTGCCGTCCGGCGCCCCCATGATGACGTTCGCCTCGGCCGACCTCAGGGCGCTCGCCCTGTACGTCCGGTTCGGCATGCGACCCCGATGCCCCCTGCTCTACCTCAGCCGCCCGGGGAGCGGACGCGGGAGCGCACGCCCGTCACAGAGCCGCCCCTCACAGAACGGACGGGCGGCACGGGCGGGGAGCGAGGCTCCCATGGGGGCCGCCCTCGCGGGCCCGGAGAGCGACCGGTTCGCGCCGGGAGCCCGCGACGTGGACGCGGCGGTGGCTCTGGACGCCCGGATCTCCGGCGGGGAGCGGGCCGCGACCCTCGGCTGGTTCGCGGGCCTGCCCGGCGTGACGGTGCGGGCCGCCGCCTCGGGGTACGCGTTCGTGCGGGTGGCCGGTGACAAGGCCGTCATCGGGCCCGCCGGAGGCGACACCCCCCAGGACTGCGTCGAAGCGGTGCTGGAGGCGGCCGACGCCTGCTCGGGCGCGGACTCCGTCGAGATCGCGGTGCCGGGCACACATCCGCTGCTGCCCCTGCTGCTCGACGCCGGATGGCGCATCGACGACCAGGACACGCTGATGACCAGCGAGGACTTTCTCCGTCTCGACTGCTACGTCCCGCACCCCGACCTCGGCTGACCAGCCTGAGCGGCACCGCGATCGGTTCGGAACGGGCGTGGGCGTCCTGCCCCGGCGGCGAGCCGGGGGCGGGACACCCGGCCTTGGGGCGACGCTTGGGACGGGTGGGGATGCCTCCCGTCCCCGGCCAGGGGGACACCGGGGACGGGACGGCGGAGGCGGCCCCTGCGGGAAGGACGTCCAGCGCGCCGGGCCTGCCGGTACACGGTCGCCGGAACCACCCCGACCACGGAGACCACGGAGACCACGGAGACCACGGAGACCACGGAGACCACGGAGACCACGGAGACCACGGAGACCACGGAGACCACGGAGACCACGGAGACCACGGAGGCGGCGGTGGCGGCGCGGCGACGGACCGTCGCACTCCCTACGGGATCTTCCGCAGATAGCGGGCCGAGGCCCAGCCGGGGATGCCGTCGGCGGTGTCCACGGCCACCCAGCCGTGGTCGGCGGCGCAGGCTCCGGCGATGTTGCCCTGGGCCGGGCTGATCTTCCCGACGGGGACGTGACCGAGCCCCGCGCTCTCGCGGACGTTGAGGTAACCGCCCTTGTGCACGTGTTTCAGGCGGTAGGCGCACGACAGCGAGGGCCGGCCGCTGAGATCGAGCCTGTGCAGGTAACGGGCGGAGGCGAAGCCCGACGCGCCGTCGGCGGCTCTCACCGCGATCCAGCCGTGGGTGACGGCGCAGGCCCCGGCGAAGCCCCCGTCGGACACCCGCAGCCTGCCGACGGGGGCGTGCCGGCGCCCCGCGCCCCCGCGTACGTGGAGAAAACCTCCCGCGCTCACGCCCCGGAGGCGGTAGGCGCACACGCGTCCGGGGGCCTGCCCGGCCTGGCGCGCGGCCTCCTGGCGGGGGCCGGCGGCCGCGTGCCGCCCGGGGCGCTCCGGCGGGCGGACGGCCTCCCGGTGCGGCACGGTGGCCACGGATCCGCCCGGTGCGGGCGGCCGGGCCGCCGTGAAGCCGTACGCGGGATGGCCGAGCCACTCCGCCGAGGCCCACCCCGCCGAGGCCCACACCGCCAGCGCGGGAACGACGATCCTGGCCACTCTCACGATCTCTCCCTTCGGGTCGCGTCGCTCGACGCCCGGCGAGGGGACCCAGGCCTGCTCCACTCACCCGAAGTTGTGATCTGATTACCGTGCGTTTACACCTCGCCCGGCGCTGAGGCCGCATTCTTTACCCGGCTTCGCATCCGGCGCGGTTCTCACCCGCCGTGACCGCCGTGGAAGGGCGTGGTCACCCCTTCGTACGCCAGGTGCAGCATCATCCCCAGGTCGGCGTGGCTGAGGTTGTGGCAGTGGTTCATCCACAAACCGGGGTTGGCGGCGCGGAACGCGACCTCCCACACCTCCCCGGGCCGTACGTCGAAGGTGTCGAGCCACAGAGGGCTCCCGGTGGGGGCGCGGCCGTCACGCGCGAGCACCAGCACCCGGTGACCGTGGAGATGCCAGGGATGGGTGTCCCTGCCCCGGTTGACCACGGTGAGACGGACGAGGTCGCCCTCCGCGACCACCTGGGTGGGCACGTGGGGATAGGCGCGGCCGTTGATCGTGTGCGCGTAGATGGGCAGTCCGTCCCCGAGCGCGAGCCCCCGGTCGAGCACGAGCGTGAACCGCCGGTCGAAGTGGGACCGCGACGTGTACGGCGTGGACGCCGGCGTGCCGTACCGGGTGAGGTCGAGCTCCGGCCACCCGGCCGCCGCCGCGGCGTCCTCGGCGTCCGTGACGTCGCCGGGGTGATCGGAGCGGGCGGTGGGGCCCGCGGTGCGCTCGGCGCCGGGAGCGTCGTCGGTTGCGGGGCCGTTCCCGGCGCCGTTCCCAGTGCCGTTCCCAGTGCCATGACGGGGGCCGTGACCGGGGCCGTTCGCCGTGGTCGTGAGCCGTACGGCCTCGGTGCGGTCGTCCACCCGCAGGACCACCGGGCCGGACGGCATGGTGAAGGCGAGGTCGTACCTGCCGCCCGCCGGGAGCCTCAGCCCGGCCCGGCTCAGCGGGCCCGGTCCGCTCAGGTCCGTGCCGTCCACCGCCACCAGCCGGTAGACCGTGCCGGCCAGGGTGAACCGGTGCGGGGTGTTGTCGGTGTCGACCAGGCGCAGCCGCACCGGTGTGCCCGGCGCCACCTCCTGGAGGACGGGCTTGTCGTGGTCGCCCACCACGGTCGTGCCCGCGAAGGTGTGCACGGGAAGCGTGAGATCCACGCCGGTGGTCGCGGACCCTCTCGGCTTCACGACGAGCATGCCGTAGAGGCCCATCCGTACGCCGATATCGGACACCTCGTGCGTGTGGTACCAGTAGGTCCCCGTCTGGGCGGCGACGAACCGGTAGACGAACTCACCGCCCGGCGGCACGGCCTCCTGGGTGAGCCCCGGCACGCCGTCCTCTCCCGAAGGCACGTCGTAGCCGTGCCAGTGCAGGGTCACGCCCTCCGTGATGTCCGCGTTGCGCAGCCGCACCTCGACGAGGTCGCCCTGTTCGGCGGTGATCGGGGGACCGGGAACCTGTCCGTCGAAGGTCCAGGCGGCCACCTTCCGGCCCGAGGACAGCGTGACCGTCGCCGTCCGCGCCGTCAGCGTGAACCGGCGTACGGTCCCGCCGGGCGCGGGCGCCGACGGTCCGCGCAGATCCGTGACCGGGCGGACGGGAACGGATGCCTGGGTGGACATGTCATGCCCCGGCATGTCGTGGCCGCCCTCGGCGGTGGCCGGGGCGACGGCTCCGGCGGTGGCGGCGACCGGGGTGGCGGCTTCGGCGGTGGCGGCTCCCGGGGTGGCGGCTTCGGCGGTGGTGGCGGGGAGGAACGTGAGGGCCCCGCCGGCCAGGGCGGCGACGACCGTCGCCGCCGTCGCCGCACGCAGCAGCGGGACCCGCGGGGTCATCGCCCGCCAGGTCAGCAGTACGGCCCCCGCGACGACGGCCAGGAGGATGAGAGCGCTGCCGGGCTCCGCCGGGTACCCCAGCAGGAACGTCTGGACGGGGCCGGCCGCCGCCGCGTACCCGGCCCCGAGCAGGGGGACCACCACCGCGGGCGACCTCGCGGCGTCCCGGCCGGCCTCCGAGGCCGCGCGGGACGCGGCCAGCAGACGCGGCCCGGCCGTCACGGCGGCGACGACACTCGCCGTCAGGAGGAGCGGCAGGGCGATCGCGACCTTCTCCTGGACGAACCACCAGCCGGCCCCGGCCAGCGCGAGAACGGACCCGGCCCGGGCCGGTGACGCGACCAAGGCCCCCGCCATCAGGGCCGCGGCCGTCCTCGGGCGTCGGGCGGCGGCCGCCGCCCCCGCGCCCACCCACGCCGCCGCGGCCAGGACCGAGACGAGCAGGTCGAGCACCATGAGCCGGTCGGTGGTCACGACGCGCGCACCGCCGGGCCGTCCACAGCGCCTTCCTCGACCTGCTCGGGGCCGGCCGACGCGAGCCGCCGGGCCCGGCCGAACACCGTGCCGCAGACGCCCAACACCGCCATGCCGTTGAGGGCGTGCAGCCCGAGGATCGCCAGGGAGAGCGGGGTGGTGTTGCCCGCGGCGTCCTCGAACGCGCCGCCGAGCGCGACGATCAGCGCCTGTACGACGACCAGCCCGACCGGCAGGACGGTCAGGCCGATCAGCCGTCCCGGCGCCCGGGCCGCCGCCGCGGCGGCGGTGGCCACCAGCGACAGCACGGGGATGACCAGCATGCCGTTCATGCTGTGTGCGGCGAACGAGGAGTCGTCCTGTGGTTTGTCGAACGCGCCGACTGCCGCGAGGTACATCTGGACGACGGCGGCGGCGAGCAGCAGTCCCGCGAATACGGCGTAGACCTTGCGCACGGCGGTGCTCCCTTCGATGAGCGGACTGTGGGGATCACCGGGATCGTGTCCCATGTCGAACCGGCGCGTCGTCCCTCCGTGAGAGACACGTCGGCTACCGCTCGGGGAGTACGCGGGCGGGTCTTCCGCCCGGCCGCGTACTCCCCGGCGGCGCTCCGATCGTCGTCGCCGGGGGCCGCCCGCGTCGTCGCACGCCGGAAGGCGCTTGCGGCTACCGCCGCCGCATCAGCGGCGCGTCCCACTACCGCTCGGGGAGTACGCGGTCACTGCGGCCAGTTGGCGATGATGCCGGGGGTGATGGCGTCGCTGTGGCAGTTCAGCGTCGCGCGGCGGGCCCGGTCCACGACGCAGACCTTGACGTCCACGCGCTTGATCTGGCCGTCCGACGACAGCCGGAACGTACTCCGGGCCGCGCAGGTCGTCCGCGGCAGGGCCCAGCCGGTGCCGCCGCCGACGTAGTGGAAGCGCGCCCGGACGTAGGCGCAGTGGCCGCCGTGCGCGTCACGGTCGTGGAGGCTGCCGGAGACGACGAAGGTCTCCGCGCTGAACCGGGTGATCCAGACGTCGGCCTTGGCGTAACCGCGGTGCCCGGCCCGCGACCGCACCGGCCCCCAGTGGATGAGCGGCGCCGCGGCGGACCGGGTCCTCGTGGCCGACGCCGTGGTGGTCTGTGCCGGGGCGGCCTGTGTCGGGGCAGCCTGGGTCAAGGCGGCCTGGGTCGCGGTCCTGGGCGTGGCGGCGTGGGCCGGAGCGGCCAGCGGGCCCAGGGCCGACACGGCCGCCAGCAGTCCGCCGATGACGAGGTTCTTGCTCATGTCGGCCGACCCTAGGGCCGGAGCCTTGGAGGGACCTTGCATTCGTCTTGTCCCCGGACAGTGCGGGCCTGCCGCCTCCGCGCACCGGCCCGCGCACCGGCCCGCACGGCTCCCGCGGGCGTCCTCCCGGACGGAGGGCCGGTGTGGACCAGGCGGTGCGGTGACAGGTTCGTCATCCGCCGCGCAGCAGGTCTTCGGCCTGTTCCACCACCTCGTCGACCGTGACCCCGGTCACCCACGACTCGTCGTGCGGGCACCGCCCCGCACGCGGGTCGAGCCCGCTGACGCCGCAGACCGGGCACTCGGCTGTCCAGGACATCAGGGACCGATGCCGGGTGCGGGTGAGCGGCCCGGCGTTGATGAGGTTGCCGCACCAGTAGACGCCCACGGTCGCTGTCCCCACCGCCGCGGCCAGATGCCGCGGGCCGGTGTCGTTGGAGATCACCAGGTCGCACCGTTCGTAGAGCGCGGCCAGGCCGCCGATGCCGAGGGTGCCGACGGCCGTGATGGCGGGCCGCCGCATCGCCGCCGCCACCTTCTCGACCACCTCGCGCTCCGCCTCGACACCGGTGATCACCACAGGCCGGCCGAGCCGGTCGGCGGCCTCGGCGAAGTGACGCGCCGGCCAGCGTCGCCGCGGATCGGTCGCCCCCGGGTGGATGGCCACCAGGCCGGGCGGCGGCTCGCCGTACACGCGGGCCAGTTCGGCCCGGTCGGCGTCGGTCACGGCGATCCGCGGATCGAGCACCTCGGACGTCCCACCGACCAGCGCCGCCACCTCCAGGTAGCGGAGGGTCTCGTGCTGGAAGTAGACGTACGGCACCCAGAGGTCGAGCCGCTCGGCGTCCGGCGAGCACAGCCCGGCCGTGACCCGGGCGCCGATCGCCCTGACGAACGGATTCGAGTAACGGCCGCCGCCGTGGATCTGCACGGCGAGGTCGAACCGCCGCTCGCGCAGTTCCTCGAACAGGCTCTCCGGGGCCGCGTGGCCGCTCGCGGCCGAGGAGACGCCCGAGATGGGCGGCAGGGCGACGACGTCGTCCACCGGCCCTGGCCTGTCCTCCAGGAAACGCGCGTGCCAGGACCTGGCGAGGAGGGTCAGCCGCGCCCCTGGGTAGGCCCGGCGCAGCGCCTCCAGGGCGGGCATGGCGAGGACCAGGTCACCGAGGGCGTTGGCCCGCAGGACCGCGATCCGGCCCACCCCCTCGATCACGCCGCCCATCGCCGTACCCGTCGCCGGGGCCCCGTCTCAGGGCCGATCACCGTCCCCGTCGCGGTGCCGGTCGCGGTGCCGGTCGGCGGGTCGATCGGCGCGGCCATCACCGCGCCCCTGCCGCCGCCTCGAAGACGTAGTCGTAGCACTCGGCGCCGCGGTCGGTGATCGTCGTCGGCAACTCCAGGTGGTAGGCCCGGCTCGGCAGCAGTCCCGCCCCGCCGTACCTCTCCATGACGCGCAGCTGCGCGGCCACGTCCTCACCCGCGTGCCGGGGCGGCACCGAGCGCCAGAAGTCGAACCCGCCGCACTCCAGCAGCCGTTCCCGGTCGTACAGCACGCAGCCGCCGATCCATGCCACCTTGTACGGCCGCCACTCGCGGGGGCCCGGGGCGCCGATGTGCTCCTGCGCGAGGTGCAGCGGATTGGACGCGTTGTGCAGGGTCCACCGCCGCCAGGCCGGCGACTCCCGGCGCACCCGCTCGGGCCGTACGCCGCCGGTCCACTCCTCGTACGGCGCGAGTTCGGCCGGGCGTACGTCGTCGCGGTAGGACAGCCCGTGCAGCGCGAAGCCGACGAACCCGCAGCGCAGGCCGTTCATCGCCGCCAGCAGGACCTCGATCGCCTCCGGCTCCAGCCAGACGTCGTCGTCCAGGTAGAGCGCGAGCCGCCGGTCGGCCCGGTCGAGCAGGAACGCCCGCTGCTCCGCCATGCCCCGCGCGGGCAGGTGACGACGGACGTCCACGGGCCGGTCACGGTGGCCGAGGATCCGCACCTGCGCGGCCACCAGCCGGTCCCCGGCGACCGGCTCCCGCGACTGGTCCGAGATCACGACGCGGAACCCCGGCGCGGTCTGCGCCGCCAGACCCGCCAGCGTGACGGCGAGCGCACCGGGGCGATCCCTGGTGGGCACGAGAACGTCGAGGTCGGACGGGGTGAACATGCGCGGCTGATACCCCTGGGGTCGTACGGCAAACAGCGCCGCCGAGCGGCCGCCCTGCGGACGGACTGAGGGAAGGCGGCGGTCAGGTGGGGTGGTCGGAGAGGCGGTCGGGGCGCCGGAAACTGATCCGGCGGCGTCCCGGGCACCCGTTCGGGCCGCGTTTGCCGGTGGTGTCGTCGGACGGCTGCGGCCGCCCGTTCGTGTGCGCCGGGCCGTGGGCCTCCGCGCAGTGGGGCTCGGCCGGGCCGCCGATGGCCAGCAGGTCCGGAGGGGCGTGGTCGACCTGGAGGGTGGTGTGGGCGATGCCGTACTCGTCGTGGACCATCCGCTGGGCGGCCTGCCGTACGGCGTGGCAGTCGGAGCCGGGGGCGACCAGGATGTGCGCGGACATCGCCGGGTAGCCGGAGGTGACCTCCCAGATGTGGAGGTCGTGCACCTCGACCACGTGCTCCAGGGCGGCGGTCCTGCGGCCGATCTCGGCCGGGCTCATGCCCGCGGGGGCGGCCTCCATGAAGACCCGGCCGGAGTCGCGCACCAGGCCCCACCCCGCCTTGAGCATCAGGGCGGCCACGACCAGCGCGGCCAGGGCGTCGGCCCGGCTCCAGCCGGTGGCCCACACCACCGCGCCGGCGGCCGTGGTCGCGATGAACGCGAACAGGTCGTTCAGGATGTGCTGGAAGGCGCCCTCGACGTTGAGGCTCGACCGGTTCGCCCTGCTCAGCAGCCAGGTCGCGGCGAGGTTGACCACGATCCCGGCGAGACCCGTGGCGACCACGTACGCGCCCGCGACCTCGGGCGGCTCGATCAGCCGGCGTACGCCCTCGTAGACGAAGTAGACGCTGAGCAGCAGCAGCGTGATGCCGTTGATCTGCGCGGAGATGATCTCCGCACGTTTGAGGCCGTACGTGAAGCCGCCCTGGGGCGGCCGGGCGGCGATCCGCATGGCCACGATCGCGAAGGCGATCGCGATCGCGTCGGTGAGCATGTGCCCGGCGTCGGAGACCAGGGCGAGGGAGCGCGCGACGAAACCGATGACGACCTCGACCGCCATGAAGCCGAGGATGAGCACCAGCGCGGCGGTCAGCAGCCGCCGGTCGGCCTCGGCGCTGACCGCGTGACCGTGCCCGTGACCGTGCGCATGCCCGTGCCCTTGTGCCTGTCCCGTCCCGCGCCGGTGTCCCTGCGGGGGTTCGTGCCCTGTGCCGGTTACACCCATGCCGGTCTCACCCATCGTCTCGGTCCTTCTCCTCATGCGTGATGTGCGTGATCGCCAGATCGAACAGCAGTCGCACGTGCGAGTCCGCGAGGCGGTAGTAGGCCATCCTTCCCGTACGCCGTACCTTCACCACGTTGTGGGCCCGCAGCAGGCGCAGGGCGTGGGACGCCGCGGACATGCTGTGCCCGGTGGCCGCGGCGAGGTCGCACACGCACATCTCGCCGCCTTCGAGCAGCGCCGCGATCAGCCGCAGCCGTCCGGGGTCGGACAGCAGCCCGAAGATCTGCGCCAGGTCCTCCATCGTCTCCGGGCCCGGCATGACCCGCCTGACGCTCTCCACCCGGTCCGCGTCGACCACGGGGAGCGCGCAGGAATCGGCGGTCTCGATGTCCACAACGATTGAACGGTCGTTCACATGAAGAAGTTTAGGTGACCGGACCATGCTGTCAACGACGCACCGCCCCGGATGTCCGCTGAAGGGGATGGTGATGGACCGATCCACCCAAGAGGATCTTAATTCCGCAGGTGGTGGCAGCAATTGGGCCTTCACTGTTAGGAAACCTTCTTTTATATTTGCGCCACCCCCAGCAGTGAGGAGCACCACATGCGAAGAGCGCTGACCTTCCTCGCGACGGCGTCGGTCGTCATCGGTGCCACCGTGTTCATCGCCTCGCCCGCTCAGGCGCACGGGTACATCTCGTCGCCGCCGAGCCGGCAGGCGATGTGCGCGCAGGGCCGTGTCCCCAACTGCGGCGACATCGTGTACGAACCCCAGAGCGTGGAAGGACCGAAAGGGCTGCGCAGCTGCAGCGGCGGCAACGCCCGGTTCGCCCAGCTCGACGACGAGAGCAGGCCGTGGCCCGCGACCAGCGTCGGCAACACCGTCACCTTCACCTGGTCGCTGACCGCCCGCCACTCGACGAGCACGTGGGAGTACTACATCGGCGGCACGCGGATCGCCGTCTTCGACGACCACGGCGCGCAGCCGCCGGCCACCGTCAGCCACAGCGTGAACCTCGGCGGCCGCACGGGCCGGCAGAAGGTCCTCGCCGTCTGGAACGTGGCCGACACGACGAACGCCTTCTACGCCTGTGTCGACCTCCAGATCGGTTCGGGCGGGACGCCCAGCCCGAGCCCGTCCCCGACGCCGCCGCGCACCCCCTCGCCCAGCCCGTCTCCCAGCGCCTCTCCCACGCGCAGTCCCTCGCCGACCCCGACCGTTCCGGGCGGCACCTGGGCGGCCGGTACGGCGTACAAGGTGGGAGACCGGGTCACCTACGCGGGCGTGACCTACCGGTGCATCCAGGCGCACACCGCGCTCACCGGCTGGGAGCCGCCGAACGTCCCGGCGCTCTGGCAGCGGGTCTGACCCTGAGCCCGGCTGCTCTGACGCGGACCCGTGCTCCCCGTGGGCACGGGCCCGCGTACGGCCGTACGCGATTCAGGCGACGTGGACGTGGACCTCGGCGCCGTGCGCGAAGGCCCGGGAGTACGGGCACATGCGATGGGTCTCGTCCACCAGCCGCCGGGCGGTCTCGGGTTCGACCCCCGGCAGGCGTACGGTCACGTCCGTACTGATCGTGTAGTCGTCGGCGGCGCCCCGCTTGCGCAGCGTGACGGAGGCGTCGACGGTGGCGTCGGCGGTCCGGGTGCCCTGCCGTCCGGCGACCAGGGCCAGCGAGTTGTGGAAGCACGACGCGTACGCCGCCGCGAGCAGTTGCTCGGGGTTGGTCTCCCCACCGGGCCCGCCCAGCTCCGGGGGCGCCTTGATGCGCACGTCGAGCAGGCCGTCGTCGGAGGCCACCTTCCCCAGGGCGGACGAGGCGCGGGCCGTGTAGAGGCCGTCGTACGATCCGTCGCCCCCGCGCTCGCCCCGCCGCTCCCGCCCCGGCCCGCCTTCCCGGGCCGGTCCCGGCCGCGCCGCCTCGCCGGTCCGCTCACCTGTCCGGTCCTCCGGCCGGTCGTCCGGATGCATGAGCCCGGTGAGCTCCGCCTCCACCCCGGGGCCCGAATAGTCGGGCCCCGGCGCCCGGTCGCCCGGCCGGTGAGTGAATCGCCGTATTTCCTCGCTCATCGCGTTTCCCCCGTCATGGATCGGCGGGTGGCCTACCCCCCTGATCTGCCCAATATCGGAATCCAGGGGCAAAAATTCACCTGTGCTACCGTCCCCGCAGGATCTGGGCGACGAGGAGTGGATCGGTATGAGCGGTGTTCGGTGGGGCATCCTCGGCACGGCGAACATCGCCGCCTGGGCGTTCCTCCCGGCGTTGCGCGAGGCGGGCGGCGGCACGGCCGCCGTCGTGGCGGGTCGCGACCTCGCACGGGCCGAGGCGTTCGCCGGGCAGAACGGTGTCGAGCGTGCCGTGCGCGGGTACGAGGCCGTGATCGAGGACCCGGACATCGACGCGGTCTACGTCCCGCTCCCGAACGCCCTGCACGCGCAGTGGACGATCGCCGCCCTGGAGGCGGGCAAGGCCGTGCTGTGCGAGAAGCCGCTGTGCCTGACGGCCGCGGAGGCCGAGAACGTGATCGACGTGGCTCGCCGGTCGGCCCGCCCGCTCTGGGAGGCGTTCGTCTTCCCGTTCCACCCGCAGACGGCCCGGCTGCGCGACCTCCTCGAACAGGGCGTCATCGGCGACCTGCGGGAGATCTGGTCGTCCTTCCACTTCCGGCTTGAGGGCGCGGAGAACATCCGGCTCGACGCGGCCCTCGGCGGCGGCGCCCTCTACGACGTGGGCTGTTACTCCGTACGGTTCGCGCAACTGCTGTTCGGCCGCGAGGCCGTGGCCGGTCACGCCGCCACCGTCAAGGGCGAGGCAGGGGTGGACATCGAGACCGCCGGAGTGCTCGAATTCGATCCCGGCCGCCTGCTGCTGAGCTGCAGCTTCGACCTGCCGTCCACGACGTACGCCCGGCTGGTCGGCACCGGCGGGGAGATCCGCCTGACCAATCCCTTCCACCCGAAGCCGCACGACGTGCTGGAGGTCTGGCGCGAGGAGCGGCTGGTCGAGCGGCACGAGCCGGGGGAGGGTTCGACGTTCTCCTGGGGCATCCGCCACATCCACGAGGTGCTGCGTGGCGAGGCCGAGCCCCGGCACACCGCCGTCGACGACTCCCTCGGCACCGCCCGCGCCCTGGACCTGCTCCGCTGACCCCACCCTGCCCCGGTCTCGAAGCCGCCTTCACCGCGCCGCCCGGCTGACCGTCAGCCGAGCTTCCGTGCGAGGGCGAGCTGGGTGAGGTAACGCTTGACGATGCGCCCGCCGTAACGGCCGTCGATGAGAGCCGCGATGCAGCCGAGCAGTCCCGTGCGGGCCTCGTCGGGCAGGGCGCGGTGGCCGGAGTAGGTATTGAGCAGGTCGAGATACTCCCGCGTCGTGTAGGCGTGGTCCCACTCGTAGCGATGGAACCGCACCGGCCCGAAGCGGCCGGAGTCGTCGATCTCGCCGCTGTCGTACGGGATGTCGTTCGCGGGCGTCAACCGCAGACCAGGCGGCGTGGCGGGGTCCCACCGCTCGTAGCAGCGCTGCACCTCGGCGAAGAAAGCCTCGCTGCCACCGGCGACGTGCTCGGTCGAGACGACGGCCAGCAGGCCGTCCGCCCGCAACGCGTCGGCCGACCTGCTCACGCGTGTGGCCGGGTCGAGCCAGTGGAAGCTGGTGGCGGCGAAGACGACGTCGAACCGCTCCGGCGGCAGCGGCCACTCCTCGAAGGCCGCGTTGACCACCTCCACGCCGGTGAACCGGGCGAGCTTGCGGCGGGCGAGCGCCGCCATCTCGGCCCCCAGTTCGACCGCCGTGACCGCGCAGCCACGCCCGGCGAGGGCGACCGTGGCCTGACCGGTGCCGCAACCGATCTCCAGCACCCGGCTGCCTTCGGGAATGTGCTCGAACATCGCGGCCGGGTAGCCGGGCCGCGTCCGGTCGTACAGGGCGGCGTCCTCGGTGAAGGTTCGGCGCAGTATCAGCCGGTCGTCGTCGTTCACGCCCGGCTACCAGGGCAACGGGTTTCGCGGTTGAAGAGCGCCGGCCTCGTCACACCAGGTCACGTTACCGGCCACGCTCCTGACGATCACGTGGTTATTCCGGGTGGCACCTTGATCGGCTGCACCGGCCCGGCCGGGGCCCCGAGGCGCTCTGTGCCGACGGCGCGCAGGGCGGGAGGGTTCGCGGCTCAGTCGCGTACGACACCGGCGATGACGGTGTTCACCATCTTGTGCACGGCGTCGGCCTGGGGCGGACCGCCGTCGCGGTCGGCGAACAGCAGGTGTGAGGCGCCGAGCAGCGTGGGAGCGAGCGTGTCGACGTCGGCGTCCGCCGCGATCCGGCCCAGATCGCGCTCGGCGGCGAGGTAGGCGGCGAGCATGGCCGCGGCCTCCGTCAGGAGTGGAAGGCCCTGGCCGGGCCTGGCCTGACGTAACCGGGCGCGCAGGCCGTCCCGGGAGATGATCAGGCCGACTACCGCGACGGCGACCGAACCGAACAGGTCCGTCAGCACGTCGGTGAGGTTGCCGGCGACGGTGCCGGTCCCGGCGGACTCGCGCAGAGCGGCGGCCTGCCGGTCGATCCTGGCGATGCCGTCGAGCACCAACTCGGCGAGGAAGGCGTCGAAGTCGGCGAAGTGCCGGTGCAGGACACCCTTGGCGCAGCCCGCCTCGGTGGTGACCGCCCGGCTGGTCAACCCACTCGGTCCGTCCCTGAGCAGCACGCGCTCGGCCGCGTCGAACAACTGCGTGCGTACGTCGCGGAGGGCCACTCCCGTCGGCACCGTTCGTCCCTCCTCTCCGCCACGATCGACTTTACCGGTGCCGCCTCCTCGGTCTTCGAAGCTGGAGGACCGAGTGTGCGACTCCACCACCGTGGACGGATACGAAGGTCGGGTCGTCGCCGGGTCTGCTACTCGGTGAACAACTCCTGGGCCGAGGTGACGGTGACGGCCCGGCGTACCCAGGTCCGCAACTGGTCCAGATCCTGACAGCGGCGGATCCGCTCGCGGACGTCGTCGGGAACCTCCAGGCCCCGGGCCTCCAGCACGTTGAGGATCGCGTCGCTCTCGCCTTGGCGAGCCAGTGGGAGAAGTGCTTCTCGCCGAGGTGCTCGAAGTCCTGAATGGTGGTCACCATCTCCTCCAGACGCTTGGTCGTCACTATGGGTAGCGAGTTGAATACTTCCCACCCGGGCGGCCGTGAAGGGCGGGTCGGTTCGAAAACAACTCCAAGGGTGAACGCCGTTGACGAGTGGGCATGTGCCCACTATAAGTGGGCACATGCCCACTTTTGAAGGTGCACCCCACAAGGCCAGGCAGATGGCGGAGTCGTTCGGTGAGGACGCCGAACGGTACGACCGCACCCGGCCCGCCTATCCCGAGGCCATGGTGGAGCGGATCGTCGCCGCCAGTCCCGGGCCCGAGGTCCTCGACGTCGGCTGCGGCACCGGCCTCGCGGCACGGCAGTTCCGGTCGGCGGGCTGCCGGGTGCTCGGCGTCGAACCCGACGCGCGGATGGCCGCCTTCGCACGCCGCGGCGGGATCGAGGTCGAGGTGGCGACGTTCGAGGCCTGGCACCCCGCCGACCGGACGTTCGACGCGGTCGTCGCCGGGACGGCCTGGCACTGGGTCGATCCGGTCGCCGGCGCGGTCAAGGCCGCCGAGGTGCTGCGTCCCGGTGGCCGGCTGGCGGCGTTCTGGCACGTGTTCGAGCCGCCGCCCGCCGTGTCGGAGTCCCTCGCCGCGGTCTACCGGAAGGTGTTGCCCGGCTTCCCGCCACAGGACGGCGCGCGTCCGAAGTCGGCCCTCGACGGATACCGGCCGCTGCTGGACAAGGCCGCCGACGGCATCCGGGAGGTGGGCGCGTTCGGCGAGCCCGAGGAGTGGCGGTTCGACTGGCAGCGGTTCTACACGCGCGATGAGTGGCTGGACCAGTTGCCCACGTCCGGCCTGCTGACCCGGCTCCCGCCGGACACGCTGTCGGAGATGCTCGCCGAGGTCGGGGCCGCGATCGACGCGATCGGAGGCGGCTTCACCGTCGCCTACGTCACGGTGGTGGTCACCGCCGCGCGCCTCTGACCCGTACGGCGAAATGTCCGGAGACGGACGTGATGCTCATCGAGACGGCACCCGGCCGCCATCGGGAACTCAACTCGGTGTAATGGCGCGTGGTCAGGTTCGGGTCGTAGGACGCTTCCCGACACCCGAGGAGAACCATGCGCCGGCGACTCGGCCTTATCGTCGCACTCGTCCTGACCCTTCTCACCCTCGTCGTTCCGGCCGCGGCGGCGTCGCGGCCGCTGGTGGTCGCTCATCGCGGCGCGTCGGCGTACGCGCCCGAGAACACCGTCGCCGCGTTCCGGCTGGCCCGTGACCAGGGCGCCGACATGTTCGAACTCGACGTGCAGGAGACCGCGGACCATCACCTGGTGCTGATGCACGACACGACGCTCAGCCGTACGACCGACGTGGAGAAGGTCTTTCCCGGCCGGTCGCCGTGGCGGGTCGGCGACCTCACGCTGGCCGAGATCCGCGGGCTGGACGCCGGCTCGTGGTTCTCCCGGAAGTACGCGGGAGAGCGGGTGCCGACGCTCGGCGAGACGCTGCGCGAGATGCGCGGCAGCGGGCTCGGGTTGCTGCTGGAGATCAAGGAGCCCCGGCTCTACCCGGGAGTCGAGGCCCGGGTGGCCGAGGAGATCGGGCGTGACACGGGCTGGCGGGGCCGGATCGTGGTGCAGTCGTTCGACTGGGAGTCGATGCGCCGGTTCCACCGCCTCGTGCCCGGGGTGCCGATCGGCCTGCTGGGCACGCCGCCGGTCGCGGACCTGCCCCGCCTGGCGGCGTTCGCCGACCAGATCAACCCGCCGTACGCCGGTGTCACGGCCGGCTACGTCCGCCGCGTCCACAGGCTGGGGATGAAGGTCCTCACGTGGACGGTGGACGCGCCCGCCGCCGTACGCCGCCTGACCGGCGCGGGTGTGGACGGCGTCATCACCAACAGGCCGGACGTCGTACGGGAGGTGGCCGGTTGATGGTGTTGGCCTGACCCGGACGCGGGCAGATGTCCCTCCCGCCTGTTGAAGGGAGCAGCCCATGGGACGCGGCGTGGACTTCGCCAGAGCCGAGTCGCTGGACGACGTCGAGCAGGAGCTCACCGAGGCCGAACGCGAACGACTGCGCGAGATCACCGAGGAGCGCGACGAGAACGCCGGTTAGCGCGGAGCGGGTCGTCCCGCTTCCGGAGGCCGTACGCCGGGCCGGTGCGGCCCTCGCGCATCTGGGCCTGACGCCCGACCTGGTGGACATGGGCGAGGGCCGTGAGCCGGCCGCCTGGCACTGCCGCCTGCGGGGGCCGGACGGTGTCCCGGCGCCGTCGGCGGAGGGCATGGGCAAGGGACGGCGCGCGGAGGCCCGTGCCGGCGCCCTGTTCGAGGCGCTGGAGCACTACCTGACGGGCCCGGCGCTGTTCGACCCGGCGGCGGTGGAACCCGTCGAACCGGCCAGGATCGCGGCCGGGCCGCTGCGGGCGGACGCGTCCGCCGTCCTGCTCGACGGCCGATGCGCCGCGCCGCTGGCCTGTAACCGGTACCAGGGACCCGGGGGCGCCGTCCCGGTGCCCCTGTTCCTGTCCGCCCCCTGGTACGTCGAGGCGGACGCGGCGCGGCTGCGCGAGCGGGCCGGTGACGCCCACGACTACACCGGTCTGATGAGGTACAGCTGCAACAGCGGATCGGCCGTGGGCGTCACCGCGACGGAGGCGCTGCTGCACGCCCTCAACGAGACGATCGAACGCGACGCGCTCTCCCTGCTGCTGGTGCGCGCCTTCCTCGGCACGGGCGAACGGCCGTCGGTCGTCGATCCGCGCACCCTGCCGCCCGAGCTCGCCCGCGCCCACGCCGTGGCCGGTCAGGTCACCGGAGCGCCCGTCCACCTGCTTGACATCACCAGCGATTTGATGGTCCCCACCATGCTCGCCTACGTCGCGCCGACGCCGGACCGCCCGCACCGGCGCGGAGCCGGAACCTCCCTGAGCCCCGCTCACGCCGCATGGCGGGCGCTCACCGAGCTTGTGCAGACCACCGTGGGCGAGCGCATCCAGCGCCGGGGGGACGCGGAGCGGCTCGCCCGGTATCCCGAACTGCTGGCGTGCGGGCGTTTCGACCTCACCGAGCATCTGCACGCGGCCCGTACGGTTCCCTTCCCCGAGGACGGAGCGCGGCCGGGCCGTCCCCGGGACCAGCTCCGCGAAGTGGCCGCCCGCCTCGGCGCGCGCGGCTACGCACCGCTCACGCGTACGGTGGCCGTTCTCCCCGGTTGGATAACGGCCGTGCACGTCGTCGTGCCGGGCCTGGAGCGCTTCATGCTGGTCGTGGAGGGCAACCTCGTCCTGCCCGGCCCCCGGGGACGGGCCGCCGTGCGGCATGCCGTACGGGCCGGAGACGGGTGTTGATCTACCAAGGGCTTGACCTCCCCGCGCGCGGGTGTACGAGCACTTTCCCACACTGGGCGGATTCCCTTCTTACGCTTCCGGCAGAGCGGTTCGCATGATGGCCTTGTGGAGAGGTCGAGGTGGCATCGACGGCACCACATGTGGACCTCGGTGGTGCTGGGGGTCCTGCTCCTGGTTCTGGCGGTGCGGCTCAAGTTGTTGGTCGAGGATTTGGAACTGCCGGAACAGGGGGCCCGCAATATATCGATGAACGTCGGGGTGCTCATGACCGCGGCGAACAGCGTCATCGAGCTGATGAAAGGGGGCCTCCAGTTCCTGTCCCAGTGGCGCACGTCCAGAAAGCCTCCGTCGGCCCCCGCCCAGAGCGACGTCGACAACGCCAAGGACGTCCTCGCCGGTCTCGTGGCCGAGCAGTGGAGGGACGAGACGATCCTGCGGTCGCTGGCCGATCCCGAGCCCATCCCGGTGCCGTGGAGGTCTACGGAGCACGCCGAGCTCATGGACCACCCGCGGCTGATCGCCAAGGACTTCGTCAGCTTCCCCAGCCTGAGCGCGGACCTCGCCGGAATGGCGGCCGAACTCCGGGCGCTGCGCAGCCGCCGCCTGGTCATCCTCGGAGGCCCGGGGTCGGGCAAGACGACCCTCGCCGTGCAACTGCTGATGGAACTGCTCCGGACGCGGCTGCCCGGTGAGCCCGTTCCCGTGCTGCTGTCGGCGGCACGCTGGGACGCCGAGGTCCATCCCCGATTACAGGACTGGCTGGCCGACTGCATCGCCGTCGACTACCCGGCGCTGACGGCGGACGAGTTCGGTCCTGACGTCGCGAAGACCCTGACGGCGCGCGGCGGGGTCCTGCCGGTCATCGACGGCCTGGACGAACTGCCGGGACAGGCGCGGGCCGGGATCCTCCTGGCGCTCAACCACTCGATGAGCGACCGCGACCAGTTGATCCTGACCTGCCGTACGGAGCAGTTCGCCGAGTCCGTGGACCTGATCGGAGACGTGCTCACCGCGGCGGCGGTCATCGAGCCGGGGGAGATCACCGCCGAGACGGCCGCCGACTACCTCCAGGCGTGCCTGCCGCCCAGGCCGCACCCCGCCTGGCTTCACGTGCTCGACGCGCTGAGGAAGGGGATCGCGCCCGCCCTGGCCGAGGTCACCGCGACCCCGCTGGGGCTCTGGCTCGTCCGCTCCGCCTATGTCGTCAGCCGCCAGGACCCCGCGCCGCTGCTCGAACTCGGGCGGGCGGACGCGGCCCGTCTCTACGACCACCTGTGCGACCGGTTCATCCCCGCCCTCGTCGGCTCGCGTACCCCCGCCGCGGACGCGGACGAGCCGTTCCGGCCCCGGCACTCCTGGGACCCGGAGCACGTGCGGCACTGGCTCGCCTACCTGTCGGGCCAGCTCCTGACCCCCGGGGAGGACACGCGCAACGTCGCCTGGTGGCACCTGGCGCGGTACGCCTCCACCGGGACGGTCCGGCTCATGGTCAGCGTCGTCAGCGGGGTCCTGGTGGGCCTCTCGATCGCGGCGGTGGCGCACGCGCCGCGCGCCGGAGCGTTGTTCGGCCTGGTGTCCGCGCTCGCCGTGCTGGTCATGACGAGATCGTGGTTCACCGAGCCGCCTGGTCACGCCGAGTTCCAGGTGCGCGGACGGCTGTCCCTGCTCGGCCGCACGCTGGCGGAAGCCGTCGTGGCCGGCCTGCTGGGCGCGCTCGTGGGCGGGCTGATGAGCCACAGGGCCGGCGGGGCGCTCAAGATCGCGCTGCTGTCCGGGCTCACATACGTGCTCACCGTCGGCCTGATCCGGTGGGTCGAGCATCCGACCAGCAGCACGACGGCGCGCTCCCCCCGGTCGACCTGGCGCGCCGACCGCAACCTCACGCTCATCCGGGCGCTGTGCGGGCTGGGCGTCGGTCTGACGGTCGCAGCCGTCGGCCTGGTGGCCAAGCTGAATCCGCCGGCCGTGCTCGCGGGCGGCCTGCTGCTCGGGCCGCTGTTCGGGCTCATACTCGGCAGCCACCACGCCTGGCTCGCCTACACGCTGACGATCCCGCGGCTCGCCAGGCGCGGACGGCTGCCGCTGCGCGCCATGTGCTTCCTCGACGACGCCCACCGCCTGGGCCTGCTGCGCACCGAGGGGCCGTTCTACCAGTTCCGCAACGTCGAGTTGCAGCGGCGCCTGGCGCGTGACCACATATTCGAGCGTAAGGACTCGCCATGACCGAACCGACGAACGCCCGGTTCCCGGCCCGCGACCTGTGCGGGACGATGCTGGTGCACCGCAGGCTGCTCAACGAGAGCATGACCTATCGGGCGCGGCGCGCGGCGATCGAGACCCGGGCCCTGCGGTACGAGCAGGGGCGGCGCGCCCCCGTCCGGACCGAGGTGCTGACCATCCCGGTCGTCGTGCACGTGGTGCACGACCGGGCCGTGCCGGCCGACGACATCGCCGACGAACAGATCCACAGCCAGATCGAGGCGCTCAACCGGGACTTCCGCGCGGCGAATCCGGACGTGGCGAAGGTGCCGGACGTGTGGAAGGCCCTGGTGGCGGACGCCCGGGTGGAGTTCCGCCTGGCCACGCGCGGGCCCGACGGCGAGCCCGCGACGGGGATCGTGCGCGTCGCCACCGACCGGCACGACTTCACCGTGGACGACGGCGTGAAGTCGGGCGCCACCGGAGGGTCGGACCCGTGGCCGAGCGACGAGTACCTGAACCTGTGGGTGTGCCGGCTTCGCGGGGGCCTGCTCGGGTACGCCCAGTTTCCCGGCGGCCCGCCGCAGACCGACGGCGTCGTCATCCTCAACACGGCCTTCGGGACGACGGGCACGGCGGCCCACCCCTTCGACGGCGGCCGTACGGCGACCCACGAGATCGGCCACTGGCTGGACCTCTACCACATCTGGGGAGACGACGACGGCGCCTGCACGAGCGACGACAAGGTCGCCGACACGCCGAACCAGGCGGACGCGAACTACGGGCTGCCGGCTTTTCCCCGCGTCACCTGCGGCAACGGCCCGAACGGCGACATGTTCGTGAACTACATGGACTACACCGACGACGCCGGCATGTTCATGTTCACCCGGGGGCAGGCCGCGCGGATGAACGCCTGCCTGGAGGGCGTGCGGGCCTCTTTCCTCGTCTCGCCGGCGGCGAAGGAGGCACCCGCGAAAGAGGCGCCCGCCAAGGAGGAGCGCCTCACGCGGGCGATGCCGGAGACGTGGCGTCCCAGCCACGACGGGGACGTGGAGCGGCTGCTCCAGGACAGCGAGCGGCTGACCACCGAGGTGCTGAACGACATCCGCGCCGCGATCGGCATGGTCGGCGGCCACACGGACGGGTGAGCCCGTGACGGAACCGGACATCGGCATCGTGGGGGAGTGGCTGCACTCCTACGAGGAGGACACCGGCGACGCGGAGGTCTACCGCCCCGCGCGCCATCCGTTCCGGCCCTCTCGCCGTCCGCGCCGGGGCCTGGAGTTCCGGGCGGACGGCACGTTCGTCGAGCTCCGCCCCGGCCCCGCCGACCGCCCGCGGCCGGTGACGGGCCGCTGGCACGCGCGGGAGAGCGGCGTGCGCGTCGTCTTCCCCGAAGGCGGGCGCACCGACCTCACCGTGCTGTCCTGCCAGGACGGCGTGCTGACGATCGCGAAGTGACGGGAGACGCCGTGGACATCGCCGACGAGGTCCGGGAGAAGGGCCTGCGCCACGCCAGGGCGGCAGCCGTACGGTATCGCCGCAGCGGCACGGTCCGGGACGAGGTGCGCCGCAGGCAGAGTGAGGGCGACGCCTTCCCCGACTCGCCGGACCTGCTCGCGGCCCGTGCCGCCCGGCTCGTCCAGCGTCAGGGAGTGCCGGTCGAGGCAGTGATGGAGGCCACCCGGGGCGTCCGCCTGGACCGGCCCGCGATGCACGAGCGCATCCTCGGCGTCGCCAAGGACCTCCAGGCGTGGAGCTTCCTGCCGCGCGGGGCCCGGGCGGCCCGCACCGTCGCCAGGATCTCGGTGAGCGAGAACGGCCGGGAGCTGCCGATCGGTACCGGCTTCCTGGTCTCGCCCCGGCTGCTGCTGACCAACCACCACGTCCTCCCCTGCCCGGAGGCCGTACGGCAGGCGTTCGCCGAGTTCGACGCCCAGGTCGGCGTGGACAACACGCCTGAGGTGGCCAAGCGGTTCACCCTCGATCCGGACGCGTTCTTCGTGGCCGACGAGGGCCTCGACTTCGCCCTCGTCCTGGTCGCTCCCGAGGCCGGCGGACGGCCGGCGGGGGAGATCTTCGGCTGGAACACGCTCAGCGCGCAGCCGGGCAAGCTCGTCATCGGCGAGCCGGTGAACATCGTCGGCCATCCCGGCGGCCGGTTGAAGGAGATCTCCATCCGGGAGAACCGGCTGGAGGTCCGTCTGGACGACTTCCTGCAATACCAGACCGACACGGAGCCGGGCAGTTCGGGCTCGCCCGTGTACAACGACCAGTGGGAGGTGACGGCGCTCCACCATGGCGGCGTGCCGAGGACCGACGACCAGGACCGCATCCTCCGTCGCGACGGCCAGGTCTGGCAGGCCGGTGACGGCGACGACGCCGTGGACTGGGTGTCCAACGAGGGCGTGCGGGTCAGCTCGATCCTGCGGCACCTGGTCACGCTGCGGCTCGACGGCGCGTGGACGGCGCTGCTCGCGGAGATGGGGCCGGAGTCGGGGCTCCAGGACGGCCGCGCCGCAGGGTCGGCTCCCACCGCGTCACCCGTGACGGCGCCGGCGGGGCCGGCGGAGTCCGCGGCCACGCGGCCGGTCATGCGGGGCTCGTCAGAGGCCACCACGGTGTCTCCTGACGAGCCCGGCACGACGGGGCTCTCCGCGGACTCCGCGGCGTTCGGGGGTGCCCTGCACCTGGTGTTCCTGCACGGCCGAGGCCAGCAGGGACGCGACCCCGAGCACCTGCGCCGTTACTGGACGGCGGGCCTGAACGGCGGGCTGACCCGGGCGGGACTGCCCACGATCACCCCGGGGGACGTCTGCTTCCCCTTCTACGGCGACCGGCTCGCCGAAGCCCTGCGGCCCTCCCGCCCCGCGCCGCACTCCCTTGAGGAGATCTTCGCCGACCCGGTCGACGCGGCGGCTCCCGTGCTCTACGGCACGAGACGGCTGTACGAGCAGCTGATCGTGGAGGCCGCGGCCAGGGCCGGGATGCCCGGAACCCGGCCGACGGGCGGGGAACGGGCGGACCTGGTGCACGGTGGGTTGAGCTGGCTGGCGGCCGTCACCGACCTGGACCGGCTCGCCATCGCCGCGATCTTCGCGGACGTGGCCGCCTACCTGGGTGACGAACGGGTCCGGGAGGCCGTGCTGGACACGGTGCTGCGGGAGACGCCCCGCGGTCCGCTGGTGATCGTCAGCCACAGCCTGGGCACGGTCGTCGCGCTGGACCTGCTCATCCGCCTCGGCCCGGCCGTGAACGTCGGCCTGCTCGTCACCGCGGGCAGCCCGCTCGGCCTCGACACCGTGTACCGGAGCCTGCTCGCCGGCGGCCCGAAGCGTCCCGGCCAGGTGGCCCACTGGTTCAACGCGTGGTGTCCCACCGACCCGGTCACCGTCGGATGCCCGCTCGACGACGACTGGCAGGGCGAACTCGTCGAGACGTGCGTCACCAACCCCTTGAGCCGGGTGCACGACGTGGAGGAGTACCTCGCGCACCCCGAGGTCGCACGCGAGATCGGCGCGGCCCTCCCCGCCGCGTACGCCCGCGGTCAGAAGGCGTAGCGGACCCGGCAGTACGGCAGCCTCTCGGCGATCAGGCCGGTGAGCGCGGTGACGTAGCGGCCCTTTTGGCCGATCTTGTAACGGACGTTCCATCCGCCGGTCTGCGAGCGCTTGGGCTGCTGGAGGTCGGGACGCCACAGCACCTCCTCGGCCTTGGGATGCCAGCCGAGGTTGACCTCGTGCAGGCGGTCGTTGTGGGTGAGGAAGATGACCTCGGCGGCGAGCTGCGCGCGCGCCGCCGGGCCCAGCGCGTCGTCGAGCTGCCCGAGCAGCTCGGCCCAGTCCTCCAGCCAGCCGTCCCGTACGACGACGGGGCTGAAGTTGACGTGCACCTCGTATCCCGCCTCGACGAAGTCGTCGATGGCCGCGATGCGGTCGGCGACGGGCGAGGTGCGGATGTCCAGCAGCTTCGCGTCCGCGGCCGGCATCAGGCTGAACCGGACGCGCGTACGGCCGCGCGGGTCCCAGCCGAGCAGGTCGCGGTTGACGTACTTGGTCGCGAAGCTCGCCTTGGCGTTCGGCAGGTCGCGGAACAGGTCGACGAGGTCGCGCACGTTGTCCGAGACGGTCGCGTCCACCGAGCAGTCGGAGTTCTCGCCGATGTCGTACACCCAGGCGTGCGGATCGACCTGGTTGGGCTCGGGCTTGACGCCCTGCCGTCCCGCGTGCCGGGCGAGATAGCCGGTGATCTTGTCGATGTTCGCGAACACCGTGATCGGGTTGCTGTAGCCCTTGCGGCGCGGCACGTAGCAGTACGCGCAGGCCATCGCGCAGCCGTTCGCGGTGGAGGGCGCGATGAAGTCGCTCGACCGGCCGTTGGGCCGCGCGGTGAGCGACTTCTTGACGCCGAGGACCAGAGCCTCCGTCTTGATCCTGACCCAGCGGGAGACGTTCGACTCGTCCCCGTACAGCTCGGGGATCCGGTGGTGCGACTCGATCTCGACGCGCTCGGCGTCGGGGAACCGCTGGAGGATCTCCTTGCCGCGCGGCAGTCCGGCCGCGGCGGGCTCGACGTAGAGGCGGCGGATGTCCAGGAGCCGGTGGCCTTCGTTCACCTGGGTGTAACAACCTGGCGGTGGCGTGACTTCCCAGGTCAGGGGGCATATGCGGGCTGGTCGAGGGGGCACGCGTACGCCGTCCTCGCGGCCAGCGTCCAGGTGCGGACGGCGGTCCCGCAGCGGCGGCAGCGCTCGCGTTTGTAGACCCAGCGCTCGTCCGGCGCGTCCGGGTCGCTGACCACCTGCCCCGCGTCGCGGCCCAGCGCGAGACAGCGCACGGCGGTGTCCCAGAGCCGCCCCGCCGCCTCCGCGCCGATGCCGGCGGCGCGGGGATCGAGGCCCGTGAGGAAGAGCAGCTCCGCCCGCCAGGCGTTGCCGATCCCGGCCCACACCCGCTGGTCGAGCACGGCCGCGCCGACCGGGGCGGGGGCCGCGAGCAGGCGCCGTACGGCGTCCTCCCGGTCGGCGTCCCCGCGCAGGGGGTCGGGGCCGGTCGCGGCCCTGAGCGCGCGAAGCCTCCCCTCGTCGAGCGGTTCGCACCGCATCGGGGCGATCAGGTCGAACGCCACCTCGCCGGTGGCCAGGCGAAGCCGGGTGCCCCGGCGCGGCTCGGCCGAGGGGTCGTCGTACCGCAGGAAGAGGCCGCGCATGCCGAGGTGGACGTGGATGGGCGGGGCGCCCTCCAGCCAGTAGAGCAGGTGCTTGCCGAGAGCCTCCACGCGCTCGACGGCCCTGGCGTCGTACGGTGCCGCGTCGAACCTGCCCTGGGGACTGGTGGCCCGGACCAGGCGCCCGGCGAGCGCCTCGTGCTGCTCGCGTGCGTGACGATGGACCAGATGCCCTTCCGGCATGCCCTGGCCCTACCCGCCCCGCCTCCGAAGTCACCCCCGGTCGTCCCGCCGGAGAGCGGCGGGCGGCGGGTGACCAGCGCGAGCGGGATACCCCGCGAGTAGGATGCCACGGTCCGGAAAGACGTAGATCCACCTGGGAAAGGGCGGCACGTGGCGCAGAAGGTGATACTGGTTGACGACCTCGACCACTCCGAGGGCGACGACGTGGCGAGACGGGAGTTCCCGCTGCTGAACCGGACCTTCGCCATCGACCTGTGCGACGAGAACCACAAGCGACTGAACGAGGCGCTCGCCTTCGTCGAGGAAGTCCTGGAGAACGCCCGTGAGGTGAAGCAGGCGTCGCGCGCGAAGAAGGCGGCGGACGCGTCGCCGCGCCTGCGCGGTCACACGCTCACCGACGTCCGCGAGTGGGCCCGTGAGCAGGGGCTGGAGGTGCCCGCGCGCGGGAAGGTGCCCGACGAGATCCTCGAACGGTTCGTCGCGGCCCACCCCGGCGCCGCTCCGGAGGAGACCCCGGAGGAGCCGTCCACCCACGGCGCAGATTCGGACATTTCGGGATAAACGACGCATAAGTGGACTTAGAATGCCCCATTGCTCACAATGGGGCATCAAACACGGTAAATCACCGTTTATCGGTCATTCGGCCTGGAAACCATGCAAGCGCGGGGTGATGGCGGCTTAACGGTCGAACTCAACGACATAGCACTCTGGAGTGCATGTCGTGCAATCAGGCAGTTGATCCTTTAGAGGGGGACACGAATGCCCAAGCTCAAGAAGGTCATCGCCGGATTCGCATTCTCCACCGCGCTCGCCGGTGGCGCTCTCGCGGTGAGCGCCGCGGCCGCGGCCGCGGCGACCGCTCCAACCGAATACGGTTACTCGAGCCCGGGCGAAGAACTGTTGTTCAACAACACCTTCGACAACAGCTTCAACAACTGGCGCAACACCGCTCGGAACCCCTGCGGCACCACCGGGTACGGCGACGGCTACACCACCGTGGGTGTCAACAACACCTTCGACAACAGTTTCAACGACTGGCGCAACGCCTCCTCCTTCGGGGAGCCGTGCGGCAGTGTCATTCCCTCCTGGAATGACTGCTGGTGGGACAACTGTCTCTGGGCCAACGCCATCTGGGGACCCGACTGCCGCGAGCGTTGCGGCCGTTGCGACTAGACACCGGTGGAAGGTGCCCCTCCGCGGAGCGCGTGGAGGGGCACCGGCCGCGGGTCGTCCGGTGTCCCGGCACCACGGCGGGGCGTGCGTCGGGCGCCGCGGTTCGGCGGGATCGCGTCGCGCGTACGTCCGGCTCCCTGACGGGGGCCGAGGAGAACTATCGTGACCATCATGGATAACCCCCCCGAGCGTGGCGACTCGCAGATGTCGCACCTGCGTGCCTCGGACAGCAACAGGGAGCAGGTCGCCGCCCTGCTCGGCGAGGCTCTGAGCAACGGTCAGCTGAGTCACGAGGAGTACTCCGAGCGCCTGGACACCCTCTACCAGGCGAAGACCGTGGGAGAGCTCGACGTGCTCACCCACGACCTGCAGGTCGACCGGCGCCGTCCGGCCGCGACCCCGGTGTCCTACCATCCCGACGCGACCTCCGAGCCCGAGAGCGTCGTCGCCGTCTTCGGTGGCGCCGTACGCAAGGGCCGCTGGAGGGTACGGCGGCGGACCAAGGCGCTCGCCGTCTTCGGCGGGGTGCAGTTCGACCTGACCTCCGCCGAGTTCGAGGCGAAGGAGGTCGAGATCACGGTCAACGCGATCTTCGGCGGCGCCGAGATCATCGTGCCCGAGGGGGTCGAGCTGCGCTGCCACGGGACCGGCATCTTCGGCGGTTTCGACGTGCAGAACGGCCCGGACATCGATCCCTCCGCGCCGGTGGTCGTGGTGCGGGGCCTGGCGTTGTTCGGCGGGGTGAGCGGCAGGGCCGGGCGCAGGCGCGGCCGCTGAACCGCGCCTCTCCGGGGAACGGCGGGCCGGCACGGGCCGTCCGCGACGGATCACCGCCTCCCGATGAGGCGGCGGTGATCCCGCCCGGATCCCGCCGGTGCGCTCGCCAGTGGTCCGGCCGGTGTGCTCACCGGCGGCCGAGTTCACCCTTGACGACCTTGCCCAGCCGGTTCTTGGGCAGCTCCGGCACGAAGCGCACCTGCCGGGGCCGCTTGTGGACGGACAACTGGGTGGCGACGAAGTGCACGAGCTCGTCGGCCGGGACCGCGTCCGCCACGACGTAGGCGTGGATCTGCTCCCCGAGATCGTCGTCGGGGGCGCCCACGACGGCGGCCTCGCGCACCGCCGGATGCGCCAGGAGAGCGTCCTCCACCTCGGCGGCGCTCACCTTGAAGCCGCCGGTCTTGATGAAGTCGGTCGACGCCCTGCCCATGATCCGGTGGACGCCGCCGGGCCCGACGACCGCCAGGTCGCCGGTGCGGAACCAGCCGTCGGCGGTCATCGAGGCCGCCGTGGCCTCCGGCGCGTTGGTGTATTCCGTGAACAGGCTCGGCCCCCGCACCTCCAGCTCGCCCAGGGCGGAGCCGTCATGGGGCAGGAGGTCGCCGTCCTCCGCCACCAGCCGCGTCTCCACGCCGGGCAGGGCGGTCCCGACCCAGCCGGGCGTCTGGTGCTCTCCCGCCCGGCCGCTGAGCGTGACCAGGGTCTCGGTCATCCCGTACCGGTTGAGCAGGGCGTGCCCGGTGAGGGCCCGTACGTTCTCGAACAGGGCAGGCCGGAGCGGAGCGCTGCCGGAGACCAGCAGCCTGGCGCCGCGCAGGGCCCGCGCGGACTCCGGGTCCTCGCAGACCCGCGACCACACGGTGGGGACCCCGAAGTAGACCGTCCCCGGCGCCCCGGCGTACGCGCGGGGGGCCGGCCGTCCCGTGTGCACCAGGGCCGAGCCGGTGTGGAAGGCGCCGAGCACGCCGAGGATCAGGCCGTGGACGTGGAACAGCGGCAGCCCGTGGACCAGCGTGTCCTCCTCGGTCCACGCCCACGCCTCGGCGAGCGCGCCGAGGTTGGCCGTGATGGCGCCGTGCGAGATCCGAACGCCTTTCGGGCGGCCCGTCGTGCCGCTGGTGTAGAGCACCAGAGCGGTGGAGCCGGGCTCCGGGCCGGGGAAGGAGGTCTCCGCGCCCGCGACGTCGTCCACGGGGACGACGGGGACGCCGAGGGCGCCCGGGTCCGCCAGCGCGCCCTTCGCCGCCAGCATGAGCGCGGGGGCCGAGTCGCGGAGGATGTGGTCGCGCTCCATGGGCCCGGCGTCGGGGGGCACCGGGACGACCGGGACGTTCGCGAGCAGTCCCGCGACCACCGCGATCACGGTGTCCATGGTCGGCGTGGCGTGGACGGCGACCGCGGAGGCGCCCGCGATCCCGCCGGCCACGGCGCTCGCGGCGCGCAGCAGCTCGGCCGGCGCCAGTGCGTCGTCCCCGAGCCGTACGGCGGCGGCGCCGTCTCTTCCGGCCGCCTGTCGAAGTCCTTCCAGCATGGCCTGCGTCACCTTTCGTCGGTACTTCGAGGGTGGCACGGAAGGCATGCGCCGGGCGGAGTGCCGTACTGCCGAGGGCGGCCGCGCGTCCGCGCGTTCACCGGGATCGTGCCAGTAGTGGGACGGAGGGCCGGAGCCGGGCCGCTGCCGCTCGTGGATTCGCGCCCGCTCCGATCCGCCGGCAGCGGCAGTATAGGCGGCCTCCTCCCGCGCGCCGGGCATGGCGGCCTCCCGGCGTCCGCGGCGTATTCTCGCGCCGGACAGCCGGAGGCCGGCCCTCCCGCGAAGGCGAGGGCCGGCCGTATGGGGTGATCAGGACCCGGACGGGGCCGGGGCGTCGGTGGGCGTCGGCTCAGGGGTGGGAGACACGGTGTCGGCAGGCGTCTCCGCCGGGGCGCTCGGGGTGGTCGGGACGGTCGGGGTGTCGGTCGGGGTGTCGGTCGGCGCCGTGGGCGTCACCGTCGGCGTCGGGCAGGGCTCGGGAGTGCGCCAGGCGGGCTTGCCGGAGCGCCAGTGCGGGAAGTACGGCGAGATCTTGCCGAGGTTCCACAGCTTCTTGCTCGGCCGGGAGAGATCGAAGACGTAGGCGGCCGCCGCGGTCTCCCCCTGAGAGGCGGCGGGTGACGGTTCGGTCTTCGGCGCGACGGTGTCCGCCTGCCCCGGTACGGCGGGGGCCGCCGGAGCCGTCGACGTCTGCGGATCGGGCGTGGGCGTCTCCCCGGGGGGAGCCGGCGTGCTCTCGGGAGGCGTGGGCGTCGCCTCAGGGGGAGTGGGGGTGGTTTCGGGAGGAGCCGGTGTGCTCTCGGGTGGTGTGGGGGTCTCCTCGGGAGGCGTGGGCGTGCTTTCCGGGGGAGTGGGCGTGGCTTCGGGCGGGGTCTGCGGAGCGGGCTCCGCGGCGACCACGGAGACCCAGGCGTCCTGCCGGATCTCGCCACCGCGGCGGCCCGTGAACACCCGCGTCGAGTCGTCGACGGAGTACGACCGCTCGAAGCCGTCCTGGCTCCGGATGGTGACCGAGCCCTCGGCCACGGCGACGGCCTGCCCGGTCTGGGTGAACACCGTGACGGTGTCGCACCTGTTCCTGGCCGGCACGACCATCTGGCCGTGCAGTACGCCGAGGAACGGGCCCACCAGAGGCACCTCGGTGGTGGTCTCGGCCGGGAGGTCCACCGGCGTGGGGGTGATCGTCACGGTGGCCGTCACCACGGGCTCCGGAGCGTCGGCCGGCGGGGTGACGGGAGCGGCGGAGGCCGCCGCCACTCCGACTCCGCCGGTCGCGGTCAGCACGAACGCGGTGGCGAGGATCATGGGGTGGGAGATGCGCCTGCGTGGTCCGCCCGGGCCGGACGATTGTCCTTCCTTCGGGCGGCGGGGGTTGGTCGGCGTCACCGTTCCTCCATATCGTGCGGTGTGATGGTTTCCGCCGGACTGGCGGCGGCCGGAGCGCGTTGCTCCGCTACCCGACAGTGGCGATCGTTGTATTTGTTGTCAAACCGTGTCTCTTCCGTGGGTTTGTGGAGACCTTTCCCATCTAGCCCGAATCCATGCGGACCGATCTGCGGCAGGGCGGCGGGCCGGCGGCTTTTGGGCAGGTCGGAAGGGTGGAAAGCGAAGTGAAAAATCTTCGTACGGCTCTGCCGCCCGGTCACGACTCCGGTGACGCACCGGCCAGGCGCGCGTACGGCCCGCCCGCCCGCAGCAGGTCGGCGTGACCGCCGGCCTCCACGACCCGGCCGGCTTCCAGCACGAGGATGAGATCGGCGTCCAGCACCGTGCTCAACCGGTGCGCGATGACGACGCGCGTCATGTCCAGCCCGGCGAGGTTGGCCTCGATCGCCGCCTCCGTCGCCGTGTCGAGGTGGCTGGTGGCCTCGTCCAGGAGCAGCAGCCTCGGCCTGGACAGCAGGGCCCTGGCCAGGGCGATCCGCTGCCGCTGCCCTCCGGACAGGCCGCCCCCCTCGGCGAGCAGGGTGCCGTACCCCATCGGCATGGCCGTGATGTCGTCGTGCACGCAGGCGAGGCGGGCCGCCTCGGCGATCTCCTCGGCCGACGCGCCCGGGGCGTTCAGTGCGATGTTCTCGGCGATCGTGCCGGTGAACAGCACGGGTTCCTGCGGCACCACCGCGAACTGGCGGCGAAGCGCGCCCGGGTCGAAACGGGAGGCGGGGACGCCGTCGTAGCGGATCTCGCCCTCGGCCGGGGCGAAGAGCCCGAGCAGCACCCGGGCCAAGGTGGTCTTGCCCGAGCCCGACCGGCCAACCAGGGCGACCTTCCGGCCCGCCGGCACCTCCACGCTGACGTCCCGCACCACCCAGGGCGCCTCCGCCGTGTACCGGAAGCCCACGCCCTCGGCGCTGACGCGGCCGCTCACCTCGGTGGTCACCGCGCCCGGGGGGACCGCCTCCGCCTCGGCGTCCCAGACGTCGGCCAGGCGGTCCACGTACGGCCGGGCCGCCTGGAGCGACTGCAGGCCGCTGATCAGCGAGGACAGCAGGGAGAGCGCGACGGCCGCGAGCGCCTGCAGCGCGAGCATCTCCCCCAGGGAGATCTCCCCGCCGACGACCTGCCGCGCCCCGACCCAGACCAGGACCAGCGGGGCCGTGAACCTGATCGCGTCGAACACCGCCTGCTGCAGGCCCTGGGCCCGGCTGCTGCGCCCGGCCCGGCCGACGTACACCGCGAGCAGCTTCGTCCACCGGCTCCGGACGCGGGGTTCGGAACCCGAGGCCTTGATGCTCTCGATGCCCCGCACCACCTCCACGAGCCGGCCCTGGACGTCGCTGCGCGTGTCCGCCTCACGGCGGGCCAGGTCGCTCACGTGCCGCCGGGTGGCCAGCAGCAGGGCGATCTGGGCCGCCGCGAAGGCCAGCAGGCAGACGCCGGTCAGCGGGCTGCGTATGGCCACCGTGACCAGGTATCCCAGCGCCAGCGGGCCGTCGAAGACCGCGAGGAGGGCCTGGCCGATCACGATCTCCCTGATCAGCACGGTGCCCATGACCTTGTTGGACAGGTCCACCGACGTCCGCCCGGCGAAGAACCGGAACGGCGCCGTGAGCAGGCGGGTCGCGGTGATCTCCAGCAGGTCGGCGTCCGCGCGGACGCGCAGGGCCGCGAGCGTGAACGCCCGCAGCACCCCGACCGCCGTGTGCGCGGCGAAGACCGCGAGCAGGCCCGCGCCGAGGGCGGTGATCAGGTCCCGCTCGCCCGAGAGGACCACCCGGTCGACGATCAGGCCGGTCAGGGCGGGCAGGACGAGCCCGAACGCCTGCGTCAGGACGCTGAGCAGGGCCAGCAGGGCGACCAGGGACCGCCGCGCGGCGAACGCCGTACGGAGGAACCGGAGCCACGAGCGGCTCCGCGCGTTCCCGAACCGTCCTCGGGTGAACTCCGGCCCCGGTTCGAAGAGGAGCACCACTCCGCTGAAGGACTCGGCGAACTCCTCGTCGCTGATCCGGTGGCGTCCCGAACCCGGATCGGCGATGGTGACGCGCCCGCGCCCGAGGGCCTCGACGACGACGAAGTGGCGCGACTCCCAGTGAGCCACGGCGGGCAGGGGAACCTGCCGGATCCCGTCCGCGGGCAGCGAGAAGGCACGGGCGGTGAGGCCTCGCCGGCGCGCCGCCCGGATGAGTGAGAGAGCGTTCCCGCCGTCGCGCCCGATCCCCATCTCGTCCGCGAGCGCGCGGACCGTGGTGTGGTGACCGTGCGCGCCGAGGACCATGGCGAGGCAGGCGGCGCCGCACTCGGTCATGGAGTCCTGGAACAGCAGCGGCACCCTCGTGCGATTGAACCTCATGGTTCCCGCAGTGTTCCGTCGCCCACTGCGCGGTGACTTGGATCACCCGGCGTGGGGACCGGCCGCGAGGGCCGGGTTTCCACGCCGCGGGAAGGCCGCGAGAGGGCCGGGCCCGCCCCCCGACCTGTGGTTGCAGCGGTGCTCAGCCCCCCTCCAATCTGCTCGCAAGACGATTCCAAGATCTTCCACCGAGCCTTGAGGCGCGGGAGCCGTCCCGGCTCCCGTACGGAAGGAGGGAGATCAGATGGGCAAGGACCTGCGCACGGAGCTGCGCGACATCTCCGAGATCGGCGCCGAGCTGGACGAGAGCCGGCTCCAGGGGATCAACGGCGGCATGGACCCCGAGGGGGCCTACAGCCACACCGGCCTGTACGCCAGCCGCGACGACGTCTACTGCTAGGGAGACACCGGAATGACTGTGCGGACCGTTCTCGCCGACATCGACGCCGTCGGCGCCGAACTCGACGAGGAGACCCTGCGGGGCATCAGCGGCGGCATGTGGCCCGAGTACAACACGGGCTCGTACGGCGGCAACATGTGCTCCTGGGACGACATCGCCCTCTGAGCGGCCCTTCGAAGCGCTTCCCGAAGCGCTCTGTGAAGCGCCTCTGAATCGCTTCTGAACCGTCGCCGAGGCACGGGGCGGGAGCGCCCGCGGCGGCGCTCCCGCCTTCCACCGTGATCACGAAAGGCCCGGCCTTGCCATCTCCGCACGTTCTCGTCCTCACGGGTGAGGACGATCCCCACGCCGACCGCGTCTGCGCGCTGCTCGCCGGGCGCGGCGCGCGGGTCACCGTCTTCGACCCCGGTGGCTTCCCCGTCTCCTGGAGGGTGGAGGTCGGCTACGCGGCGGACGGCCGCATGACGCCGCGCCTCCTGAGGGGCGGTGCGGAGGAGATCGCGCTCGACACGGTCACCGCGTTGTGGTGGCGCCGTCCCACCCCGCCCGCGCCGCATCCGGAGATAACCGACCCGGCGGTCGCCGCGCACGCGGCCAGGGAGTGCCAGAGCCTGCTCAGCGACCTGTGGGAGCACCTGCCGTGCCCGCAGCTCCCCGCCCGCGAGTCGGTCTGGCGCCGGTCCGGCCAGAAGGCCTCCCAGCTCGCCCTCGCGGCGGAGCTCGGCTTCGCCGTACCGGACACGCTGATCACCACGGACCCGGAGTCGTTCTTCGAGTTCCACGAGCGGCACGACGGCCGCGTCATCACCAAGACGTTCCACATCCCCTTCATCGAGCGCGTCGGCGACGGCCTCACCGTCACGCGGCTCAGCGAGCAGGTGTCGCCCCGCGACCTGGCGTACGCCGACGGGCTGCGGTTCTGTCCCATGATCGTGCAGGAGCGGGTGGACAAGCGCCTGGAGCTGCGCGTCACCGTCGTCGGCCGCCGGATCTTCGCGGCGGAGATCCACTCCCAGGTGTCCAACCGGTCGAGCGTCGACTGGCGGCGCTACGACACGCGGGTCACCCCGCACCGCCCGCACCGCCTGCCGGACGACGTCGCGACCCGGTGCCTCACCCTCATGGAGCGGCTCGGCCTCGCGTACGGGGCGATCGACCTGATCCTCACCCCCGAGGGCCGGCACGTCTTCCTCGAGGTGAACCCCAACGCGCAGTGGCTCTGGGTGGAGCACCTCACCGGCCTCCCGATCAGCGAGGCCATCTGCGAACACCTCCTGCGAGGAGCCTGACGTGGCGCTTTTCCCCGACCACCTGCTGAACGACGCCCTGGCCTTCCTGCGCCGGATCTCCGGCGCCGAGCCGGCCGACGCCAGGCGCCTGCTGGACGACCTGCGGGCCGCGCACCCGAACGTGCCGATGCGCCTCGTCTGGCAGCGCGACCATCCCGGCGGGAGCCACCACTACGACCTGCTGATCCCGGCGCCGGACGGCACGGTGTCGGTCGCCTTCGCGCCGGCGCGGGCCGTACCGTGGCCGCTGCGCGGCAGCCAGAGCGCCGGCGAGCAGGTCGTCGTCCGTGTAGACGGCGCCGACGTCAGGATGGAGCAGGCCATGGCGGTGCTCGACGGGCTGTGGGGGGACAGTTCGCTGGCCGTCCGCCTGGTGAACGCCGCCTTGGTGGAGCAGGAACTGGAGCGGGAACCGGTCGAGCTGACCGCCGAGGAGCTTCAGGAGGCCATGGACGCCTTCCGGCGGGCCCGCGGCCTGCTCACCGTGCGGGCCACCCGTGACTGGATGACGGAGCGCGGGCTGGACCACGCGGCGCTGGAGGTGATCGTCCACCAGGAGGCCGCCATCGCCCGGCTGCGTCGCCGTGTGGCCGGTGAGGACGCCGCCGGGCTGTTCGCCGCCGATCCGGGCGGCCACGACCGCCTGAGCGTGATGCGCCTGCGGTATCCCCACCTCGAAGCCGCCCGGGCGGCGGCCGCGCGGCTGCGGGCCGAGGACGCCCGCGCGGCGATCTTCGCGAAGGCCGCCGAGGAGGCCTTCGAGTACGGCGCGGACGTCCGGCCGGCGCTCGTGTACCGCCGCGAACTCGGCCCGGAGGCCGCGGGCGCCGGGGCCGGGGACGTCGTCGCCGGCAGCGGGCCGGAGCCGCTGGTCACCTGCGTCCTGGAGGTGCGCCCCGCCGTCCTCGACGACGAGACCCGGCAGGCGATCGAGAACCGGATCTTCGACGACTGGCTCGCCCGCAGGCGGGCCGAGGCGAGCGTCGAGTGGATGTGGGGCACCGCGCGGCGGACCGGCTCCGTCACCCGGGCGCTCCGGGTGCCGGACGGATCGCACGGCGCCTCGGAGGCCTCCCCGGCCGCCGGAGGGTGACGATCCCGGGAACCGCCGCGTGACCACCATGAGAGCCTCCACCGGATGCGTCCGGCCGACGTCGCGAGGACCGCCGCCGTCGGCCCGCATGCAGCCCACCGAGGCACTCGGAACAGTCTGAACCAGTCCCGCTTCCGCCCACCGGTCATCCGCGCGAGCCGTACGGGGCGTTCAGCCGCGCGGCGCGCCGAACCACCTGGGCAGCCGATCGAGCAGGCCCGCCTGATCCTCGCCGGCCCACGCCACGTGACCGTCCGGCCGCAGCAGTACGGCGGGCACGTCCAGCTCCTCGCTGACGTCGGCGGCGTAGTCGACCCGATCCGCCCATCCGGCGACCGAGAGCCGGCCGGTCTGGTCGAGCAGCAGTCCGCGGCCGCCGCGCGTGAGCTCGTAGAGACGCCCGCGCTTCAGTGTCACGTCCCGCATCCGTCGGCCGAGCAGTTCGTGCCCCTCGCCGAAGTCGTAGCGGATCCCGATCGCGGTGATCTTCTCGGCCAGGCGCCGTCTCACCTCTTCGAAGTCCATCAGCTCCGACACCAGGCGGCGCACCGCCTGGGCGCCCGGCTCGGTGGACAGCAGCTCCATCTGCGCGCGGGTGTTGTCCAGCACGTCGGCGGCCACCGGGCGCCGTTCGGTCTCGTAGCTGTCCAGCAACCCCTCCGGTGCCCAGCCGGCGATCTCGGCGGCCAGCTTCCAGCCGAGGTTGAACGCGTCCTGGATGCCGAGGTTGAGACCCTGCCCCCCGACCGGCGGGTGGACGTGCGCCGCGTCGCCGGCCAGCAGCACCCGGCCCACCCGGTAGCGGTCGGCCAGCCGGGTGGCGTCGCCGAAGCGGGAGAGCCGGCGGGGGGAGTGCACGCCGAAGTCGGTGCCGGCGACGGCCCGCAGCTGCTGCCTGAAGTCCTCCAGGGTCGGCGGGACCGAACGGTCCTCGGCCACTCCGGCGGCGGGCACGACCACGCGGTACACCCCCTCGTCGAACGGCGCGAGCCCGAACCGCTTCTGGGTGGCGCGGACCTCGGCCACGACGGCGGCCACCGTCTCCGGCGGCACGCCCACCTCCATCTCGCCCAGCAGCGTCTCGACCCTGGTGGGCTCGCCGGGGAAACCGACGCCCAGCAGCTTGCGCACCGTGCTGCGGCCGCCGTCGCAGCCGACGAGGTAGCGCGCGCGCAGCCGCGTGCCGTCGGCCAGTTCCGCGGTCACCCCGTGCTCGTCCTGACTCAGCCCCGCCAGCGCGCGGCCGCGCCGGATCTCGGCGCCCACCTCGGCGGCGTGCTCGCCCAGCAGGCGATCGGTGATGGTCTGCCGGACGCCGAGGACGTAGGGGTGCGCGGTGTCCAGCCGTTCGGGCGAGGGCTTCTCGATGGCGGCGAAGAAACCGCCGACCGGAGATCTGCGGCCGTGCGGGAGGAACCGCTCCAGCAGGCCGCGCTGGTCCAGCACCTCGATGCTGCGCACGTGCAGGCCCAGCGCCCGGACGAACCCGGTCGGCTCCGTCTCCTTCTCCAGCACGACCACCCGCACGCCGTGCAGCCGCAGCTCACCGGCCAGCATCATGCCGGTCGGCCCGCCACCGGCGATGATCACGTCGATCATGAATCCCCCATACGACAAGGTCCCGCTCCCTGTTCGGACGGAGATTCTGCGGTACGACCGGGGTCTTGCCGCAAGCCCCCCGGTGCGCTATAGCTTGAAAGTGGCGGGGGATCGCCTTTCGCGGCCACCCCATTCGCGCCACCCCCCTCACACCGACACGAGTTATCCGGCTGCCCGTATTCGCGGTGAAACGGTTGGGCGGGATGGTCTGGGGCTGGTAGCGTGCGGGTGATCGTGACATGCCGCGAGGAGGTGAGACCCATGAACGTTGTGTCGATGGGGTGCTCCCTCTCGTCATCACGGTCGGGCGACTGACATAAGGAGTCGCCGGGAGCGCCTGGACAACAAGCACTCCCGGAAAGCGACAACCTAATGCCTTCTGTGCATTTCACTTCGGAAGAAACGTCGAACGGCGTCATCGCGCGCGGATTCACCGTGGGCGAGGTCCCCGGCATGCTCTGGTCGCCCGAGTCCGGTTCCGGCCGCGCGCCGCTGGTGCTGCTGGGGCACGGCGGCGGCCAGGACAGCAGGGCGCCGGGGATGGCCGGCCGCGCGGCCCGCCTCGTGGGCGACGGCGGTTTCCACGTCGCCGCCATCGACGCACCCGGTCACGGCGGACGGCCGCGTACGGAGGACGACGAGCGGGAGATCGCCGCGCTCCGGCGGGCTATGGCGGCGGGCGAGCCGGTCGGCCCGATCGTCGTCACCTTCAACGCCGGCATCGCCAGGCGTGCGGTGCCCGAGTGGCGGGCGACCCTGGACGCCCTCCAGGAACTGCCGGAGATCGGCGCCGGCGGGCCGGTGGGCTACTACGGCGTGAGCATGGGCACCGCGATCGGGCTGCCGCTGACGGCGGCCGAACCCAGGATCACCGCGGCGGTGCTCGGTCTCTACTCCTACGACGAGGCCCTGGCCGAGGCGGCGGGACGGATCACGGTGCCGGTCGAGTTCGCGCTCCAGTGGGACGACGAGCTCGTCCCGCGTGAATCCGGCCTCGCCTTGTTCGACGCGCTGGCCTCGAAGGAGAAGACGCTGCACGCCAACGTGGGCGGGCACCACGAGGTGCCCGGGTTCGAGGCCGACAGCGCGGTCCGGTTCCTCACCCGGCATCTGCGGGGGTAGGCACCTCACCGGCCCGAGGGG
The DNA here is from genome assembly GCF_005864065.1 of Microbispora triticiradicis. Classification (NCBI taxonomy): domain Bacteria; kingdom Bacillati; phylum Actinomycetota; class Actinomycetes; order Streptosporangiales; family Streptosporangiaceae; genus Microbispora; species Microbispora triticiradicis. The sequence continues at coordinate 251,951 of NZ_VANP01000008.1, read as the reverse complement.
GCGCGGGATCGGCGGCCGGTCGCCGATCCCGCTTCCCTGTCGTTCCACGCCTGGGACACGTCGGCCGTCGAGGAGCCCGCCGATCCAACCCCGCGAGCCGACTCTCCAAGGTCTCGTCAGTTGAGGTCGGTGGCGGGCCGGGGCGTCGCCCGCGCGGCGGGGGCGGTCTCGTGGGCCGGCGTCCGGACCCCGAACCACATGCCGAAGAACCCGGCCACGCCGAGCCCGGCGCACATGAGCCAGACGAGCGCGCCGTCGTACTGGAAGAGCGCCGTGCCCACGGCGGGTCCCACCGCGTACCCGATGGTGTGGCAGGCGGCGAAGGCGCCGATGTAACGGCTGCGCAGGTGTCCCGGCGCGGCCAGCGCCGGATAGGCGTTCGACGACGGCGCGCTGACGATCTCGCCCATGGTCCAGATCAGCGCGCCGGCGAAGAGCAGCCAGACGCCGGCCGAGACGCCGGCCAACGCGAGCCCCCCGCCGATGAGCAGCGTCCCCACCGAGATCGCCGTCCGCATCGGCAGCCTCTGGACGTACGGGGTCAGCGGCAGTTCGAGCAGGATGACCAGGGCGCCGTTCAGGGCGACGACGGCGCCGTAGACCGCGGTCGGCAGGCCCCGGTCCCTGATCTCCAGGGGGAGGACGGCCTGATACTGCACCTCGGCGAGGGCCGTCGCGAACATCGCGGCGAGGACGAGGAGATAACGGCGGTCCCGCAGGACCGCGCGGTAGCCGCCGCGCGTCCCGTCCTCGTGCCGGACGGCCTGCGCCGCCTCGCGCCCGGGCCGGCCTCCGGGCAGTACGAACATCGCCGCCACCGCGAAGACGACACTCGTGATCGCGTCCGCGAGGAAGACCGCGCGGTAGCCGAATCCGGCCAGCCACACGCCCAGCAGCGGGGCGAGGGTCGCGCCGACGTTGAGCCCCAGGCGGCTCGCCGCCGTGGTGATCACCAGCCGGCGCGGCGGGGTCAGCTCCGACAGCATCGTCGTGGAGGCCGGCCGGTAGAGCTGGGTGACCGCGCCGATCGCCAGGCTGATCCCCAGCAGCGGCAGGTAGCCGGTCACGAAGCCGACGGCGCCGACGCCCACGCCGGACAGCGCCATCGAGGCGACGATCACGTTCCGCGCCCCGAACCTGTCGGTCGCGGCGCCGCCCGTCACCACCCCGGCGATCGCGCCGAGGCCGAACGCCGTGAGCGCGCCGCCCGCCTCGGCCGGGCGGTAGCCGAGCCCGGTGACGTAGAGCACCAGGAAGAGCGAGACGAAGCTGCCCATCCGGTTGACGGCGATCCCGCAGAGGAGGGCGAGCACGGGAGGGGGCAGTTCGCGGAGCGTCCGCAGCACGCCGGCGCGCTCGTCCCCCTGCGGCGCCGCGACGGGGGGCTGGTCCTCGGACACGTCCTCACTCCTCGCTCTCTCCACCGGACGGGCTGTGTCGCCTCTCAGACGGAGACGACCTTCCGGGCGGCGTGCGGGGGGTCGCCCTCGAACCGCGCGGCCCGCTCGGCCCGGTCGAGCACCTCGTCGCACTCCTCCGCCGTACGGCCGCGGGCGATGAGGAAGCCGTACCGGGCGATGGCGCCGTCGGGCGGCAGGATCAGCGGTGTCCCCGGGCCGGCGACCGCCACCGACGCCAGCAGCCCCGCCTCGGGATCGGGCTCGGGCATCTCCACCCGCCGCGCCACGCAGGTCTCCGGCGGATAGAGGAACCGGATGCCGACCGCACCGGCCCCGTGCGCGGTCACGTCGGGCCGCACCCCCAGGGCGAGGTCGGCCGCGACCACCCCGGAGTCGACGCCGTTGGCCAGCAGCCCGAGGTAGGGGATGAGATCGCCGCCGAGCCGGCCGTTCACCTCGATCAGCGCGTAGCCCTCGGAGGTCAGCTTGACCTCGGTGTGCGTCGTGCCGTGGGTGTAGCCGAGGGCGCGGTGCGTGTCCGCCAGCAGCCGCAGCAGGTCCGCGTCCCGAAGCAGCGGCTCGTCGGCCAGCACGACGTGCCCGGTCTCCTCGAAGTACGGCTCGCCGCCCAGGCGCTTGCGGGCGACCAGGTAGGGCAGGTACTCGCCGTCGTGGACCGCCGCGTCGACGCTGATCTCGGGCCCGGCGAGGAACTGCTCCAGCAGGATCTCGTCGTGGCCGGGCATCCCGCTCTGGCGTGCCGTACGGCTGACGCCGACCGCCCAGCCGAGCTCGGCCTCGCCGGCGACCTTCACCACCCCCTGGCTCGCGCCGAGGCCCCGGGGCTTGGCCACCAGGGGGAACCCGATGCGCCCGGCCGCCGCCGCGGCCTCCTCCGGGGTCGCGACGAGCGCGTGCCGGGGCTGCCTGATCCCCGCCCGGTCGAGCAGCCGCCGCGTCGTCGGCTTGTCGCGTACGGCGGTCACGGCCTCGGGGGCGGGCCCGGGGAGGCCGAGCTCGGCCGCCACCCGGGCGGCGGCCTCGATCACCGCCTCGTGGTAGCTGATCACGCCGCGGACCGGTGTCCGCGCGGCCAGCTTCCGGGCCGCGGCGACGACGGCCTCCGGATCGAAGACGTCGACGACGGTGCTGCCCGCGATGTACGGGGTCTGCCAGGAGGGCCGTTCCGTCTCGAAGAGCCAGACCGGCCCGCCGCGCTGCGCGATCGAGGCCAGAAGGTACTCCCTGTAGTGCGGGAACCCACTTGCCATGACAAGGAGCACTCCGTCGGAGTTCGCCATGTCTTCTCCCTGTGGTAGCGGCGTCGGCGGGCGCGCGGTCACGGTCGGCGCTTTATCCCGCGCAGCCCACGATACGAGGACGAACGTACCCGGAGAGAATATCCGTCCGGTTTCCGCTTCCGGCAGGACCGTAATAAATCTAACAATCGCCGTCTGAGCTGCCGCTTCGTCCGGCGTACGACGCGCCTGTGGGTCGTTCGACAGGTGCACTATTCCGCTATCCGGCTTGTACGGAATGCGTGTGACGTGTGTCACTTCGAAGGTCTATTGCGGCCGCTTGTCCGGTACGTATACTTCCGAACGGCGTCATCGTTTTGCGTGATGAACAGATGTCCACTGGCTGCGGCCGGCGATTCATCGTCGTCGGCAGGTTATTGGTCGACGATATTTCCGGCAATTCTCGCTCCGCTATCCGATCGCTCTTTCCGCCTGCACGGTGTCTCTATATTCCGGTAAACCGCCGGCCGCGTTCACGGCCGGTATTCGCCTGCGAATTGACGAGTAAGGAAACATCGATTGAGTGGATTCGTTGGCTGGATGGATTTCAGGCGCGACCTCGGCGCGCAGGAAGACGTCCTCCACGCGATGGCCGACACCATGCAGCACCGCGGTCCCGACGCGAAGGGGCTCTGGCTGTCGCGGCACGCGGCGCTCGGGCACCGGAGGCTCGCCGTGGGCGACACGGCGGGCGGCGCGGCGGGCGGTGACGCCCAGCCCCTGACGGCGGAGATCGGCGGCGAGACGGTGGCCGTCGTCCACGCCGGTGAGATCTACAACGCGGCCGACCTCGGCGGGGGATCCTCAGAAGAGGTGCTGCTGCGCTCCTACCTCCGCTGGGGCGACCGGCTCGCCGAACGGCTCGACGGGATGGGCGCCTTCGCCGTCTGGGACGGCAGGTCGCGGCGGCTGCTGCTGGGCCGCGACCGCATGGGCCTCAAGCCCCTGTACTACTTCGCGTACCCGGGCGGCATCCTGTTCGCCTCGGAGCCGAAGGGCATCATGGCCAACCCGCTGTTCGAGGCGCGCCTCGACCCGGCGGCCCTCCCGATCGTCCTGCAGCCGCGCCTCACCCTGCCCGGCGAGACGCCGCTGGCCGGGCTGCGCGAGGTCCCGCCCGGCCACGTCGTCATCTGGTCGGAGGACGGGCCGTCGCCGCGCCGCTACTGGCGGCTGTCCAGCGAGCCGCATCGGCACTCGTTCGAGGAGACCACCCGCCACGTGCGTGAACTCCTTGAGGACGCGGTCGGCCGGCAGGTCCCCGCCTCGGGGCCGTGCGCCGCCATGCTGTCGGGCGGCGTCGACTCGACCTCGGTCGCGGCGCTCGCCGTCCGCGCCCTGGCGGCCCGGGACGGCAGGAGTCTCGACACCTTCTGCGTCCGGTTCGAGAGCGACTCCGCGCACTTCTCCCCGACCGAGCTGCGGCCCGAGGTGGACGCGCCGTACGCGGCGGACGCGGCCGAATTCATGGGCAGCCGCCACCACACCGTCACCGTCGGCCTGCGCGACCTGCTGGACGCCGTCCCGGCCACCCGCCGCGCCCGCGACCTGCCGGGCTGGGGGCAGTTCGACGCCTCGATGTACCTGCTCTTCCGCGAGATGCGGGAGATCGGCCCGGTCGCGATGTCCGGCGAGGCCGCGGACGAGATCTTCGGCGGATATCCGTACTTCTTCAAGCCGGAACTCGTCAACCGCGACGGTTTCCCGTGGATGGGCGACGGCCCCCGGCTCGCCGACTACCTCTCGCCGGAGATGCGGGAGATGGCCGACCCCGTCGAGGACGAGCGCGCCCGGCTATCCCAGCTCCTCTCGGAGGTGCCGCGGCTGCCCGGCGAGGACCCCGAGAACGCGCGCATGCGCGAGGTGCTCCACCTGGGCATGTCCGGGCCGCTCGCGGTCGTCCTCGACCGCAAGGAACGGATGAGCATGGCGTCCGGCCTGGAGGTGCGCATCCCGTTCTGCGACCACCGGCTCATCGAGTACGTCTGGAACGTGCCCTGGTCGATGAAGTCCCGGGGCGGGCTGAAGGGCCTGCTGAAGGCGGCCATGGCCGACGTCCTGCCACCCGGCACCCTGAACCGGCGGAAGAGCGCCTATCCCCATGTGCACAACCCGGAATACGACCACGCGCTCATCGAGGAGGCGACCTGGATCGTGAGCGACGAGCGCTCTCCGATCGGCCGGATGTTCGACCGGCCGCGCCTCGCGGAGTTCATCCGCGGGATCGCCGCCGACCGGCTCCGGCCGGACCTGCCCGGCGGGACGAGCGCGCCGCACATGCTCATCCAGCTCGTCGAGATGCGCAGGTGGATCGAGGACTACCAGGTGTCGCTCGGCTGACGAGCGCCGTAGCGATGTGAACGCAGGCAACACCGAGGGAGCTGCGCCATGCTCGAACTGGTCCCCATCACCGACTCCATCGGCACGGAGGTCCGCGGCGTCGACGTCACCGGCGACATATCGGCCCGCGACTTCGACCGCATCTACCAGGCCTGGATCGACACCTGCCTCCTGCTGTTCCGCGGCCAGAAGATGACCCCGGAGCAGCAGATCGCGCTCACCAGGCGTTTCGGTGAGATCACGACCTACACCCGCTCGGAGTTCAACGAGCCCGAGCACCCCGAGATCCTCGTGCTGTCGAACATCACCCGGGACGGCAAGCCCATCGGGTCGGCCTACAGCGGCCGCGTCTGGCACAGCGACGGCCACTACCTCTCCGACCCGCCGGCCGGGACGATGCTCTACGCGATCGAGGTCCCGCCGGAGGGCGGCGACACCTGGTTCGCCAACATGATGGCGGCGTACGACGCCCTGCCGGCCGCCATGAAGGAACGGATCGACGACCTCAAGGTCGTCATCAGCCGGGTGCAGTCGCGGCCGTACAACTATCCCGACCGTCCGGCGCCGACGCCGGAGGAGCGGGCGGCGTGGGTGGACATGCGCCACCCGATCGTGCGCCGGCACGAGGTGAGCGGCCGCAACGCCCTCTACAGCGGCGGCAACGTCCCGTGGCGCATCGAGGGGATGCCGGAGGCCGAGAGCGCCCCGCTCGTCACCTTCCTGCAGGAGTTCTCGGTCCAGCCGCGCTTCACCTACTGCCACAGGTGGCAGCCGGGCGACATCCTGCTGTGGGACAACCGCAGCGCTATGCACCGGGCCACCCCCTACGACTACGAGGCGTATCGCCGCCTCATGCACCGCACGACGATCGCCGGTCACCTGTCCACCGGCAGCCCGGTGCCGGTCGGCGAGGCCATCGCCTCATGAAGACGTACGACTTCGTGATCGTCGGCGCCGGGGCGGCGGGCTGCGTGCTCGCCGGCCGGCTGACCGAGGACCCGTCCGTCAGCGTGCTCCTCCTGGAGGCGGGGCACGAGCGGCGCAGCCCGCTGCTGTCGATCCCCGCCGCCGAGACCATCCTGATGGGCAACCCCAGGTACGACTGGTGCTTCGAGACCGCACCCGACCCCACCATCGACGGCCGCAGCGTGCGCATCCCGCGCGGGCGCCTGCTCGGCGGCTCGAACGCGATCAACGGCATGATCTACGTGCGGGGCCAGGCGGAGGACTACGACGACTGGGCGCGGCTCGGCAACCCGGGCTGGTCCTGGGCCGGCGTCCTGCCGTACTTCCGCAGCCTGGAACGCGTGACCGGGATCGGCGGGGAGACGCGCGGCCGGGACGGACTGATCGCCGTCGGCCCGCCGCGCGACCGCGACGAGTTGTGCGACGTCTTCCTCGCCGCGGCGGCCAAGGCGGGCTACCCCGCCAACCCCGACTACAACTCCGGAGACCAGGAGGGCTTCGGCTACTACCAGGTCAACCACGACGGCGGACGGCGGTCGTCGGCCCTGGGGACCTACCTGAAGCTCGCCCGGCTCCGGCCGAACCTCACCCTTCTCACCCGGGCCCACGTCACGGGCCTGCGGTTCGACGGCACCCGCTGCACCGGCGTGACGTACGTGCGGGACGGCGAGACGGAGCGGGCCGGCTGCGCCAAGGAGGTGATCGTCAGCGCCGGCGCGGTGCAGTCCCCTCAGCTCCTGGAGCTCTCCGGGATCGGCTCCCGCGACGTGCTCGGCGGTCTCGGCATCCCGGTCGTGCACCACCTGCCGGGCGTCGGCGAGAACTTCCGCGACCATTTCGCGGCCCGCCTGCGGTGGCGGGTGCGGCGGCCGATCACCTTCAACGAGCGCAGCCGCGGGCTCGCGCTGGCGCGGGAGGTCGCCACCTACCTGACCTCCCGCCGGGGCCTGCTCAGCCTGCCGATCGCGCTCGGCTTCGGCTTCGTCCGCTCCTCGCCGGAGGAGACGCGGCCGGACATCCAGTTCCACTTCGCGCCGGCCAGCTACGGCCCCGGGTCGAGCAGGCGGCTCGACACCGCTCCCGGCATGACGCTCGGCGTCTACCCGCTGCGCCCGGAGTCGTCCGGCTCCATCCACGTCCGCTCGCGCGACCCGATGGCCCCGCCCGAGATCCGCCCGCGCTTCCTGGAGTCCGGCATGGATCGTTCCCGCCTCGTCGCCGGGATCAGGATCGCCAGGGAGATCGTGGAGAGCCCGGTGCTCGACCCGTACCGGGGCGACGAGCTGACGCCGGGGAGCGGCGTGCGGACCGACGACGAACTGCTCGCCTACGCCCGCGCCCACGGCGACACCTCCTATCACCCCGCCGGCACCTGCCGGATGGGCGACGACCCCATGGCGGTGGTCGACCACCGGCTGCGCGTGCACGGGGTGGAGGGGCTGCGGGTGGTGGACGCGTCCGTCATGCCGACGCTGGTCTCCGGCAACACGAACGCCGCGAGCCTGATGATCGCCGAGAAGGGCGCGGCGATGATCCTGGCCGACCACGGGCGCGGCGGCCCGCACGCCGCCTATGAGCGCGAGAGCGCGGCGGACGAGCGCCCGGGCACCGGCCCCCACGTCACGAAGGACACCACATGAGCACGTCACCACGGCAGGTCCTGGTCATCGTCGACGGCTACTCGTCCGGCTCGCAGCTGCCGGGGGTGATGGCGGAGCACGGCTGGGACTGCGTGCACGTGCGGGCGTCGGCGAGCCTGCCCGAGTACTTCCGGGCCACCTACCGGCCCGGCGACTACCTCGCCGAGTTCGACAACGACGGGGACATCGAGGCCCTCGCCCGCGAGGTCGGCGCGTACCGGCCCGCGGCCGTGCTGCCGGGCACGGAGAGCGGCGTGATCGTCGCCGACCTCCTGGCGGCCGCGCTCGGCCTGCCGGGCAACGACCCGTCGTCCAGCGCCGCCCGGCGCGACAAGTACGAGATGCACAATCGCCTGATCGGCGCGGGCCTGCCCGCCATGGACCACTACCTGGCACACGACCTCGGCGGGCTGCTCGCCTGGGCGAAGGCCGGCGCCTGGCCCGTCGTCGTGAAGCCGCCGGCGAGCGCCGGCACCGACTCCGTGACCTTCTGCGCGGACGAGGGCGAGCTGGAGGAGGTCTTCCACCGCCTGCACGGCGCGGTGAACCAGCTCGGCGAGCGCAACGACGCCGTGCTCGCGCAGCGGCTGCTGTCGGGCCAGGAGTACTTCATCAACGGGATCAGCGGAAACGGGCGGCACGTCGTCACCGAGATCTGGCGGACCGACAAGGTGCCGGTGCCCGGCGCGGGCCTGATCTACGACCGCAGCGTCCTGTTCGACCCGGTCGACCCGGAGATGAAGCGGATCGTCGACTACGTGAAGGCGGTCCTCGACGCCCTGGGCGTGCGGTACGGCGCCCACCACACCGAACTGATGGTCACCGACCGGGGGCCGGTCCTCATCGAGTGCGCCTCGCGCCTGTCCGGCGGGCTCAACCGGCCCGCCGCCAACCACGCGGTGGGCGCGAGCATGCTCGACCTGGCCGCCCGCCTGGTCGTCGAGGGCGAGCCGTTCGCCGCGCGGCTCGCCGACGAGCAGAAGGGGCTGCACGCCCCGCTGTGGCAGGTCCAGTTCATCTCGGCCCAGTCGGGGACGGTGACCCGGTCCCACTACGAGGAACTGCTGGGAACCCTGGAGAGCACCACCTGGATCCAGAAGGCGCCGAGGGCCGGTGACACCGTCACGCGGACCACCGACCTCTACTCGAGCCCCGGCATCGTCTTCATGAGCCATCCGGACCCCGAGGTCCTGCAGGCCGACTACCAGACCGTACGGCGATGGGAGCGCGAGGGCCGGCTCTTCACCACCGGCTGACGCGGCAGACAAAGGATGGGAGTGCAACGGTGACCGGACAGCCCCCCGCTGATCGCTTCGACTACACGGCCAACCTCGCCAGGGCGACGACCTACGGCGACCATCGCAACGCCTTCTGGCCGCCGTCCGACCGCTACGAACTGCGGCGGCTCGACCTCGCGGACGCCGCCCCCGCCCTCGGGCCGGCCTTCCTCCGCGACCTGGCCGCGCTCGGCGCGGCCGTGGAGGACGAGTGGCGCACCGTCAAGACCGTGGGCGCGCCCGCCCGGACCCGGCTCCCCGACCCGCTGCCCGTCGCCGAGGCGATGCGCCGGATCGGCGGGCACCTGCCCGGGGAGGTGGACCGCCGGGCGCTCGCCCTGCGGGCGGACGCCGTCCAGCACGGCTACACCGACGACATCCTCCAGGAGCTCGTCGGCGTCGAGGAGGACGTCGCGGTCGTCGCCGGCCAGATCTCCACCTGGTACGGCAAGGACCTGCGGGGGCTGCCGACCGCGTTCGCCTGCCGCCGGGACCCCGAACGCCAGGCCGACGTGGCCGAGGCCCTGACGTACCAGGAGGACGTCGCGAAGTATCTCGCCCGGCTGCACGCCGACCTGCGGCTCGGCGACGTGCCGGCGTTCGCGGCGACCCGGCTGTTCTTCATGGCCGGGGAGGGCGCCCTCCACCCGAAGCACATCGCCTACTTCCTCCCGGAGGACGAGGGGGTGAAGCGCTCGCCGTTCAAGAAGACCTACTACTTCGGCAACACCCACCGGGCCATGGTCGAGGGCTTCTCCGGGCCGCTCGCGGCGCGGCACCTCGACCTGGGCGAGCCGTACGAGCCGGGCGGGGAGCGCTTCGCGCGGATCCCGGCGCTCGGTGTGTTCGGCCACGAGCTGGGGCACAGCGTGCGCCGCCCGGCCACCGCCTACAAGGAGCTGAACGCCGCCGACCGCTGGGCGTCGGTCGTCCTCCAGGAGGTCGCGGCCGACGTCTTCGGCATCCTGATCCTCGCCGACGTGTGGGCGCCCCGCATGGACCTGTCCGGCGCCGACGCCGTCGCCTACTACCTGGGGGAGTGCCTGCGGTACGTCGACCGCGGCCTCGGCCACTTCCCCGACAGCGACGGCATGTTCCTCCAGTTGTCCTACTTCGTGCAGCTGGGCGCGCTCGCCCTGGAGGACGGCCGCCTGAAGGGCGACCCGGAGGTCGTCCTGGCGGGGCTGCGCTCGCTGGCCCGGGTCCTCGCGGACGCGCTGCTCGCCGGCCGGGGCGAGCCCGCCGTCGCGCTGTACGGCGCCTACGGCCCGGCGAACCCCGCGCCACTGCTGCCCCTGATCGAGGAGATGCGCTCGCGTCCCCTCCGTTCCGTCGACTACCTGCAGGAGCACCTCCACGCCCACGGCGACGCCTGACCAGGACGCCTGACCAAGGAGAACGCACATGACCCAGACCCGACAGGCGCTCGACGCGGTGCGCGAGTACTACTGCACGCAGCGCGAGGTCGGCGGGGCCGAGGCCACCATCTACGACATATGGGAGAGCGGCGGCGCGTACAACGACTCCATCACCCCCTCCACGTACGTCCCCGAATACCGCTCGCACATGGTCCTCAAGATCCTGTCGCTGACCGCGGACGGCTCCGGCGTCTTCTCCCTCGGCTGCGGCAACGGGTTCGTCGAGGCCGACCTCGTGCACTGCGACCGGAAGGTCAGGGCGATGGACTACAACGAGGAGGCGGTGCGGCTGACCCGGCAGAAGGGCGTCGACGCCTTCACCGCGGACTACTTCGCGCTGACGGCGGCCGACGTGGGCGACGCCGAGGCGGTCTACGCCGACGGCCTGCTCGGCCACCTCTTCGACCCCGTGGAGGAGCTGCGGCCCGCCCTCGGCAAGCTGGAGAGCCTGGGCCTGCGGTCCGGGACGCGCCTGGTCTTCTCCAACGACGCGCCGCGCGACCGGCACGTCGCCTTCGCGCCGCACGAGCGGGTCGAGGGCTTCTGGTTCGTCTCGAAGGACTACCTCCAGGACACCCTGTCGTCGTTCGGGTTCGAGCCGCTGGAGAGCTACTACTTCCCCTATCTGCGGCCCATCAGCGGCATGCGCAACCGCACCATATGCGTCGCGCGGGTGCCGTGACCGAGGAGGACCAGCGTGCCGATCTCTGACGGGTTCGCCCGCAAGCTCCTGCCCGTGCTCCCGGACGTCGTGGCCGCGTACGGCACGCCGTTCCACATCTACGACGCCCAGGGGATCATCGAGACGTACCGGGGGATGGTGGACGCCTTCCGGGGCGAGCCCTACCGCCAGTACTTCGCCGTGAAGGCCCTGCCGAACCCCGCCGTCCTCTCCCTGCTGCACCGGGAGGGCAGCGGGCTCGACTGCGCGTCCCCGATCGAGCTGGAGCTGGCCGCCCGCGTCGGCGCGGTCGGCGACGAGGTGATCTTCACCTCCAACAACACCCGGCTCTCCGAGTACCGCGCCGCCCTGGAGGCGGGGGCGCTCATCACGTTCGACGACCGGTCGTTCCTCGGCAAGGCGGACGTCCTGCCGGAGACGGTGGCGTTCCGCGCCTCGCCCAACGGGCTCGCGGCGGGCTCGTCCCTCATGGGCGACCCGACCGGCTCCAAGTTCGGCGTGCCCCTGGACGAGCTCCCCGACGCCTACCGCGAGGCCCGGCGGCGCGGCGTGACCCGGTTCGGCATCCACGGCATGACCTGCGCAAACGAGCTGGACGTCGACCGGGCCATCCGGGCGGCGGTGGACGTCGTCGAGCTGGGCGCGCACGTGGCCGAGACCGCCGGAGTCGACATCGAGTACGTCAACGTGGCCGGCGGCCTCGGCATCCCCTACCGTCCGGAGGACAAGCCGCTCAGCTTCACGGCGTACGCCGACGCCATCGTGGCCGCGCGGCGCCGGTGCTTCCCTCAGCGGGCCCCGCGCATCCTCATGGAGTGCGGGCGGTACGTCACCGGGCCCCACGGCGTGCTGGTGACCCGGGTGGTCAACCGCTGCCGCAAGGGCCGCGAGATCGTCGGCGTCGACGCGTCGATGTCCGCGCTCATGCGCCCCGCGATGTACGGCGCGTACCACCACGTCAGCCTGCCCTTCGCCCGGGGGCGGGAGCGGTCGCGGTTCGACGTGGTCGGCTCGCTCTGCGAGAACATGGACAAGTTCGCGATCGACCGGATGCTGCCCGATCCCCGTGAGGGGGACATCGCCCTCGTCCACGACACCGGCGCGCACGGGCACGCCATGGGCTTCACCTACAACGGCCGGCTGCGACCGGCGGAGCTGATGATGACCCCCGGCGGCGACGTCGTCGAGATCCGCCGCGCCGAGACCGTCGACGACTACCTGGCCACGGCCCGCTGGCAGCCGGAGCCGGTGCCGATCGCGCCGCCGGCCGGCCTCCCGAACCACGAGCACGAGGAGCGAAGCCTGTGAACGAAGCCGCGGTGGAGGCCGCCTGGGAACGGCGCGCCGAGCTGACCGAGGCCGAACTGGCGGTCCTCGCCCCGGAGATCGAGGCCGGTCTCGGCGCGCTCGACCGCGGCGAGCTGCGCGCCGCCCGCCCCCTGGGCGAGGAGTGGGTGGTGGACACCTTCGTCAAGAAGCTGATCCTCCTGTCGTTCCTCACCGGCCGGAGCGAGATGGCCGAGGCGGGCCCCGGCCGCCCCCGGACCTTCGACAAGGTGCCCCTGAAGTTCGAGACCTGGAAGGAGCCCGACTTCCAGGAGGCGAGGATCAGGGTCGTCCCCGGCGCCGTCGTCCGCTTCGGGGCGTACGTCGCGCCGGGCGCCGTGCTGATGCCCTGCTTCGTGAACGTCGGCGCGTACGTGGGCCCGGGCACCATGATCGACACCTGGGCCACGGTCGGCTCCTGCGCGCAGGTCGGCGCGCGGTGCCACATCTCCGGCGGCGCCGGCCTCGGCGGCGTGCTGGAGCCGATCGGCGACGACCCGGTCGTCATCGAGGACGACGTCTTCGTCGGCGCCCGCAGCGAGATCGCCGAGGGCGTGCGGGTGCGCCGCGGCGCGGTCGTCGGGATGGGCGTCTACCTGGGCCGCTCGACGCCGATCGTCGACCGGGCCTCGGGCGAGGTGACCTACGGGGAGGTGCCGGAGAACGCCGTGGTGATTCCCGGGGCGCGCACCGACCCGCGCCGGCCCGGCCTCTCGACGTACGCGGCGGTGATCGTCAAGTACGCCGACGAGCGGACCCGGGGCAAGACCGCGCTCAACGACCTCGTACGGGACCTGGACCGGTGACCACCGCCCGGAGCGCGTTCGCCCTGCTGCGCGACCTGCTCGACGGCGTGTCCCCGCCGGCGGACCGGGAACCGGTGCGGCTCCACCTCGGCGAGTCGCGGCTCGTGACGCCCCCGCTCGCGCCCGGCCTGCTGGACGACGCCGAGGGGTGGACCCGCTATCCGCCGCTCGGCGGCACCCCCGAACTGCGGGCCGCCTACCGGGGCTGGCTGGAGCGCCGTTTCGGCGTGCGGCGGGGGGTGGACGACGAGGCGATCGCGATCGAGCCGACCCCCGGCACCAAACAGGCCGTCGCGGCCGCCGTCGGCCTCGCCGTCACGTCCACCAGGGCGCGGGCCCGCCGCGACGGCGAGACGCCCTCGGTCGTCATGCCCAACCCCTTCTACCCGACGTACCTCGCGGGAGCCGAGGCGGCGGGAGCCCGGCCGGAGTTCTTCGCCGGGGGCGACGGCCCGGCCGCCGTCGCGGCGGCCGTGGACGCCGCGCGTTCCCCCGTCGCCGCCCTGATCGTGTGCAACCCCGGCAACCCGGAGGGGGAGATCCTGCCGGAGGAGGCCCTCGGCGAGATCACGAAGATCGCCGCCACGGCCGGCGCGCTGCTCGTCGTCGACGAGTGCTACACCGACCTGTCCACCGGCCGCGAGCCCCCGGGCTACCTCTCGCTGGTGGAGCACGGCTCGGTCGCGCCCGGACGGTTCCTGGTGCTGCACAGCCTGTCGAAGCGGTCCGCGGCGCCGGGGCTGCGCAGCGGCTTCGCCGCGGGTGACCCCGCCACGGTCGCCGCGTACGCCGCCCACAACCGGGCCTGCGGAGTCTCCAGCCCGCTGCCCGTCTGCGCGGCCGCCGCCGCGCTGTGGTCCGACGACGCCCACGTTGCGCGGCTGCGGACCGCGCTGGCCCGCAACTGGGACCTGGCCGACGAGATCCTCGGCGGGCTCCCCGGCTATCGCAGGGCCGAGGCGGGCTTCTTCCTCTGGCTTCCGGTGCCGGACGACGAGGCGGCGGCCCGGGACCTGTGGCGCGACCAGGGCCTGTCCGTCATGCCGGGCCGCTATCTCGCGGCCGAGGGGCCGTACGGCGTGAACCCGGGGGCCGGGCACCTGCGCGTCGCCCTCGTCCACGAGGAGACGGTCATGCGTGCGGCGCTCACCCGGCTGCGCGACGGCCTCGGCCACGGCGGTCTCGCGGGCGACGGTCACGCGTCCGCCGCCGGTCCCGGCCGCGGTGCGGTGGAGGTGGCGACGCGGCGGGCGGAGGAGGCCGCTCCGCCTTCGCCGGGCGAGTCGTCACCGACGGCGACGGCGATCGCGCAGCGGCTGATCAGGTTCCCCACCGTCAACCCCCCGGGCGACGAGGCGGACTGCGTCGGCTGGATCCGCGACCTGCTCGACGCCGCCGGGCTGGAGACGCGGCTGCTCGCGGCGGACCCGCGCCGCCCGAACCTCGTCGCCCGGCTGCCCGGCCGGGGCGCCGAACCACCCCTGCTGCTCCAGGCGCACGCCGACGTCGTCCCGGTGGAGGGGCAGTCCTGGACCCGCCCGCCGTTCGGCGGGGAGATCGCCGGCGGCGAGCTGTGGGGGCGCGGGGCCGTCGACATGAAGGGCCAGCTCGCGATGATGCTGGCGGCGCTGCTGCGCATGCGTGCGGCGGGCGAGGAGCCGCCCGGTGACGTCATCCTGGCCGTCGTCCCCGACGAGGAGGCCGGGAGCACGGTGGGGGCGCGGTTCCTCGTGGGCCGGCACCCGGAGCTGTTCGCCGGGGTCAGGCACGCGATCGGCGAGGACGGCGGAGCCGAGCTGGGCCTCGGCGCGTACGCACGCGTCCATCCCGTCGTGGTGGGGGAGAAACGCACCTGCTGGGTCCGGGCGACCCTGCGCGGGCCGGGCGGGCACGCCTCCCGGGTGCCGTCCGCCGACGGCGCCGTACGCAAACTCGCCCGGCTGCTCGACGCGATCTCCGACGGCGGCCTCGGCGTCCGGCTCACCCCGGTCGTCGACCACATGCTGGGCGAACTCGCGCGGGCGCTGCCGCCCGAGGCCGGCCGCGCCGTCGAGGCGTTCCGGGCCGACCCCGGGAACGCCGCCCTCCTGGCCGGGCTGGGCGACACGGCCTCCCGCTATCTCCAGTCGCTCGTCCGGCACACGGTCACCGCCACCGTGCTGCGCGGCGGCACGGTGACGAACGTGCACCCCTCCGAGATCACGGTCGAACTCGACGGACGGCTGCTCCCCGGCGACTTCTCGACGGAGGACTTCCTCGCCGGGCTGCGCGCCCGCGCCGGCTGCGAGATGGACGTCGAGATCCTCGTGGAGGGCGAGAAGAGCCCGCCACCGCGACTCGGCGGCTTCTACGACCGGCTCGCCGCAGTGCTCAGGGACAGGGACCCGGGCGGCGTCCCGGTCCCCGTGATCACGCCCGCCTCGACCGACGCGCGGGTCTTCCGCGGGCTCGGCATCGAGTGCTACGGCTGGATGCCGCTGCTGCACGGACCCGAGGTCGTCTACCGCGACCGCCTGCACTGCGCCGACGAGCGCGTCTCGGTGCGGGCACTGGAGTTCGGCGCCGACTGCTTCCACACCCTGCTGAAGGGCCCCTGGAGCTGAGGGATCCCCCGTCGAAGCCGCGAGATGGGCGAGTGAAAGGCTGGACGGGTCCATCGCCGGCGGAACGGGAGCCATCGTCATGGGGGACACCGGATCGGGGAGACACGTCCGCGATGTGGACGATCTCGACCAGGCGGCGGCCGTCTTCCAGAGCGTGCGGCCCCGCCTGTTCGGGATCGCGTACCGGATGCTGGGCAGTTCCACCGAGGCGGAGGACCTGCTGCAGGACGTCTGGATGCGCTGGCAGGCCTACGACCGCGACACCGTGGCCGAACCGGGAGCGTTCCTGGCGACGGTGACCACCCGCCTCGCCCTCAACGTCCTGCAGTCCGCCCGGGTCCGCCGCGAGACGTACGTCGGTCCGTGGCTCCCCGAACCCGTCGACACCCGCGACGACCCCCACCTCGGCGCCGAGCGGGGCGAGGCCCTGGGCTTCGCGGTCCTGCTCCTGCTGGAGCGGCTCACCCCCACCGAACGCGCGGCCTACGTGCTGCGCGAGGCGTTCGACTACCCCTACCGGCAGATCGCCGAGATCATCGAGACCAGTGAGGCGGCGGTGCGGCAACTGGTCAGCAGGGCCCGCAAGCACCTCGCCTCCAAGCGCCGGGCGCCGGTGACCAGAGCCGAGCAGCGCAGGCTGCTCGGCGCCTTCGTCACCGCCGCCCGCTCCGGCGACCTCGCCGCGCTGGAGCGGATCCTCGCCGCGGACGTGGTCAGCTACTCCGACGGCGGCGGCGCGGTCCGCGCCTCCCGCATCCCCGTGGTCGGCGCGCTGCGGGTCGCGAAGTACGTCAGGGCGTTCGCGGACCGCTTCTGGGCCGGGGCCGAGGTGGAGTGGGCCGACGTCAACGGGCAGGCGGCGGCGGTGCTCCGCCGTGACGGCGAGGTGTTCACCGTGCTCACCGTCAACGCCTCCGACGAGGGCATCGACCAGGTGCTGTGGATGATGAACCCCGCCAAGATCGCCGCAGTCTCCCGCGCGGACGGGCCGGGTCAGGAGGGGAACTCGACCCCGGCCAGCCGCTCGGAGACGTCCCACAGCCGGGCCGCGTCGGACCCGGGCCGGACCGATCGGTAGAGGGGCAGCTCCGTGGGGCCGCCCGTGAACTGGCCGATGCCGTCGGGGCCGTACAGCCGACCGCCCTGGGCGTCCGGACTGGTGGCCGCGTACAGGGCGGGCAGCAGCCCGGCGCCGACCGGCTGCACGAACAGACCCAACCGCAGGAGCCGGGTCATGATCCGCTCGTACGGCGCGGAGCGGGCGCGGCCGAGGTTCGGCCCGGACGCGTAGAGGTTGGTCAGGGTCGTGCCGGGATGGGCGACGTTGCTCACGACGCCCCACCCGCCGGCCCTGCTGCGCCGGTCCAGTTCGAGCCCGAAGAGAAGGTTGGCCAGCTTCGACTGACCGTACGAGCGGACCGGCGAGTACTTCCGCTCGCTCTGCAGGTCGGCCCAGTCGATCTTCGCCGAGCGGGCGGCGCTGCTGGTCATGGTGGTGACCCGCGCTCCGCGCAGGCGCAGCAGCGGCAGGAGCCGTGCCACCAGCGCCAGGTGGCCGATGTGGTTGGTGCCGAACTGCAGCTCCAGGCCGTCCGCGGTGGTGTGCCGGGAGGCGGGAGCCATCACACCCGCGTTGTTGATCAGGATGTCGATCGGGCGGGCCTCGTGCCGAAGGGCGTCGGCGAGCTTCGCGACCGACTCCAGCGAGGCCAGGTCGAGCTCACGAGTGGAGATCACGGCCTCCGGCGCGGCCGCGTGGATCCTCTGGAGCGCGGCGGCGCCCTTGGCGACGTTGCGGACCGGCAGCACCACCTCGGCTCCGGCCTGGGCCAGGCGTGTGGCCAGGCCGAGACCGAGACCGTCGCTGCCCCCGGTCACCACCGCCAGCTTCCCGCTCAAGTCGGGTACTTCCATTGCGAGCCCCCCTGGTCGCCACGAGATTCCGTTCGCTGAGCAAGGACAGGACGGTCTGCCCGTCTGTGACGCGTGTGTCCGTCATCACAGATCGAGAGGCTCCCTCACCTACGGGCCTGTGCCTTCGGCCGCTGGAGGGGCGCGGCCCGCGGGGCGCGTACGGGGTTTTGCAAAAGGGGGGCGCGAGAACCGCGTCGCGGCGTGTAATGTCGAGACAGAGGTTGTGTCGAAGTACCAGTATGCGTTGAAACGCTTGCTGAGTAGTGACAGCGGGCGTTGCCGTACGGAGCCGAGGCTTTCCCGAGGCGGTCGGTCGCAGCAGCCCGAGGGACCACACCCGTGGCCCTCGAGATCGTCTCATGAAGGAGAAAGCAGTATGGCCCAGGGAACCGTCAAGTGGTTCAACGCCGAGAAGGGCTTCGGCTTCATCGCCCCCGACGACGGCACTCCGGACGTCTTCGTCCACTACTCGGCCATCGACAGCCGCGGCTACCGCTCGCTCGAGGAGAACCAGCGGGTCGAGTACACCGCCGGCCAGGGCGCCAAGGGCCCGCAGGCCGAGCAGGTCCGCCCGCTCTAAGCAGCGCTTCGCACCGCCGATGCCGGGCCCACCGAGGTGAGGCCCGCGCCATCCGACGGCATCCGGCCCCGGGCTCCTCACGGAGTCCCGGGGCCTTCGTCATTTGGTGAAGCACGCCTGATCCGGTGAAGTACGGTTGAGTCAACCGTAGTTCGCTCAAGTACACTTCGACCTGTGCGTAAGCCCCAGCATGTGTTCGACCGTGAGCGAGAGTGGGCGGGCCTGGTCTCGTTCGCTTCGGAAGCGAGCCCGGGAGCTCGGCTCGGCGTGGTGAGCGGCCGCCGCCGCCAAGGGAAGAGCTATCTCCTGCAGGCCTTGGCGAGCAGCATGGGCGGCATCTACTTTCCCGCGCTCGAGGTGACCGAGGCGGTGGCGCTGCGCCTCTTCGCCGATGAACTGATCAGGTTCACCGGCGCTCCTGTTCCGGCCTTCCGCGACTGGATCGACGCCATTCCCTACCTCTTCGGCGCGGTACGAGATCGGCCGGTGCCTGTCGTGCTGGACGAGTTTCCGTACCTCGTCAAGGCGTCTCCAGAGCTTCCCTCGATCATCCAGCGGGAGCTGGGCCCAGGCGGCTCGGGAGCCGGCAGCATGGCCCGGGTACTGCTCTGCGGTTCGGCGATGTCGGTCATGGGCGGGTTGTTGTCCGGTACGGCTCCGCTTCGCGGGCGCGCGGGACTGGAAGTGGTCGTCAGGCCCTTCGACTACCGTCAGGCGGCCCGCTTCTGGGGCATCGGCGACCCGCGTCTGGCGGTCCAGGTCCACGCGGTGGTGGGCGGGACACCGGCCTACCGAAGGGAGTTCGTCCGTGGCGACGTCCCGGCCGGACCCGCGGATTTCGACGACTGGGTGATCAGATCGGTACTGAACGCCGAGGTCCCGTTGTTCAGGGAGGCCCGCTACCTCCTGGCGGAGGAGACGGAGATCCGCGACCCGTCGCTCTACCACTCCGTCCTCGCCGCCGTAGCCGACGGCAACACGACGTCAGGGGGGATCGCCGGCTACGTGGGGCGCAAGTCCAACGAGATCGCGCATCCGCTCCGCGTCCTGGAGGACAGTCATCTCCTGGTCAAGGAACGCGATCTCTTCCGTCCGAACCGGAGTTACTACCGGGTGGCCGAACCGCTCATCACGTTCTACCAGGCGATCATGGTCAGGGAGTGGGCACGGCTGGAGCGTGGGGACGCGGCGACGGTGTGGCGGGGCAGCAGGGCACGTTTCCTGTCGCAGGTCGTCGGCCCCCACGTCGAGGTGCTCTGCCGCGAGTACGCCCTGCATGCCGATGCCGCGGCCGGTGAGGTGGGGAGCGGAGTCGTACCGGATCCGGCCAACCGCACACAG
The DNA here is from genome assembly GCF_005864065.1 of Microbispora triticiradicis. Classification (NCBI taxonomy): domain Bacteria; kingdom Bacillati; phylum Actinomycetota; class Actinomycetes; order Streptosporangiales; family Streptosporangiaceae; genus Microbispora; species Microbispora triticiradicis. The sequence goes on along the minus strand of NZ_VANP01000008.1, from coordinate 232,360 downwards.
ATCGAGATCGATGTCGCCGTCCTGGCACCCGCGGATCACGGACGCCCACGGCGGGTCCTCTCGCTGGGTGAGGTCAAGTGGGACAGGGTCATGGGAGCCGAGCACGTGGCCCGGCTCCGCCGTGCGCGCGACCTGCTCACCGCCAAGGGGTACGACACCCGTGACACGGTGCTCACGTGCTACTCGGGCGCGGGCTTCACCGCGGAGCTCGGCGCCCGATCAGGGGGGGACGTACGCCTGATCACACTCGGCGACCTCTACGATTGATCAGTCGCCTACCCCGTCGCCCGTGGTCCTGGAGCTCACCTTCTGCCCTCCCCGGAGGCGGCCTTCAACAGGACCTGGCGAGGTCGGCGCCGGCGTGGCGCACATGTGAAAGTTTCATCACGAGGCTGTCGCGCATGCTGTGCGGGTCGGGCCGGTAACGCCAGATGAACGCGTCCCTGAAGGCCGAAGCGTCACCGGACCTCTCGATCGGCCTCTTGACGCCACCCGGTGTCCCCTAGTTTGCTCCGCCATTACCACCACCGACATCGACGCCCGTGGACGCGACCTCTCGTGCCACAGAAAATGTTAGCGCTAACAGCACTTCGTACGACCCAGGCCTCCGCCTCGACCCACCCTCAGGAGTAGACGATGCATTCACCCCCCATCCGTTCGGCCGTCGGCCGGTGGCGTTCCCATGTCACCGTGGCGGCGCGTGTGTCCGCCGCGCTGGTGACGGTGCTGGCCGCGGCGCTTGTGTCGGCGGCGCCCGCGTCGGCGGCGGCGGCGCCGCTGGTGGGCGTCGGGTCGGGCCGGTGCCTCGATGTGGTGGGCAACACCGACGCACAGGGAACCGGTCTGCAGATCTACGACTGCAACGGCCAGGCCAACCAGGCGTTCGAGTTCACCTCGTCGGGGGACCTGCGGACGTTCAACGGCACGCGGTGCGTGGACGCCTACGGTCAGGGCACCGCGAACGGCACCAAGGTGGTCATCTGGTCCTGCAACGGCCAGGCCAACCAGAAGTGGCGCCTCAACTCCGACGGGACGATCACGGGCGTGCAGTCGGGCCTGTGCCTCGACGTGAGCAACTACGGCACGGCCAACGGGTCCGCCGTCTACCTGTGGACCTGCCACGGCGGGACCAACCAGAAGTGGACCACCTCTGGCGGCCCGTCCCAGTCGCCGTCCGCGTCGCCGTCCGCGTCGCCGTCTGTGACGCCGACCGGCACGTGCCCGCTTCCGTCGTCGTACCGCTGGACCTCGACGGGCGCGCTGGCGCAGCCGAAGTCCGGCTGGGTGTCGCTCAAGGACTTCACCAACGTCACCTACAACGGCAAGCACATCGTGTACGCCACCACGCACGACACCGGGTCGACCTGGGGTTCGATGGCCTTCAGCCCGTTCACGAACTGGTCGGACATGGCCTCGGCCACCCAGACCAAGATGAACTCCTCCACGGTCGCGCCCACGCTGTTCTACTTCGCCCCCAAGAACATCTGGGTGCTCACCTACCAGTGGGGCGGGACCGCGTTCTCCTACCGCACCTCCAGCGACCCGACCAACCCCAACGGCTGGGGTGCGACGCAGACCCTGTCCACCGCGAACATCGGCGGTGGGGGCACCGGCCCGATCGACCAGACGCTGATCGGTGACGGCCAGAACATGTACCTGTTCTTCGCCGGGGACAACGGCAAGATCTACCGGCAGAGCATGCCGATCGGGAACTTCCCGAGCAGCTTCGGCTCCAACTACACCCAGATCATGAGCGACTCGACCAACAACCTGTTCGAGGCGGTCGAGGTCTACAAGCTGCAGAACCAGAACAAGTACCTCATGCTCGTCGAGGCGATCGGCTCGCAGGGTCGCTACTTCCGCTCGTTCACGGCCGACAGCCTGAGCGGGTCGTGGACGCCGAACGCCGCCAGCGAGAGCAACCCGTTCGCCGGCAAGGCCAACAGCGGTGCCACCTGGACCAACGACATCAGCCACGGTGACCTGGTCCGCAACAACCCCGACCAGACCAAGACGGTCGACCCCTGCAACCTGCAGCTGCTCTACCAGGGCCGCAGCCCCAGCTCCAACGGCGTCGACTACGGTCTCCTGCCCTACCGCCCGGGCGTCCTGACCCTGCAGCGCTAAGGCATTACACAGGTCCCGCCTCCAAGCCCTGACAGGTGAGGGTGGACCTGAAACGGGCGGGCTCGGCACAAACGCCGAGCCCGCCCTCGTCATGTTCAGCCCCAGGTCATCCTGCCGTCGGGCGGTGTCAGCAGAGCGCGAGGGCCGTGTGGATCAGGTGGAGGTGGGTGAACGCCTGAGGGAAGTTGCCCAGATGGCGCCCCTGGACGGGGTCGTACTCCTCGGGGAGCAGGCCCACGTCGTTGGTGAGGGCCAGCAACCGCTCGAACAGGTCCACGGCCTCGTCCTTGCGGCCGACGAGGTCGAGCGCTTCGGCCAGCCAGAAGCTGCAGGCGAGGAAGGCGCCCTCGGCTCCGGGCAGGCCGTCGATCTCGTTGCCCTCGGAGACCGGATAACGCAGCACGAAGCAGTCGGTCATCAGCTCGCGTTCGATCGCGTCGATCGTGCCGACGACCCGGGGGTCCTCAGCGGGCAGGAAGCCGACGATCGGGATGAGGAGCAGCGCCGCGTCGAGTTCGCGAGAGCCGTACGACTGGGTGAACGTGCCGCGTCCGGGATCGAAGCCCCTGTCGCAGACCTCGGCGTGGATCCGGTCCCGCATGGCCCGCCAGCGCCTGAGGGGACCGGTGTGGCCGAGCTCCTCGATCGCCCGGACCTGCCGGTCGGCCGCCACCCACGCCATGACCTTGGAATGGACGAAGTGCCGTCGCGGGCCGCGGACCTCCCACAGGCCCTCGTCGGGCTGGGTCCAGCAGCGCTCCAGGAAGTCCATCAACCGGCAGACGATGGTCCAGGCGTAGTCGTGCGGCGGCATCCCCAGCTTGCGGGCCCGGTAGAAGCAGTTGAGGACCTCGCCGTAGACGTCGAGCTGAAGCTGGCCGGCCGCGCCGTTGCCGATCCGCACCGGCCGGGAGCCCTCGAACCCGGGAAGCCAGTCGAGCGTCTGCTCCGGCAGGCGCCGTTCGCCCGCCACGCCGTACATGATCTGGAGGTCCTCCGGACGGCCGGCGATGGCGCGGAGCAGCCAGTCGAGCCAGGCGCCGGCCTCGGTGACGTATCCGGACTCGGTCAGGGCGTCGAGTGTCATCGCGGCGTCGCGCAGCCAGCAGAATCGGTAGTCCCAGTTGCGTACCCCGCCGAGATGCTCGGGCAGTGACGTGGTGGGAGCCGCCACGACGCCGCCGGTCGGACTGTAGGTGAGCGCCTTGAGCGTGATGAGGGAGCGGATCACGGTGGCGCGGCAGCGGCCCGGGAGCCAGCAGCGGGAGGCCCACTCCTTCCAGAACCGGCTGGTCTCGACGAACTGCTCGCCGGGGTCGATGATGCCGGGTTCCGGCTGGTGCGAGGGGTGCCACGTGAACACGAACGACCGGCGTTGCCCGGCGGCGATCGTGAAGACGCCGGTGTGCCGGCCGCCGCTGCCCTTCAGGTGGACGGGAGTGTCGATCCAGACGGAGTCGGGCCCGCCGATGGCGTGGAGGCGGCCGCCCAGGCGGCGGGCCCAGGGGACGATGCTGCCGTAGTCGAACCGGATGCTGATCTCCGTGGTCATGCGCACCGTCCCGGACAGGCCCTCCACGATCCGCACCAGGGCGGGGTTGGCGTGCCGGGGAGGCATGAAGTCGATGACCTTGACGGTCCCCGTGGAGGTCTCCCACACGGTCTCGAGGATCAGCGTGTCGCCGGCGTACGCGCGCCGCGTCGCCATCTCGTGCCCGGCGGGGGCCAGCCGCCAGAACCCGTTGGACTCGTCACCGAGGAGCTTGGCGAAGCATGCGGGGGAGTCGAACCGGGGAAGGCAGAGCCAGTCGATCGATCCGTCGCGACCGACGAGAGCGGCCGACTGCGTGTCCCCGATGAGGGCGTAGTCCTCGATCCGCATGTGGACCACGCTACTCGCCGGGTGGCGCGTCACCCTCCGGGCGTGTCCTCGTCCTCTTGTGAGGGACCTGTGCCACCGGACGTCATGTCTTCGTGAACAGTGCGGGTCCGCGGCCTGGTTGCAAGACGATCCCGTCGCGACGTCAACTGACTCATATGGGTGCCGGCCGGCCGGGGAGCACTGCCATGAGCAAGGACATCACCTACCGCAGGATCTACGAGGAGTCCTCACCCGAGGACGGCAGAAGGGTGCTCGTCGACCGCGTCTGGCCTCGGGGGATGCGCAAGGCGGACGCGCATCTCGACGAGTGGCTGCGTGACGTCGCCCCCTCCACCGAACTGCGCCGCTGGTACGGACACGAGCCCGGCCGCTTCGCGGAGTTCCGCCGGCGCTACCTCGCCGAGCTGCGCGAGCCCGCACGGCGGCAGGCCGTGGACCATCTGCGGGACATCGCCGGCCACGACAGGCTGACGCTGCTGACCGCCACCCGCGACGTCGAACACAGCCAGGCCGCCGTGCTCGCCGAGTGGCTGACCGACCCCGGGAGCTCCAGGGCCTGACGCGATCGTCCGGGAGCACGGCGTACCGCACCGGTGCCCGTGCCCTGTTAACCGCCACGACGCAAAAAATACCATCCGACAGGTATTTTCGCGGCTGGGACGGCATGGCTCCCCGTTGTGCAAGTGAGGATGTCCCCCAGTTACACACTTCCGAGGCCAGTGGTGCCTGTCAGGCCAGCGTAGGCCGCCTGTCGGTCCCGGGTGACGCCGTTCGCAAAGTTACATACCTACGCGAAGGTATGCGATAGTGAGCGAGAAACCACCGGTGACTCAGGGCACCAGTGTCAGCTCCCAAGTGGTGAACGACCGCGCACACCGCGCTCCGTCAGGCACGGCGCGCCCACATCCCCCGGCCAGACGAACCGCCGGCCAGCCCCCGGCGTCCGCCTGCCCGAAAACCCCCGATCACCCCACGGATCCCGAGCTTTCGAAGGAACCTGATGAAATTCGGAAACAATCTGCGGATCAAGACCGCCACCTCGTGGCTCCCGCCGGGCCACGAGACCGTCGAGGACGCCGTCACGGCGGGCAAGCTGGCCGCCTCGGACGTCGAGCGGCTCGGACTCACCCAGCTGCCGGTCTCGGCCCAGTGGTCCGGCCCCGAGATGGCGGTGGCCGCCGCCCGCGACGCGATCAGCCGGGCGGGCTGGAGCCCGTCCAAGGTGGGCCTCGTGCTGCACACCTGGATCTACCACCAGGGACACGACATGTGGTCGCCACCGCACTATGTGGCGAACGAGCTGGGCACTCCCGACGCCCTGTCGTACGCCGTCCAGCAGGGCTGCAACGGCGGCGCGATGGCCCTCCAGGTGGCCGCGATGCACCTGGCCGCCGACCCCGGGCTCGGCGCCGCGCTCATCACCACCGGAGACCGATTCCTGCCGCCCGGTTTCGACCGCTGGGCCTGCGACTACGGCTTGGGCTTCGGTGACGCGGGGTCCGCGGTGCTGCTGCATCACGGCGACGCGGGACCCGACGACTACGCGCTCGTGTCCATGGCCACCGAGACCGCCGCCGAACTCGAGCTGATGCTCCGGCACGGCGACGACTTCAGCCCCACGCCCTTGTGGCACAACGAGTACATCGACCTGCGCCGTCCGAAGAAGTCCTATATGGCGGTGCACGGCAAGGAGAGGTTCAGCGAGATCGCCAGCCGGTCGATCCGCAAGGTGATCGTGGACAGCGTGCACGACGCGGGGCTGCGGCTCGACGATCCCCGGATCAAGTACATCGCGCTGCCGCGGCTCGGAACGGGCCTGCTGGACGGCATCTACATGCCGGTGCTGGACGAGGTGCTGAAGGCCGAGGCGCTGTGGTTCGGCGCGGTCACCGGCCACATGGGCTGCGGGGACTTCCTCGCGAACCTGGCCGACCTGCGGGACCAGATGCCGCTCGAGCCGGGCGACTTCGCGCTGGTGATCAGCGGCGGGGCGGCCTGGACCTGGGCCTGCGCCGTCGTGCAGGTGCCGGAGGAGCGGATACCGGAAGGGGACGTCTGATGGCTCTGGGGCTCCTCGGCCTGGGCGGTCATGTTCCGCCGGTGGTCGTCGCCAACGCGCAGGTCGCCGAGTGGGCCGGCGTGGACGAGAACTGGATCGTCGAGCGGACCGGCATTCTGGAACGCAGGTACCGCGAGCCGGGCACCGCCACCTCCGACCTCGCGTTGAACGCCGCCCGTGAGGCGCTGGCCGTACGGCCCGGGGCGGCGGATCGGCTCGGGCTGATCATCGTGGGCACCTCGACGCCCGACCAGCCGCAGCCCTCCACCGGAGCGATCCTGCAGGACAAGCTCGGGCTGTCCGGTTTCCCGGCGTTCGACGTCAACGCGGTGTGCTCCGGCTTCCTCTACGCACTGGCGGTCGCCGACTCGATGATGTCGGCGCGGCTGTCCGGGCAGGGCGGCGAGTACGCCCTGGTGGTCGGCGCGGACGTCTACTCCTCGCTGATGGACCCCGCCGACCGGCGCACCGTCAGCCTGTTCGGCGACGGGGCCGGGGCGGTGCTGCTCGGTTCCGTGCCCGAGGGGTACGGCGTCCTGGACTGGCGCCTGGTCACCCACGGCGAGTACCGCGATCTGGTCGAGGTGACGGCCGGCGGCACCCGCCGGCCGCTGGACGCTCAGGCCCGGGAGGCGGGGGAGCACCTGTTCCGGATGAAGGGCCGTCCCGTACGCGAGTACGCGATGCGCACCCTTCCCAAGGTGATCGGCGAGGCGCTCGACTCGGCCGGGCTGCGGCTGGAGGACGTGGACCGCCTCATCCTGCACCAGGCCAACACCCGCATGGTCGAGGAGTGCTACCGCGAGCTGGGCGTCGACCCCTCCCGGGTACCGCTCACCGCTCCGCGGTTCGGCAACACCGCCGCGGCCTCCATCCCGCTCACCCTCCGCACGGAGCACGAACGCCGTCCCTTCAGGCGCGGCGAGCTCCTGGTGCTGGCCGGTGTGGGCGGCGGCATGACCGCTGGAGCCGTCGTCGTCCGCTGGTACTGAGCCCGCCGGACCTCCGCCGGAAACCGGGCAAGCGCTGCGAAAAGGAGAGAGATATGCCGATGGCGACCGCGGCGGGGCACCGCTGCTACGAGCTGTGGGATCCGATGCCTGACGAGGTGCGGGAGGGCGCCAGGCGGTTCGCCGCCGTACAGGCGCTCAACGAGCTGGTGGGCGTGCTGCAGTACGTCGAGTGGCTGGACCGCGCCCCCAGCCACACCAGGCGGCAGATGCTCATGGCCAAGATCCAGGACGAGGTCGGTCACGGGCACGTGGTCGCGCGCGTCGCCGAGGACCTGGGCATGCCGCGCGAGCAGATCCTCCTCGACTACCTGGAGGGCCGTACGCGGATCCACAACATCTTCCATTACTCCTTCGCGACCTGGGAGGAGGTCGGCCCCGGGCTGCTCCTGACGAACTCGGCCGCGATCACGCAGTTCCAGTCCCTGGCGAAGGGCGTGTACCTGCCGTACGCCCGGGCGCTGCGCAAGGTCGAGCGCGAGGAGTCCTTCCACTACCAGCACGCCCTGGACCTGACCCACGAGATCCTGACGCACGGTGACGCCGAGCAGCGCCGCCGGGTGCAGGAGGGGTTCGAGCTGTGGCTGCCGCGAATCCTGGCCTACCTCGGGCCGCCCGACACCGACACCCTGCACACCAACCGGATGTGGCAGGTCGGCCTCAAGCCGGACGGCAACGACGAGGTACGCCAGGCCTGGCTCAACAAGATCATCCCGGTGGTCCGGAAGCTCGGTCTGCACGTGGACCCATCGTTGGTCCGTCAGGCGCCCTCGGGCGAGTGGGAGTTCGAGATGCCCGACTGGGCCCAGGTGAAGAAGGTCATCGCGAACGGCGGGCCGTCGTCGCAGCGGCGGCTGGACTGGGTGCGCAACGCCCTGGACCGCAACGCGCCGTACCGGCGCGCGCTGCAGGGGGTGGCGTGAATGCCGCACATCCCGACCGACTCCGACGTCTACGAGGTGTTCGCGCAGAGCGGCCACGGCACGGCTCTCAACCATGTCGGTTCCATCGTCTCGCCGCGCCCGGACGCCGCCTGGCACCTGGCCAAGGAGACCTACGGACGCCGCGACGACCTCGTCAAACTCTGGGTGGTCCGCCGCACCGACATGATCGTCTCCAGCGCCGGCGACCGCGATCTGCTCGCCGCCAAGACCCGGATGCCGTACCGCCAGCCCGGCTTCCCCACCGCACGCCGCCGCGACCGCTCCGCCGCCCCGCCTGCCGTCGCCGCCCCGCCGGAACGCCGCGACAGCGGTCTGACCGAGCGCCGCGACGACGCACGCGAGCCCGGGCTCACCGACCTGTGGCTGGCGCTCGCCGACGACCTGTTCGTCCTGGGCAACCGGCTGGGCGAACGCATCGTCGACTACATCGACCTGGAGGAGGCGCTGGCGGTCGGCTCCATCGGGCAGGAGGCGCTGGCGCACGCCGGGACGATCCTGGTGCTGTGCGGCTTCGACCAGCCTGCTGTGGATGCCCGGTTCTTCGACCGGGCGCAGGCGCAGTGGCAGGTGTCGCGCGTCGTCGAGCGGCTCACCGACTGGCCGTCCCTGGTGGCCGGCGGCCTCGTTATCGCCGCGGCCGTCGCCGTACTCGCCGAGCGGACCGCGGAGGCCGAGCCCGGCGCGGAGTGGCTGCCCGCGATCAGCGCCATCCGCGATGAGCAACTGGTCCACCTGGACCACTGGCGGCGGTGGGCGCGGGCGCTGGCCGCCTGGCCCGAGACCCGGACGGAGTTCGCGCGTGCCTACGCCGAAGTGACCGAGTGCGCCGGCGACATGTTCGGTGCCCGGCCGCAGTCGCAGGGACAGGGAGTTCCGGCGGCCGCGCCGCCCGCCGGTCCGGCTCTGGCCGTGACACTGCACGAGCGTCTCGCCGCGCTGGTCGGCGACAACGGCGGACCCGGATCGCGCCTGCCGGACGGCCCGCGGACGCGGACCTGGGGCGTGGGCGGGAGCGCACTGGCCGACTCCCTTTCCCGTGGTCGCGCAATCCGTGACCACTACGCCCCGGGGGTGTTCAGTTGAACGCCGACCAGCTCGCCGACGTGGTCGCCGGCGTGAGCGATCCGGAGATCGACGTGGGTCTGCGCGACCTCGGAGTGCTGCGCTCGGTGTCGCTGACCGACGGCCGGATCCGCGTCCACCTGACCCCCACCCGGCTCAGCTGTCCCGCCGTCGGTGAGATCGCCCGGCGGGTGCGGGCCGCGCTCGCCGAGGCGGCACCGGGGCACGGGATCGAGGTCGTGTGGGAGCGCGGCGCGTGGCAGCCCGCGGCGGTGACCGCCGCCGGCCGGGACGCGCTGCGCAGGGGCGGCTATCGCGTGGCGGGCACCGCTCCCAGGTGCCCCTACTGCGACAGCGAGGACGTCGAGCAGGCCGGCCGCTTCGGCGGAGCGGTGTGCAAGGTCCCCTACGACTGCCGCGGCTGCGGCTCGACCTTCGATGTGATCGGCACGGCCGGCTGCAACGCCATGCTCCCCACCCCCGTGAGAGGAGGGTCACGATGAGACTCAGCGGAAAGACCGCCGTGATAACCGGGGGCTCCCGGGGCCTCGGCCGGGCGATCGCGGAACGCTACCTGCAGGAGGGGGCGCGGGTGGTCTGCGCCGCCCGCAACCCCTATGACATCAAGGAGGTCCTCGATCTCGCACCCGGCCGCTGCGCCTACGTCCCCGTGGACGTCACCAGTGACGAGTCGGTCGCCGCGCTGATGGACGAGACCGTCGAACGCTTCGGAGGCATCGACATCCTGGTGGCCAACGCCGGCGTGAGCCGGGACGGGCGGGTGGACCGGCTGCCGGTGGCCGACTGGCAGGACATGGTGACGACCAACCTGACCGGGGTCTTCCTCTGCACCAGGGCCGCCGTCCCCCACCTGGAGCGCAGCGGCGCCGGCCGGATCGTCAACGTCTCGTCCAGCATGGCGACCCGGGTCGCGATCGGCGCCGCCGGATACTGCGCCACCAAAGCCGCGGTGGAGATGTTCACCAGGGTCAGCGCGATCGAGCTCGCCCCACGCGGCATCCTCGTCAACTCCCTGGCCCCGGGAATCCTCGACGAGGGGATGGGCCAGCAGCTCACCGGCAACGACCGGATCTGGTCGCGCTACAAGACCAGGCTGGCGCTCGGCCGGCCCGGCCACGCCGACGAAGCCGCCGACGCGGCGGTCTTCCTGGCCGGACCCGAGTCCTGCTACGTCAACGGCCATGTGCTGGAAGTGAACGGAGGCCTGCTGTGGTCATGACGTTCACTCCCGAGGTCGAGCACCCCGCCGTGTGGCTGGACGTTGACGGCGCGGTGGGCGTCATCCGTCTCGACCGGCCGCCGCTCAACGTGCTCGACCGTGCGGCACAGGCGGCGTTGCGCCTCGCCGCCGAGCGGGCCGCGACCGACGAGCGGGTCCGCGCAGTGGTCGTGTACGGCGGGCCCACGGTCTTCTCGGCGGGGGCCGACATCAAGGAGATGGCCGCGATGACGCACGCCGAGATGGTCGGCCACGCGGCGGTGCTCCAGGCGGCCTTCGACGCGGTCGCCGCCATCCCCAAGCCGGTGGTGGCCGCGATCAACGGGCCCGCTCTCGGCGGCGGCTGCGAGCTGGCCCTGACCGCCGACGCGCGCATCTGCGGCAGCGAGGCGCGGCTCGGGCTCCCCGAAGTCCTGCTCGGCGTCATCCCCGGAGCGGGCGGCACCCAGCGGCTGCCCCGGCTGATCGGTCCGGCGAGGGCCAAGGAGCTGATCTTCAGCGGGCGCCAGGTGGGCGCGAAGGAGGCGCTGGAGATCGGCCTGGCGGACCAGGTCGTGCCGACCGACCAGGTACTGGACAGCGCACTGCGCTGGGCGCGGCGCTTCGAGACGGGCCCGGCGCTGGCCCTCCACGCGGCGAAGACCGCCATAGACGCGGGCCTGGCGACCGATCTGGCCGCCGGGCTCGCCATCGAACGGTCGGTGTTCGCCGGACTGTTCGGCACCCAGGACCGTACGAGCGGCATGCAGGGGTTCATCACCGAGGGCCCTGGCCGCGCACGCTTCACCGGGAGGTAGTCACCATGAATCCAGCGACCGTCGAGTTCCAACGCGCCCGCGACCACCTGCTGTCCTCCTACGGGGACCTGCCGCGCGCCCGGGCCTTCCCCAGGCCCGAGGTGGGACAGGATTTCAGCTGGGTCGCGGACTGGTTCGATGTGATCGCCCAGGGGAACGACGCCGTCGCGCTGCGCGTGGTCGACCTCGACCAGCGGGGAGAGGTCGTCGCCGACACCGCGCTGAGTTTCGCCGAGCTGGCCGAGCGCTCCCAGCGGGCCGCCCGGTGGCTGCGGGCGGCCGGCGTACGGCGGGGTGACCGCATGCTGCTGATGCTCCCCAACCGGGTGGAACTGTGGGAGTGCCTGCTGGCCGCGTTCCGTCTGGGCTGCGCCGTGATCCCCGCGTCCGTCCAGCTCACGCCCGACGACCTGGCCGACCGGCTGGAACGCGGTGGCGTGGGGCACGTCGTCGCCGAGGCCGGTCTCACCCCCAAGCTGGCACGTCTGAGCGGCGGACGCACGTGCATCGCCGTCGGCGGCCAGGTGCCGGGCTGGCTGGACTACCAGGGGGCCTATGCCGCCGAGCCGCTCCGGGAGGCGGTGCGGACCCGGCCCGAGGAGCCCTCGCTCATCTACTTCACCTCGGGTTCGACCAACCGTCCCAAGCTGGTCGGGCACACGAGCGTGAGCTATCCGATCGGCCACCTGTCGACCATGTACTGGATCGGCATCCGGCCGGGCGACGTGCACCTCAACATCTCCTCGCCCGGGTGGGGAAAGCACGCCTGGAGCAACCTGTTCGCCCCCTGGAACGCGCAGGCGACGGTCATGGTCGTCAACCAGCCGAGGTTCGCCGCGCGTCCGCTGCTCGAAATGATGTCGCGCTACGCCGTGACCACCTTCTGCGCGCCGCCCACCGTCTGGCGAAGCCTGCTCCAGGAGGACCTCACGCAGTGGCCGATCTCGCTGCGCGAGGCGGTGGCCGCCGGGGAACCGCTGAACGGGGAAATCGTGCGCCGCGTCCGCGAGGCGTGGGGGGTGACGGTACGGGACGGCTACGGGCAGACCGAGACCACCGCCCAGATCGGGACTCCGCCGGGCATGGAGAGCGTCGACGGGGCGCTGGGCTGGGCACTGCCGGGCTACGAGGTGGCGCTGCTGGACCCGAACACCGGCGCTCCCATCCCGGACGGCCCCGGGGAGGGCGAGATCTGCCTGCCGCTGGCCAGCCGCCCGCTCGGCCTGATGAGCGGATATCTGGGCAACTCCGAGGCGACCGCATACTGCACGCGCGGCGGCTACTACCACACCGGCGACATCGCCACCCGGGACGCCGACGGCCTCTTCCGCTACACCGGGCGGGGCGACGACCTCTTCAAGGCGTCCGACTACCGGATCTCCCCCTTCGAGCTGGAGAGCGTGCTGCTGCGGCATCCGGCCGTCGCCGACGCCGCCGTGGTGCCCTCACCCGAACCGCTGCGACTGGCCGTGCCCAAGGCGTACGTGGCGCTCGCCGCCGGCTACCGGCCGGAGGCCGAGACCGCACAGCTCATCCTCGCCCACGCCCGCGACCAGCTCGCGCCGTACAAGCGGATCCGCCGCATCGAGTTCGCCGAACTGCCCAAGACCGTCACCGGCAAGATCCAGCGCACCGAGCTGCGGCGGCGGGAGGAACAGCGGAGTTCGCGGTCGGCGCAGGAGTGGTGGGAGGAGGACTTCCAGAACTAGGTCGTGTCTGACAAATCAAGCCCTGCTACGCGTGGCCCAGGCGGCGCCTCGCTGCGTTGTCGTCGTCGCCGATAACGCTGTTATCGGCTCCTCCTCCGCCTTGCGATGCATCCACCTGGATCCCCGCTCGCGACGGGCAGCATTTGTCAGACACTCCTTAGCCCCCCGGCGACGTGAGCGGGCTGTGCGACGGGCGCGCGTTCCCCCGCACAGCTCGCCCGCCCGGGCCGACTACTCCCCGGAGACGAAATGAATGCCGTCATCATAAGCAGGGGCCAACGCAGACGAGCCGTGTTGAGCAGCCTCATCGGGAACAGCATCGAATGCTATGAATTCCTCGTCTACGGCACCTTCTCGACGCTCTACTTCAACAAACTGTTCTTCCCTTCGTTCGACCCCGCCACCGGCACCCTGCTGTCCCTGTCGACGTTCGCGGTCGCCTTCGCGGGACGGCCGCTCGGTGCCTTCGTGTTCGGGCACTTCGGAGATCGGATCGGCCGCAAGGCGACGCTGGTCACCACGCTTGTCATGATGGGCGGCGCGACGGTCCTGATCGGCCTGCTGCCCACCTACGCCACCATCGGTGTCGCCGCCCCGATATTGCTGAGCGTCCTCCGGTTCATCCAGGGATGCTCCCTCGGCGGAGAGTCGAGCGGTGGGTTCCTGATGGCGCTGGAGAGCGCTCAGCCGAACAGGCGGGGCTTCCTCACCGCCGTCGTCGGCACCGGCAACGCCTGGGGACTGCTGCTGGCCAACGGCGCGCTCCTCCTCGTCACCGCGTTGCCGGACCGGCAGGTGCTGTCGTGGGGATGGCGACTGCCGTTCATCTTCAGCGCCGTGCTCGTGGGTGTCGCCCTCCACGTCCGGACGCGGCTCGCGGAAACCCCCGAGTTCGAGCGGTCGAAGGCCGAGGGCGCCGTCAGGAACCGGCCGGCGATCGACGTTCTGTCACGGTACGGTCTGATCACTCTGGGCGCGTCGCTGTCGATGCTTCCCATGTTCCTGGTGTTCTACCTCGGGTCGGTGTTCTCGCTCAAATACGGCGCGGCCATCGGTGTGGGCCGGCCCGTCATGCTGGTGCTGCTCGTCGCGTCGTGCGTCTTCCTGATCGTCGCCATGCCGTTCTTCGGCTGGCTCAGTGATCTCTTCAACCGCAAGGCGGTCTTCGTCGGCGGCGTCGTCGCCATGACGGTGGCACCGTTCGCCTGGTTCCCCTTGCTGGACACCAGGTCCTTCCCTCTGATGGCTCTCGGTTTCCTGCTGCTGTTCGCCGGGTTCGCCGCGAGCTACGGCGTGCAGGGGGCGTTCTGCGCCCGGCTGTTCCCCACGGTCGTGCGGTATTCCGGCATGTCCATCAGCTACAACGTGGGTGGGCTGCTCGGCGGCGCCGTCAGCCCGATCATCGCCGCGGCACTGCTCGACAGGTTCCACAGCTGGACGCCGATCGCCGTCTACATGGCAGCCGCCGGCGTGATCGCTCTGGCCGCTTCGGCGTTCCTGCGGGAACGCTCCGACAGCACGGCCGTACGGCGTGCCGCCGTACCACCACCTGCGACCGCCACGTCCCCCGGCCTCACGACCGCCAGAAGCTGATTCCACGCCTCAGGCGGAACCGGTGGAGGTCTCCGTGCAATCTCCAGTGAGGGAGTACCGCATGTCGTCCTTGTCCGCTCCCAGATGTCCTGTTCTCGATCCCACCGGCGCTTCGGTGCACGCCGAGGCCGCCGCGTTACGCGCCGAAGGGCCGGCGGTGCTGGTGGAGCTTCCCGGCCCCGTCCGCGCCTGGGCGATCACCCGGCACAGCGTCATCCAGGCGCTCACGAACGACCCGCGCGTCTCGCGCGACTCCCGCCGGCACTGGCCCGGTCTGGCCGACGTGCCCGAGGGCTGGTCGCTCGCCGCGCTCACCATGCAGGAGAGCTTCTTCAACTTCTACGGAGAGGAGCACCGCAGGTCCCGGCGCCGCGTCGCGCCCTCGTTCTCGCCGCGGCAGGTCGAACGGATGCGTCCGCGGGTCCAGGCGACCGCGGACCGCCTGGTCAAGGCGCTGGCCGCCCTGCCCCCCGGGGCCACCGCCGACGTGCGCCACGCCCTGGCGCTGCCGCTGACCATCACCGTCATCTGCGACCTGTTCGGCGTCCCCGAACACATGCGCGCGGGGATCGGCAGCGGAATCGACGGGGCGCTGAACTCCTCGCTCGACGCGGAAGAGGCGGTGGCCGCCCACACCGCGCTGTACGACCGGCTCGGCGAGCTGCTGCGGTACAAGAGGGAGCATCCAGCCGACGATCTGACCAGCGACCTGCTCCTGCCGGCCGAGCCCGGCGCGGAGCCGATGTCCGAGGCCGAGCTGCTCGGCACCCTCTTCCTCATGATCGGCGCGGGTCATGAGACCACCGTCAACCTCATCACCAGCGCCGTCCAGGCCCTGCTCACCCATCCCGAGTACCTCACCCGGATCCACGAGGGCGCCATCGGCTGGCAGGACGTCATCGAGGAGACGCTGCGCATCGAGGGGCCGGTCATGCACATGCCCATGCGCTCCGCGCTGGAGGACATCGACCTCGGTGAGGGCGTGGTCATCCGCAAGGGCGACGCGATCACCATCGGCTTCGCCGCCGCCGGCCGCGACCCGGAGCTTCACCCGCACTGCCCGGAACGCTTCGACCCCACACGGGACGGCAAGGAACACCTCGCGTTCGGCCACGGACCCCACTTCTGCCTCGGCGCGCACCTCGCCCGCCTGGAAGCGGAGGTCGCCCTGACCACGCTGTTCAACGAGCTGCCCGATCTCACCCTCGCCCACCCCGGAGAGCAGCCCGCCCGCCTGACCTCGTTCATGATCAACGGCCCCGTGGGCCTGGAGGTCGTCCCCCACCCGGCGTGACCGCACGGACTCCGGCCGCCGGAGGCGCACCGCGCCTCCGGCGGCACAGTCATGCCGTCACCCGTCCCGCCCAGCCTTGTCGTACGTCGCGCCGGAGGCGTGCATGGGAGCTCGTGCCGGAGGCGCGCGGGGAAACGTGCGCCGAAGCCGTGGGGAAACGGGGCCGGCACAGTGGCACCCGCGCGGTGGCAGAGGAACGCGGACCCGGTCCCGGATGGGGAGACCTGTCGGCGTCGGCGCGGTCCGTGCGGAGAGCTCGGCGGCGGACCAGCGCTGGGAGGCCGGGGGGTTCCTGCCGGGGACGAGAGGCGTCAGCGGGAGCGTGGGGCGTCGGTGGGAACGCGAGGCTTCGGGCAGGGAGCGTGGGGCGTCGGTGGGAACGCGAGGCTCCGGGCGGGGAGCGCCGGGTGTCGGCGGGAGCATGGGGCGGGAACGCGAGGCTTGGGCAGGAACGCGAACGAGGCGGCGATCTGGTCGATCGCCGCCTCGTTCACCCTCGTCGCTCTGCCGATACGTCAGGTCCACAGCCCGCCGATCGCCATGGGCGAGCGGTGGCGCAGGGTGTTGTCCATCTGGATGTGCCGGGCGACGCGCTCGGCCTGGTTGCGTGTGGCGGCGATGAGCAGCGGCATCACCGACCCGGCCTCGGGCAGGCCCGCGTAGTACAGGCCCGGCAGGGTGCCCATTCCCCTGCGGTGCACCGGCAGGCCGTCCTGGTCGAGCGCCTCGGCGGGCAGGATTCCGTAGTCGGGCACGAAGCCCGTCGCCCAGATGATCGTCGTGATGTCGTTGGCGACCAGGTCCAGCGTGCCGCCGTAGTCCTTGATGAGCGAGGGGTCGTACTCGGGGGAGGGATCCGCCGCGGGAACGACCAGCCCGCGCTGCTCGATCGCCGCGTCGATGGCCTTCAGCAGCTCGCTCTCCTTGTCGGCGGCCGCCTGCGCCACGGCGCGGACGTTGTCCTCCAGCACCAGCACACCGCCCTGCGCGCCGCGGACGGAGCCGACGAGCGTGACGCCCTTCGCCGCCAGGATCGGCAGGCTCAGGTCCTGGCCGCCGTCCTTCCCGCTGAGCACAGACACCCCGGGCAGCACGGGGGAGTCACCGCGTCCACCCGACGCGGTCTCGAGGTTGCCCTCCGGCAGCAGCAGCTGCAGCCAGTCGAGGATCTGCGCGCCACGGTAACGCCGGGGCGCGGTCTTGTGCCCTCCGACCGCGAGGTACACGTCCCGGCCGGCGTCGCGGAGGTCGTCCGCGATCTGCTGGCCGCTGTTCCCCGCGCCCACGATGAGAACCGCGCCGCTCGGCAGGGACTCCGGGTTGCGGTAGTAACGCGCGTGCAGCTGGGTGACCGAGAGGTCCACGCCCGCGGCCACCTCCGGCACACGTGGCGAGGAGTACCCGCCGAGCGCCGCGACGACGTTGCGGGCTTCGACGACGTCGCCGTCGTCCAGGCGGACACGGAAGCGCGCGCCCTCGTGGAGCGCCTCGTCGATCGGGAACTCGACCATCCGGACACCGGTGTGCTCGCGGACCTGAATGCCCATCGCGGCCACGTAGCTCCGGAGACGTCCGGCCACCTCCCGGGCCGGCATGTACCCTTCGGGATCGTCCCCGTCGTACGGCCAGTCGGGAAAGGCGACCGTCCTGTTCGGCGTGTTGACGCGCAGGCTGTCCCAGCGCTCGTTGGCCCACGCCTGGCCGATCTCGCCGCGCTCGATCACCAACGCCTGGTAGCCCAGCCGGGAGAGCGCGCCCGCGACCGAGCATCCCTGCTGACCGCCGCCTATCACCACTGTCTCGGCGAACTCCGTTCCCATCCGTCCATTCCTCTCCGCAGCGAAATCAGAACTTGGTCCCGGGCAGCACGACGACCTTCCCGGTCGCCTGGTCGTTCTCCATGTGCCGGTGCGCCTCGACGATGTCGTCGAGGGCGAAGACCCGGTCGATGTTGGGCCGGTAGACGCCGGCCTCGACCTCGCCGACGACCCGTTGCAACACCGGCGCACCGGCGGCGCCCTTGAGGCTGTCGCTGTGGAAGGCCGTGAGTCTGGTACCCGGCGGGATCATCGCGATCGGTTCGAACTCCCGGATCAGCCAGCCGCTGAGCGAGCCGGCCACGCACACCGTCCCGCCGCGGCGCACCAGTTTCAGTGAGTCCGGCACCGTGGCCGTTCCGATCAGGTCCAGGACGTAGTCCGGGCCCTCGGGCCAGACCCTGTGCACGACGTCCGCCAGTGATCCTCCGTCGTCCAGGAGCACGTGGTCGACGCCGACCGCTCTCAAGGCGTCCATCTTCTCCGTACGCCGGGTCGTGGCCGCGGTGCGGAGACCGTGGGCGGAGGCGATCGAGGCCGCCGCCATGCCGACCGACGAGGTCCCGCCGCGGATCAGCAGGCGGCCGGGCGCGCCGGGCACGACGCCCAGCGCGTCCAGCGAGCCCTGCGCGGTCAGGTACGTCTCCGGCAGCGCGGCCAGCACGTCCCAGGGCAACGTGGTGGAGATCGGCATGAGCAGCGAGTTCGGCAGCAGCGCGTACTCCGCGTATCCGCCGTCGAACTCACGGCCCATCTCGCCCATCACAGCCGCGACGGTCTGGCCGACCGGCAGCGCGGCGTCGGTCGAGTCCGCCACCGTTCCCACGCACTCGATCCCGAGCACCCGCGGGAACTTCACGTTCGGCGAATGCCCCTGACGGGTCCTCAGCTCGGATCGGTTGAGACCCGCGCCCTCCACCCGGACCAGGCTCCAGCCGTCGCGGACCGGAGGCATCGGCAGTTCGCGGATCTCGAGTACCTCCGGGCCGCCCGCCCGGACACAGACCGCTGCGCGCATCGTCGTGCTCATTTCGGTTCAGCCTTCGGTGAGGACCTCGAGCGACGGCGCCCAGCGCGGAATCTCACCGCGGCCGGAGGGCAGTCGCAGACTGCGAGCGTAGCTGTACTCCTGCAGCGTCTCGATGGCGTGCTCGCGGCCGTATCCGCTGGCGCCCACGCCGCCGAACGGGGTGCCGGTGAACGAGCGGTTGTAGTGGTTGACGAACACGATGCCCACGCGCAGCTCCCGGCTGAACCGCATGGCGCGCTCGGTTTCGCGGGTGAACACGCCGGCGACCAGGCCGAACTCGGTGCCGTTGGCGATGCGGACCGCCTCGGCCTCGTCCCGGAACGGGATCACGCATACGACGGGGCCGAAGATCTCCTCCGTGGCGATGCGCATGTCCGGGGTGACGCCGGTGAACAACGTGGGCGGGACGTAGTAGCCGTCCGCCAGCTCCGGGTCGGCGGGCAGCGCCGCCTGGGCCGCGATCGTGGCGCCTTCGCGGACGCCGAGGTCGATGTAGTCCAGCACGCGCTGCCGCTGCTCGGGGGTCACGAGCGGTCCGACGTGCGTGCCGGCGTCCGCGCCGTCGCCGACCTTCAGCCGGTTCACGGCGGCCGTGAGCCGCCGGACGACCTCCTCGTAGCGGTCGACGTGGACCAGCACGCGCGAGGCGGCGGTGCAGGCCTCGCCCTGGTTGAAGTAACCGCCTTCCACCGCCCACGGCACGGCCGAGTCGAGGTCCGCGTCTTCGAAGATCACCAGGGCGTTCTTGCCGCCGAGCTCCAGCAGAGTCGGCGTGAGGTTCTCCGCGGCGGTCCGGATCACGGCCTGGCCCGTGGTGGGCGCGCCGGTGAAGGAGACCTTGCCCACGAGCTTGTGTCCGGCGAGCCGCGCCCCGACCGCACCGGTGCCGGGCACGATGTGCACGACGTCATCCGGGAGGATGGACTGGGCGATCTCGGCGACCCGCATCACCGACAGCGGCGCCTGCTCCGGCGGCTTGATGACCACGGCGTTGCCGGCCGCGAGCGCGGGGGCGAGCTTGCCGGCGGTGTGCAGCGGGGGCCAGTTGAACGGGATGATGGCGCCGATGACGCCGAAGGGCTCGCGCAGCGTGATGTCGATCATGCTGCCCGAGTCGCGCGCCTGGCTCGGGATCGCCTCGCAGAGGCCGGCGAACATCTCGAAGATGGTGGGTGCGCCTTCGAGGTCGAAGTTCCGCGCCTGGGTGAAGGGCTTGCCGTTGTCGCTGGACTCCAGCGCGGCGATCTCGTCGGCGTTCTCGCGGATCGCCTGGGCGACCTTCCACAGCCACTTGCCGCGCTCGCGCGGCGTGCGGGCCTTCCACGCGAAGTGCGCCTCGTACGCGGCGCGGACCGCCTGGTCCACCTGCTCCGCGCCCGCACCCTGGATGACGGCCAGCGGCCTGCCGGTCGCCGGATTGTGCACCGTGAACCGGTCCGCCTCGTCCTGCGAGGACCAGCGCGTCCGCACGATCTGAGCGGTTTCGAACGTCGTAGTCACGACAGCCTCTCTTTCAGCACCGAGGCGATCCGCTCGGCGATCACGATGGTCGGAACGTTGGTGGCCACGCGCGGCATCGCCGGGAACACCGAGGCGTCCGCGACGGTGAGTCCCTCGACGCCGTAGACGGCGCCGTCGGTGTCGACGACGGCGTCCGGATCACGGTGCGGACCCATCCGCATCGTGGAACTTCCGTGGTTGTAGTGCGCCGGCGCGCGCCGGACCGCGTCCGCGAGCTCCTCGTCGCTCACGCCCGGACCCGGCACCCGCTCGTCCACCAGCAGGTCGGCGAGCGGCTGGGTGCGCGCGATCCCGCGGGCGATGCGCACGGCGTCGGCGACCCGTTCGGCGTCGTCGGCGACCGTGTAGAGCCCGAGATCGATGATCGGCGCGTCCTCCGGGTCGCGTGAGGCGAGCCGCACGGTGCCCCGCGAACGGGGCTGGACGCAGGAGACGAAGAAGACCATGTCCCAGCCGGTCGGGTGGTTCTCGACCGGCGGAACGATCATGGCGGGCAGGCTTCGGGTCGGCACCGCCGCCGAAGGCAGGATCTGCACGTCGTAGTCCGGCTCGCCCGGTCCCGCGGCGACGCTGAGCACGCTGCCGAACATCTGCCGCGCGCCGTCCCGCGGCGGCTTCGCGACGTGGATGTTCCAGAAGGCGGGGTGTTCGGTGAGGTTGCGCCCCACGCCCGGGAGGTCGGCCAGCACGTCGATGCCGTGCGCCGCGAGCTCGGCGCGGTCTCCGACGCCGGAACGCATGGCGATGAGCGGGGTGCTGTAGGCGCCGGCACTGAGCACGACGTGCCTGGCGTCGATCTCCTCCCCGGAGGCGAGCCGGACCCCGCGGGCCCGGGTGCCCCGGAAGAGCACCCGGTCGACCGGCGCGTCGCCGCGCACCCGCAGGTTCGGCCGGTGGCGGACCGGGTTGAGGTAGCCGACGGCCGTGCTCAGCCGCAGGCCGTCGGCCGCGCTGAGCGGAGTGTGCGCGAAGCCCGGCGCGCCCGGCGCGTTGAAGTCGCCGACCGTCGGATATCCGAGCCGTGCGCTCGCCTCTCCCATCGCCGCGACGTGCGGGCCCAGGTCCGCCGCCGTGCTCAGCGTGATGCGGTACGGCCCGCCGAGGCCGTGGAACTTCTCCTCGCCGTACGGGTAGTGCTCCATCTTCTTGTAGAAGGGGAGCATCTCCGGGTAGCCCCATTCGGGCCCGGCCAGGTCCGCCCACGCGTCGTGATCGGACGGCCGGGCGCGCATCGCCACGCAGACGTTGACGGAGGAGGATCCGCCGATGATCCGGCCACGGGGGACCGGCACCTCGTTGCCGAACTCGTCCGGGACCGATCGATAACCCCAGTCGTAGGAGTACGGCGCGTAGTGGGCGTCGGCGACCTCCGCCGGCAGTTCCTCGACGGTCGCGAAATCGGGTCCGGCCTCCAGGAGCAGGACGGACAGCCGCGGATCCGCGCTCAGCCGGTTGGCGAGGACGCAACCGGCGGATCCGCCGCCGATGACGATGACGTCGTAGGTCATGATCACTCCTCCGTCGACGCGGTCCTACACGTACCGGGGGCGGCCGACGACGAACCCGAGGACCAGGTCGACGGCGAAGACCACGGTGAGCATGACCATCGGGACGGCCCAGCCGCCCGTGGAGCCGTGCAGCACGCCGAACAGGAACGGGCCGCCGATGGCGATCAGGTAGCCGAAGCCCTGCGACATGGCCGAGATCCCGGCGGTCTCGGCCGCGGTGCGGGTGCGCAGCGCGAACAGGCCGAGCGCGATCGGGAACACGCCCATGCCCGCCCCCCACAGGAGCGACCACAGCCACGGCACCGACGTCGGCGAGACGAGCATGCCGATCGTGCCGACGATCTCCAGGCCCACGAGCCCGGCGATCCACCAGGACTGGCTGCGGCTGCGCATCGCGGCCGGCACGACCACCATCGTGACGGGCAGGGCGGCCGCGACCAGCAGGGCGAGCAGCAGACCCGACTCCTGCTTGCTGATGCCCGCGCCCGTGAACACGTTCGCGGCCCAGCCCATCAGGACGTAGGAGCCCGCCGCCTGCAGCCCGAAGAACCCGGTGATCAGCCACGCGAGCGGGCTGCGCAGCAGCAGCGTGCGCTCCGCCGGTGCGGCCGGGCTCGCGCCGAGCAGGCCGGTGCGGCGCGTTCCGGCGATCCAGACCAGCAGCGCGCCGATGGACAGCAGCGACCACGCGGCCAGGGTGACCCGCCAGCCGCCGATCTGTTCCTGCAGCCAGGGGGTCGCCGCCGCGCCCACCCCGCCGCCGACCATCAGGGCCACGGTGTAGACCGTGGTCAGCAGCGGGATCCGCTGGGGGAACGCCTGCTTGACCACGACCGGGATGAGCACGTTGCCGATGGCGATGCCGGACGCCGCGACGAACGTGCCGGCCAGCATCACCCACGGGCCGCCCACGACCCGCAGCAGCAGTCCGGCGGTGAGCACGACCAGACCGGCGCCGACCGCCCGGGCCAGGCCGAGCTTGCGGGCCGCCAGCGGTGCCGCCGCGGCGGCGATGCCGAAGCAGAGGGTGGGTACGGCGGTGAGCACGCTCGCCCAGAGCAGGGAGGCGCCGAGCGACCGGCGCACCTCGTCGAGCAGCGGGCCGACGGTGGTGATGGCGGGACGCAGGTTCGCCGCCGCCAGGGCGACGCCCACCATCAGTAGCGGCGTCCCGACCATGGCGGCGTTCCTCTCGACCGCCACCGGCGCGACTTCTTGTTCCTGCGTAGTCACAGTGTTGCCTCCTTTACTTGCGATACGTCCCATTGCAGGTGGAGCTCGTCGAATCCACGCGCGATGACCAGCCGCTCCCGGCTGCGCGCGTTCGCGGGCCCCAGACGCAGTCCGGGCAGGCGGTCGAACAGCAGTGGAATGGCGATCTGCAGCTGGAGCCGGGCCAGCCCGGCGCCGAGGCAGGTGTGGATGCCGCGGCCGAAGGCCAGCATGTTGCGGCCGGCCCTCGGCCTGATGTCGAACGTGTCCGGGTCGGCGAGCACGCGCTCGTCCCGGTTCGCGGCGCCGAAGTGCACCATCACGCGGTCGCCGGGCCGCAGCCGGCGGCCGGCGAGCTCGGTCTCCGCCGTGACGGTGCGGAAGAGGCCCTGGACCGGAGACTCGAACCGCAGGATCTCCTCGACCATCGCCGCGGGTGTCACCTCGCCCTCGCGCAACGCCGCGAGCTGAGCCGGATTCTCCAGCAGGCTCACCAGGCCGTTGCCGATGGAGCGGGTGACCGTGACGTGCCCCGCGATGATCAGGTTCATCACGATGCGCATGAGCTCGACGTTGTCGAGGCCGTTCTCGCCGTGGTCGGCCGCGAGCGACGCGATGAGCCCGTCGCCGGCCCGCCCCGGGTCCAGCAGCATCCCCATCACGTGGTTCTGCATGGCGATGACGTCGCGGGCGCAGGCGGCCCGCTCCGCCACGTCGCCGCCGCCGACGGACAGCTTCAGCCAGCTGTGGCTCCACTGCCGCAGCAGCGGCACGTCGCCGG
The DNA here is from genome assembly GCF_005864065.1 of Microbispora triticiradicis. Taxonomy (NCBI): domain Bacteria; kingdom Bacillati; phylum Actinomycetota; class Actinomycetes; order Streptosporangiales; family Streptosporangiaceae; genus Microbispora; species Microbispora triticiradicis. The sequence goes on along the minus strand of NZ_VANP01000008.1, from coordinate 208,774 downwards.
CCGGGACGCCGAGGATCCGCGCCATGACGGACAGCGGCAGCGGCCACGCGTAGTTCTCGATGATGTCGGTGGAACCGGCGGCGGCGAACCGTCCGATCAGCTCCTCGCCGGTCGCCCTGATGAAGGGTTCGAGCTCGGCCACCCGCCGCGGCGTGAAGACCCGGTTCACCGCCACGCGCAGCCGGGTGTGCTCCTCGCCGTCGCTCTCGGTGAGATTGGGCGTCAGCGACCAGCCTTCGGCCAGGATCTGCTTGACCTCGTCGGCCTCCGGCCCCGCGGTCGCCTTCACCGCGCTCTCGGAGGAGTACGTCTCCGGATCGTGGGCCACGCGTACGACGTCTTCATGCCGTGTGACGACGAAGACATCCAGATTCTCGTCATGGAATACAGGGCATCGATCGCGCATCTGCGTGTACGTCGGATACGGGTCGGCCAGTTGGCTGTCAGATGTGGGGTCGAATGTCGGCATAGTCATCGGGGTCGCTCCGCTTGGTGGCTTCTCGTCCGGGCACTGCTCGGCCGGGGTGCTGGGCCGGCCGGTGGGGGGGACCGGCCGGCCCAGTCGCGGGGTGCGGTTCAGTCGGCCGCGGCCAGCGCGGGCACGTTGGCACTCAGCTGTCTGCGATCGGTGGCCCACAGGGGGGTGCTGTGCATCTCGGGCACCGCGGGTTCGTGGACGAAGGTGTCGTGCACGCTCTGGGTCGCCTCGGCCAGGCCGCTCTCCCCGGTCAGCACGCTGAGCCTGTTGGACGTGACGAGCAGATCGGTGCGCGCGGCGCCGACCGACCGCAGTGCTTCGAGCAGTCGCAGCGGCGAGCCCGGCAGCTGGCCTATTCCGAGGCCGACGACCGAGAGCCGGGCCAGGTTGGAGGTCCAGTGCACCTCGTCCAGGCGGCTTCCCCGGTAGGCCTCGGCCAGCAGCGCGCGCGCCTCCTCCACGCTCTCCGCGGGCAGGGTGATCGCGAGGTCGCCGGCGTCCTCCGTCCCGAGACTGCCGTAGCGGCGCAGTTCGACCTCGATCTCGCGTTCGGCGAGTCCGCGCAGGATCCGCACCGCGTGGTCCGCGGTGATCTGGCGCAGCACGCAGCGCACGAGACCGGTCTTGGTGGCCACCCCCGCGATCGCGGGGACCTCGCCGAGTGCGGCCGGTGTCCAGGAGTCGCCGGACACCGCCATCGCGGCGGTGCGGCGGCGATATCCGACCCAGGTCTCCGGGCCGCAGGCGGTGTGGTTGGACCGCACCTTCAGGTCGACGCCGTGGGTCCGCGCGTAGTCCACGGAGTCCGCGGCGAGCACCTTGGCTCCGCTCACCGCGAGCTCGGCCATCTCCTCGTAGAGCAGGGCGGTGTGGCGCCGGGCGCCGTCGACCTTCCTGGGGTCGGCGGTGTAGACCCCCGCGACATCGGTGACGATCTCGCAGTGGTCCGCGCCGAGCGCCGCCGCCAGGGCCACACCGGTGGTGTCCGAGCCGCCCCGGCCCAGGGTGGTGCAGGGCCCTCCGGCACCCGCCTCACCCTGGAAGCCCGCGACGACGGGGATCGCTCCCTTGCGGAGATCCTCCTTGAGCCTCCGCGGATCCACCTGCTGGATCGTCGCCCGGCCGTGGCGGTCGTCCGTACGGATTCCCGCCTGGGCGCCGCTGAACGACCTGCTGGGTGCGCCCTGGCGGTTCAGCGCCATCGACAGCAGCGCGGCGGACACGGCCTCGCCCGTGCTGAGCAGGGCGTCGAGCTGGGCGGGATCCGGCCGGTCGGACACCGAGGAGGCCAGTTGCAGCAGCCTGTCGGTGGTGCCGCCCATGGCGGACACGACCGCGACGACCTCGTGCCCGTCCGCCCGCGCCGCGAGGATCTGCCGTGCCGCCTCGAAGACCTTCTCGGGCGTGGCGACCGAGGTTCCGCCGTACTTTTGCACAATGAGCGCCATCTCACGCACTCTCTTCCTTCGGAGCGGAGCCGGCTCGGGCCTTACTGCTCGTGCAGGAACTCACGGATCGCGTATCCGACGTGCCGCTGGTCGGTCATGGTGTGCCCGAGGATGTGGTCGCCGGGGCGCAGCTCGGTGAAGTTGTGGACGCTGCCGCCGGCGCCGAGGGCGCGCACGTGCCAGTCGTCCTGGCCGACCATGTTCACGACGTCGCCGGACGCGGTGCGGGCCTCGATCTGCAGCATCGGGCGGGTCTCCATCTTGATCCGGCACACGATCACCCGGCGCACGCCGCCGTTGGTGTTGACGGCCAGGATCTCCGAGCCGCAGCGCAGTTCGGACAGGTAGCGGGTGCGGTTGCCGGGCGTCAGGGTGTAGGAGCTGAGGGCGGCCGCGTTCACCCGGAAGGGGCGGGTCGGCATGTACGGCAGCGGGTGGGTCTCGCTGCTGACCAGCATCAGGCCGGTCGAGTACGAGCCGACCAGGATGCCCTCGTTGGGCTGCATGTGGGAGCAGGTGTCCACGCACACCCGGTCGCCGAGCCCCAGGTGCGTGAGCTTGACGATCTCCAGCGGCTCCAGCTCCAGCGTCTCGGCCTCGCCCTGGCACACGCGCACCAGCTCGGAGGCGTCGCCGACCCGCCGCGGGGCGAGCAGCACCGCGTCGGAGCCGCGCTCCAGGACGCCGATGGTGACCATCGCGTCCTCGACGTCCTCGACCACGGTGACGATCGAGCCCTTGGCCTTGTCGGCGGCCGCCAGCAGGATCTCCAGCGGGATCTTGCTCGGGTCCTGGCGGAACTCGACCAGGGTCAGCTCCGCCTCGTTCGCTATCTTGCAGGCGAGCTGCAGCGTCTCCTCGCCCAGCACCTTGACCAGGACGCCGGTGCGCAGGCCGGGCCGGACGCCCTCGAACTTCTCGGCGATGCTGTGGTCGGCGATCAGGATGTCGACCACGCCGACGAGCTGGTCGATCAGGGTCGTGGGGGTCTCGCCGGTGACGACGGCGGCCTTCTCCAGGGTCGGCGGGACCTTCGCGGCGAGCTCGGGGTCGTCCAGCACGACGGCGCCGATGCCGAGATGTGTGCTCTCTTCGATGACGGCGGTGGCGAGTTCGGAGGAGAGGCCGCGGAGGTCGATCCACGCTGTTTTCATGTTCGCACCTTCGGTCGTTAGTCGGTCGTGAGCGGGTGGTGCCTGTCAGGCCACTGTCGCGCCGGCCAGGGCCAGGTCCAGGGGAGTCAGGGTCTTGCGGGAGCCGAGTCCGGCGTGGACTCGCTGGGCGACCGACCGGGCCAGCTTCCCGGGGTCGGTGGCGCGGAATATGTTGCGGCCGACCGCGACTCCGAGCACGCCGGACTCCATCACGCGGTCGATCAGGGTGAGAAAGGCGTCGGTGTCGCCGACCACGCCGCCGCCGGCGGTCACCACCGGGATCGGGCTCGCCTCCACGACCTCGCGCATCGTGACGGGCGAGCCGGTGAACGGGAGCTTCACGATGTCGGCGCCGAGGTCCGCCGCGACGTTCGCCGCGTGCGCCAGCAACGTGGGATCGGCCGGGTCCGCGATGCGGGGGCCGCGCGGGTAGATCATCGCGAGCAGCGGGACGCCCCAGCGTGCGCACTGGTCGGCGACCAGGCCGAAGTCGGCCAGCTGCTCGGCCTCGTTGCTCGAACCGAGGTTGATGTGCACGCTGACACCGTCCGCGCCCAGCGCCACGGCCTCGGCCACGGCGCCCACCAGGGTCTTCGCGTCAGCGTCCGGCGCGTGCCTGGTGCTGCCGCTCAGGTGCACGATCAGGGCCAGCCGCCCGAGCAGCTCGGTGGGAAGGAAACGGACCCGGCCCTTGTGGACGACGATCCCGTCCACGCCGTTCGCGGCCATCGCCGTGACCAGCCCGGTGAAATCGGCGGCGGACGACACCGGCCCGTCCGCCAGTGAATGATCGAGCGGAACCAGGAACGCCGTCCCGGAAGCCGAGTGCAGAATCCGCTGGGTCCGTAGGTTCTTTCCAGACCAACCGTACGCTTCTGCCATCTCTTGACACCCCATTTCCAGTTCGGGAATTCATTTGGAGCCGGCGGCCGCGCACCGTCGCTCTGCCAGGCGTTTCGCGAGTTCCTGCCAGGCCTGCCCGCTCGCCTCCGCGAGTTCCGCGACGAATTCGACGCAGTGGTCCGGCAGGTCGCCGACGAGGCGTTCCCGCGTCCGCGCGTCCATCTCGGCCACCGCCAGAACGCTCAGCAGCAGCCGGCCGGACTCGTTGAACCGCAGCGACGGGTCGGAGCGGAGCGCGCGCAGCATCGCGCCCGTCCGGTCCGGCCCGGCGGGCCGCGGAGTGGCGCCCCGAGCGCGTCGTGGATCGGGGTTCTGCTTGGGCGACGCGGCTCGCTGCTCCGCGGCCCGCTGTTCCGGGATCAGCGCCGTGGCCTGCTCGTTCAGTTGCATCCGGACGGCCCGTACGGTGCCCGGGGACACCCCGGCCGCCGCGCTCACGGTGCGCAGCGAGGAGGTGGGATCGCGCAGCAGGATCTCCCTGGCGCGCTCGCGCCCGGAGGCCGCGCTGACCGGGCGCACCCGGCCGTCCCGGCCGATCCTGACCTCGGCCACCGGCGCTCCGCACTGGCCGCGCAGCGCGCCGACGGTCTTGGGCGAGAGCCCCACGACCTCGGCCACCGCCCGGTTCGACCAGCCCGGGTGCTCGCGGAGGATGCGCAGCACGGCCGATTTCCGGTCGGCCAGCGAGAGCGGCAGCCCGTGCCGCACGTTCAGCCGCACCGCCAGCACGAAGGCGCCGGCGTCGTCGCCGTCGAAGTAGCGGGCTCGGATCGCCCGCTCTCCGCGCAACTGCGCGGCGCGCACCCGGTGCATCCCGTCGATCACCCGGTTCGTGCCCCGCTGTACGACGATCGGCGGCAACTCGGCCTCCGGCTCCAGCTCCGCGAGAGCCAGCGCGTGATCGGCGTCCTCTCCCGCGGATCGGGGTGAGCCCCTCAGGACGAGCTCGGCGATCGAGATCCACTCGACGTCGGAGCCGATGTCCGTCTCCCGCTCGCAATTGATCGCATCCCCGCTTACCACGTGACTCACCCCTCGTCATCAGCGGGCCTGGCGTGTCCTTGAGAGCACTCTGTCGCAAAATCATACCTTACACAAGGTATTTTTTTATAAATGGCCTTTCACCTGCGATTACACGCGAAGCGTGCTCATGATCATACCTTTGCTACGGTATGTTTCTGACTGTGCAAGCGAGGATCGTCCCCGGTTGCACAAGGCCGCCAGGAGCTGCGCCGGCCGCCCGCACGTACAAGAGGTCTCGGTCGTCTGAAGGGGTAACCATGGGGAACGACCTGCGAGCTGACACCACCCGCGCCCGACTCGAGGCGAACCGGAACCGGCGCGTCGAGATGCTGCGGACCGAGCCGGAGCTCGCGGACCGGATGCCGCTGCGCGAAGTCTTCGAGAGCGCCGCGGAGCCCGGACTGCGGCTTGCCGAGATCGTCAAGCGCACCTTGACGGGATACGGCGACCGGCCCGCGCTCGCCGAACGCGCCAAGCAGTTCGTCTCCGTGGCCGGACGCACCGAGCTGCGGCGACTGCCCAGGTTCGACACCGTCTCCTACGGCGAGCTGTGGTCCCGGCTGAGCGCCGTCGCCGCCGACTGGTACCACCACGGCGAGCACCCGCTGCGCGCCGGGGACTTCGTCGCGATCCTGGGCTTCGCCGGCGTCGACTACACCACCGTGGACCTGGCGTGCGGTCAGGTCGGCGCGGTCGCCGTGCCGCTGCACAACACCGCCACGGTCGCCCACATCCGCCACCTGGTCGGCGAGGCCGCTCCGCGCGTCTTCGCCACGAGCGCGGAGCGGCTGGGCACCGTGCTCGAAGCGCTGGCCGGGGAGACGTCCGTCGTCCGGCTGATCGTGTTCGACCACTGTCCCGAGCTCGCCGAGCACCGGGAGAGCGTGGCGGACGCGCGCCGGCTGCTGGCCGAGACCGCCTCGCCGATTTCGCTGGAGCTGCTGTCGCGCGTCATCGAGCGCGGGAGTGCGTTGCCGCCCGCGCCGGACCTGCCGCCGGTCGACGACGCGGGAGAGGTGCTGTCCTCACTGATCTACACCTCGGGCAGCACGGGCACTCCGAAGGGCGTCATCTTCCCGGAGTCGACCGTCTCCCTGATGTGGCGGCCGCCCGAGCAGCGTCACCCGATGATCACAGCCAACTTCCTGCCGCAGAGCCATCTCGTCGCCAGGCGGCTCGTGATCAAGACGCTCGCACTGGGCGGCACCGCGTATTTCGTGGCCGACAGCAATCTGTCCACGCTGCTGGAGGATCTCGCGCTGATCCGGCCGACGGAGTTCGCGATGGTGCCACGCGTCTGCGAACTGCTCCACCAGAGCTATCTGAGCCTGCTGGACCAGTGGAACGCCGAGGAGCTGCGGCGGCATTTCCGGGACGTGGTTCTCGGCGGCCGTGTCATCCACACCCCCTGCGGCTCCGCCCCGCTCGCGCCGGAGCTGGCCGCTTTCGTCGAGTCCTGCCTGGACGTCCCGTTCTTCGACAGCTACGGCACCACCGAGACCGGGCTCGTCATGCTGGACCACCGCGTGCAGCGGGCGTTCGTGCTCGACTACAAGCTCGTCGACGTGCCCGAACTCGGCTACTACACCACCGACACGCCGTATCCGCGGGGCGAGCTGCTGGTCAGGACCAAGCTGATCACCCCCGGCTACTACCGGCGCCCGGACGTCACCGCGGAGGCCTTCGACGACGACGGCTACTACCGCACCGGCGACATCATGGCCGAGGTCGAGCCCGACCGGCTTTACTACCTCGACCGGCGCAAGAACGTGCTCAAGCTGTCCCAGGGCGAGTTCGTGGCGCTGGCGAAGCTGGAGGCGGTCTATGTCGCCAGTCCGCTGCTGCAGCAGATCTTCCTGTACGGCAACAGCTCCCGCCCGTACCTGCTCGCCGTGGTGGTGCCGACCGCCGAGGCGCTCGACCAGGCGTCCGACGAGGCGGCGCTGAAGGCGGCGATCCACGAGTCGCTGCAGCACATCGCGAAGCGTGCCGACCTCAAGCCGTACGAGATCCCGCGCGATCTGCTCGTCGAGACGGTGCCGTTCAGCCAGGAGAACGGACTGCTGTCCGACTCGACCAAGCAACTGCGTCCGCGGTTGAAGGAGCACTACGGCGAACGGCTGGAGCGGCGTTACGCCGAGCTGGCCGAGGAGCAGATCGACGGCCTGCGCGGTCTGCGGCACGACGAGAACCGCCCGGTCGTGGAGACGGTCGGCCGCGCCGTGCGGGCGCTGCTCGGAGCGTCCGCCGGCGAGCCGGGTCCGCGGACGCGCTTCACCGACATGGGTGGAGACTCGCTGACCGCGCTGTCGCTCTCGAACCTGCTCAAGGAGATCTTCGGCACCGAGGTCCCGGTCGGGACGCTGCTCGGCCCGGCCAACAGCCTGGGCGAGATCGCCGGCCAGATCGAGCGGCTACGTGATCCGTCGGCGCAGCGGGCCACGTTCGCCGGTGTGCACGGCGACCAGGCCACCGCGGCGCGGGCCGGGGACCTCGTGCTCGCCAGGTTCATCGACGAGGCGACGCTGACCGCGGCCACGGCCCTTCCCCAGCCGACCGGCGCTTCCACCACGGTGCTGCTCACCGGAGCCAACGGCTATCTCGGCCGTTTCCTGTGCCTGGAGCTGCTGCAGTCGCTGGCCCGCAGCGGCGGCACACTGATCTGTCTCGTGCGCGGCGCCGACGACGCGGCCGCTCGCGCGCGGCTGGAGGACTCGCTGGACAGCGGGGACGTCGAGCTCAAGCGGCGGTTCGCCGAGCTGGCCGGCGCCGGCGCGTTGCAGGTGCTGGCCGGCGACGTCGGCGCGCCGAACCTGGGCCTGTCCGAGCGGACCTGGCAGCGCCTGGCCGCGACGGTGGACGCCGTCGTGCACGCGGCCGCGCTGGTGAACCACGTGCTGCCGTACCGGCAGCTGTTCGGCCCCAACGTCGCCGGCACGGCCGAGGTCGTCCGGCTGGCCGTCACCACCCGGCTGAAGCCGGTCGGCTTCCTGTCCTCCGTGGCCGTAGCGTCGCACGGAACCGGCATGGACGAGGGCGCCGACATCCGCGTGGCCAGTCCCGTGCGGCCGATCGACGAGAGCCACGCCAACGGCTACGCCACCAGCAAGTGGGCGGGCGAGGTGCTGCTCCGCGAGGCGCACGACCTGTGCGGGCTGCCGGTGACCGTGTTCCGTTCGGGCATGATCCTGGCGCACGGCCGTCACACCGGGCAGCTGAACGTGCCGGACGCGTTCACCCGTCTGGTGCTGAGCCTGATCGCCACCGGAATCGCGCCCGGGTCGTTCTATCGCGGCGGTGACGCGAGCCGGGCCCACTACGACGGCCTGCCCGGGGACTTCGTCGCCGCCTCGGTGGCCGCCCTGGGAACCGGCGCGGCCGGATATCGCACGTTCAACGTGGTCAACCCGCACGACGACGGAATCTCACTGGACACCGTCGTCGACTGGCTGGCCGATTCCGGGATCGCGATCCGCCGCGTCGGGGACTACCAGGAGTGGCGCGAGCGGTTCGAGGCCGCGCTGCGAGAGCTGCCGGACAAGCAGCGGCAGCACTCGCTCCTCCCGCTGATGCGCGCCTGGCGGGAGCCCGCGACGCCCCGGGCCGGGTCGGCGTTTCCCGCCGAACGGTTCCAGGAAGCCGTGGGGGACATTCCGCACCTGTCCCGGACGCTGATCGAGAAGTACGTGTCGGATCTACGGCACCTGAGCCTCCTCTAGGCGGGCAGCACGGGCCAGCCGTGGCGTCTCGCCCACGAGGCCAGCACCGGGTCGTCGCCGACGACCCTCGGACTGCCGACGAACGTCAGCAGGTCCAGGTCGCTGGAGTGGTCGCCGTACGCGAAGCAGACGGCGGGGCTGACTCCGAGACTCCGGAGCAGCTCCGCGGCGGCCTCGGACTTGGCGGGGCCGATCATCGATCTGGCCACCTCGCCGGTCAGCAGTCCGTCGCCACCGACGACGAGTTCCGTGCACAGCACCTCGTCGCCACCCACATCCGCGGCCAGCGGATCGAGCACCGCCCGGCACGAGCCGGAGACCAGCACGACCAGGTCTCCGGCCGCTCGATGTCCGGCCAGCGCCGCCACGGTGGAGCCCACGAAGGCGTCAGGCCTCTGACGATGCCGCGCGTACCAGCGACTGCCCGCCTCCGCCAGCGTCGCGCTGGGGACGCCGGCGAAGAGCCGGTAGTAGGCGCGGTTCGCGGCCGCCCTGCCCTCCCGCTCCGCCACCGCTCCCAGCTCGGCCACGGCGCCGAGGAAGGCCGCGTCGTCGCGGCCCAGCCAGTGCCGCAGGAACTCGACCATGCTCTTCCCGGCCAGCAGCGTCTCGTCCACATCGAAGAAGGCCACCCGAAGGGGGGGAACGCTCAGCCTTTTCACAGCAAGATCCCAGTAACATACCTTCGCAAAGGTTTTTTCCTAGGATTCACCCAAGCGAGGGCAGAGTGGCTCAGGAGCGCGCGGTTCAGACTCGGGCACTGGTGCTCGCCGCGGCGGCGGAGGAGTTCGCCGCGAACGGCTACGACGGCACAAAGCTGCTCAACGTGGTGGAACGCACCAGTATGACGAAAGGTGCGCTGTACGGACATTTCTCCTCCAAAGAAGAGCTGGCGGCCACCCTGATCGAGGAGGCCGGGAACGAGCTGATCGCACGTGTGGAACGGCGCGCCGAGGGCACGACGGCGCTGCTGGCACTGCGGGAGACGATGCTCGATCTCACCCGGCACCTGCGCCGGGACGCGCTCGCCAGGTCCGCGTTGCGGCTCGCCGTGGAGGCCCCGCACCTGGACCGGCACGCTCACGGGCTGGTCGGGCGGATCTCCCTGTCACTGGCCCGCGCCGTGGCCAGGGCGCACGCGGAGAGCCGGGTGATGGGCAGGCATCCCCCCGACACCGTCGCCCGGCTCCTGATGTCGCTGTTCTTCGAGATCCCGCATCCCGCACCCCGTGACGACGCGGATGCCGCGCGCCGGTTCGACGACCTGTGGAAGGCCGTGTCCGGACCTCGGGACGGTGGTTCGGACACGGTCTAGTCAGCCGAGGCCGAGGAGGGCCTTCGCGTACGCGTCCGCCGCCGGGGCGAACCGCAGCGCGCCGTGACCGGCGCCGGTGTGGACGTCCCGCCACCGCCGTTGCACCGGATCGTCCTCGGCCAGCCCGTGGCCGCCGCACGCGGCGAACAGCCGGTCGACGGCGCTGACGCAGAGCTCCGCGGCGGCCGCCGCGTCGCACCGGTTCTGCGCGACGGTCCGCGCGTCCACCATGCCCCGGTCGGCGCGGTCGGCGGCCTCCCGGAGCAGCAGGCGGGCGGCGGACGCCTCCGGCGAGGACCGGGCGAGCGCCTGCCGGGCGTCCGGATCCGGCGACAGACGCGCGGCTCGCGTGGAAACACACTCCGCCACCGCGCCCAGGGCGGCTCCGACCAGGGGGGCGGCGAACATCACCGCCGCGACCAGTGTGTAGGGCACGTTGTGGCACCGTGCCTGCCGGGCGCTCCGGGTGCCGAGCAGTTCCGGCAGCGCGACCGTGCGGTGCTCGGGGACGAACGTGTCGCACAGAACCACCGTGTTGGTCCCCGTCCCCCGCATGCCGGCGGCCTGCCAGGTGTCCTCGACCACGAAGTCCCCGGACGGGACGGCGAAGATCCGCACCGTCTCCCCGTCGCCGTCCGGCACCGTGCTGGCGAGCAGCACCCAGTCGGCGAAGTCCACCCCGCTGGCCCGGCCCCACTCGCCCCGAAGCAGCCAGCCACCCGGCACGGGCGTGGCCCGGCCCGACGGCGGCATGACGGACGCGGAGATCAGGGTGTCCGGGCCCGAGCCCCAGATCTCCTCCCGCGCCTGCTCGGGCAGGTAGGCGGCGATCCGTCCGTGCGCGGCGAACAGAGTCGCGCACCACGCGGTCGAGGGGCAGCTCTCGCCCACGGTGATCGCCGCCTCCACCAGCGGCGCGAAGCCTCCGGCCGCCCCACCCCACCGGCTGGGGACGAAGTGCCGGGGGAATTCCGCCTCCACCAGCGCGGCCACCGACTCCCGCCGAAGCCGGCGCGAACCGTCCACCTCGGCGGCGTACCGGGCCGCGCGGTCCACGAGTTCGGTCACGTCCAGACGGTGGTCCGGAGACACCGAGGTCAGCGTCATCGGCGGTCCTGTCCGCTGCTCGTGTCAGGGCCCAGCCTGAGCTCGACCGTGCCGGCGGCGACCTCGTCGCCGTCCTGCTCGGCGACGACGCGGACCACCATCCGGTCCGCGTCGCCACAGCCGGGCCGCGGCCTGGCGGTGATCCGGACCGGGGTGTCGAGTTCGCAGAAACTCGCGAACTCGCTCCGCAGACCGGTGACCGTGGCCCGGTGACCGGCCGGTGGGTGGGTCACGGCGAGCGCGGCCTGCCGGAACGCCTCCAGCACCACCATGCCCGGCACGTGGTCCACATGGTGGTCGACCATCTCGGTGTTGCTGTCGTCGAGCCGCAGCAGCCAGCCGTCGGCGTTCCCGTCGTCGGCCAGCAGCACGTCCTCCTTGCGCTGGCGCCCGACCTCGCCGGGCGAGAGCGGGCAACCGATGAAGGGCACGGACTCGTGCAGTGGGGGCGCCGCCTTCCGGCCGCGGATCGCCTGGTACACGCGCGGATCCACCGCCTGCGAAAGAAGGCTGCCGTGCCCGCAGACCACCCCGGCCACGCTGACCTCGACCTCCAGGCGCATGCACAGCCGGCGGCAGGTCCACTTGGCGGTGGGAGCGCAGGTGACCCGCAGGTTGACCGGGAGCCACGGCGTGCGGGAGAGAGGCGCGGTGCCGTCGATTTCGAGCGTGACCGCGCCGAGAATGAACTTGTGCGTCTCGGGCACCCCGTAGAAGCGGTGCTGGATGTAGTAGCCGGCCTGCCGGAGCGCTTCTGTCGGCAGCATCGGGTCGGTCCAGCCGGAGTCGTCCTGCTGGTAGAGGCAGTGGTCGCGCGGCAGCATGGCCGCGATGATGAAACTGTCCGGCGTCTGCCGGACTCCGTCGGTGAGCAGCACGCGCTCGGCCGCGGACTTGTGGACCAGTTCGCGGGACACGAAACGCGGGCCGGGTAAGTGCGCGTCACCGGCGGGCTCTGGCATTGCGTCCCAGCCCCAGGTGAACGGGGACGACGACTGCCAGGTAGTCGGCATGGTGACGTCTTCTGCCGATAGTTGAGCACTCATCTCTGATCCCTTCCGATCTGGACCTTGCGCGATCGCGTGCGATGGTGTCCTAGGTCACACACGGAGCAAAATATACGTCCGTGAAGGTATATTTTGGAATGGCTCGGAGGATCGAGGCGCGAGTTGACGAGGTGATCAGTGAACAGAGGTGAAACATACCTGGGAGGCGGTACGCTGAGGGGGAGCCCCACAGAACGGATCACGCGTGTGAGTAAGATCGGCACTCCCAGAACCACCATCACGCACCGAGCGCAGCCGCGCAACGCGCCGCAGCAGGCACGGGCCGCGCAGACCCGGGCCCAGGTGCTCGCCTCGGCGGCCGAGCTGTTCGCCGACCGCGGCTATCCGCACACCTCCATCGACCACATCGCCAAGCAGGTCGGCATGACCAAGGGCGCGGTGTACTTCCACTTCCGCGACAAGAAGGACATCGCCGCCGAGATCGTGCGCGAGCTGTACAACCGGTGGCGCGTTCGCATCGACGAGGCGCAGGCCATGGGCCTGCCGCCGATGGAGACGGTCGAGGCGCTGCTGAAGAACGCCGCCGACAAGTTCTTCGAGGACGACATCGTCAAGGCCGGAGCCAGGATCCAGGCCGAGCGCTCGCTGTCCGACACGACCCTGCCCGAGCCCTACGTCGAGTGGATCGCCACGCTCTCGACGCTGCTGGCCAAGGCGAGCGGCGCCGGTCAGCTCCGCGAGGGCATGGACCCCGAGTCCGCCGCGTACATGCTCGTGTCGGCGTTCTTCGGCCTGCAGCACGTCTGTGACGTCCTCAACCAGCGTGCGGATCTGCCCCGCCGCTGGGAGGAGATGAGCCGCCTGCTCTTCGCCTCCATCGCCGCCTCCCCGCAGTAGGACGACCGCCGGGAGCCCACCCAAGGAGACCTTCGCATGTCTGCTTCGATCCTCCCGGCAGTTCCCCTCGGCACCGGCGGTCCGCTGGTCGGCGCCCAGGGCCTCGGCTGCATGGGCTTCAGCGAGTTCTACGGGCCCACGGCGCCGGCCGAGGCCCAGGAGACCCTGCGGATCGCCCTCGCCCTGGGCGTCACCATGTTCGACACCGCGGACCTGTACGGAGACGGCGACAACGAAAGGTTCCTCGGCCCCTTCGTCCGCGCCCACCGCGACCGGGTCTTCCTCGCCACCAAGTTCGGCATCGTCCGGCGGGCGGGCGAGAAGTCCTGGAGCGAGGTCCGCGGCGACCGCGCGTACGTACGCCAGAGCGTCGACGCGAGCCTGAAGCGCCTCGGCATCGACGAGATCGACCTCTACTACGCGCATCGCCGCGACACGTCCGTCCCCATCGAGGAGACGGTCGGCGCCATGGCCGAGCTGGTGCGGGAGGGCAAGGTGCGGCACCTCGGCCTCTCCGAGGTGACCGGGGCCGAACTGCGCGCGGCACACAGCGTGCACCCGATCGCGGCCCTGCAGTCCGAGTGGTCGCTGTTCACCCGCGACATCGAGGCGTCCGTGGTCCCGGCGGCAGCGGAGCTCGGTGTGGCACTCGTCGCCTACTCGCCCCTCGGCCGGGGCTTCCTCACCGGAGCGTTCACCGGCGCTCAGGGGCTGAGCACCGGCGACGTCCGGCTGAAGATGCCCCGGTTCACCGGCGACCACGCCGACGCGAACGCCGCGCTCCTCGAACCGGTCCGCGACATCGCCGCGCGCCGCGAGGTCACCCCCGCGCAGGTCGCGCTCGCCTGGGTTCACCAGCGTTCCCGGGTCCACGGCCTTACGGTTCTACCCATTCCCGGCACACGTTCTCCCGCCCGACTCCGGCAGAACGTCGCGGCCGCGACGATGACCTTGTCGGACGGCGAGCTCGCCGCGCTGGAACCGCTGGCGGCGAAGGTGGCCGGTGCGCGTTACCCGGACATGAGCTCCACGGCCACCGCCCGCGAGTGATAAGCGCCGGCGGCGCGGTTCAGTCCGGGCGGTCGAGGTCGGTGGCGGCCAGCGCCCGGGCCATCGCGGTGCGGTTGCGGACGCCGAGCTTGCGGTAGACGCTTCCGAGGTGCGTCTCGACCGTCTTGGGCGTGACGTTCAGCTCCTGGGCGATCTGGCGGTTGGTCCGGCCCCGGGCCGCCAACCGGGCCACCCGCCATTCTCCGGGGGTCAGCCCGGTCCCGTGCGGCTCCGGCGGCCGCGTACCGGCCTCGCTCAGTGCGCTCCGCGCCCGCCGCGCGAGCCCTGCGGCTCCGCACTCCTCCGCCAGCCGGAGAGCCTCGGTCAGGGCGGCCTGCCCGGCCTGGGGGTGACGCTGCCACGTGCGGCGGCCGAAGGCGTGCAGGGCCGTGGCGAGCTCCAGCCTGGCCGGGCCCGTTCGCAGTACCCTTACCGCCTCCTCCAGCAACTCCGGCTCGGCCCGGCCTCCGGTCACCGTCGCCGCCACCCGAAGCGCTCGGCCGAGGGTGCGTGGGGCGCCCCACCGGCGGGCCAGGTCGAGATCCTCGGCGGCCAGCGCCAAGGCCGCGTCACGGGTACCCAGGACGTGCTTGCCCAGTGCGGCGACCATCCGCCACGGATGCGAGGCCGGGTTCAACCAGCCGTCCGCGAGCAACCGGCGGCCCACCTGCTCCGCCTGCCGGACCGCCTGCTCGGCCCGCCCATGGGCGAGATCCACCCGGGCGGCCAGCAGGTCCAGCCGGCAACGCAGGGCCTTGTAGGGCGGGACTTCGGCGGACGCTCCGGCGAGCGCCTCGGCCGCGGCGGCCAGCCGCCCCTGTGCGAGGTGCGCCTCCGCCAGGATCTCTCCGCCGTAGACCGGGGCCAGCGGGACCGGCACCCTGCCGATCAGTCGTACCGCCTGCCGGATACCGGCCTCGGCCTCGGCGAGGTGACCGCGCGACAGCAGCGCGTGCACCCTGAGGTAGCCGATCGGCGCGGCCAGGTACGACGAGCCCGCTTCCCGCGCCGCGGACCAGTCGTGGTCGAGATGCCGCAGCGCGTCGTCATGGTCGGCGTCGATCAGGACCAGGTAGGGAAGCGACGACGACGCGTCCTGGTAGGCCATGCCGGACGAGCGCAGCCGCAGCACCCGCAGCGCCGCGGAGACGGCCGCGTCCCGGTCGAGATCGATGACGGCGGTCCGGAACGCGGTGAACGCGTCGAGCTTGCACCGCACCTCGTCGCTGAGCCTCGGCGCGGCCGAAAGCACCGCCAGGTGCTGCGCACCGGTGTGCCGCAGGTCCAGCTCGGCCACCGCCGCCGCGATGATCTGCGTCCGCAGCCGGTGCTCCAGCTCCGCGTGCCCGTCGCCCAGCTCGGTGAGGGCGTTCTCCAAAAGGGCGATCGCGTCGGCGTTGCGGCCGTTGAGGATCACCGCACGACCGAGCAGCTCGGTGATCTCGGCGCGCCCGGCCGCGTCCGGGGCCAGCGCGGCGGCGCGTCGCAGATAGCCGATCGCGGCCGGCCAGTCGAACCAGTACGCGATGCGGCCGGCCATCCGTACCAGCTCGGCGGTCGCCTGCGGGGTGGGCGGCTCCTGCAAGGCCCGCTCCAGGAACGCCAGAGCGGACCGTGGCACCCCCCGGCTGGACGCGTGGTTCGCGGCGGCCACCAGCGTGTCTACCACCCAAGAGTCGCCTGAGGGCAGGGTTTCGAGCAGGTGGGTGGCGACCAGCGGTGCGGGCTGCCCGGCGGCGAGCAGCTCGGCCGCTCGCCGATGCAGGCGGCTGCGCTCCACCACGGCGATGCTGGAGTACACGGCGTGCCTGGTCAGGGCGTGCACGAACTCGGGCCGCCCGCCGCCGCGCAGGACGCCCGCGGCCACCAGTTCGTCCTGGCCCCGGGTGAGTGTCTCCGGGCCGCCCGCGAGTTCGGCGACGAGCTGCGGGTCGGCCTCCTCGCCCAGGACGGCGCATATCTGCGCGACCCGCACGGCGTCGGGGGTGAGGTGCGCGAGCACGGCGCCCATCCACTGGCTCAGCGCCGGCCCGCCGAGCGCACGCAACGCCTCCTCGTCGCCCTCGGCCGCCGTGCCGCCCGCGGCAGCGGCGGCTGCCGCCAGCTCCCGTACGAACAGCGGGTTGCCGCCGGTCAGGCGGTGGCAGGCCGCGCACAGCCGGGTGTCCGCCGCCTCGCCGTTGACGGCGCGCACCAGGCGGGCCGTGGCGGCCGGCGTCAGCGGAGCCGGCCGCAGCACCGTCACGGCCGGATCGGCGGCGAGCTCCGAGCACGGCCCCGGCGCGGCGGCCGGCCGACCGGCCAGCACCATCGCCAGCGGCAACTCGCCAATGCCGGGGAGCATGTGCAGGAACACGCGCAGCGAGGGGTCGTCGGCCCAGTGCACGTCGTCGACGACCAGTGCCACCGGGCCGGCCTTGGCGACGTTCACCAGCAGCCGGTACAGCACGTGGAACGCCCCCGGGTCACCGGGCGCGGGCCCGTCGAGGTGCGAGTCGAGCAGCGCGAGCGCCCGGTGGGCGGGACCACGCAGCAGCCGCACCCGTTGGGCGGTGTCGGCGCCGAGCAGCACCGGTTCGACCAGCTGACGCAGCACGCCGTAGCCGGACCGCTGCTCCAGCCGGCTGCCGCGGGCACCGAGCACCCGGCAGCCCGCCGTCCTGCCGAGGCGGCGGGCGGCGCCGGCCAGCGCGCTCTTGCCGATGCCGGCCGGGCCCTCGATCAGCACCACGCCGCCCTGTCCGCGGGCCGCCGCGGCGAACAGCGTCCGCATCCGCCCCACCTCGGCGTCGCGCTCCAGCAAGGACGGTCCGTAGTCCACCCCGGCAAGTCTGCCAGCCGGGGATGATAAGGCGATATCGGATGGACCGCCTCGGGGATTTCCCTAGAAATGGCGTTGAATCCGCCGGCGTCCGGGCGCCGAAGGCGCCCGGACGGCATCTCTGAGCTGCGGTGACGCGCCGCCGACGGAGACAGGGGGTGACACTGGGGGGGACCCCGATGCCCCGGGGCCGCCGGTTGGCCGATCTTCTGATGGCGGCGCCCACACGGGGCGGGCGTCCGCCGGCAGAAGGAGGGCGCATGGTCACGGCAGAAGGGCTCGCCGCTTACCTCGACATTCGTCGCGATTCGCGTGGACACCTGCCGCAGCAGCTCATGGAGCAGCTGGCCGAGGCGATCCGCGCCGGCCTCCTGCCCGCCGGGACGCGGCTCCCGTCCACCCGGGCGATGGCCCTGCTGCTCGGGGTGTCCCGCGGGGTGGTGGTGTCGGCCTACGAGCTGCTGCTCGCCCGTGGCTTCGTCGAGGGACGGCCCCGCTCGGGCACGTACGTCACGGGCGAGCCGTCACCGTATCGCCGGAGCATCCCCTCGCCGCCCGTCCGCCCGGTCGTGGCGGACTTCACTCCCCGAGCCGCCGCGCCCGGCGCCTTCCCGCTGGCCGCATGGCGGTCCGCCTGGCGCCAGGCCAGCTACCTGCCGCCGAACGGCGAGGCGGCTCCGCTGGGGTCGGCCGCCCTCCGCGAGGCCGTCGCCGAGCATCTGCACCGGACCCGCGGGCTCGGTGTCGAGGCCCGTGACGTGGTGGTGGCCGTCGGGCTGCGGCAGGCCTGCTGGTTCCTGTTCGAGGCGATCGGACAGCTGATCGGGCAGCGGGAGGCCGGAGCGGCGGCGGTGGCCGTCGAGCAGCCGGCGCCGGAATATCCCGTGCGGGCCGCCCGGCAGGCCGGATGGACGACCCACGCGCTGCCGGTCGACACGGAGGGCGCACGGGTGGACCTGCTGGACGGGGCGGACGGGATACGCGCCGCCGTCGTGTTCGCCGAGGGCAACCATCCGTTCGGCGCGGTGCTGTCGCAGCCCCGCCGGCGGATGCTCGCCGCGTGGGCGCAGCGGACGGGCGGATATCTGGTGGACATCTGCACGGAGCAGACCGGAGCAGGGGACAGGCCGCTTCCGTCCCTGCTCGACCTGGCGAGCGGGCGGGTGGTCCTCGCGGGGACGCTGGGCGACGGCCTCGCCCCGCCCGGGTTGGCGTACCTGGTGCTGCCGCGTCCACTGGTGCCGCTGGTCGCACGGGTCGCGGGTGGTGACGACGGGCGGCTCGGCGGGACGGCGGAGGCGGCGTTCGCCCGGCTGCTCGGTGACAGGACGATCGCCCAGCACGTCAGGCGCGCGTCGCGGCTCCACGTCCGGCGGCGCGAGGAGGTACGTGCCGCGCTGGCACCCGTCGGACGATCCGCGCGGCTGGTTCTCGGCCCCCGGGGTGCCAGTGCGGCACTGCTGTTGCCCCGCCAGACCGTCGATCCCGTGGTGACCGAACTCGCGGGCCGCGGTGTGACCGTGGGCCGTCTGTCGGACCTGTACCAGGTCCGGGCGGGCGACGATCCCGACGGAATCGTCCTCGGTTTCGGCCACCTGACCGACGAGGAACTGCACCACGGCCTTCTGGCCGTCCGCACGGTGCTGGCCGGCCTGACCAGGGCGCGGGCCGGCCGGGGCGTCGACGGTGTGCCCGCGCACCCGCGTCCGGCACGGCCCGCGTCCGGACGCCGCCCGCACGGCGGCGGCGACACCGAGCTCACTCCCGGCGCGCCGAGGCCTCGGTCATCGGCGGGTCCGCGGCGGTCTGGCGGTCCCCGCCGCAACGCGGTCCAGCGCGTGGACCAGCTCGACCCGGCCGCCGATGCGCAGCTTGCGATAGGTGTTGGTCAGATGCAGCTCGACGGTCTTGGGAGTGACGAACAGAGTCTCGGCGATCTCGCGATTGGACAAGCCTGTGGCTGCCAGCTCGGCGACCCGGCGCTCTGTTGAGGTCAGCGCGGTGGCGCCGGGCCCGGCCGAGGCGGTCCGGGACCCGGCCGCCCCCGACATGGCGTCCACGCGCTCGCGCAACGGGGGACAGTCGCACTGGGCCGCGAGCTCGGCGGCGTCGTCGAGCAGTTCGCGCGCCCAGCCGCGCCGGCCTCGCCTGCCCGCCGCCGCGGCCAGGTCCACCAGCGCCTTGGCGTACTCCAGCCGGGCAGGCGATCCGGCGAGCACGTCGACCGCCTCGGCCAGCAGCGGGAAGCCGTCCCGTGCGCCGAGCACGACGCCGGCGACCCGCAACGCGCGGCCCAGCGGCCGGGGCGCGCCCCAGCGGCGGGCCAGGGCCACCTCGGCCAGCGCGAGCTCCGCCGCCCGGTCGCCGTGACCCAGCCGGTGCAGGGTGCGGGCCGCCTCGGTGCGCCAGGGCATGAACGCGGGGTTGTCGCCGCCGAATCGGGCGAAGAGGCGGCCGGCGTCCAGCGCCGCGGCCACCGCCCGCTCACCGCCCACCGTACGGCGCAGCAGCCGCGCCCGCGTGTCGGCGTAGAAGTACATGGGACCGGCAGGCGGCGGCTCCTCCGGCAGACCGGCCCAGGCCAGCGCGGACCGCGCGCCGGCCAGGTCGCCGCGCTCGGCCAGAATGTCGGCCAGGAACGGGGCGACGAACGGCCGGCCGAGCCGTACTCCGGAACGCTCGACGGCCTCCACCGCCGTGCGCGCCTCCCGCTCCGCCTCGGCGAGATTGCCGCGCCACAGTTCGTGGAGCGCCGCCAAGGCGTGCACCGGCCCGTACGCCCGGACGCTGCCGCGGCGGTACGCCTCCCGCCGGGCGTGGTCGATACTCGTGCCGACCAGGTCGTCCTCGGCGGCCAGGAGCGCCAGCCAGCCGCACACGAGTGGGCTGTCCCCGGTGCCGAGGCGCACCAGCAGCCCGTCGGAAAGGCCGCGGCGGGCGGCCGGCGCCGCCTGTGGACGGGCCTCGAACGCGGCCCGCAGGGCGAGCACGCAGTCCAGCGCCCGCCCGCCGGCGCTCGGCGGCTCGTCGTCGCCCGCGGCCTGCCCCACCTCGTCGATCAGGTGCAGCTGACCGGGTTCCAGCACGGTCACATTGACCAGGTACGCGTCCAGATGCCGGCGCAGCCCGGCGTCGTGGGGAGGGGACGCCTCGCCCAGCGCCTGCCGCGCGTCACGCCAGGCCCGTATCGCCGCCTCCGTGTCGCCGCCGAGCAGCAACGCCTCCCCGAGCCGTAGACCGGCCACCGCCCGGGCGGCGGGCTCGACGGCCGACGCCAGGGCCTGTTCGCCGTAGCGCGCGGCGGCCTCGACGTCGCTGTGCAGCGCGACATCGGCGAGCTGGTCGACCAGGACCTGACGGTCCTCGTCGCCGGTCGCCTCGGGCAGCGCCCGCCGCAGATAGGTGTACGCGCTGTCGGGGGAGCCGCGGAACAGCGCCGTCTCCGCGGCCCGCCGCAGGTATCCGGCCGCGCCCGGCACCACGCCCGGAGGCACCTGCAGGATCTGGGCGGCGATCCGCTCCGGCTCCGCGCCTGTGGCGGCCAGGTGCAGCGCCGCCGCCCGGTGTCCCCGTATCCGGCGGGGGGTGTCCAGGTACTCGTAGGCCGACCGCTGCAACAGCTGGTGCGGGTAGCCGAACCGGCCGCCGGGCGCGCGGACCAGTACGTGACTCCGGATCAGCCGATCGACGGCGGTCGCGGTGGCCTCGACGCCGAGGCCGGAGACGGCCGAGATCGCGGGCAGATCCGCTTCGTTGCCCAGAAGCGCGACGGCATGCGCCACATCGACGACGTCCTGCGGCATGTTTCCCAGGTGGGGCCTTATCCGGCACGGCAGGAGCACCGTGTCCAGCAGGGTGGCGTTGCCGCTCGTGGGTGCGATGCCCTGTTCGACGCAGCCTCGGGCCAGCTCGGTCAGCAGGAGCGGGTTGCCGCCGCTGGAGTCGTGACAGGCGGCGACGAAGGCGTCGTCGGGCCGGGTGCCGAACATCGTCGCGAGCACGGCGGCGGTGCCGGTCGGTCCGAGCGGGCGCAGCCGTACGAACTCGGTGCTGGGCGTGCGCAGGATCTCGGCCAGCAGGTCGGGGACCGGCGCGCCGGACGTCAGCGCCAGCATCACGGTCAGCGGCAGGCCGTCCAGCCGGGGCAGCAGGTAGGCCAGCAGCCGCAGAGAGGGCGAGTCCGCGTACTGGACGTCGTCGACGACGAGAGTCAGCGGTTCCGCCGTGCACGCGTTCACGACCAGCCAGTACAACCCGTGCAGGACCGCGAGGTCGCCGACCGGCCGGATCGCCTCCACGGTGAACACCGACGCGGCCTGCGCGGCGGCGCCGGCGAACAGCGGACCCCGCCCGAGTTCGGCCTCCGCGGTCAGCATCGGCTCGAACAACTGCCGCGCGACGCCGTAGGCGAACTCGCGTTCCAGCGGCGAACCCGCGGCCCGTGCGACTGGTCGGCCGTCCTGACGCAGCCGCTCGCGCACCTCGGCCAGCAACCGCGTCTTGCCGATCCCGGGAGGACCCTCGACGACGAATATCCGCCCGCCCGCATCAGGAGTAACGGCACGCGCCGCGTCGACCAGGATGGAGACGCCCTCGTCCCGCTCCTGTAGGGGCGGGTGCGCTGATCTCGGGACCATCCTGCGTTCGTGGTAGGGCGGTGGACTGGCCGGCGAGTGCGACGCCGACGGTTTCACCGCGGTGGCGGACCGCGATTAACTTCTCACAGCATAACAAAATGGGTGGTTATTGCGCACCAAATTACCGGATGCGGCGATTACTGGTCCATGGAATGCGACGGCGAAGTGGTCCATTACGGACACCGCGCGGCGGCGATCCTGACATGGAACACGAAGGGTGCACATCAGGCACCCAGAAGCACGCACGCAACACAAAAGGGGCATAATGTCGACGATTTTCCGTCCCGTCCGTTTCCGTCCCACGTCGCGGAGCCTCGTGCCCGTCGGCGCGACGCTGGTCGCGGCGGTGACCGGCGCCCTGCTCACCGCCTCGCCGGCCCAGGCCGCCGATGGAGCCGGCATGTCGGCCTCGTGGAACTACTACCGGTCGGACGCGTTCCAGGTCGGCGCGACGCTGCCGGGCGTCAAGCTGACGGCATTCGGCAGCGACCAGAGCGGCTCCCGCAACCTCCACGGAACGATCGAGCACGTCGCCGACGACGGCCGGTGCTCCCGGGTGGTGATCCGGGCGATCAATGTGAGTTCCGATCTCGTCAACGAGACGACCTGCGGGAACGGCACCTACAAGACATTCAGCACCGGATCCGGCAGCTTCGACGATGGCCTTCTGGTGCTGGTCTACCGGACCATTCCCGGCACCACGAACGCCGACAAGTCACTTTTCGTCGCCATTCCGAGTTCGGCGACCGATGCCGGGGTGCGTACGACGGGCACCGGAGCGAGCTGGTCCTATTACACGGCGACGGACTACACGTACTCGCTCGTGCGTCCCGGTGTGCGGCTCACCGGCTACGGCTCCGACGACGGCGGCCGGTCGACGCTGAACACCCTGGAGAAGACCGCGACCGGTTCCGGTTGCGCCTCTGCCAACGTCAAGGTGGGAGACGTGAACACGAGCGGGTCGACCTGCACCGGCACCGCGGCCTATTTCTCCCGCTGGAATCTCGACGGCGGCCTCACCGCGAAGGCCTGCTACAAGCCGACGAGCGCGGCCGAAGCGTGCCTGTCGACCTACCTGCCGAAGCCCGTGTGATTCCCGGCCTGGTCGCGGTCGCGGTCGGAAGTTGGGATCACAGCCAGCCCGCGTCCTCGGCGATGCGGACGGCGTCGATCTTGTTGCGGGCGCCGGTCTTGGTGATCGCGCCGGTGAGGTAGTTGCGTACGGTGCCCGCCGACAGGTGCAGGCGGGCGGCGATCTCCTCGGCGGAGGCCCCTCGGGCGGCTTCGCGGAGGACCGTGGCCTCGCGTGGGGTGAGAGGGCTCTCTCCGTACTCCATCGCCGAGGCCACCAGCTCCGCGTCCAGCACCCGCAGCCCGGCCGCCGTACGCCTGATCGCGTCGGCCAGGCGGTCGCCGGGGGCGTCCTTGACCAGGAACGCCTCGATGCCCGCCGACAACGCCCGCCGTACCTGACCCGGCCGGCCCATCGCGGTCAGCACCAGGATGCGGCAGGAGGGGAGCACCTCCCGCAGCCGGGCGGCGGCGGTGATGCCGTCCAGCACGGGCAGGTCGATGTCGACGATCGCCACGTCCGGCCGCACCCGCAGCGCGGCGGGGACGATCTCGTCCCCGCGCGTCACCTCGGCCACCACCTCCAGGTCGGACTCCAGGCGCAGCAGGGCGGTGAGCGCGGCCCGGATCATGTGCATGTCCTCGGCCAGGAGGACGCGGATCACGCGGGCACCTCCATCGTCAACCGGAAGCCGCCCTCGGGCGTGTGCCCGGCCTCGACCGTGCCCCCTGTCTGCGCGGCCCGCTCCACCAGCCCGGTCAGTCCGCCACCGAAAGGCCTGACGGTTCGCGCGTCGTCAGGTGCGAGGCCGTTGTTGACGATCTCCAGGCGGGTGCGTCCCGCGCGGTTCGACGTGGTGATCGAACAGGTGGTGGCGCGGCTGTGCCGCAGGATGTTCGTGACACCCTCGCGCACGGCCCAGGCGAGCGCCTCGTCCTGCTCGCGGAGCGGGGTCATCTCGGCGAGGTTGACCTGGCAGCCGATTCCGGACGACTCCAGCAGCGCCGTGGCGCGGTGCACCTCGTCGGCGAGCGTCATCCGCCGGTAGCCGCGAGCCACCTGACGCACCTCCAGCGCGGTCTCCCTTGCCACCTGGACCAGCGCGCCGACCTCGGTCCTCGCGGCGGGGAGATCGCGGTCCATGAGCCGGGCGGCCAGGTCGCCCTTCAACACGATCGCGGTGAGGCTGTGGCCCAGCCCGTCGTGCAGGTCACGGGAGATCCGCAACCGCTCCTTCAGCACCGCCGCCTCCGCCAGGTCGGCTCGCGCCTGCTCCAGTTCGGCGGTAACCCGGACCAGCCGTACGACGACGTAGATCATGGCTCCGGTGATGACGATGGTGAGGGCGTAGAAGTACGAGCCGGTCACGTTGTGGAAGATCCCCTGGAGCCACCAGAACTCCGCTGCCGCCATCGTCGTCACCAGGACGCCGCCCCAGCGCAGCGGGAGCAGCAGGAGCACCGGCCCGGCCAGGAGCGGCGCGGTCCCGGC
Source organism: Microbispora triticiradicis (assembly GCF_005864065.1). Lineage (NCBI taxonomy): Bacteria > Bacillati > Actinomycetota > Actinomycetes > Streptosporangiales > Streptosporangiaceae > Microbispora > Microbispora triticiradicis. The sequence continues at coordinate 184,652 of NZ_VANP01000008.1, read as the reverse complement.
CGACCAGCCGGTGAACCCGAGGACCTCCGGCAGGTAGGCGGCGACCGCCTGCACCGCCAGTGTGGCGGGGAGCCATCGGGATCGGGCGCCCGTGAACGCCTGCCGTACGTGAAGGAAGTGCGGCCAGTAGAAAGCGGCCAGCAGCACGAGCAGCCGGGCGTTGACCGACGCGGAGGCCGTCGCGAGGGAGGCCACCAGGGGGATGATCGTGTAACCGACGGAGACCAGGACGATCAGCGCGATTCCGAGCCGTCGCGCGGAGGTGGAGTTCATGACCGGCCCATTATGACTTCCGGGTCTCCCAGCGGAACCACCTCCTGATCGAGAGCAGCGCGACCCCCGCCCACACCGCCAGGACCAGAGCCGGTACGGCTGCCGCCGCCAGGTCGGAGCCGAACGTGCCCGGCCCATAGGAGGCGCGGACCGCGTCCACCACCGCGCTGGTGGGCAGGGCGGCGAGGAACGGGTGCAGCCAGGAGGGCAGCAGGTCCACGATCGAGCCCATCGCCCCGGACGCGAGGCCGGCCAGGAAGAAGAAAGGCAGCGTCATGGGCGCCGCGAGCTCCCCGCGCGGGATCGCCGCCGTCCACGCCACCCCCAGCGTCGCCATCACCGCCGAACCGGCGACCGCGAACACCGCGAAGAGCACCGGATTCCTCGGCAGCGGCACATCGGCCAGGAGGTGTACGGCCACGGCTGAGACGATCATGAGGAAGACCGTCTGCGTGACGGTGTTCGCGACCTCGCCGAGGAGGATCTGCCGGTCGGTGAGCCGGGTGGCGCGCAGCCGTTTGAGCAGGAGCTGGTCGCGCCGCATGGTCAGGGCGACGGTGATGTTCAGGAACGCGGTCCCCGACAGGATGAGCGCGAGCGTCCCCACGAACATCTGCGCCGCGGCCGTGACGCCGCCGGCCGTGACGTTGCGCATCAGCGTCGGCATCCCGATGGCCAGCCCCAGCGGGGTGATCACGGAGGCGGGCAGCGTGCCCTTGTCGCGCCAGAACAGCCGGGCGCTCAGCTTGTAGGTGGCCGTGAGGCTCATCGGCGTGGATCCCATCGGAAGAGGAAGCGGACGGCGACCAGGGCGAGGAGGGCCCAGACGGTCAGGTTCAGGACGGGCCCGGTCAGCGTCGCGAGCTCGCCGCCCCTGTAGGCGAGCCCGGCGATCTCGACCATCGCTCCGGTCGGCAGGAGGTCGAGTGCCCACCGGACCCAGCCGGGGAGGAGGCCGGTGACGAACGGCCCGTACGCTCCGGCCCCGAGCGCACTGGCCAGCAGGAACGGGATCGTGGCGGGGGCGTTCAGGTCGGGGCGGCGGGTCACGATCGAGAAGACGACGCCGATCAGCGCCAGCACCCCGGCCACCACGACGACGCACGCCGCGAACAGCAGCGGCAGCTCGGGTGGCGGCAGGTAGGTGAAGGTGTAGAGGATCACCGAGACGAGGGCCGACAGGAGAGCGGCCTGCGTCACCATGTTGACCAGTTCGCCGCCGACGATGGCCCGCCCGCGCAGGCCCGAGGCGCGTAGCCGCTTGAGAACCAGCGACTCCCGCCTGGCCGACAGCGTCACGGCCGTCTGGGTGGTCGCGACGATGGTCAGGAGCGTGGCGAGCATGCCGAGATGCATGCCGAGCACCACCTCCACGTCGCGGTTCTTGAGCGCGGCGGCGATCAGCAACGGCAGGCCCGCGCCCAGGCAGACGCCGAGCACCGCGACGCCGCCGACGGCCCGTCCGTCGCGCCAGAAGAGCCGCCCACCCAGCCGCGCCACGGCCAGCACGTCACGCACGGGCGTCACCGGTGGTCGCCTCGGTCAGGCGTGCCGTTCTGGGCCATTTCGCCGTTTTGGGCCAGCTCCAGGAACAGGTCTTCCAGCGAGGCCGTACGGACTTCCAGGCCGCGCAGGCGCAGGCCGCGTTCGCTCGCCCAGCCCAGCAACGTCTGGGCGGCCAGGTCGGGATCGGCGGCCTGGACCATGGCGAGTCTGCCCCGCATAGTCGCGGGCAGCGGCAGCTCCCCGGGCTGAATCACGGAAGGCAGCTCGAACGAGACCCGCCCCACCCGCGCGGCCAGCGTCTCGGCCATGTCGCCGCCGACGACGATCTGACCCCTGTCCATGATGGCCAGGTTCGTCGCGAGTTGCTGGGCCTCCTCCAGGTAGTGAGTGGTCAGCAGCACGGTCGTACCCCGGGCGGCGAGGTCGCGGACGACCTCCCAGATGTTGCGGCGGGCCTCGGGATCCATGCCGGTCGTCGGCTCGTCCAGGAACAGCACATCGGGCCGGCCCAGCAGGGCCAGCGCCAGGTCCAGGCGGCGTTTCTCACCGCCGGACAGCTGCCGCACCTTCGTCTTCGCCTTCGCCGTCAGGCCCGCCAGCTCCAGCGCCTCGCTCGCGGGGCGCGCGGCGGGGGTGAAGTCACGCCAGATCTCGACCGTCTGCCCGGCCGTCAGGTCGGGGAAGAACCCGGCCTCCTGCAGCATGATGCCGACGTTGCCGCGCACCTGGGCGCGGTCCCTGATCGGGTCGAGGCCCAGCACCCTGACCGAACCACTGTCCGGCTTCTGGAAGCCGGTGAGCAACTCGATCGTCGTGGTCTTGCCCGCGCCGTTGCGGCCGAGCAGGGCGAAGACCGTACCCGCCTCGACCTCGAACGAGATGTCGTCGACCGCCTGGAAACTGCCGTAGCTCTTGCTGAGGTGGTTCACCTGAATCGCTGCCACGCCTCGATCCTTGGCCAGGGGCGGCGGCGGAAACAGTGAGCAATTCACAACTTCGCGCCCTTGCCGAGGGTGCCGTCCGGAAGGCCGCCGTCGTCATTCCCGGTTGTCCGAGCCGTGCCATTCCCCGATGATCCATACAAAGGGTGAGGCGCCGAAGGGCAACCATGAAGGCATTGCTGATTTTCCTGTGCGTCGCCGCGGTGGGCGCGTTCGCCGCGGTCCTCCTGTTGTTGCGAAGCTCGGAGGACAGCGGCCGGGAGCCCGTCGCCTCAGACTCCGGCGTCACGGCGGCGGCCTCACCCGTGACCCGGAAGAGCGTGCTCCTCGATGCCGAGGGCGCCGTCATCGAGGAGTTCTCCGGCGACTGCGCGGGCAGCGCGTACCCCTACCTCTGCCGGTACGTCGGCGAGCGGCTTCTCGCCGAGGACCCGCGGCTGCTCACTCACGACAGCCTGACGATCCGTACGACGATCGACCAGCGGCTCCAGCGGGCGGCCCAGCAGGCCGTCGACACGTACGTCGACCGCGACGACCCACAGCTCGCCACGCAGGTGATGATCGTGCCGGGCGAAGGCGCCATCAGGGCCATGGCCGCCAGCCATGACTACGGCGACGGGCCTGCCTTCCAGCAGGGCACAACTTCGATGCCCTACACCCTGGCCGCGGCGCTCGCCGCCGGCATGCGGTACGGCGACGGCTTCGCCGTCTCCGACGAGTACCAGGCCCAGGGCTACGCGACGGTCAAGAACTGCGCGGGCCAGGGTGCCGCCGAACCGACTGTCGTCATCCACAATCGGGAGAAGGGCGGGAAGCGGTTCGTCACCCTGCGGTCGGGCACACGAGGCGCGGTCAACACCTTCTACATGCGCGTGCAGGAGAAGGTCGGCCTGTGCGAGACCGTCAGGATGGCCGAAGGGCTCGGGCTCAGGAGCGCCGACGGAAAACCGCTCCGGGAGATAGAGACGTTCACGCTGGGTCCCACCGAGGCCGACCCCGTCTCGGTGGCCAACTCCTACGCCAGCCTCGCCGCCCGTGGCCGCTTCTGCGAGCCTATGGTGATCACGGAGATCCGTGACGGCTCGGGCACCACGCGTTCCTTCCCGCCGCAGTGCCGGGAGGTCCTGGACCCGGCCGTCGCCGACGCGGTCACCGGGGTGCTGTCGGATGTCCTGGCGAAGAGCAGGCTCAAGGGCATCGGCCGCGAGGCGGCGGGCATGCCCGGCGAGGGCGACGCGCACCGCTCCGCCTGGTACGCCGGTTACACCCCTGATCTGGCCGCGGCCGTCAGCCTCGGCGACCCTCGCGGTGCTTACCGGTACCCCCTGGTCGACGTCACCATGGGCGGCCACCACTATCGACAGGTGGACGGTACGTCGGTTCCCGGCCTGATCTGGAAGCAGGCGATGACCGAGGCGACGCGGGGGACGCGGGAGACCCGCTTCACCCGCCCGGACATCGGGCGCTTCGGCGGCTGCCACGACGCCTGCCCGAACTGACCGCCACCCGGGGCATGCTGCGGAACAGCGACAAACCGGGAGAAGTTTGTGTCGCCCAGGCACTCGCGGTCACGGGCGAGTCGGCACATGATGGCGCCTACGACGTCGTGGGAAACCGGAAACACAACTTCAGAGACGAAGAGTGACAGCACGGATACGATCCGACCGTGACCGGCTACGTCCGCACCATTCGTCGGGCCATACGCGAGAACCCGGACCCGACCTGGATGGATCTGCCGCTGGCAGGAGAACGCCTTTCGGAGATCGTTCTATTCGGTCATGGGAAGGACGCCGATGTGATGGTCGAACTGCTCGATGGCCGGCGGTTCGTCCTGGGGCTCGGCGGCATGCTGCGAGTGCGCGGGTGCCCTGCCATGCGATCGGAGGTGATCCGGTGGGATGACCGTTCTCTCATCATCAGGTATCGCGGAGATAACCTGAAGATCGCCGCCTTCCGGATCGAAATCCCGAGTTGGAACGACGACCTGGAGACGTTCCAGGCCATGGTCCGCAAGTGGCTGGCCAAAGGCGGTACTGAGGACCTCACCTGGTGCCTGTCAATGGATATCGAGGTCACAGCATGAGCAGGGGCGCGAGGAAGCCGGTCGGTCCTTAATGTTGAGCCGGCAAGGGGAGCTGCCCGGCCAACCCTCGCCAGGCGGGGGCGCTACTCGCCGCGGTTACCTACGTCGGCCGCTCACGGGGCCGCGCATGATGGCCCTGGGCGCCTGCATGTACTACGCCGTGCTTTGCCCTGAGGAGGCCGCGGGCCTTTGGCGGGAGAACTGCCAGTTGCCCGAGAGGGCTGGTGGGGCATGCTGACGCTGGAGAAGGCTCGGCCACAGGCGAACGAGCGCTATACCAACTGGGGGAGGTGCACGACGAGCGCGGCCTGAAGCACCGCGCCGAGCGCGAGACGCGGCCGATCCCCATTCCGCCGGTCCTGCAGGCGATCCTGAGAGAGCACATCAAGCGGTACGGCCTTGCCGACGATGGCCGACTGTTCCGCACCGCCAAGGGCGGCCCCTACACCGCCTCGGCCAACTCCCACATCTGGCAGAAGGCGAGAGCGATCGCATTCCGGCCGGAGCAGGCGACGTCCCCTCTAGCCGCGCGGCCATATGGACCTGCGGGACGCCGCCGTCTCGCTCTGCCCCAGGTGGGAGCCTGTTAGGCCTGATCGAAGAGTGCCCCCGGCAGGATTCGAACCTGCGGCACCCGCTTTAGGAGAGCGGTGCTCTATCCCCTGAGCTACGGAGGCAAGTGTGCGGTAGTAAGCCTAGCGAAAGGTTGGGGCGCTCGCGCCTCCACCCGGGGGTGCGGTGGAGAAGTCGGTGGTCATCGGTCGGCCGACCTGGGGTAAAGGCATGGCAACTCGGCCCGCTTGCACCAGGGAGGCTCCTTACCGTCGCTGCCTGTGACCGTAATGCGACGCGGATCCCTGCGGCGGCGATCGATGACGCTCGTCGCGGCGATGATCGCGCCGTCGATCCTGGCTTCGGGCCTGCTCGTGGCCGATCTCGCGGGCTACGGGGAACATACGCGGAGCAGCCTGGCGGATGAGGCCAAGGGCGTGCCCACCGATCCTGTCGGGGGCGTACGGAGTGCTGGGCCGGGGCTGTCCGCGGAGGCGCCGTCGGGAGCGCGGCCGTTCGCGGACACCGGCCGGGCCGCGCAGACGGCAGAAACGGTGCTGGACCCGACACCGGTGCCGGAGCCGTACGGGCCGGCGCGCCGCTATGAGGGGCTGGTGCGGCTTCCCGCTGTTCCCGCGCCGGTTGTGGGGCGGGTCTGGAAGGCCGTCCCCCGGAGTGCCCCGGAGAAGGAGAAGAGGCGGCCCATCAAGGAACCCCGGGAGGAGCGCCCGGCCTGTGCTCCGGAGTGGGAGGGCACGTGGCTCTGGGACGCCTGCAGGGAGGGCGGCGGGCAGTAGGCGCATGAGCTGGAAAGGCGCAAACGCGACGTGATCGGTCGATAGCGCTTGAGCGAACCAGGGCACCGGCCCACCGGACGCTGTAGTAACGTGCGTCCCTGACCCAGGTCACGAGTTCGCAAACGGGGGAGTCGAGCGTGTCATCTCCTCGGTCGGCCGGGCTGATCGCGGTCGTCACGGTGATGACTTCGCTGGCCTCGACGACCGGAACGGCCGCGGCTGCCTCGGTGCCCATGACGGCCGGCGCGAGTGCCCGTACGGACGCCGCCGTGTGGGCGGGCGGCAAGGAGCCCACGTCCCTGACGGAGCTGCGGCGTGAGGCCCAGAAGGCCTACAAGTCGATCGAGGACGCGAACCGGGCGCTGGTGGCGCGGCAGAAGAAGTTCGCGGGGGTGGAGAAGGAGCTCGCGAGCAAGCTCACCAGTCTCCAGCAGGCCACGGCCGAGCTCAACAGGCTGCGCAAGCCGTTGTCCGACCTGGCGGCGTCGCTCTACCAGGACCCCTCGGTCGGGGGCCTCAGCCCGTTCATCGCCGGCGGGGACGGCACGGCCATTCTGCGCAGGATGAGCGACATGCAGCATCTGGTCGCCGGGCACAACACCGTCCTCAGCGAGGCGTCGAAGCTGCTCGAAGGTCAGCAGCGGCTCGCGCAGGAGGCGCAGGAGCTGCGCGCGGCCAGCCTTCTCCAGGAGGCGCAGCTCAGCGCGCAGGTCACCCTCATGCGCAAGCGCTCCACGACCCTGGTCCGGTCGCTGACCAAGGCACTGGTCAAACTGGGCGTGAAGATCGGCCAGGGGACGGAGGGTGCGGGCGGCTGCGATCCCACCCGGATCGCCCAGGCGGAGCAGTATCCGAACGGCCTTCTCCCCAAGAACATCCTGTGCCCGCTCCCGCAGCGCGGGGAGACCCTGCGCGCGGACGCGGCGATCGCCTTCGCCGACCTCAACATCGCCTACAAGAAGCGCTTCGGCACGCCGATGTGCATCTCCGACAGCTACCGCAGCCTCGGCGAGCAGCAGGCCGTCTACTACCGGCGGCCCGGGTTCGCGGCCACGCCGGGCAAGAGCAACCACGGGCTCGGCCTCGCCGTCGACCTCTGCGGCGGCGTGCAGAGCTTCCGGTCCGCCCAGTTCAACTGGCTTGAGGCCAACGGCAAGAAGTACGGCTGGTTCCACCCCGACTGGGCCTACCACAGCCCCTTCGAGCCGTGGCACTGGGAGTACGACCCCAAGCTCGGCTCGCTGCTGCCTTAGCGACGCGGTGAACCTAGCGGGGGTGGATGGTCACCGAGAGCCTGCCCTGCGCCTGGGCCTGGGCGAGCCCGGCGGCCTGGGCGGGAGTCGTGGCCAGCACCAGCAGTCCGCCGCCGTCCGTGGAACCGGGCGGCCGGGCGATCACCCGCACTTCCTGGGCGACCGTCCGGGCCTCGAAGGGGCCGTCCTCGTAGGCCGCCAGGACGTCGATCACATCCCCTGGTGACAGCAGGCGGGCGGCGCCCGGGTCCGCGATCCGAACCGGCGTCGCGACCGACTCCGGTGATCCGGAGAACCGGAACAGGCCCGGGCCGAGGAGGCGCGCGTCGGTGAGCGGCTCACCCCGGCGCAGTGGGCCCGCGACCACCCTGCCGGTCACCGGGGAGCCGGCCGCGTACGCCCCGGCGGGCACGGCGTCGGGCGGCAGCCGTACGACCATGACATCGGAGGCGGCGAGCCTGCCTCCGGCGAGGTCGCGGGCGGCGGCGAGAACCTCCACGCCCCCCGGCGCCCGTACGGCCGACAGCGCGCACGCCGCCGCGACCCCGGCGAGGACCGCGGCGGCCGCACGGCGCCGACGCACCGGGAGCCGTTTCAGGGCGCGCATGACGACCTGACCATCAGGGGAGCTCGATCGGGAGCTTGATGCCGTCAAGGACGTTGCCGCAGGGGCAGGTTCGCTCCTCCGGCAGGGCCTCCACCACCTGGGAGACCAGCGTGCGCATCCGCTCCACGTTGGCCGCGAAGAAGGCCAGCACCTCGTCGTGGGTGACCCCCTCGCCCGCCTCGACACCGGCGTCGTGGTCGGTGACGAGGGAGAGCGTCGTGTAGCAGAGGGCCAGCTCACGGGCGAGGACGGCCTCGGGGTGCCCGGTCATGCCGATGATCGACCAGCCCGCGCCCGCGTACCACTGCGACTCGGCGCGGGTGGAGAAGCGGGGGCCCTGGATCACGACCAGCGTGCCGCCGTCGACCGTGTCCCAGCCTGCCTCGCGTGCCGTGGCTGTCGCGGCGGCCCGGCCGGAGGGGCAGTAGGGGTCGGCGAACGACACGTGGACGGCGCCCGCGTCGAAGAAGGTCTGCTCGCGTCCCTGGGTGCGGTCCACGATCTGGTCGGGGATCACGAGGGCGCCCGGGCCGATCTCGGGGCGCAGGGACCCGACCGCGCTGGGCGCGAGGATCTGCCGGACGCCGAGTGACCGCAGGGCCCACATGTTCGCCCGGAAGGGGATGCGGTGCGGAGGGTATGTGTGGCCGCGGCCGTGCCGCGGGATGAACGCGACGGATCTGCCGCCGATGCGGCCCACGGAGATCGAGTCACTGGGCGGGCCGTACGGCGTCGTCACGTCGACCTCGTGGGCGTCCTCCAGCAGGGAGTAGAGCCCGGATCCGCCGATGACCCCGATGTCTGCGCGATTGACCATGGGGCCGACCCTAGCGAACGGCGCCGTGCCTCCGGCGCGGTCCGGCGGCCCCTGTGGACAACCTCGGAACCTCAGGCGGCGGCGGTCGATCCCGACGAGGAGGTGCTCGTCGACGTGCTGGTCGAGGCGGTCTCCTTCTTCCCGGAATCGCCGGAGCCGTTGGAGCTCCCCGAGCCGGCGGAGTCGGCGGACTTCGACGGCGTCGTCGTGGTCGACGTGGTCGTCGACGAGCTCGACGAACGGCTGTCGGTCCGGTAGAAGCCGGAGCCCTTGAACACGATGCCGACGGCGGAGAACACCTTGCGCAGCTTGCCCTGGCAGGCCGGGCACTCCGTGAGCGGGTCGTCAGAGAACTTCTGAACGGCCTCCAGCTGCTCCCCGCAAGCGGTACAGGCGTACTGGTAGGTGGGCACTCGCTCCTCCTGAGACTGGCACTCGACCGGGTCGACTGCTAATGGTAGTCAGTCAAGAAGCGCAAACGCCACTCCAGCCCGGTTTATTGCCCCCCGGTGTCCCGTTCGCCCACAACCCCTACAGCAGGTCAGCCGCCGCGTTCGCCGTACCAGCCGGCCAGCTTGCCCTTGCGGCTGACCGCGCGCAGGCGGCGTTCGACCGTCTCCCGCTGCGCGGCCGTGGTGACGACGAGAAGCTGATCGCCCACCAGAAGCTGGGTCGTCGGCCCGGGCACGAACGACCGCCCGTTCCGTACGACGAGGGTGACCATGGTGTCGGTCGGCAGCCGCAGCTCGAAGATCTCCACGCCGTGCATGAGGGACCCGCGCGGGATGCGGACCTGCAGCAGGTCGGCCTTCAGCTCCTCCAGCGGCGCGGCCTCCACGTCGAGGTCGCGCGCCTCGCCCTCGGCGGCCAGGCCGAGCACCCGCGCGAGGTACGGCAGCGTCGGCCCCTGCAGGAGCGTGAACACGATGACGATGACGAAGACGTCGTTGAACAGGCCCTTCGCCCCCGGCACCCCCGCGCTCCAGGGGATCGTGGCGAGCACGATCGGCACCGCGCCGCGCAGCCCGGCCCACGACAGGAAGATCTGTTCGCGCCACGGCATCGAGCCGAGGCGCAGCAGCCACACGACCGCGCTGGACACCAGGACCGACGCCGGCCGGGCGACCAGGACCAGCAGCACCCCCGACACCAGGGCGGGCACGATCACGACGGGCAGTTCCGCGGGGTCGGCCAGGATGCCGAGCATCACGAACAGCCCGATCTGGGCGAGCCACGCCGCGCCCTCCGCGAAGCCGCGGGTCGCGGCGCGGTGGGGAAGGCGGGCGTTGCCGAGGATCAGCGTCGCGACGTACACCGCGAGGAAGCCGCTGCCGTGCAGGAGCGCCGCCCCGCTGTAGGCGACGAACGCCAGCGCCAGCACCGCGATCGGATAGAGGCCGGAGGCGGGCAGGGCCACCCGGCGCAGCGCGTACGCCCCGGCGGGGCCGACCGCGAGGCCCACGATCGCGCCGATGGCGAGTTCGGCGGCGGTGTCCAGCAGGGTGGCCGGCAGCGAGAGCGTCAGCGTCGAACCCACGCTCAGTGTCATCACGAGGATGACGGTGGGCGCGTCGTTGAAGCCCGACTCGGCCTCCAGGATCCCGGCGAGCCGAGGTGGCAGCGGCAGCCGCCGCAGCACCGAGAACACGGCCGCCGCGTCAGTGGAGGCCAGCACGGCGCCGAGCAGGAACGCCGACCGCCAGTCCAGGCCGAGCAGGGGTGCGACGGTCGCGGCGAGCACGGCGACGCTGACCGCGATGCCCACCGTGGCGAGCACGAGCGCGCTCGGCACGGCGTCGCGTACGTGACTCCAGTTGGTGGTCAGGCCGCCTTCGGCGAGGATCACCGCGAGTGCGATCAGGCCGAGTTCCTGGGCGAGGTGCGCGTTGTCGAAGTGGATGCCGCCGAGGCCGCGCTCGCCGAGCAGCAGGCCGAGGCAGAGGTAGATGAGCAGGGTGGGCAGGCCGGTGCGGTGCGCGATCCGTACGGACGCGATGGCCGCGATGACGACGGCGGCGGACAGCAGCAGCCAGACGTTCAGACCCACCGCTCCCTTCGCCGCGCCTGCGTCAATCTTGTCACATCTGCACCAACCGGACGATTCCGCTTGGAAGGGCAGCGAACCGTACATGCTGATCATGCGGCTCCGCGGGAACGCCCTCGATCAGCTCGCCCTCGTGCAACAGCGCCACCGTCGGCACGTTCGGCCCGACGCGGGTCAGCGCCCGGTCGTAGAAGCCGCCGCCCCGGCCGAGCCGTACGCCCGTCACCCGGTCGACGGCGAGGGCGGGGACGAGGACCAGCGCGGCCGTCCTGATCGCGTCCACCCCGCGCCGGACGTCGACCGGCTCCATCACCCCGTACGGCCCCAGGGCGAGCGAGTCCGGGCCGTCGTACACCGCCCAGTCGAGCTCGCCGTCGGGCCGCTGCACCGGCAGGATCACGGTCGCGCCGTGCTTCCACATGGCCAGGATCAGCCCGTGCGTGGACGGTTCGGCCCCGATCGACCAGTAGCAGGCGACGAGCCCGGCCATCTGCGCCCACGGCTGGTCGAGGAGCGTCTCACGGATCGCGGCCGAGGACGCGCGCAACGTGCGTTCGTCGAGCTCCGACCGGTCGCGGAGGATACGGCGACGCAGGTTCAGCTTGTCCACAGCCCGCTCCGTTAGTGTTCAACCATGGCTGACTTCGATCCCGTGACCAAAGCCGTTGTGCCCGCCGCGGGTCTGGGCACCCGTTTCCTTCCCGCGACGAAGGCGACCCCCAAGGAGATGCTGCCCATCGTCGACAAACCGGCCATCCAGTATGTGGTGGAGGAGGCCGTCTCCGCCGGGCTGCTCGATGTCCTGATGGTGACCGGCCGCAACAAGCGTTCGATCGAGGATCACTTCGACGTAGCGTACGAGCTTGAGGACGCGCTGCGCGCCAAGGGCGACGAGGAGCGGCTCAACCAGGTGAAGGAGCCGGTGGACCTCGCCACCATGCACTACGTGCGGCAGGGCGAGCCGAAGGGCCTCGGCCACGCCGTCCTGTGCGCCAAGCAGCACGTCGGCGACGAGCCGTTCGCCTGCCTGCTCGGCGACGACCTCATCGACCCCCGCGACCCGCTGCTCAGGCGCATGATCGAGGTGCGCGCGACGTACGGAGGCAGCGTCGTCGCGCTGATGGAGGTGCCGCGCGAGCACGTCTCCCTGTACGGCGCCGCCGCCATCGAGCCGACCGACGAGGACGACGTCGTCCGCGTCACCGACCTCGTGGAGAAGCCCCCGGCCGACGAGGCCCCCTCGAATTGGGCGATCATCGGCCGGTACGTGATCGACCCGGCCGTGTTCGAGGTGCTGGAGCGGACCCCGCCGGGGCGTGGCGGCGAGATCCAGCTCACCGACGCGCTGCGCACGCTGGCCGCGACGGCCCCCGGCGAGGGCGGGCCGGTGCACGGCGTGCTGTTCCGGGGCCGCCGTTACGACACCGGCAACAAGCTGGAATATCTCCAGACCGTGGTGCAGTTCGCCGCGAACCGGGGCGATCTCGCGCCCGAGTTCCTGCCCTGGCTCCGGCAGTTCCTCGACACGATCGAGTCCTGAGCGACATGAAGCCCGTCGACCGCCATCTCGCCGACATCCTCGCGGTGGTGCGCCCGCTCGCCCCGCTGGAGGTCGAGATCGACGCCGCCCTCGGCGCCGTGCTGGCCGAGGACGTCGTCTCGCCCGTGCCGCTGCCGCCGTTCGACAACTCGGCGATGGACGGCTACGCCGTACGGGCCGAGGACGTCGCGGGGGCGCCCGTCACGCTGCCCGTGATCGGGGACGTGGCGGCGGGCGACGGCGGGCTGAACGCCGTCGGGCCCGGCCTGGTCGCCCGCGTCATGACCGGCGCGCCGATGCCGGCCGGGGCCGACGCCGTCGTCCCGGTCGAGTGGACGGACGGCGGCACCGCCCGCGTACGGATCGACAGGCCGGCCCCGCCGGGCAACGCGATCCGGCGGGCGGGCGAGGACGTCCTCGCGGGGGAGACGGTGCTCCGCGAGGGCGCCCGGATCGGCGCCGCCCAGGTCGGGATCCTCGCCGGAGCCGGCCGGCGGCGGGTGCGGGTGCGGCCCCGGCCGAGGGTCGTCGTGCTGTCCACGGGTGCCGAGCTCGCCGAGCCCGGCACCCCGCTGGGCGCGGGCCAGATCTGGGAGTCCAACAGCTTCATGCTGACGGCCGCCGTACGGGAGGCCGGAGCGGAGGCGTTCCGGGCCGGTTCGGTCTCCGACGACCCCAAGGAGTTCCTGGACGTCCTGGACGCCCAGCTCCTGCGGGCCGACGCCGTGATCACCAGCGGCGGCGTCTCGATGGGGGCGTACGAGCCGGTCAAGGAGGCCCTCTCGCCGCTGGGCACGGTGGCCTTCGAGAAGGTCGCGATGCAGCCGGGGATGCCGCAGGGCTTCGGCGTCGTCGGGCCCGACCGCGTGCCGATCTTCACGCTGCCCGGCAACCCCGTGTCGTCGTTCGTGTCGTTCGTGCTCTTCGTGAGGCCGGCCCTGCGGGCCATGCAGGGCCTCCCGGCGGGGCCGCCGGAGGCCGTGCGGGCCACCGTGACGGCGCCGCTGCGGTCGCCCGCCGGAAAGCGGTCCTATCTGCGGGCCGTGCTGACCGGGCGGACCGTCGCGCCGGTCACCGGCCAGGGCTCGCACCAACTGGCCGCGCTGGCCGCGGCGAACGCGCTGATCGTGGTTCCGGAGGACGCGACCTCGCTGCCCGAGGGCGCCGAGGTGGAGGTGATCCCGCTGTGAAGCTGACCCACGTCGACGAGACCGGCGCCGCCCGGATGGTCGACGTCTCCGAGAAGGACGTGACCGCCCGTACGGCCGTCGCGACCGGCCGCGTCCTGCTGTCGCCGGAGGCGGTGACGGTGCTGCGTGCGGGAGACGTGCCCAAGGGCGACGCGCTGGGGGTGGCGCGCATCGCCGGGATCATGGGGGCCAAGCGCACCCCCGACCTGGTGCCGCTCTGCCACCCGATCGCCCTGACCGGCGTCAAGGTCGACCTGTCCGTCGTGGACGAGGGCGTGGAGATCACCGCCCGGGTCCGTACGGCCGACCGCACGGGCGTCGAGATGGAGGCCCTCACGGCCGTCACCGTCGCGGCGCTCGCCCTGGTCGACATGATCAAGGCGGTGGACCCGGCGGCGGTGATCACCGGCGTCCGGGTGGAGGAGAAGACGGGCGGCAAGACGGGCCACTGGGACCGCGACGCCGGCGACGTCCGTGACGCCCGCGATGTTCCCGGCGCTCACGGCGCTCCCGGCGCTCGCGATCGGAGGTGAGGGCGGCGTGCGCGCGCTGGTGGTGACCGTCTCCAACCGGGCGTCCGCGGGCGTGTACGAGGACCGTTCCGGGCCGCTGCTGGCCTCGCTCCTCAAGGAGGCGGGCTGCGACCCGGTGGACGGCCCGCGGGTGGTCCCGGACGGCGAGCCCGTCGAGGCGGCGCTGCGCGAGGGAGTCGGCGAGGGGTACGACGTGATCGTGACCACCGGCGGCACCGGCGTCACACCCCTCGACCTCACGCCCGAGATGACCCGCCGCGTCCTGGACCGGGAGATCCCCGGCATCGCCGAGGCCGTACGGCAGGTGAACCGCGAGAAGGTGCCGACGTCGATCCTGTCCCGCGGCCTCGCCGGGCAGGCGGGCCGGACGCTGGTGGTCAACCTCCCGGGGTCGTCCGGCGGCGTACGGGACGGCATGGCCGTGCTGGCCCCGATCCTGGCCCATGTGGTGGACCAGATCCGCGGCGGCGACCATGTTCGCTGACCGCTCGATGCCGGGCGCCCCCACGTGGCGCGTTGACCGTTCTCCGGTGGATGATTGACGGATGGATCGACTTCGCGGCTGGCCGGTGTCCCTGACCGAGGGACCCGTGGGGCTGCGGCCGCTGCGCCTGCGTGACGTCCGTGACTGGCGCGACACCCGGCTGCGCAACGCCGAGTGGCTCCGCCCGTGGGAGCCGAGCAACCCGGAGACCCCGCTGTTCCGCACCGGTCTCGGGCCGTACGTCTCGATGGTCGGCACGCTGCGCCGCGAGGCCCGCCAGGGGATGGCCATGCCCTGGGTCGTCACGTACGAAGGGCGGTTCGCCGGGCAGCTCACCGTGGGGGCGATCGTGTGGGGATCGGCCCGTTCCGCCCAGGTGGGCTACTGGGTGGACGGCCGGCTGGCCGGGCGGGGCATCATCCCGACCGCGCTCGCCATGGCCGTGGACCACTGCTTCTTCACCACCGGTTTACACCGTCTGGAGGCCAACATCCGGCCGGAGAACCAGGCCAGCCGCCGGGTCGTGGAGAAGCTCGGCTTCCGCGAGGAGGGCATCCGCCGGCGTCAGCTGCACATCGACGGCGCCTGGCGCGACCACATCTGCTACGCGCTGACCGTGGAGGACGTGCCCCGCGGGCTGCTCGTGCAGTGGCGCCGCACGATGAACTCGGCCGCCCGCCGCAGCGAGCCCAGCCCCGGTTAGGGCGTCGGCGGGTGTGCCTCGCCGCCATCTCAACCGAGACACAAGTGGATCACCAGTGGGCCCCGTGATGCTTCGTGGCCGTAAGCGAAACCGCATCACGGGGAGACATCCGTATGAGGAAAAAGGCGTTATCCACCGCGGCGGCCGCTCTGACCGCCATGGCGGCCATGAGCGCGGCGGCTCCCGCACCCGCGTCCGCCGCGCCGGTGCGGATCGAGATCGTGACCGCCCACAGCGAGACCGTGCGGGAGTGGATCGACCCGTTCACCTGCCCGACGAACATGGTTCTCACCGCCCGCTCGCACTACGGCGACGAGAACGCCCCCACCAGCTACTCCTGCGGCTTCATCCTCATCGAGGGCGAGCAGGCCCGGGTGTACATCGGCGACTGGACCTCCCGTCAGAAGGAGAGCAAGTCCGACTACAGCGCTCCCGACCACCAGGCCGTGGTCGGCAGGTGGCACGAAGGCGACGAGAACGGCTACACGAGGTACCGCACCGCCACCGTGTACTGGCGGGGCCAGCGGGTGCTGCTGACCAGCGGGGACATCAGCGTCGCGTACCGGGAGAGCAACCACACCTGGCAGGCGCAGGGGACCGGGGTCATGACCGGCCGTAAGCACAGCGGGGACGAGAACGGCAACACCTGGTACCGATTCGCCAACGTGACCGTCGCGGGCTGACAGGAAAGGCACCGAAGACTGTGAGAACGTTCAGCAAGGCTCTGTCCGTCGTCGCCGCGGCCGCCGCTCTGTCCGCCACCGTCTCGGCCTCGCCCGCCTCGGCGGCCGTGACGATCAAGGTGGAACAGGTCTTCAGCCAGACCGTGTGGGAGTGGACGG
Source organism: Microbispora triticiradicis (assembly GCF_005864065.1). Lineage (NCBI taxonomy): Bacteria > Bacillati > Actinomycetota > Actinomycetes > Streptosporangiales > Streptosporangiaceae > Microbispora > Microbispora triticiradicis. The sequence continues at coordinate 168,487 of NZ_VANP01000008.1, read as the reverse complement.
GCGTCCAGTTCACCTGCCCGCAGAACCAGGTGCTCACCGGCCGTTCGCACTACGGGGACGAGAACGCCAAGACCACCTACTACTGCAGCCGGATCCTGATCAACGGCCTGCAGGTCGAGGTGCACGCCGGAGACTGGACCTCCCCGCAGCGGGAGAGCAAGTCCGACTACAGCGCCCCGAACGACCAGGTGATCGTCGGCAGGTGGCACACGGGGGACGAGAACGGCGAGACGAGGTACCGCAGCGCCGCGCTGTACTGGTCCACGCGGCAGATCAGGCTGATCGACGGGGAAGTGAGCGGTCAGTACACCGAGAGCAGCCACACCTGGCAGGCCAGGGCCGGCAAGGTCATGACCGGTCGTACGCACTACGGGGACGAGAACGGCAAGACCACGTACCGGTCCGCGACCGTGTACTTCGAGGAGTGATCTTCCGCAGCGCACCGGCCCGCGTACCGTCAGCGCCCTGGTGCGGCTGAGGCACTGACCGTCCGGGCCGGGACGGCCGGCCGGGTACGCCGCGGGACCACCGCGACCCGGCCGGTCGGCCCGGGGGCCGCCTGGTCCGTGCGGGACCACGCGGCTTCCGCGGGATCGAATTACATGAACAGCTTTGACGATCTCGCGACACACCGGACCGAATGCTCGTCATTCATCGACACGCGGTCCTACGGTGCGTGACGTGAACACCTCTCAGACGACACGAGCGCAGGGACGTGTTCACCATGCCCCCAAACCCGCCCGTACGGCGTTCCGGAGGCTGATCCGGAGGTGGGCGCGTGGGTAGCGCCGTGCTCTACCTCGCCATCGTCGTCATGTGGCTCAGCGTCCTGCTGCCCATGTGGCTGCGCCGCGACCGGCACACCGACGACGACCTTTTCGAGGACCCGGCGGCGGAGGCGACCACGCTGTCCGAGCGGCCCGCCGCCTCGGCCGGCCCAGAATCCGACCTCGAAGCCGACCCCGAAGACGGTTCCGCTCCGGGCGCCGAGGACGGCGCCGAGGAGAACGACGCCGACACGGTCGTCACCCCGCCGGTAAGGGCCACCTCGTCCCCGGACTCCGCAGCCTCGGCGTCCGCGGTTTCGGCCGACTCCGCGGACCAGGCCACCGCGGACCAGGTGGCGGCCGAAAGGCACGCGCGGGCACGCAGGATGGCCGCCCATCGCCGCGCCCGGATCCTCGCGCGGCGCCGCAGGCGCCTTTTGTGGAGCGTTCTGCTCGTCCTGGCCTCCGTGGTCACCGCGGCCGTCCGCGTGATGCCCTGGTGGGCGGTCGCGCCCTCCGGCGTGCTCCTCGTCGGCTATCTCGCCGTGCTGCGCGTGGCCGTACGCGCGGACCGGGAGCAGCGGGAGAAGGCCGCGCGGGCGCGGGCGGCGTACCTGCGCAGGCAGCGGGAGCGCCGCCGCGCGCTGGCCGCCCTGACCCGCGAGGCGGAGATCATCAAATTCGAGGCGCGCAAGCGTTCGCAGGTCTTCGACCAGTACGCCGACGGGCGGCGCGCGGCCGGAGACTGATCCGGTGGCGCGAACACCCCGCGGAGTTTGCTAATCTAGTCGAGGTCGTTGGGGCTATAGCGCAGTCCGGTAGCGCACTTCGTTCGCATCGAAGGGGTCTGGGGTTCAAATCCCCATAGCTCCACCACGACAGAGGCCGGTTCCGCCCAGCGGGACCGGCCTCTTTGATCTTCTGGATGGCTGAAGCGCTCCGGCATCTGCAGAGGCTTGTTTCCCTGAGAGGATCGGGTCATGGCAGCCAAGTCTCCCTACCCCGCGGAACTGCGTAAGCGCGGCGGTGCGGATGGTCGCCGAGGTCCGTCCGGGCTACCCGACCGAGTTGGCGGCGATCAACGCCGTCGCCGTCAAGTTCGGCATCGGTACCGCCGAGACCCTTCAAGCGGGGCCCAAGCTCAGGTCGACGACGGCGCCCGACCGGGTACGACCAGCGATAAGTCAGCCGAGCTGAAGCGGCTGCGGCGGGAGAACGCCGAACTGCGCCGAGTGAATGAGATCCTGAAGGCCGCCTCGGCTCTCTTCGCGGCCGAGCCGGACCGACCACAGAAGCGCTCGTGAGCTTTATCGGCGAGCACCGCGAAGCGTGCTGAGCGAACACGGGCTTCCCCCTCCCCAGCACCTACTACGTCGCCAAGAGGCGGCCGCCCTCGCACCGCTCTGTCCCGCGACGCTGAACTAGGTGAGCACACCCAGCGCATCCACGCTGGCAACTACAGCATCTGCGGGGTGCACAAGGTCTGGCGGCCACTGCTGTGGGAGGGCCATCAGGTTGCCCGCTGGACCGTCGAGCAGCGGATGCGCGCCCTGGGCCTGCACGTAGCCCGCCGCGGCAAGAAAATCCGCACCATGGTGCCCGAGTCCGGTCATCAGCGGGCCGCCAACCTGGTCAAACGGGACTTCACCGAAACCGGTTCGAACGCCGTATGAGTCGCCGGCTCCTCTTACGTTCACGCCTGGTGCGGCTATGTCTACGGCTATTCCCGGGCAATCGTCGGCTGCGATGTCCGAACGCGCCATGCTGGTACTGGACGCCCTAGACATGGCGTTTTCGCGGCGCGACGCGCCGGACATCCCGCCGCCCCCGGCCTCATCCATCACTCCGATGTTCGCAGTCAACACATCTATTTCCGCCTCACCGCCCACCTGATGACCGCCCGTATCGACCACTCGATCGGCACGGCCGGGGACGCGCTGGACAACGCGCTGATGAATCGCAGATCGGTCTGTGCAGGATCAAACTCATCACCCCCGCGGGCCGTGGCGCAGCTTGGCCGAAGTGGAACTGGCCACCACTGAATTGGTCGAGTGGTGCAACACCACCCTCTCCGGGGCGGTTTAATGCTGGCTTAAGGGCCTCCACGAAATTCGGAGTGGTTCAACAGGAGGTCCCATAAGGCAAACTAAGTGACCAACAGGCGCAAAGATTTGGCTCAGCCTTCCTATTGCTGCCCAAGGCAGTACGTGCCAAACGACTGAACAATGCATGGTGGATCGGGTACTGGCAGCGAAGAAGACCTGGAAGGCCTCAGCAATGGCACTGACCGTCCGCTGGTATCCTGCGAGAGTCCTCGCAACTACTAGGCAAGGTCTTCACAGTGCTCCGCTGAGAGAATCCTGGCGGCGCACATAGCCCAGGCCCTGCACCTTTGCCTCGAGGAACTGAACAAGTACGTCTTCGGACTAGTGCCAATACCCGTAACCGCAGTTCGAGGTAGCGGACAGACAAGCCCGCCTGTGCTTCAACCCGAGACGTCGGGCTTCCGCGCGTTGGGCGGGAGCCCAGAGCCGCCTCATCGCCGGCCTCTGACGATGCGTTGCTTTACGGCAGCGAAGTACAGCAACCAGACCACGCAATGTCCACGGGGAGAGGCCCTTCCACACGGTCCTTTAGAGGTATCGGCAGAAATGCTAGTTCCGGTTCCTCGGGTAGAAGATGATAGCTTCGAGCTGGCATATGACTGCTCTCCCTTGGTGTTGGGCATCGGTATTATCTGCGCGGGTGACGCTTGCGCTCATCCAGGCTGTCTTCGGCCTTGCGTTGAATGCCGTATGCATCTAAAGCGCGGTAGATAGTATCTCGCGCCAGGCCGGTAAGCAGACTTAGTCTGCGGATGTTCCTTTCCCCTTGCTCGTATAGTCGTGCTGCAATCTCTTTTCGTAGCGCTGCAGATGCTCCAATCGTGCGAGCTTCTATTGCCCTGGCTTCCAATGATGCGCGTCCAGACTGTCCCTCGGGAGTTAAAAAAGGTTGGCCCTGTGGAATGGTTGCCCCCGTAAGCCTAAGAGTATCGCGGTAGATATGCCCAAGCAGTTCCTGTAGGTCGACCAGTTGGGATGGTGAGGCCTTCTCTTCGCTCGCCTGGAATGCGGTTCCCAGCACATATAAATATGCGGCAAGGGCGCCATCCGCGTCCTCGTACAGAAAGGAGGCAGAGGAGTCGATGATGCGGCCTCTCTGCTCAACTTCCCATAGCGTCGCTAGGTGATCCTTGCCGCTTACCGTCGTGAAATATGAGCCTGTGGGGGTGTCTGTAACTTTGTAGGCATTGCCGTAGACCGGCAATGCTTTGCTTTTTCTGGTCCAGGTACGACTAAGGACATATCGACGCACTATGACGAATTGCTGGCCGTTGCTGATCTCTGCGTGGGAGATGTCGACAGTGTCAGCCGTTTTTATCGCGTTTATGGCGGTTGGTGACAGTATAGGCGAATTGCGTGCTGCCTTAACCCTTGCCCTAAGGAGTTCAAGATCGGCTACGTCCACGTAGTTCGCCTCCCCAATATCATAATGAGAGCCTTAAGTCTACCCCGGGGGTGAGTGTCGATAATCGACACCGTCTGTGGGTGGGGGAAAGAGATTTCTCCTGGGGGATGAGCTTTGTAATCCTGACTCGCATACTTCTCACCCGCAACGCGCTTGACACCGTATGGCCGGGTTTGCGGAATGCCGCTAGGGTGGGCTCGGTTGGTCGCCCTACCGCGGGGAGGTAAATCACGTAAAGGGCTATCCAAAGGTCGTTGGGCTATTCAGGGAGTAGCCATGGTGGGCGGACGGTGTGGATCTAGCTTGCGACGCCGAGCCACACCGTCCGCCTCAATCGCTGCCGCCGGTAAGGTCGTTGCTCAAGGGCAACGACCCGGTGCAGACTGACAGCAGGCTAGTCGCTTATGTGGGCGTATGCCAGCCGAGGCCCAGAGGAAGTTGCTCGAGGATCGGCATACCCCCGATGTCCTGCTCGCGTCAGTCAGTCCTGGCTTAGCTCACGTGTTCGTACTCGTATGTACAAGTTTCTACACGAGAGAGATATAGCCATGAAAGACCGTTTCGTATGGCTGCGCATAGTGATCGCAGCCCTGTTAGTGATCCCCCTCCTCATGGTGGTACTCGCGTTCGTCCCTGCTCTGCTCTTCTGGCCGATGCTGAAGGAAGACCGTAGGGCATGGCTCCTTCAGGTCTTCGACTACTTCATCAAGTGGGTCGTAGCCCTCGTTGGCGGAAACAAGGAGAAGTAGACGCTCCCACCACGGCCCGCTTCGACTCAGCGACCAAGTGAGCGACAACCGTCCCGAGGCTCAAACTAAGACGGACGGTGGCGGAAGGAAGCTGCTGCTACAGAGGTGCAACGGGGCAGCTCTTGGCTGCTTCTAGCTGAGGGGTCTGGGGTTCAAATCTCCATAGTTCCACCACGACGGAGGCCCGTTAGGTGATCCACCTGGCGGGTCTTGTCGCTGTTCAGGGCCGTGCTGCTTCGTTTCGCCGCCGAGACCGGGTAATACGGCTACCGCACCCAACGGGGAAGGCGGGTGACAACCGTGGGAAGCTCGGCCGCCAGGACGGCTGAGACGCTGGTCACTTATGTCCCGGGCACGCACATGGCCGAGGCGGCCGAGCGGTTCGGCGGCCTGGTCATAAGCCTTTGAGACACCGTGGCGCGCTGGCTAGTCTGCCGTCCATGATCCCCCTCGCGAGGCAGCGCCTGACCCCCGCCGAAACCGGTCCGGCGCTGCGCGCGCTGTGCGAGTGGACGCCGGGCGACGCCCCGGGCGGCGGCCTCCATCCCGGAGACGTGGGGTGGCACCTGCGGTTCGACGACGCGGCCGTTCTTCTTTGGACCGCTGAGGTGGCGCCGGTTGCCGTCGGCTTCCTCGACGGCCCTGTGCTGCGCGTGACCCCGGCGCCCGGCGCCGATCTCGGGGCGCTCGCGGCCGAGGCCGAGCAACTGCTCGAGCCCGGCAACGACCGGTCTGATGGTCTGCCTGTGCTCGGGTGGGAGCTCGACCAGGAGGAGCCCTGGCTCGTCATGTCGTGGAACCCGCGGCCCGTGTCGAGCCGTGCCGAGCCGGTCGGTGCGGCCGGTGCCGCCGACCGGGTGCTGGTGCAGCGGTGCGCCTTCGCGGGGTCCACGTTCACCGTCGAGCGCTGGCGCACGATGAAGCGGTCGCCGGCCGGCGGGCTGGCCGTGGAGGCGCTCGTACGCACGCTCGCGGGGGAGCCCGCAGCCGCCGCGACCGGATGGTTGGCGGGTGCGGGCCGGTGCGGGCTGCTGGAGCCGGTCGGCACCCATCCGGACCATCGCGGGCACGGCTACGGGCGCGATGCCGTGCTGGGCGCGTGCGCGGCTCTCGCCCATCGGGGCGCGAGCGCGGTCGCCGTCGCGACGCCGTCCGCGAACGACGCCGCGGTGGCGCTCTATCGATCGGCCGGATTCACCGTCGTGCGCGAGGATCGCCATTGGGTTCGTTCTCGACGAGCGTGAACAGAGCCGTCACCTCGCCCGTGCCCGCAAGCGCTCCACGTGCCGTAGCGGGTTGAGATCCCTGGCCGGGAGCTTCGTCGACCGATCAGGACGTGATGGTCAGGAGGAGGCGGCCGCCAGGCCGACCACGATCAGGACCAGGGACAGGGCGGCGACCACCGATCCCGCGATCACGGCGGTCCTGCGGCCCCGCCTGACCTTGAAGACGTACAGCAGGACGTAGGGCAGGAAGGCCAGCGCCGCGAGGCCGGTGGCGGGAAGCGCCATGGCCCGCAGGACGCCCTTCGTGCCGGACGGCAGCGCCCGGTCGCCCTCGGGGGTCAGCTGGGCCCGCGTCACGTCCCCCGCCTCAGAGTCGGGCGAGGCGGCCACCGCGACCGCGTCTCCGCCGCCGTCGGGGACGAACCTGCCCTTGCAGTCGTACCGTCCCTGGCCGAGGGAGACGCAGGAGACGACGGTGAGGGTGCCGGGGGTGCCGATCTTCCCGGTCGCCAGCCGGAAGTCCGGCACCGCGGCCACGAACGGCAGCACGCCGAGCGCGAGCCAGCAGATCAGGAGGATGCCCATCCCGATCTTGCCCGGCATGCGGCGCCCCGGGGTCACGGTCGTGGTGAGTCCCTCGAAAGCCTCGGTCAGGTCCATGACGCCAGCATGGCGTCGCGCACTTGGGACTGACCTGGAACAGGCTTGCCAGGGCGTCCTGTGACCAGCCCGCCCTGGCCGTGCGACGCGACCTGAGCGCGCTAACAGCCGAGTCGCGGCGGCAGGCAGGGGTGCTACCGAGAGAGGCGGCGGGCCCTCGGCGACGACGACCGTATGCGGGTTGGGAACATCGGCGTAATTCCCTTGACGGAGTGAGTACTCACTCCGCACCATGGATCACATGACAGAGACGACGACACCACGCCGGCGAGCCCCGGCGATGAGCACCGGGCAACGCAGAGAGATGATCGTGGCCGCGGCGCTTCCCCTGGTCGCCGACCACGGCGCCGCGGTCACCACCAGCCAGATCGCCCGCGCGGCCGGCATCGGGGAGGGCACGATCTTCCGGGTGTTCACCGACAAGGACGAACTCCTCGACGCGTGTCTCGTCGAGGCGATGAACCCGGGTCACGTGCTGCGCGAACTGGCCTCGATCTCCCTCGACGAACCGCTGGCCGATCGGCTGACTCAGGCGGCGGAGGCGCTGCGCGCCCACCTGGGCCGCATGGGGACCGTGATCGGCGCCCTGCACGGCACCGGACACCGCCGCGAGCGAGGTTCCGGAGAGCGGCAGGCGCCCGGCGGCAGGGAGGCGTCGATGAAGGCGACCCACGAGGCGATCGTCGAGCTGATCGAGCCCGACCGGGCGTCGCTGCGCCTGGAGCCCGGAAAAGTCGCATCGGTCTTCCTGGGGATGCTCTTCACCCGGCCCCTTCCCGCGTCCGGCGACCTGGGCTCGTCTCCCGGGGAGCTCGTCGACATCCTGCTGCACGGCATTCTCGGGGCCCCTGGGAGCGCGGCATGACCATCACGTTGAACCACACCATCGTGCCCGCCGTGGACAACCGCGAGGCGGCCCGCTTCTTCGCCTCGGTCATGGGCCTGGAGGAGATGCCGCCCGCCGGCCGCGACGGCCACTTCGCGCCCGTACGGGTGAACGACACGCTGACCCTGGACTTCATGACCGTGGACGACCCCGTCGGCGTGCATCTGGCCTTCGACGTGGACCCGGCCACGTTCGACCGGATCCTGGCCCGGCTGCGGGAGGCCCGGGTGCCCTACGGCAGCGATCCGGCCCACCCCGACAACGGCCGGATCGACCACCCGCTGTGCCCGCGCGGGCTGTTCTTCGTTGATTCGGCGCGCAACCTCTACGAGGTCATGTCCCCCGCCTGACCGCGGCCGGTGATCCGGACGGGGGACTCCGGATGAAAGTTGCAGGGCCGTGCGGCGTTCGTCCCGCGCGTACGGCCCCACGCGCCCGCGTTTCATTGACCACGAGTCCACATTCACGGACGATCCGGGGCAAGGGGGCCGGCCGACACAAGGAGTGGGGATGACACGGAGCAGAACGGGGACGGGCGCCTGGATCACGGCGGCCCTGCTGGCGGGGGCCGCGATCGTCGCGCCCGCGGCGGCCCGCGCGACCGCCGGGACCACGGTGGCCTACACGACGTTTCCGCCGAGCCCGTCGCCGACGGCGAGTCCCACTCCCTGCCCGGCGATCCAGCCTCCGTCGGAGCAGAACACGCCGCCGACCGCCCCGGGAACGCCGACGGACGTCCAGGTCTTCATGACGCAGGTCATCCTGCGCTGGGCGCCGGCCACCGACGCTGACGGCATCGCCTGCTACCAGGTGCGCGAGGTGTGGAACGGCGCCGAAAGGGTCGTGGGGACCTTCGCGGGCACGGTCGCCGGGGGCTCCCTCTACCTGCCGTGGCCGCCCGGCACGACCCCCTCCCAGGTCCACCAGCTGTACGTCGTGGCGGTGGACACGAAGGGGGCGGTCAGCCCGCCGTCCGGCTCGGTCTCCGTGACGATCTACAACGACATCGTCACCCCGCCCTCGCCCTCGGTCTCACCGGCCGTGGTCACCTGCCGGGTGACGGTCAGCTCCTCCGACTGGTGGAGCGGGATGAGCACGAGCCTCACGATCACCAACACGACCGAGACGCCCGTGAGCGGATGGCGCCTCAAGTTCATCTTCCCCGACCCCGGGCAGAAGCTGACCACGGGCTGGTCGGCCACCTGGTCGCAGGCCGGCTCCGAGGTGACGGCGGCGAACCTCGACTGGAACAAGACCATCGCGCCGGGCAAGTCCGTGACCATCGGCTTCCTCGGCAGCCACACCGGCTCGAACCCGGCGCCGGCGAGGTACTCCCTCAACGGCGCCTCCTGCGCCTCCTGACCGCCACGGTTCCCGCCGTCCCCGGCACAGAGGGACGGCGGGAACCCGGGCGAGGCTCAGCCGAGTCCGGCGTACTGGCGGGGGCGCAGCGCCTGCGCGCGCAGCGCGGCCAGCGCGGCGCGGCGGCCCGTGCCGGTGAGCCGCCAGACGTACGCGTCCCGGGCGGCCGGCCCCGAGCCGCCCGAAGCGCCGCCCGAGAGGCCGAGGGCGTCGAGACGGTGCCGGAGCCGGGCCAGCGGATGGGAGAGGTCAACGCCGGTGACACGTCCGCCGTCGGCCGAACGCCAGCCCTCGCCGTTGACCACCTCGGCGACCCGGTCGCCCAGGTCGCCGTCCGGTACGGCGTCGCCGTCCACCAGGATCATCAACGCGGACTCGCGGATGGAGATCTCGAAGTCGTGTTCGCCGGGGGCGGGGACGAGCAGGGTGGCCGCGGCGGCCTCCCACAGGGCGGCGGGATCGTCCAGGAGGTTCCGGCCGGTGGTCGTGAGCACCAGCCTCCTCCCACTGCGCCGCAGCGCCCCGAGGTCGTGGACGGCGATCCGCCTGAGCTCGGTCATGGCGGGCACGTCGGCCTCGCCGCGCACCGCCCGCGACTCCGCGCCCGGCCTCGTAGGGGAGGCCCAGCCGAAGCGGTCCGCCGCCTCCGCCGCCACGGCCCGCCCGACGTTGAGCCGTTCGGTCAGGCGGACGCCCGTGCGGGCCAGGTCGAGCAGCCAGCGCAGCGGCTCCAGGTGAGGCTCGGCCGGCGCCTCGATGGGCGCGTGCAGCCGTACCTCGAAGGGCTGGGCGAGCTCGCGGCGGGCGGTGCCGCGCCCGAGCACCCAGCGGTTCAGCCGCTCGCCGTGCACCCGGTGCAGCCAGCAGTCGCCGCCCAGCTCGGCCCGGGGGGCGGTGAGCCAGCGGCGGGTCAGCTCCTCGCGGTCCACCGGATCGCCGGCGACGATGGCCAGCTCCAGCGCGGCGGCGCAGGCGACGTGCGCCCCGAGCTCCTCCGGGCCCATGATCGAGCTCCAGGACAGCTCGGGGACGTCCGGGGGCAGCACCCCCGTCGACTCCAGCTCACGGTGGTAGGCCGAGGTCCCGGCCTCCTCGCCCTCCCTGGCGTACGTGAGCAGGATCCGGGCGGTGGCGGGGGAGTCGCACAGGGCGGCGTACCGCTCCATCCCGGCGAGCCGGAGCAGCTTGCCGAGCGCGCGTGCGATGGTCGCCTGGTCGCCCGGGACCTTGATCGGCAACGTGTACCAGAGGAACTCGCACACGTCGAACTGGCTGATCGTCTCCAGCGCCTCGCCGCCGGCGAGCCATTCCACCGCGACGCGGGCGGGCTCGGCGATGTCCGGTTCGGAGCGCTCCAGTTGGGCCAGGAGCGCGGCGACGTCAGGTGCGGGCATGACCCGCAGTCTGCCGTATCGACCCCATCGTTGACGACGACCCGGTATCACTGACGACCACCCCCTCTGGGCGCAACGGTACGGCCCAACCATACGGGGGTGTCAGATCCAGGAGTCGAACAGCATCCTCGCGTGCCAGGAGTCGTACGGGATGACCTCGGCCGCGACCACCGGATAGAGCCAGCCGAAGTTCACCAACGCGAGGAGGACGAACGCGCCGACGACGGCGGTGCCGACCACGCGGCGGTTCGGCCGGGCCGGGTCGGCCCGCCCCATGATGAGCCCGCAGCCCAGCACGATCGCCAGGATCATGAACGGCACCATCGGCATCGCGTAGAACGCGAACATCGTCCGGTTGTCGGAGATGGAGAAGTAGAACCACGGCAGCCATCCGGCGGCGTAGCCGAGCAGCACCGAGCCCGCGCGCCAGTCCCGGGTCGCGACGTACCAGGCGATCATGCCGATCAGCGCGAGGAGTCCGGCGAACCAGATGATCGGCGTACCGGTGCCGAGGATCGAGTAGGAGCAGCTGGGGGCGCCGCACGTGGTGGGCGACTCGTAGAAGAACGCCACCGGGCGCAGCAGCAGCGGCCACTGCCAGGGTCTCGACTGGTACGGGTGGGTCTGGGCGAGGCCCGTATGGAAGCTGAGCACCTGGTGCTGGTAGTCGAACCACGACCGGAGCGAGTCGATGACGAAGTAGGCGGGGCCGTTCGCGGTGGCCTGATCCCAGTTGCGCCCGTAGCCCTTGTCGGTGACGAACCACCCCGTGAACGAGACGAGGTAGGTGAGGGCGGGGACGACGGCCATCCAGGCCGCCGCGAGCGGCAGATCGCGCACGACGACGCCGCGGAAGGGGCGGGGCACCCCGGCGGTCCGCCGCGCGCCCAGGTCCCACAGCAGCACCATGACCGCGAACGCGGCGATGTAGAAGGCGGCGGTCCACTTGGTGGCGAGGGCCGCGCCCAGGCAGAGCCCGGCGCCGAGGAGCCAGGGCCGCAGGCCCGTCCGCGGGCCGTCGTCCGGCGAACCCGCCTCGTGCCAGGAGACCAGCCGGGAGCGGAACCAGTCGCGGTCGGCGACCAGGCAGGCGAACCCGGCGACCACCCAGAACATCAGGAAGATGTCCAGCAGGGCCGTACGGGACAGCACGAAGTGGAGGGCGTCGAGGGAGAGCAGCAGGCCGGCCACGCAGCCGAGCAGCGTCGAACGGGTCATCCTGCGGGCCGTGCGGGCGAGGATCAGGATCGACAGCGAGCCGAGCAGCGCGGCGGCGAACCGCCAGCCGTACGGGTTCGGGCCGAAGAAGACCTCGCCGAGACCGATCATCCACTTGCCGAGGGGCGGATGCACCACGTACGAGGCGCACTCGCCGACCGTCGGGCACTGCTTGAAGATGTGGTCGTTCCCGGCGAGCAGGAGCTTGTCCGCACCGTCCACGAACTGCCGCTCGGCGCCGTACCTGACCGTCGCCCAGGAGTCCTTGGCGTAGTAGGTCTCGTCGAAGACGACCGCGTGGGGCGTGCCCAGCCGGAAGAAGCGCAGGAACGCGCCGAACAGGGCGATCACGATGGGGCCGACCCAGCCCCACATGACGCTGCCGGGCATGGGCGGCACCAGCCGGTCGCGAAGGGACACTGCGGGAGCTTCGCCCTCAGGTTCCTCTTCCGGCTGCTCGAACGCCTTGTGGGAATAGTCGGTCACGGCCACCCCGACAGATTACTGGTGAGTCCCCGCGGAGGACACGATTCGCGCTGGGATCGGGGCCTGCGAGCCTCTCACCGTGAATGTTTCACACCCTGGGCGGACGAGGGACGTCGCGGGGCCGCCGCGCGCCGGTCATAGGGTGGACGGGTGCTCGTTCTCGCCGCGGCGCCCATCGGCCAGCCCAAAGACGCCTCCCCCCGGCTCCGCGAGGTGCTCGCGACGGCCGACGTGATCGCGGCGGAGGACACCCGCCGGCTGCGGCGGCTCACGGCCGACCTGGAGGTGACCCCGGCGGGCCGGGTGGTGTCCTACTACGACGCGAACGAGAGCGCGCGGGCCGCCGAACTGCTGGAGGCGCTGCGCGAAGGGCGCACCGTCGTCGTGATCACCGACGCGGGCATGCCCGGGGTGTCCGACCCCGGCTACCGGCTGACCCGCCTCGCGGTCGAGGCCGGCCTGCCGGTGACGGCGCTGCCCGGCCCGTCGGCGGTGACGACGGCACTCGCCGTGTCCGGGCTGCCGAGCGACCGGTTCTGCTTCGAGGGCTTCCCGCCGCGCAAGCCGGGGGAGCGGGCCCGGCGGCTCGCCTCGCTGGCCGCCGAGGAGCGCACGATGGTCTTCTTCGAGGCGCCGCACCGCCTGCGGGCGACCCTGGAGGCGATGGCGGAGGCCTTCGGCCCCGGACGGCCCGCCGCCGTCTGCCGCGAGCTGACCAAGACGTACGAGGAGGTGCGGCGCGGCGGCCTGGGCGAGCTGGCCGGATGGGCGGCCGGCGAGGTCAGGGGAGAGATCACGCTCGTCGTGGCCGGACGGACGGCCGAGGAGGCCGCGCCCGGCATCGACGAGCTGGTCGAGGAGGTGGCCCGGCGCGAGACCGCGGGAGTCCCCCGCAAGCAGGCCATCGTCGAGGTGGCCAAGGCCGCGGGCGTCTCCAGGCGCGACCTCTACAACGCCGTCCACACCTCCTCCCCCTGACCGCTCTCCCCCCGGTCGCTCCGCCGCTCCGCCCGCGCTCCGGCCCGGCGCCGTACGAGGTCACGCGCGGTTATGGCGGCGGCGAGGCAGGCGAGCGGGACGGCGGGCAGCAGGTAGCGGTAGTCGAACTCGGCGGTCGCCGCCGGCGCCAGGATCAGGCCGGCCGACGCCAGCCAGGGCAGCAGCACGGGCCCGCCGAGCTCGCGCCAGCGCCGCACCACGCCGTACAGGCCGAACAGCAGCAGCAGCCCCAGCACGAGGCCCGGCAGCCGGACGACCTTCTGGTAGGCGATCATGAAGTTCGACCAGGGCGAGACGATCCGTGTCGCGGCCGGCCCGTTCTCGTACGCCTCGGCGTCCTTGTCGGTGGTGCTGTGGTAGGAGCTCCACTTGGGCAGCTTGCGCGTGTACTCGTTGGAGAACTCGTACTGCTTGTAGGTCTTGGCATCCGGGAAGCGCGGGCGGCCCCAGTGGAAGGCGCGGAAGAAGTCCTTGGCCACCGCCGCGAGGTAGTCGCCGGGCTGGGACAGGATCGCCTTCTTGGCGAACGCGCTCGCGTTCGCGTTGATCTCCGGGGTGAACTTCATGCCCGAGCCGAACACGTGGAGCTGGTTCTGGTCGTCCCACCACAGGTACGCCTGGGAGTAAGGACCGCGCTTGTCCGGCGGCGTGTTGATGCACAGCAGAGCCAGTTCCAGCTCACGCCGCTCGTCGATGTCCATCTTGTGGCAGTCGGCGAACAGCGACGTCCGCATGTAGAGGATGACCCCGTCGCTGTTGGTCATCGCGAACTGCCCGTTCACCGCCTTGAACCAGCCCATGTACGCCAGGACGGGCAGCGCGCAGGCGACGACCATGGCGGCGATCGGCCGCCACCCCGCCCGCTTGATCACCAGGTACGCGACGACGAGCGCGAGGATCGGCAGGCCGATGCTCCGGGTCAGCGCCGTCACCGCGAGCAGCAGCCCGACGGCGGTCCCGCCGCGCCAGGTCATCCTCTCCCGCCACAGCACGAGCGTCACCACGCCCACCACGAGCAGGATGAACATGCCGTCCGACATGACCAGCTGTTCGAGCTGGATCTGGTAGGCGTCGAACAGCACCGGGGCCGCCGCGAGCGTGGCGCCCCAGCCCGGCATCCCGAATCTCCTGGTCAGCAGCGCGTAGATCAGGACCGCCGCGGCCAGTCCCATCAGGTGCTGGGTCAGGATGACGAGCGAGAAGCTGTGGAACGGCCTGAGCAGGAGCAGCCAGAAGCTGTATCCGTCCGGGCGGATCGGGTGCGGCCGGGGGCGCAGCGCCACCGACACGTAGTCGTAGGAGTCGTTGAACCACATCGCCGGGCCGAAGCCGAGCATCGTGACGATCCGCAGCACGAAGCCCACACCGAGGGTGACCGCGAAGACCCGGTGCCGGCGCAGCAGGGCGGCCGCGCGGCCCCATCGGCCGAGCGGGACCGCGTCCACCGAGGGAGGATCCGCGATCGCGACCATCAACGTCGCGCGGGGACGACCGGCTGCCTGAGCAGGCGGGCGGGTCCCCGCTTCCTCCCCTCGGATCTCGTCGGTGATGTCTTCCGATTTCCGGTGCCGGGCCCGTCCTCTGCGTCGCCGTCCGGGCGGTGACGCGGGCCGCCCGCCGCTCCGGCGGTGGGTGGAGTCACGGTTACAGAATGCCAGCCGTTTCGCCGACTTGACTCGGACGCTACCGGGAAGCAGGCATCATTGGTGTCCTGCCGTCATATGCAAGGAGTTGCGACGTGGAACTTACCGTTGTCATGCCATGCCTCAATGAGGCCGAGACCGTTGAGATCTGTGTCCGCAAGGCTCTCACCTGCATGCGGGAGAACGGTGTCGACGGCGAGGTGGTCATCGCCGACAACGGCAGTACGGACGGCTCGCAACAGCTTGCCCGCGACGCGGGCGCCCGGGTGGTCCACGTCGACGCGAAGGGCTACGGCAACGCCCTGATCGGCGGCATCCGCGCCGCCCGCGGCAGGTACGTCATCATGGGCGACGCCGACGACTCCTACGACTTCACCAACCTGATGCCCTTCGTGGAGCAGCTCCGGGACGGCGCCGAGCTGGTCATGGGCAACCGGTTCCGCGGCGGCATCGCGCCGGGCGCCATGCCCCCGCTCCACCGCTACCTGGGCAACCCGGTCCTGTCCTTCATCGGGCGGCTGTTCTTCCCCAGCGAGATCGGCGACTTCCACTGCGGCCTGCGGGGCTTCCGCCGCGACTCGATCCTGCGGCTCGGGCTGCAGACCGGCGGCATGGAGTTCGCCTCCGAGATGGTCGTCAAGGCGACCCTGCAGGGGCTCGACGTCCGCGAGGTGCCGACGACCCTGTCGCCCGACGGCCGCTCCCGCCCGCCGCACCTGCGCTCCTGGCGGGACGGCTGGCGCCACCTGCGCTTCCTGATGCTCTACAGCCCGCGCTGGCTGTTCTTCATCCCCGGCTTGGTGCTGATGACCCTCGGCCTCGTGGCCGGCGCCGCGCTCACGTTCGGCCAGGTGCGGATCGGCAAGCTCGCCTTCGACGTCGACACGCTGGTCGGCGCGTCCGCGATGGTGGTGATCGGCTTCCAGGCCGTGCTGTTCGCGCTGTTCACCAAGGTGTACGCGGCCGAGGAGGGCTTCCTCCCCGAGGACCGGCGGGTCAGGAAACTGGTCGACATCGTCACGCTGGAGCGGGGCCTGCTGGCCGGTGGCGCGCTCGCGGTGGCCGGTCTCGCCGGCCTGGTGGCCTCGCTGTCCCACTGGGGCGGCCGCGGCTTCGGCGAGCTGATCCCGGCCGAGTCGCTGCGTCTCGTCGTGCCGTCGGCGACCGCGTTCGTCATGAGCTTCCAGACGATCTTCGCGTCGCTGTTCATCAGCATCCTCGGCATCCGCCGCTCGCGGGAGACCCCGGCCGACATCGCCGCGTCCGCCGCGGAGGAGGCCGCCGAGGCCGTCAACCAGGACGTCAACCGCGAGTCCGTGGCCTGATCCCGGCCTTGGCCCCGGCCTGATCCCGGGCCTGATCCCGGCCTGATCGGGAGCTCGCGCGGACCCGTGTGCCGCCCCCGTTATCCAGGGGAGGCACCGGTCGCGGACCGATAGGATTTGCGCATGGCGGCTACAGGAACGACAGCATCCGGGGAGTCGGCGTACTACGTGACGACGCCGATCTACTACGTCAACGACGCCCCGCACCTGGGCCACGCCTACACGACCGTCGCGGGCGACGTGCTCACCCGCTGGCACCGCCAGCGCGGCGAGAAGGTGTGGTACCTCACCGGCACGGACGAGCACGGTCAGAAGGTCATGCGCACGGCCGAGGCGAACGGCGTCACACCCCAGGAGTGGTGCGACAAGCTCGTCGAGGACGCCTGGAAGCCGCTCTGGGAGCACCTCCAGATCGCCAACGACGACTTCATCCGTACGACCGAGCCGCGCCACACCGACCGCGTGCAGGAGTTCGTGCAGGACCTGTACGAGAAGGGCGAGATCTACAAGGGCGGCTACGAAGGGCCGTACTGCGTCGCGTGCGAGGAGTACAAGTCGCCCGGCGACCTGCTGGAGGGCGACCTGTGCCCGATCCACAAGCGCCCGGTGGAGTGGCTGAAGGAGGAGAACTACTTCTTCCGGCTCTCCGCGTACGGCGAGCGGCTGCTGGAGTTCTACGAGCGCAACCCCGACTTCATCCGGCCCGCCTCGGCGCGCAACGAGGTCGTGTCGTTCGTGAAGCAGGGCCTGCAGGACCTGTCGATCTCGCGGTCCACCTTCGACTGGGGCGTCCCGATCCCCTGGGACACCAAGCACGTCATCTACGTGTGGATCGACGCCCTGCTCAACTACGCCACGGCCGTCGGGTACGGCTCGGACCAGGAGAAGTTCGACGCCACCTGGCCGGCGAACATCCACCTGGTCGGCAAGGACATCCTCCGCTTCCACGCGGTGATCTGGCCCGCCATGCTGATGGCGAACGGCCTGTCGCTGCCGCGCGGGGTCTTCGCCAACGGCTGGCTGATGGTCGGCGGCGAGAAGATGAGCAAGTCCAACCTGACCGGCATCTCGCCGCGTGAACTGACCGAGCACTTCGGCGTGGACGCCTACCGCTACTACTTCCTGCGGGCGATCCCGTTCGGCCAGGACGGCTCGTTCTCCTGGGAGGACTTCTCCGCCCGCTACACCTCCGAACTCGCCAACGACTTCGGCAACCTGGCGTCCCGGGTGGCCGCGATGGTCGGCAAGTACTTCGAAGGCACGCTTCCCGAGGCGACGGACGCCGGTCCCGCCGAGCAGGCGATCGCGGACGGCCTGGCCGCCGCGGCGGCCCAGGCGGACACCCTGATCGGCGACAACCTGGACTTCTCCGCCGGCATCGGCGCGATCTTCGAGTTCGTGAAGCAGGTCAACGGCTACCTCAGCGACCAGGCGCCCTGGAAGGTCGCCAAGGACGAGTCGCCCGAGGGGCAGGCGCGGCTCGCCACGATCCTCTACACGGCGGCCGAGTCGCTGCGCGCGATCGCGGTGCTGCTGCACCCGGTCATGCCGGGCACGAGCGCCAAGCTGTGGGCGTCCCTCGGGGCGGAACCCCACCTCGGCGCGCTCGCGGACCAGCGGATCGCCGACGTCGCCA
This sequence comes from Microbispora triticiradicis, assembly GCF_005864065.1. Lineage (NCBI taxonomy): Bacteria > Bacillati > Actinomycetota > Actinomycetes > Streptosporangiales > Streptosporangiaceae > Microbispora > Microbispora triticiradicis. The sequence goes on along the minus strand of NZ_VANP01000008.1, from coordinate 150,626 downwards.
CCTGGGGCGGGCTTCCCGCCGGGGCGCAGGTCGTCAAGGGAGAGATCCTCTTCCCGAGGCTGGAGAACGCCTGACCATGTCGCGAGAGCGTCCGGCGCCGCCCGAGGCGCTGCCCGCAGAGGTGTTCGACAGCCACTGCCACCTCGACATCATGGTCGGCAACCGGCAGGCGTCCTCGGGCGACCCGGTCGCGCTGGCGGCCCAGGCGGCCGGGGCGAACGTCGAGTCGATCGTGGCCGAGGCGCGAGCGGTCGGCGTGACCCGCCTGGTGACCGTCGGGTACGACCTGCCGTCCTCGCGCTGGAACGCCGCGGTGGCCGCCGGGCACCGCGACGTGTACGCCGCCGTGGCCATCCACCCCAACGAGGCGCACGCGTCCACGCCCGAGGTCCTCGCCGAGATCGAGGACCTCGCCCGGCGGCCGGACGTGCGGGCGGTGGGGGAGACCGGGCTCGACTACTACCGCGACTGGGCCTCGAAGGAGGACCAGCACGCGAGCTTCCGCGCGCACATCGAGATCGCCAAGCGGACCGGGAAGGCCCTGGTGATCCACGACCGGGACGCGCACGACGACGTGCTCGCCGTGCTCGCCGACCAGGGCGCCCCGGACGTGGTCGTCTTCCACAGCTTCTCCGGGGACGCCGAGATGGCCAAGCGGTGCGTGGACGCCGGCTACTACATGTCGTTCTCCGGCCCGGTGACGTACAAGAACGCCGGGTATCTCCGCGAGGCGGCGGCGGTGGCCCCGCCCGAGCTCGTGCTGGTCGAGACCGACGCGCCCTACCTGCCGCCGACGCCGCACCGGGGCAAGCCCAACGCGCCCTACCTGATCCCGCTCACGCTCCGCTGCCTCGCCGAGGTCAAGGGCATGGACGTCGCCGATCTCGCGGCCCGGGTCTCCGCCAACGGAGAGGCGGCGTTCGGCGCCTGGTGAAGGCCCCGGTGACCGGTCCCGGTCATCGGCGCCGGTCTTGAGTGCCGGTCGTCGCTGCCGCTGGTCGGTCCCGGGCGGCGGCACAGGTGGGAGGCACAGGCCGGCGGCGCCCGTCGGTGGTCCGGGCCGGCGCGGGGATGCCCGACACTGGAGGCATGAGTCTGCTCGGGCCGGTCGAAGTGCGTGTGCTGGCGGAGAAGCTGAACCTCCGCCCGACGAAGAAGCTGGGGCAGAACTTCGTGATCGACGGCGGCACGGTCCGCCGGATCGTCCGGGTCGCCGAGGTCGCCCCGCAGGACGTGGCGATCGAGATCGGCCCCGGGCTCGGCTCGCTCACCCTGGCGCTGCTGCCGGAGGTCGCCCAGGTCGTCGCCGTGGAGATCGACCCGGTGCTGGCCGGGCAGTTGCCGCTGACGGTCGCGCAGCGGGCCCCCGAGGTGGCGGACCGGCTGACCGTGGTGCACGCCGACGCGCTCAAGGTCGGCCCCGCCGACCTCCCGGCCGAGCCGACCGTGCTGGTGGCCAACCTGCCGTACAACGTGTCGGTGCCGGTCGTGCTGCACCTGCTGCGGGTGCTGCCGTCGCTGCGGCGCGGGCTGGTGATGGTGCAGGCGGAGGTCGCCGACCGCCTGGCCGCCGCTCCGGGCTCGCGCGTCTACGGAGTGCCCTCGGTGAAGGCCGCCTGGTACGCCGACGTGCGCCGGGCCGGCCCGGTGGGCCGCAACGTCTTCTGGCCCGCGCCGAACGTCGACTCCGGCCTGGTCTCCCTCGTACGGCGCGAGCCGCCGGCGACGACGGCGACCCGCGAGGAGGTCTTCGCCGCTATCGACGCGGCCTTCGCCCAGCGCCGCAAGACGCTGCGCGCCGCGCTCGCCTCCTGGGCCGGCACGCCCGCCGCCGCCGAGGAGGCGCTCGTCGGGGCCGGAGTCGACCCCTCGGCCCGTGGCGAGCAACTGCGCGTCGAGGACTTCGCCCGCATCGCCGAGCAGCGCGCCGCCAGATCCTCCCGCCCCGCGACCACCCCCTGACCCGCCGGGCAGCCTCTCGGCGACAGGGGCGTACGCCCCGGCCGGCCCTGATCTCGCTTCCGCCGCCCGGCGCCGGACTCCCGAACAGCGGGCCGATTTGGATGAACCCGACCGAATTGGATCATTACGGGCAGGCATCGGCTCTTGTGATCACGAGGGGATGTGGCGACGATTCCTCGTATCCGTGTGCCGATTACGGAGGATTCATGCCCCCCAAGCGCTTCCCCGCTCTGGTCGCCGGCCTCGCCGGTGCTCTCGCCGCCGCCGTGGCCGGTGCGGCTCTCACGCCCGGCGCCGCGCATGCCGGCGCCGGCACCGCCACGGCGACCGTCTTCGCGCCCAACCCCGTGCAGCAGCTCGGCCTGCAGGATCTGACCGACGCCAAGGACGCGGACCTGCCCGAGTTCGGACCGGCGTACACGCAGGTCACGCTCACCGACCTCGACGGCTCCGGCACGCTCACCGGCCGCTACGTGCGGGTGAAGAGCACGACCGGCCCCGCCGCGAAGGTGTCCGGCGGCGCCTTCCCGGCCTACCACCGCGACGCGGACCAGTTCGAGCAGATCATGGGCTACCACTGGGTGACCACCGCCCAGCACTACATCCAGTCGCTCGGCTTCGGCGGCACGCTGCGGCCGGTGAACCAGCGGCAGATCGAGCTGCGCATCGGCCAGTACGGCGGCGACAACTCCTTCTTCCGCGACGACAAGGCCAACATCACGCTCGGCAAGGGCGGAGTCGACGACGGCGAGGACGCAGAGGTGATCGTCCACGAGTACGGCCACAGCGTCCAGGACGGCCAGGTGCCCGGGTTCGGCACCACCCTGGAGTCCGGCGCGATCGGCGAGGCGTTCGGCGACTACCTCGCCGTGGCCGTGAGCAGCTGGGCGACCGGCACACCCACCAGGACGGACGAGGCGTGCGTGGCCGACTGGGACTCGGTGAGCTACACCTCGGCGCCGCACTGCCTGCGCCGCCTGGACGGGACCAAGCACTATCCCGAGGACGTCAGGGGCGAGGTGCACGCCGACGGCGAGATCTGGTCCCGCGCGCTGTGGGACATCCGCCGCGCCCTCGGCGACCGCAAGGCGAGCACGCTGATCATCGAGGCGCAGTTCGCCTTCGCCCCCGACACCACGTTCAAGGCCGCCGCGGAGGCGACCGTCACCGCGGCACGCCGCCTGTACGGCGCGAGCGCGGCGAGCGCGGTGACCAAGGCCTTCGGCGACCGCGGCATCCTCTGAGGCCGCGGAGGCGGCGTTCAGCCCGCGACGGCGGCGCCGAAGTCGAGAGTGTCCGCGCCGTCCGGCCCGGGGAGCACCGTCCGCCCTCCAGATCCGGGAGAGGGTTCGAAGCCGGGTGACGCCCCGGCGCGGGAGACCGTCGTATAGATCACCGCGCCCGTCACGCCGCCGTCCGGGGCCCCGGCCAGCACGCGGCCGTCCGCCGTGCCGCTCACGCTCCACCCCAGATGGTCGTACGGCGCAGGGCTGTCCTCCCGGAGCACGGCGCGGCCGGGCGGGCCGGTGAGCCCGATCACGTGGACCGCCCCCGCCTCCGGCACGCCCGGCAGCGCCTGCCCGGGGGCCCCGGCGAGCAGGGACGGCCCGGCCAGCGCCAGGGAGAAGCCGAACCGCCCCCGTTCGCCCGCCTCGGCCTGCGCGCCCAGCAGCCGGACGAATCGCGGCCCGGGACCGGCGGCCTGGAGGAGCAGCACGGCCCCGGCGTCACGGGTGTCGTAGGGATCGGCCCCGGGGGCGCCCACCGCCAGGTACCCCGCGCCGTACGCCAGGGAGTAGCCGAGGCGGTCGCCGGGATGGGACGGCAGGTCGGCGGTGAGGCCGGAGACGCTCCACCCGGCGCCCTGGTAGGCCCACGGCCGGGTCGCCACGTCGTAGATCACCGTGACGGCGCCGGTGTCCGCCTGGCCGTTCTCCTCCTGGTCCTCGAACGGCGCGCCCACAGCGAGGTCGAGCGGCCCGGCTGCGCCGCCCAGCCGCCCGAGGGCGAGCGACCAGCCGAACATGTCGCCCGGCTGTGACCCTCCCGGCACGCCGGGCGAGTCCTGCGTGACGCGCTGTGGCGTGCCGGGGCTGCGGCCGGTGAACCGATAGACGTAGACGGCTCCGGAGTCGACCTCGCCGTCGGCGTCCTCGTGCGGCGCGCCGACCACGACCACCCCCTGCGCGGCCGTCCCGGTGCCGCCATCGGTCGTGCCCGTGCCCGTGCCGGTGTTCGCGGGGGCCGGGGCGGTGAGGCCGTCGGAGTGCCCGCTGCCGGGAGACGTGTCGCTCACGGCGAGCGACCAGCCGAAGTGGGCGTCGGTCCTGGCCTCGGGGGCGCGCAGCTCGGTCCGGGGCGCACCGGGCGTGCCGAAGCCGCGCCCGCCCCAGTAGACGTACGCCACCCCCGCCCCGTGTGCCTGCACCTGCCCCGCGCCCCCGTACGCGTACGGGGTCGAGACCACGAGATCCAGGCACCGGTCGCCGTCGATGTGCGCGGCGCGGGCCGTCCAGCCGGGGGCGGCGGCGTCGAACGCGGTGACCACGGGCGCCGGCTTCGACGGAGGCCCGCCGCGAAGGAGGAACACGCGGCCGGATCCCACCGCCGTGCTGTCCGGGCTCGGGGCCAGCGGGTCGGTGACCACCGCGTCGTCGAAGCCGTCCCCGTCGAAGTCGGCCGCGCCGGCCCGCGCGCAGTCGCCGCCTCCGGCGTCGCCCGAGGGCGTCACCGTCGCCGCGCCGCTCGCCTCCCGGGCGGCGTCCGGCGTCCCTCCAGGGGCAGGACTCCCGGTAGTAGGACTTCCGGAAGCAGAACTCCCGGCGGTGGGACTCCCGGGGGACGGGCTCGCGGGGGCCGGTTCCGGCGCGGCCCGCCGGGGCGCCTCCCCGGGCACCTTCCCGTACGCGTCCCCGGGCGGGGGAAGACGCACGTGGACGGCCGGCGCGTGGGCCACGAACGAGCCGTCGAGGCGGGCGGCCGTACGGCCGGAAGGCAGGGCGTACTCGGCGCTGAGCGTGACCATCGCCCCCGGTGCGAGCGTGCCGGGCGCGGGGTGGGAGGCACGGGGGTGGTGCGGCACGTTCCGGTCGTCGAGAAGGTCGGGCGGGCCGGCCGGTTCGGCGTCAGCGCCGCCCATGTTGAGCATGATCCAGTCGATTCTGCACACCAGGCCGTCCCTGACCACGTCACCGCCGGCCACGCTCGCTCTGACCACGTCGGCTCGCGCCGCGCCACCGTCGACCGCGCCGGAGCCCGTCGGGGCGTGGCAGGCCGGGGGTTCGACGACGACCTGGACGTCCCCGATCTCGATGCGGCGGCCCACGTCGCTCGCCCGGGCGGCGGGCGGAGCGCCGCCGGAGCGGGAGGTGAGCAGCCCCACCGCGAGTCCCGCGACGATGGCGAGAGCCACGGCGGAGGCGACCAGCGCGAGCAGCCTCCCGGTCCTCCGCCGCGGGCGCGGCCCGGACGGATGGGGTGACGGCGCGTCCCACGGGCCCTCGATCACCTGGGTCGTCGGGTCGGGCCGGCTGCCGACGAGGTCCAGCAGCAGTTCCTGCGACGTGGGCCGGTTACGCGGCTCCCGGTCGAGCGCCCGGCGGACCAGGCGGTCCAGCGGCGCGGGCAGCGTACCGAGATCGGGCGCGCTCTCCAGCAGGCGGTGGGCGAGGACCATCGGGTCGCCCTCCCCGAAGGGGTGGCGCCCGCCCGCGGCGTACGCCACCAGGCAGCCCCAGGTGAAGACGTCGGCGGCGGGGGTGACCGGGAGGCCCCGGAGCTGCTCGGGCGCCCACCAGCCGGGGGTGCCGACCAGTTCGTCGGTCCCCGTGTGGCCGTGGGTGGCGTCCACGGCCCGCGAGATCCCGAAGTCGATCACACGGGGCCCGGACATCGACAGGATCACGTTCGAGGGCTTGAGGTCCCGGTGGACCAGCCCGGCCGCGTGGATCGCGGTCAGCGCCGCCGCCACGCCGAACGCGACGCCGTGCAGCGTCCCCGGTTCCAGCGGGCCGTCCGTCGCGATGTGCCGGTCGAGCGGCGTGCCGGGAATGTACTCGGTGACCATGTACGGCCGTCCGTCCGGCGTCTCGCCGTGACCGAGGACCTGGGCGGTGCAGAACGACGCGACGGCGCGGGCGTGCTCGACCTCGGAGGCGAACCGCGCCGTGAAGCCGGGGTCGCCCGAGCGGCCGGCCCGGATCACCTTGACCGCGACGTGCCGCCCCTCCGGGGAGACGCCCATGTAGACCGTGCCCATGCCGCCCGAGCCGATCCGGCCCACCAGCCGGTAGTCGCCGATCGCGCTCGGGTCGCTCGGTGAAAGGGGGGTGACGGCGTCGGAATCGATCAGGGCTCCCAGGGGGCGGTGCCGGGGACGGGCATGACGGGAGGGCGTCACGGGAGGCCGACACGGGGGCGGATCTGAGGTCACCGTACCGGGACGTGTACGGCTTTCGCCCTCGTTTATGAGCTTCTCTTGGCTGGACGGAGAACGGGACCACGTTAGGCTCGGGTCCCATGTCTGGAGCGAACCCGCAGGCCGCCCGCAGGGCCGGCCGCCAGGACGTCCCGCGGGCGGCGGCCCGATGAGCGCGATCACCGTACGCGTGCCCGCGAAGGTCAACCTGCAACTCGCGGTCGGGCCGCTGCGCGAGGACGGTTACCACGACCTCGTGAACGTCTTCCACGCCGTGTCGATCTTCGACGAGGTCACGGCCGCCGAGCCCGGCGACGTGTCGGCGGCCGCGCCGCCGCTGACCGTGCGGATCGAGGGGGAGTCGGCGGGCGAGGTCCCCGCGAACGACGACAACCTGGCCGTACGGGCGGCCCGCGCGCTGGCCGGCCACGCCGGTCGCTCCTACAGGGCCGATCTGCTGATCCGCAAGTCGATCCCGGTCGCGGGCGGCATGGCGGGAGGCAGCGCCGACGCGGCCGCCGCCCTGGTGGCCTGCAACGAGCTGTGGGGCCTCGGCCTGCCGGTTGAGGACCTCATGGAGATCGCCGCCGACGTCGGCAGCGACGTGCCGTTCGCCCTGCTCGGCGGCACGGCCGTGGGCACCGGCCGGGGCGAGCGGCTGTCGCGCCTGGAGACGTCGGGCGCCTTCCACTGGGTCTTCGCACTCGCCGACGGCGGCCTGTCCACCCCCCGGGTCTACGGCGAGTGCGACCGCCTGCGCGAGGAGGCCGGGACGGACCCCGGCCTTCCGGTGGCGAGCGAACCCCTGCTGGCCGCGCTGCGGGAGGGGGACGCCGCGGCCCTCGGCCGGGCGCTGACCAACGACCTGCAGCCGGCGGCGCTGTCCCTGCGGCCGTCGCTCGCGCACACGCTGCACGCCGGCGCCGAGCTGGGCGCCCTGGGCTCGCTCGTCTCGGGGTCGGGCCCGACCTGCGCGTTCCTCGCCGCGTCGGAGACGCACGCCGCGGAGATCGCCGCCGGGCTCAAGAACGCCGAGGGCTGCCGGGCCGCCGTCACGGCCACCGGCCCGGTCCCCGGAGCCGTGGTCGTGGGCTGAGGCCCGCATGCTCGCCGAATAGGTTCGAGGGTCGCGGGGCGGATAGGCTTGTCGGACGATGAACCTGGTCAATCTGGAGTCGGTCTCCCACGCCTTCGGTCTCAAGCCCCTGCTGGCCGATGTCTCCCTCGGCATCGAGCAGGGCGACCGGATCGGCGTCGTGGGCCGCAACGGCGGTGGCAAGACCACGCTCATCTCCATCATCTCCGGCACGCTGCGGCCCGACAGCGGGCGCGTGACGCACACGCGCAACCTGCGGATGGGCATGCTCTCCCAGCGCGACGAGTTCGACCCGGACATGCCGGTGAAGGACATCGTCCTGGCCGGGCGGGCCGAGCACGAATGGGCCGGCGACGCGGCGATTCGGGAGATCCTCGCCCGGCTGCTCGGTGACGTCGACCTGGCGTCCCCGGCCGGCGCCCTGTCCGGTGGCGAGCGCCGCCGTACCGCACTGGCCAGGCTGCTGATCGGCGAGCACGACCTGATCGTCCTCGACGAGCCGACGAACCACCTGGACATCGAGGCCATCGCCTGGCTGGCCGGGCACCTGTCCCGGCGCAGGTCGGCGTTGCTGGTCGTCACGCACGACCGGTGGTTCCTCGACGCGGTGGCCACCCGGACCTGGGAGGTCGTGGACGGCACGGTCGAGCGGTACGAGGGCGGCTACGCCGCCTACGTCCTCGCCAAGGCCGAGCGCGCCCGGCTCGCCCAGGCGGCCGAGGAGCGCAGGCAGAACCTCATGCGCAAGGAGATCGCCTGGCTGCGGCGCGGCCCGCCGGCGCGCACGTCCAAGCCGAAGTTCCGGATCAACGCCGCCGAGGCGCTGATCGCGAACGAGCCGCCGCCGCGTGAGACGGTCGAGCTGCTCAACTTTGCCTCGGCGCGGCTGGGCAAGACGGTCTTCGACCTGGAGGACGTGACGCTCCACGCCGGCGGCCCCGGCGCCGGGCCGCTCGTGCTCGACCACAGCACGTACCAGTTCGGTCCGGGTGACCGTATCGGGCTGATCGGGGTCAACGGCTCGGGCAAGTCGTCGGTGCTGCGCCTGTTGTCGGGCACGGTCACCGAGGACAGCGGCCGGGTCGTGCGGGGCAGGACCGTACGGCTCGCGCATCTGTCGCAGGAGCTGCACGACCTCGATCCGTCGCGGCGGGTGCTGGAGACGGTCGAGGAGGTGCGCAAGTACGTCCAGGTAGGCAAGAAGGAATGGTCGGCCTCCCAGCTGCTCGAACGCCTCGGCTTCCGGGGCGAGGCGCAGTGGAAGGTCGTCGGCGACCTGTCCGGCGGTGAGCGGCGGCGGCTCCAGCTCCTTCGGCTGATCATGGACGAGCCGAACGTGCTCCTGCTCGACGAGCCGACCAACGACCTCGACATCGAGACCCTCACCGAGCTGGAGGACCTGCTCGACGGCTGGGCCGGCACGCTGGTCGTGGTCAGCCACGACCGCTACTTCCTGGAGCGGGTGGCCGACCGCTGTGTGGCCCTGCTCGGGGACGGCAGGCTCTCCATGCTCCCCGGTGGCGTGGACGAATACCTGGAGCGCCGGGCCTCGGGGACCGCGCTGTCCGCCCGCGCCGCGGCGTCGTCGGCCGCTCCGGCCGCCGTACCGGCGGAGCAGAGGCAGGGCGGGGACGGGCAGGGCGCGGACCAGGCGGCCACGGCCGGGCTTTCGGCCAAGGAACTGCGGGAGCTGCGCAAGGAGCTCAACCGGCTGGAGCGGCAGCTCGACAAGCTCGGCGAGCGGGAGGCGGCGCTGCACGCCGACATGGCCGGGGCCGCCGGCGACTTCACCCGCCTGGCCGCTCTCGACGCGGACCTTCGCGAGGTCGGCGCGCAGAAGGAGACGGTCGAGCTCGAATGGATGGAGCTCGCCGAACGCCTCGAAGGCCAGTGACTCCCGTCTCTGCGGCTGCGCGCCCAGGGCACGGAGACCGGCCACAGGGCTCACATCACACCAGGATGCGGGACAAGGCGGCGCGTGGCCCGGGAGGGCCGCGCGCCGCCGCGCTGTCGACGTTCGCCGCCGCGCTGTCGCCGTCCGCGGTCGCGGTGTGCCGCCCGTCGTGTGACGGTCCGTGGGGCCACTCGGACGTATTCACGACGGGTATGGGTTCCATCCCTCGGATGTGACCTTTGTCACATCGCGTCCTGACCCACTGGCTGACAACCATCCCGTCAGGTCCCACATGATCAGCGCAAACACAGCTGACATTCAGGAACCACGGTGACAGGGCGCCACGTATGTCGCGGTTGCCGGCTAATCGCGCTGCAGGATTACCACTTTTTCCCTCCTTTCTTCGTATAACTTTCTCTTCGTTCCTTCACTGACGCATGGGGCGCAAGTGACGCCTCACGACAGACCAGGGAGATTTTCCATGAAGCGCACGCTTGCTCTGGGTGGCATGGCGGCCGGTCTGCTGGCCACCGCCGTTGTCGCCTCCCCGGCCGCCCACGCCGGGAACGATGTTGCCGCCGACTCGCTGGCCAGCACCAACTTGGCCGCTCAGCAGGTCGCGGCGTTCTGGTATGGCGAGAACGCGGCCAACCTGATCAACGCCACGCCGTACGGCGTGGAGACCAAGGTCGTCGCCAAGCACGTCTCCAAGGGCGGGCCGGCGGCCGACAGCAAGCCCGGCGTGGTGCCGGCGATCGGCGACGAGAAGAAGTCGGCCGCGAAGTCGAAGAACGTGAACCTGCCCAAGACCACGGGCAAGGTGTTCTTCATCGGCGGCGACGGCAAGCCGCACTGGTGCACCGCGACCTCGGTGCAGTCGGCCTACCACAACCTGGTCGGGACCGCGGGTCACTGCGTCTACGACACCGAGTCGAACAAGGCCACCCTCGACAAGTGGGTGTTCGTCCCGGGTTACTACCAGGGCAAGACCCCGTGGGGCATCTACGTCGGTAAGACGGCCTACACCCACTACGACTACGACGTGTACGAGGACGGCGACCGCGACTACGCGTTCGTCACCGTGTACAACGGCGTGCAGGTCGACCGTGCCCACCTGTCCGGCGCCCACAGCGACCAGGGCAAGGACTTCGGCACGTACGAGACCTACTTCGACGCGCGCAAGAAGGTCAAGCAGCTCCAGGACGCCAAGGCGTCCGGCGCGTCCGACCTGAAGATCACCCCTGTCGTGACCAGCCAGGCCACCGGCAAGGGCAAGCTGGGTGACCCGAGGAACTTCGGTTCCGAGTGGGTCCAGGTCAACCAGGCCGCTATCAACACCAAGGTGGCGGACGGCGACCTCGGCGACAAGGCTCCGACGGCCTTCCCCGCCGGCACCGGCGTCAAGGTCGCGCCGAGCAGCCAGCAGGCCTTCCAGGCGGCGTACGCCGCCGCTGCGAACGGCAAGAAGGGCTACGAGGGGCAGAACAACGTCAACGGCTGGGCGTGGAGCCCCGACCTGAAGACGCTGTACGTCAAGCGTGGTCTGGTCTACACGACCCGTACCTTCTGGATCAACTACGACGTCGACTACAAGGTCACCGGCAAGGTGCTGTGGATCGGCCTGTCGGACGTCGGTCGCCTGGGCGACAAGGTCGGCGGGCAGGGTCTGGCCTACAACCAGAAGATCGGCCAGCCGGTCTTCGTGTTCGGCTACCCGAGCGGGTCGCACCCGGACGGCAACTACGCCTTCTCCGGCCACACGCTCAAGTGGACGTACGGCAAGACCTTCGCCGCGACCGCTTCGGCGATCAAGGCCGAGGAGCTGCAGGGCGTCAAGTCCTCCTTCACCGGTGAGGGCTCGCTCGGCTCGGCGTGGCTGCTCAAGTACAACAACAGCCGTCGCCTCGGCTACCTGAACGGCGTGACCATCGGTGTCTCCGACACCGACAGCAACGACCGCTACGACACCTCCGTCTCCCCGTACTTCGACGGCGAGACCTACGGCGTCTACAAGGCCGCTGCCAGCAAGTGGTCCGGCAAGATCGTCTGATCTGCCCAAGACTGATCGAGAAGGGGCCCGGCATCCAGCCGGGCCCTTTTTCCGTTCTCACAGCGCCGTTCTCACCGGCCCATGCTCACGGGGCCGGCCCGCCGCTCATGGCCGGGACGTGGTTCCGCTCACGAACGCATGAGGCAGAACTCGTTGCCGTCGGGATCCTGCATCGTGATCCAGTCCTCACGCTCGGCCTGAACCGTCGCCCCCAGCGCGCAGAGCCGCTCGACCTCTGCGACCGCGTCGGTGGTGCCCAGGTCGAGATGAACCCGGTTCTTGACCCGCTTGCTCTCCGGCACGAGCTGGAAGAAGATGCGGGGCAGTCTGCCGGCGGTGTGGACGAGCAGGACCGTGGGGTCGTCCTCCGGGTCGTTGATGCCCATGGAGCGCAGCCGGGCCAGCTCCTCCTCGTCGTACGGCGCGATCTCGTAGCCGTCCAGGACCTGCGCCCAGAATCGGGCGGTCGAAGCCGGATGAGGGCTGTCGAAGACGATGTCCTTGATGGATGCCACAGGACTCCCTTCAGAAGACGGATGACGTCGGAGACGGTGAGCCGAGCCGCCCGGGAGGGGCTGTCCGGGTGACCGGGACGACGGAAAAGGGCCCGGCATGAAGCCGGGCCCTTCTCGTCAGGCGTACGGAGATCAGACGATCTTGCCGGACCACACGTTGGCGGCCGCCTTGTAGACGCCGTAGGTCTCGCCGTCGAAGTACGGGGAGACGGAGGTGTCGTAGCGGTCGTTGCCGTCGGTGTCGGAGACGCCGATGGTCACGCCGTTCAGGTAGCCGAGGCGACGGCTGTTGTTGTACTTGAGCAGCCAGGACGAGCCGAGCGCGCCCTCACCGGTGAAGGAGGACTTGACGCCCTGCAGCTCCTCGGCCTTGATCGCCGGAGCGGTCGCGGCGAAGGTCTTGCCGTAGCTCCACTTGAGGGTCTTGCCGGAGAAGGCGTTGTTGCCGTCCGGGTGCGACCCGCTCGGGTAGCCGAACACGAAGACCGGCTGGCCGATCTTCTGGTTGTAGGCGAGGCCCTGGCCACCGACGTTGTCGCCGAGGCGGCCGACGTCCTTCAGGCCGACCGACGCCGTCTTGCCGGTGACCTTGTAGTCGACGTCGAAGTTGCCCCAGAAGGTGGCCTGGTACTTCTTGCCGTCCTTCTCGAAGGTGTAGACGGTCTGCTTCGTGGCGTCGCTGGAGTTCCAGCCGAGGCGGTAGTAGTGGTGCCTCCGGGCCTCCTTGACCACGGCGCCCCACGTCTTGTCGTCGTAGGTGGACTCGCCGATGTGGCCCTTGGCCCAGTTCTCCAGGGTCGCGCGAGCCGAGTCGTTGGTCTTCGGGTCCACCGCGATCTGGGCGACGCTGGCCGCGACCTTCTTCGAGCCCGAGGTGCCCAGGGCCACCTTGTGGGCGTAGTCCACGACGGACTCGACCTTGAGGCCGGAGTAGCCCGAGTGCGCCTTCAGCTTGCGCAGGGCCCAGGCAGCCTGGCCGTAGGTCTCGTACGCGGCCGACTCGTACTTCTTGCCGTCGGAGGTGACCGTCGGGAGCACGCCGTTGTACACGGTGACGAACGCGTAGTCGCGGTCGCCGTCCTCGTACACGTCGTAGTCGTAGTGCGTGTAGGCGGTCTTACCGACGTAGATGCCCCACGGGGTCTTGCCCTGGTAGTAACCCGGGACGAACACCCAGCGGTCGAGCGTGGCCTTGTTCGACTGCGTGTCGTACACGCAGTGCCCGGCCGTGGCGACCAGGTTGTGGTACTTCGACTGGACCGAGGTGGCCGAGCACCAGTGCGGCTTGTGGTCGGCGCCGATGAAGAACACCTTGCCCGTGGTCTTGGGCAGGTTCACGTTCTTCGACTTCGACGTCGACTTCTTCTCGTCGCCGATCGCCGGCACGACGCCGGGCTTGCTGTCCGCGGACGGCCCGCCCTTGGACACGTGCTTCGCGGAGACCTTGGTCTCCACGCCGTACGGCTTGGCGTTGACGAGGTTGGCCTTGTTCTCGCCGTACCAGAACGCCGCGATCTGCTTGGCTGCCAGGTTGCTGCTGGCCAGCGTGTCGTGGGAGACGTCGTTCCCGGCGTGGGCGGCCGGGGAGGCGACAACGGCGGAGGCCAGCAGGCCGGCCGCCATGCCACCGAGGGTGAGGGTGCGCTTCAAGAGGGGTTCTCCCTTGGTCTGTCGTGGGGCGCCACCTGCGCCCCATGCGTCAGTAAAGGACTGATAAGCAAAGTTATAAGAGAAATGAGGAGGATCAACGGCCTTTGGGTGAGCGCACGGTCGCACTCCGTGATGTTGAGCCTCGGAGTGCCCTCAGGCCGTTTCTGAGAATTTGCTGTGTTTCACCTGTTGGGGGCGTGAATCTTCGGCCGCGCCCGGCGTTGCTCGCAAGATCCATTAGGCGCTCTGAATGTGACCTAAATCACACCAAAGAGACGAAACCAGAAAGCATGGTGATCACGTCTGAGTTGCCCGTCGCGGTGATGCCGGGGTCCGGACGAGGCTCGGACCGTCCCGGAGGGGATGGGCGGCGCCGCTGAGTGGAGACGAGCCCCGAGGGGGTGTTCACACGGGGGGAAGGGCGCGTACGGCCGCCAGGGGCGAGCACAGAGCAGCGGCGAGCAGCCGGAAACACGAAAAGGGCCCGGCTGGATGCCGGGCCCTTTCGGGATCAGTCTGAGACAGATCAGACGATCTTGCCGGACCAGTTGCCGGCCGCGGCCTTGTAGACGCCGTAGGTCTCACCGTCGAAGTACGGGGAGACGCTGGTGTCGATCCGGTCGTTCTTGTCGGTGTCGGCGAGGCCGATGGTCACACCGTTCAGGTAACCGAGGCGACGGGCGCTCTTGTACTGCAGCAGCCAGGACGAACCGATGGCGCCCTCACCCGTGAAGGAGGACTTGACGCCGACCAGCTCCTCGCCCTTGACCGCGGCGGCCGAGGCGGCGAAGGTCTTGCCGTAGCTCCACTTGAGGGTCGCACCCGAGAAGGCGTTGTTGCCGTCGGGGTGGTATCCGCTCGGGTAGCCGAAGACGAAGACCGAGCTGCCGATCTTCTGGTTGTAGGCCAGGCCCTGACCACCGACGTTGTCGCCGAGGCGGCCGACGTCCTTCAGAACGATCAGCGGGCCGTGACCGCCGCCCCGCAGGCTCTTCACGTAGAAGGTCCGCTTGAAGTAGCGGTACTCCCGGTGCCCGGGCCAGCTGGGGGTGGGCGTCGGGGACGGGGAGGCCGAAGGCGTCGCGCTGGGCGAGGTGCTCGGCGAGGCGCTCGGCGACGGGCTCGGCGAGGGGGACTGGTGGTGGCCCTGGCCGAAGCCGGCCACGTCACGGTCGCCGTACTGGCCGTGCCCGTGGTGGTCGTCACCGTGGTGGTCGTCACGACCGCGCACCTCCTTGCGGAAGTACAGGGTCTTGCCGTCCTCGCTGATGTACCAGTCGCGCCGGCTGTCGTACTCGCGGCCGCTGATGTCCTTGGTCACGACACTCGTGCCCTGGGCCCAGGGGCCGTTGCCCGTGAGGTCCTTGCCCTTGTTCTTGGCCTGGAACTCGCGGACGCTGATCTGGCGGACCAGGGTGCGGTCGTCGTGCCCGCGCCCACGGTGGTCGTCACGCCCGTAGCGGTCGTCACGCCCGTAGCGGTCGTCACGGCCGTGGTGGTCGTCGCGCCCGTGGTGGTCGTCACGGCCGTGGTGGTCGTCGCGCCCGTGGTGGCCGTAGCCGTCCTCGACCACGGTGGGCAGCACGCCGTTGTACACGGTGACGAACGCGTAGTCGCGGTCGCCGTCCTCGTACACGTCGTAGTCGTAGTGGGTGTAGGCCGTCTTGCCGACGTAGATGCCCCACGGGGTCTTGCCCTGGTAGTAACCCGGGACGAACACCCAGCGGTCCAGCGTGGCCCGGTTCGACTCGGTGTCGTACACGCAGTGCCCGGCCGTGGCGACCAGGTTGTGGTACGACGACTGCACCGAGGTCGCGGTGCACCAGTGCGGCCTGTGGTCGGCGCCGATGAAGAACACCTTGCCCGTGGTCTTGGGCAGGTTCACGTTCTTCGACTTCGACGTCGACTTCTTCTCGTCGCCGATCGCCGGCACGACGCCGGGCTTGCTGTCCGCGGACGGCCCGCCCTTGGACACGTGCTTGGCGACGACCTTGGTCTCCACGCCGTACGGCGTGGCGTTGATCAGGTTCGCCTTGTTCTCGCCGTACCAGAACGCCGCGACTTCCTTGGCGGCAAGGTTGGTCCCGGCGAGGGTGGCGGCGCGATGGTCGGAGCCGGCATGAGCGGCGGGGGCGGCGACGGCGGCGGAGGCCAACAGGCCTGCCGCGACGCCACCGAGAGCGAGCGTGCGCTTCAAGAGAAACTCCCTGGTCTGTCGTGAGGCGTCACCTGCGCCCCAAGCGTCAGTAAAGGAACGAAATTGAAAGGTATCTGAGAGAATGCTGGGAAAGGGGGTATTTCAGGTGACCAGATTGCGGGCGCCCCGGCGTCGCGCCGGTGTCCGAAGGGCTCTGGCGTGGTCGTTTCCGCTGATCATGACGGGTGGATCCGCTCGCTGATCACGCTCAGTGATGGACCGGTCCAGTAATTGATGTGACGAACATCACACTGGGTGACGAAACCGGTGATCGCTGAAGACCCGTCCGAGATTGCCGTGTCGGCACCGAGAGGAACGGTGCCGCCTACCGGAGCCCGTTGTCGAGCGCGTCGGAGGGGGCGTCGAAGGGCACGAGGAGCGTGCGCAGCAGCCGGGCGAGGGCCTGCTGCTCGTGCTGGTCGAGGCCGGCCAGCAGTTCGCGTTCCCGCCGCAGCAGGTCGGCGAAGGCGGCGTCCACCCGGTCCATGCCGGCGCGGGTGAGCCGCACCAGCACGCCGCGCCGGTCCTCGGGATCGGGGCGCCGGGTGACCAGCCCGGCGGCGGCGAGCCGGTCGATGCGGTTCGTCATGGTGCCCGACGTCACCAGGGTGGCGCGCAGCAGCGCGCCCGGGCTCAGCTCGTACGGCTCGCCGGAGCGGCGCAGCGCCGTCAGCACGTCGAACTCCCACGACTCGATGTCGTGGGAGGCGAAGGCGGCCCGGCGCTCACGCTCAAGATGCCGGCTCAGGCGGGAGACCCGGCTGAGCACCTCAAGCGGTGCCACGTCCAGGTCCGGGCGCTCCTGCTTCCAGGCCGCGACCAGCCGGTCCACCTCGTCCTCGGCGGGCCTCGAGAAGGTCATGGGCCGAGTCTAGCTTTTCTTGACATCGAGATATCTCACGCGATATCGAGTTATCTTGACATCAAGATATCGGGAGGTGGGCATGCCTGCGGACATCTGGGACCCGGAGGTCTACGAGCGTTACGCGGCCGAACGCGGAAGGCCCTTTCACGAGCTCGTCGGCCGGGTGGGCGCCCGGTCGCCCGAGTACGTCGTCGACCTCGGCTGCGGCACCGGGGAGCTCACCGCGACGCTCCTCGCTCGCTGGCCCGGCGCCCGGGTCCACGGCGTGGACGCCTCACCCGCCATGATCGCCAAAGCGCCGCCGGGCCCCGACTTCGAGGTGGCCGACGTACGGGACTGGCGTCCGTCGCGGCCGGTCGACGTGATCGTCTCGAACGCGCTCCTGCAGTGGCTCCCCGAGCGCCGCGACCTGCTGGCCCGGTGGAGGGGCTGGCTCGCCGAGGACGGGTGGCTCGCCTTCCAGATGCCCGGCAACTTCGACGCGCCGAGCCACGCCGTCGTGCGCGACCTGTGCCGTACGACCTGGCGGGCGGAGCTGGGCGACGTGCCGCGTGGCGCGACGGTGGGGGATCCCGAGGAGTACGTCGACCTGCTCGCCGGTCTCGGCCTCACGGTGGACGCCTGGGAGACCACCTATGTCCACGTCCTGCCGGGGGAGGACCCGGTGCTGAACTGGATCAAGGGCACGGCGCTGCGGCCGATGCTCGACCGGCTGCCGCCCGAGCGGCACGCCGCCTTCCTCGCCGACTGCGCGCGCGCCCTGCGGGAGGCCTACCCGCCCCGTCCGTACGGCACCCCCTTCCCCTTCCGCCGCATCTTCGCCGTCGCCCACTCGTGAGGCCACACCCGAGCGATCCGGAGGGGCGCCCCGACGAGCGAAGCGGGTAAAGCTGTTCATTTTGGCGTGGCACTATGACGGCCCGACCGGGAGGAACTTGGGGGAACGGTGGCGCTTGAGATCGAGGACAAGTTCGACGTCCAGGACGACTTCACCCTGCCCGACCTGGGCGGAGTGCCGGGGTGCGCGCGGGTGGCGGAGCCGCTGTCACACCGCCTGACCGCGGTCTACTTCGACACCGCCGACCTGCGCCTGGCCGCCCGGGGCGTCACGCTGCGGCGCCGGCGCGGCGGGGACGACGAGGGCTGGCACCTCAAGCTGCCCAAGGCCGCGGGCGCCCGCGAGGAGATCACCCGGCCGCTCACGCGCAGCGCGAAGACCGTCCCCGCCGAGCTGGCGAGCCTCGTCCTCGCGTACACGCGGGGCGCCCCGCTGGCGCCGGTGGCCCAGTTGGAGACCCGCCGTTCCATCGCGCTGCTGCTCGGTCCCGGGGACGTGCCACTGGTGGAGGTCGCCGACGACCGGGTCAAGGGCACCGTCCTCGGCGACGAGCCGGTGGTGCGGCGCTGGCGGGAGGTCGAGGCCGAGATCAAGGAGGGCGACTCCGAGATCCTCAAGAAGGTGGGCAAGCGGCTGCGCAAGGCGGGCGCCGTCCCCGCCGCCAGCGGGAGCAAGCTCGCCCGGGTCCTCGGCGACCGCCTGCCCGCGCCGCGCCCGGCCACCCGGCCCGAGCCGGGCTCCGTCGGCGAGGTCGTCGTCGGATACCTCCGCGCCCAGGTCGCCGCGCTCGCCGCCCAGGACCCGCGCGTACGGCTCGCCGGGGAGGACGCCGTGCACCAGGCCCGGGTGGCCTGCCGCCGGCTGCGCAGCGCGCTCAAGGCGTTCAAGCGGATCGTCGTGGAGACCGAATCCGTGCAGGAGGAGCTGAAGTGGCTCGGCGAGGTGCTGGGCGAGGCCCGCGACCTGGAGGTCATCCGGGCGCGCTTCGCCGCCCGACTCGACGCGCTCGATCCCCGGCTCGTCACCGGCGAGGCGCGCCGCAGGCTGGGCGACGACCTGCTCGCCAGGGAACACGAGGCGTACGACCGCATCCGGGCCGCGCTCGGCGGCGAGCGTTACTTCGCGCTGCTCGACGCCCTCGACGCGCTGGCGGCCGACCCGCCGCTGACGGCGGCGGCGGGCAAGGACGCGGGCAAGGCGCTGCCGAAGATCGTGGACCGGAACTGGCGGCGGGTGGCCGACGCCTACGACGCGGCCCGCCGGGCGGAGGAGGGCGAGGAGCGCGAGACGGCCATGCACGAGGTGCGCAAGGCCGCCAAGCGCGCCCGCTACACCGCGGAGGCGGCCGGCCTGTCCGGGCCGGCCAAACGGGCCAAGGAGGTGCAGAAGGTGCTCGGCCGCCACCAGGACGGCGTGGTCGCCCAGGACACGCTCCTGGAGGAGGCGGGCCGGGCGAGGGAGGCCGGGGAGGACACCTTCACCTATGGCGTGGTCGCGGGCGTCGAGAGCGCCGAGGCGGCCCGCGCCCACGAGGAGTTCCCCGCCGTCTGGGCCTCCGTCACCGGGTGATCCGCCGGCCGGTCAGGTGACGTAGCGCTCCAGCGTGACCGCCCGGCCGGCCGTGTGGTGGAGGACGGCGAAGCCGCCCTTGGCGAGGGCGAGGTCGGCGGACCGCGTGCGGTGCAGCGCCTCACCCGCCGTGCCCAGCAGTGCGGGCAGCACCTTGCCGTGGCTGCACAGCACCGCCGCCTCCGCCGCCGCGAGCGAATCGCGCACCAGCCGTTCCGCCTCCCGGGGGTCGTAGCCGCTCTCCGACAGCGCCTTCTCCCCGCGCACCTCCAGGCCGTGCCGTTCCGCGTACGGCCCGATCGTCTGCGTGCAGCGCCTGCTGTGCGAGCTCACGAGCCGCTCCGGCCGGTACGCCCCGAGCACCGTGGCCAGGATCTCGGCCTGGGCGAGACCCCGCTCGTCCAGCGGGCGGTGGTCGTCGTCGCCCTGCCACTCCTGCCGCGAGCCCGCCAGAGCGTGCCGCAGGAAGATCAACGGGGTGGTCGTGAGGGGCGCGGCGCCGACGGCCCGCAGCAGGCGCCTGTCCCAGTCGTAGGTGAGGCGCCGCGCCGCCTCCTCGATCGGCAGCCAGACGACCTCGTCGACCTCCTCGCCGTCGCCGCCCGCCGCCCGCCCGTCGCCGGGATCGCGGGCGAGCCAGTAGTCCACCCGCTTGAGCCGGCCGTCCTTCAGGTAGTGCACGGGCGGGAGCGCGCGGCCGAGCACGACCCGGAGGCCGGTCTCCTCCCGCACCTCGCGCAGCGCCGCGGCGATCACGTGCTCGCCGTGCCTGAGCTTGCCCTTGGGCAGGCTCCAGTCGTCGTACGCCGGCCGGTGGACGAGCGCGATCTCCGGATCGGTCTCCTCGCCCCGCCACACGACCGCGCCGGCCGCTCTGATCACGCGGGCCTCCCTGAGCACACCGGTCGTCGTCGTCACTCGGCACCGTCGTCCACGGTCCGCCAGCGGCGGCTCGCGATCAGGTGGTGCTGGAGGTCGGTCTCGCCCCGGTGGCGCAGCCACTTGCCGTCGGAGTGCAGCGTCCAGGCGGTGGTGGTGTCCTCGAACGCCAGGTCGAGCAGGTGGGCGAGGTACCTCCGGTGCTCCGGGCTGCTGACCTTGACCAGCGCCTCCACCCGCCGGTCCAGGTTGCGGCGCATCAGGTCGGCGCTGCCGATCCAGATCTCCGGCCGCCGTCCTCCGCCGAACTCGAACACGCGGGAGTGTTCGAGGAACCGGCCGAGCACGCTGCGTACGCGGATGGTCTCCGACAGCCCCGGCACACCCGGCCGGAGCGTGCAGATGCCGCGGACCCACAGGTCCACCGGCACGCCCGCCTGCGAGGCGCGGTACAACGCGTCGATGACCGGCTCGTCCACCATCGAGTTCGTCTTGATCCGGATGCGGGCCGTGCGGCCGGCCGCGCGATGGGCGATCTCCTGCTGGATCCGGTCGAGCAGGCCCTGGCGCAGCGAGTCCGGCGCGACCAGCAGCCTGCGGTAGTCGGACTGGTGGGAGTAGCCGGTCAGGTGGATGAACAGGTCGGTCACGTCCTCGCCGACCTGCGGGTCGGCGGTGAGCAGGCCGAAGTCCTCGTACTGCCGGGCCGTCTTCGGGTTGTAGTTCCCGGTGCCGATGTGGCAGTAGCGCCGCAGTTCGCCGCCCGCCTCCTGGCGGACCACCATGGCGAGCTTGCAGTGCGTCTTGAGGCCGAGCACGCCGTAGACCACGTGGCACCCGGCCGTCTCCAGCTTGCGGGCCCAGGAGATGTTCGCGTGCTCGTCGAACCGCGCCTTGATCTCCACCACGACCACGACCTGCTTGCCCGCCTCGGCCGCGTCGATCAGCGCGTCGACGATGGGCGAGTCGCCGCTGGTGCGGTAGAGCGTCTGCTTGATGGCCAGCACGTCGGGGTCGGCCGCGGCGTCCTCCACGAACCGCTGCACGCTCGTCGCGAACGAGTCGTACGGGTGATGGACGAGGATGTCGCGCTCGCGCAGGGTGACGAACAGGTCGTCCTCGGCGCTGATCGCCTCCGCCGGGACGAACGGCCGGTAGTGGAGCTCCGGGCGGTCGAGGTCGGCGATGGCGTGCAGCCCGGTCAGATCGAGCGGTCCGGGCAGGCGGTAGATCTCGTTGTCGGCCACGCCCAGCTCGTCCACGAGCAGTTCCAGCACCTGGGGGGTGATCGTGTCCTCGACCTCCAGCCGCACCGGCGGCCCGAACCGGCGGCGCAGCAGCTCGCGCTCCAGCGCCTTCATCAGGTTTTCGGTGACGTCCTCGTCGACCTCCAGGTCCTCGTTCCTGGTGACCCGGAAGACGTGGTGCTGCACGATCTGCATGCCCTTGAACAGCTCGCCCAGGTGCGCCGCGATCACGTCCTCCAGCGGGACGAACCGGTTCGGCGAGGCGGTCACGAACCGGGGGAGCTGCGAGGGCACCTTCACCCGTGCGAACACCGTGTGGCCCGTCACCGGGTTGCGCACGGTGACCGCCAGGTTCAGCGAGAGCCCCGAGATGTACGGGAAGGGGTGGGCGGGGTCGACGGCCAGCGGTGTCAGGACCGGCCGGATCCGCTCGCGGAAGAGCTTGCGCAGCGCCGTCCGCTCCTCCCTCGCGAGGTCGTCCCAGCGGACGATCGCGATGCCCTGCTCGGCCAGCTCCGGGCAGATCCGGTCGTGGAAGACCGCCGCGTGCCTGCGGGCGAGGTCGTCGGCGACCGACGCGATCCGGGTCAGTGCCTCGCTCGGCTTGAGCCCGCCCGGCGTCCGCAGCAGCAGCCCGGTCGCCATCCGCCGTTTCAGCCCGGCCACCCGTACGCGGAAGAACTCGTCCAGGTTGCTCGCGAAGATGGCGAGGAACCGCACCCGTTCGAGCAGCGGCACTGCGGGGTCCTCCGCGAGCTCCAGGACCCGTTCGTTGAACTGGAGCCAGCTCTCCTCACGATTGAGGAACCGGTCGTTCGGCAGCGGGGCGGGCACGGGGAGGTCGGCCTCCTCCGGCTCAGGCGAGGGGGAGCTTTGGGCGGACATATAACGAAATATGCCCCATAACGTTGAACAGAACGTTAACTTCGCAGCAACGAAACCGTCAGCCCGGTTCACCCCCGCCGGCCGTGTCACCGGCCGTCCCGCCGGTCGTCTCGCGGGGGCGCCCCTCAGATCTCCCCGGGCTGCTGCCGTTCGAGCTCCCTGGACCGCTCGCGCTGCTCGCGTTCCTTGGCCTTCTCCAGCTCGCGCTGGCGGCGTTCGAGCTCCTTGGCGCGTTCGCGCTGCTCGCGTTCGCGGGCCTTCTCCTGCTCGCGGCGGAGCTTCTCCTGCTCCTTGAGCTGCCGTTCGAGCTCCCTGGACCGCTCGCGCTGCTCGCGCTCCTTGGCCTTCTCCAGTTCGCGCTGGCGGCGTTCGAGTTGCCTGGCGCGTTCGCGCTGCTCGCGTTCGCGGGCCTTCTCCTGCTCGCGGCGGAGCTTCTCCTGCTCCTTCGCCTCGCGCTCGGTGGGCCGCGGCGTACGGGTCTCGGCGGCGGGGGTCAGGATCATCCCGCGGGTCGCGCCGGTGAGCCCGGGGTTGGCGTCGAGGCCCTTCAGGCCGTTCCAGGACAGGTTCACCAGGTGGGCGGCGACCTCCTCGCGGGCGGGCCTGCGCACCTCGAGCCACCACTGGCCGGTGAGGGCGGTCATCCCCACGAGCATCTGCGCGTACATCGGCGCGAGCTTGGGGTCGTAGCCGCGTTCCCTGAACTCGTCCGCGAGCACGTCCTCGACCTGGCTCGCGATGTCGCTGATCAGGCTGGCGAAGGTGCCCGTCCCCGACGCGGCGTGGGAGTCGCGGACCAGGATGCGGAAGCCTTCGCTGCTCTCCTCGATGTACTGCAGGAGGGCGAGCGCGGCGCGCTCCAGCTTGACGCGGGCGTGCGAGGCGGAGAGCGCCTGGGTGACCAGGCTCAGCAGGCGCTGCATCTCCCGGTCGATCACGACGGCGTAGATGCCTTCTTTGCCGCCGAAGTGCTCGTACACCACAGGCTTGGAGACCTTGGCGCTGGCCGCGATCTCCTCGACCGACGTGCCGTCGAAGCCCTTGTCCGCGAACAGGGCCCGGCCGACCTGGATCAGCTGCTCGCGCCGCTCCGCGCCGGTCATGCGTCTTCGCGTTCGGGAGGACTCGGTCACAGGTTCCATGATGGCGGTTGCCCCGGCCGGAACCCGGCCCGGGACGGATAAGGGGAGCGGCGCCGGTGCGGACGTCACCGCGGCGGACGTCACCGCGGCGGACGTCATGGGAGAGATGGTGGGAGACAGGGCCGCCGCCTGTGCGAAAGCGGCCCCGCCATCCGCGCCGACGGGAACGTCAGGCAATGCGCTTCGCCGCCAGCCGCTCCGGTGTCGGCCAGCGCACGTCGCGGGCCCAGCCGGCCTTCTCGAACCAGCGGATGAGGCCGGCGCTCAGGTCGATCTGGCCCTTCAGCGCGCCGTGCCGGGCGCAGGTGGGGTCCGAGTGGTGCAGGTTGTGCCACGACTCGCCGAACGAGGGAATCGCCAGCCACCACACGTTGCGGGACTTGTCACGCGACTCGAAGACCTCCTCGCCGAAGACGTGGCAGATGGAGTTGATCGACCAGGTGACGTGGTGCAGCAGGCCGATCCGGATGACCGTGCCCCAGAAGAACGCGGTCACCGCGCCCTGCCAGGACCACGTGATCAGGCCGCCCAGGATCGCCGGGAGCAGCAGGGAGGTGATCGCCAGGGCCGGGAAGGCCCGGTGCAGCTTCATCACGTCCGGGTCCTTCATCAGGTCCGGGGCGTACTTGGCGCGGTTGACCCGCTCGGACTCGAACAGCCAGCCGATGTGGGCGTACAGCAGGCCCTTGCACATGGACTTGAAGCCGGGGCCGAAGCGCCACGGCGAGTGCGGGTCGCCCTCCTTGTCGGAGAACTTGTGGTGCTTGCGGTGGGCGGCCACCCAGTCGAGCACGGACATCTCCAGCGAGAGGCTGCCGGCGATGCCGAGGGCGATCTTCAGCGGCCGGTTCGGCTTGAACGATCCGTGCGTGAAGTAGCGGTGGTATCCGACGGTGACGCCCAGGCCGGACACGACGTAGAACACCGCGGCGATCGCGACGTCCGTCCAGCCCAGGCCCCAGCCCCAGGCGAACGGCACCGCGGCGAAGAGCGCCAGGATCGGCGCGCCGACGACGATCGCGAAGACAACCAAGTCGGCCTTGCTCTTGTCCTGCGGTTCGAAGTCCGGCTTCGGCTGTGGTGCGGCGCGGTCGGTGACGACGGTCATGGGCTACCTCACGGGTGTTGGGAAGATTGTCTGGCTACGCGACCGTAACTTACGCCATCGTAAGTTAGGAACCCCTAAGAGCGAATGTGTGGAAGGTGACGCGCGGGGCCACATCTGGTGGCGAATCCACGTCTTGCACCAACTCTCGGCAATCTGGTAAAGCCCGATGCCCCACCTCAGAGGCTCGTCGCCGGCCGCGCGAGGTCTACGGCGCCCTGCCCGAAATGTGGCTTAGATAACATCCGAGGCCCGCTGTCGGGTGGTCCGGCTCCGGTCGCGGACCACGGCTCCGGTGCAAGGGGGTCGGGTGGAGCGAGGCCGGGCCGATGGGCGTCGTTTTTTGGGGGCGCGCGCGAGGGGTCGGCTCTGTATCCTGAGGTCGGATTCCGGCGCCTGTTGGAATCGGACAAACGGGGCTTTGGCCCATTCCCGGGTCGTCTAGGGGCAAGACTACAGATTTTGGTTCTGTCAACGGAGGTTCGAATCCTCCCCCGGGAGCCAGCCCGTCCGTCCGTCGTGCGCCCCCGGGGGGCCTGGTTCCCACTCGGGAGACGGCAGGTAAGCTCACCTTGTCGAGCGGGTGACCATGCGGTTCCGGGGTAGTGGACGCGTGGAAGCCGCGCCACGTTTCGTGTAGTAAGCCGCGACGCCGAGGGAGCCTCAGTCCGTGAGTGTGCCGCGCCCGGCAGCCGTGATCGTCCTCGCCGCCGGCGAGGGCACCCGGATGAAGTCGAAAACCCCCAAGGTCCTCCACGAGGTCTGCGGCCGTGCGCTCGTGGACCACATGCTCGCCGCCGCCCGCGGCCTCACCCCCGAACGGCTGGTCGTCGTCATCGGCCACGCGCGCGAACAGGTCGGTCCCCACCTGGCGGAGACCGCGCCGGACGCCCGCACGGTCGTGCAGGAGAAGCGGAACGGCACCGGCCACGCCGTGCGCACCGCGCTGGAGGCCGAGGGCCCGATCGAGGGCACCATCCTGGTGACGTACGGCGACACGCCGCTGCTGCGCGCCGAGACCCTGGCGGCGCTGCTGGAGCGGCACGCCGCCGACGGCAACGCCGTCACCGTGCTGACCGCCGTGGTCCCCGACCCCACCGGCTACGGCCGCATCGTGCGCGACGGGAGCGGCGCGGTGCTGGAGATCGTCGAGGAGAAGGACGCGTCCCCCGAGCAGCGCGCGATCAGCGAGATGAACTCGGGCGTGTACGCCTTCGACGGCGCGCTGCTGGCCGACGGCCTGCGGCGGATCGGCGCCGCCAACGCCCAGGGCGAGGAGTATCTGACCGACGTACTGGCCATCCTCCGCGAGGACGGCCACCGGGTCGGCGCCCACGTCGCCGCCGACCACGCGGAGGTGGAGGGCGTCAACGACCGCGTCCAGCTCGCCTTCGTGCGGCGGGTGCTCAACGACCGCATCCTGGAGGCGCACATGCGCGCCGGGGTCACCGTCGTCGACCCGGCCGGCACGTGGGTGGACGCCGGCGTCGTCATGGAGCCCGACGTCGTGATCCATCCCGGCACCCAGCTCAGGGGCGCCACGAGGATCGGGGCGGGGGCCGAGGTGGGGCCGGGCAGCACGCTGACCGACACCGTCGTCGGCGAGGAGGCCGTCGTACGCAACACCGTGGCCGACGGCGCGGAGATCGGCGCCGGCGCCACCGTGGGCCCGTTCGCCTACCTGCGCCCGGGCACCGTGCTCGGCCGGGGCGGCAAGATCGGCGCGTACGTCGAGACCAAGAACGCGCGGATCGGCGAGGGATCCAAGGTCCCGCACCTCACGTACGTCGGCGACGCGACGATCGGCACCGGCTCGAACATCGGCGCCGCCTGCGTCTTCGTCAACTACGACGGCGTGGGCAAGCACCACACCGTGGTGGGCGACCACGTCCGCGTGGGCAGCGACAACATGCTCGTCGCACCGGTCACGATCGGCGACGGCGCCTACACCGCCGCCGGCTCGGTGATCACGTCCGACGTGCCGCCCGGGGCCATGGCGGTCGCCCGCGGCAGGCAGCGCAACATCGAGGGCTGGGTGGCGCGCCGCAGGGCCGGCACCCCCTCCGACGAGGCGGCCCGGCGGGCGCTGGCCGCCCCGGAGAGCGGCGCGGCCGAGCAGGGCGGCGGGGACGTCGCCGCGCGGTAAGGACCACCCACGGCACGCGCCCCAGCGTGCCGCGCGGGGACAGGGAAGAGTACGAGGCGCGGTTGCCCGACCGCGTAGCGCCGAAGGGCCAGGCCAGGAGGACACCGTGACCGACCACATCGACGGGGCGAAGGGGTTCGCGGGCCCCGGGCGAGGCGAGGGCACCGCGGACCGGCCGGCCCGGCCACAGCAGGCCCGGCACGGCCGACAGGCTCGACACGCGAGGAGCGCGGCATGAGCGGCAAGAAGACGACCGGCGAGCGGAACCTCATGTTCTTCTCCGGCCGGGCCCACCCCGAGCTCGCCGAGGAGGTCGCGAAGGCCCTCGGTGTCGAGATCACGCCGACCGCGCTGCGCGACTTCGCGAGCGGTGAGATCTACGTGCGCTACCTGGAGTCGGTGCGCGGCTGCGACGCCTTCGTGATGCAGAGCCACACCGCGCCGATCAACCAGTGGATCATGGAACAGCTGATCATGGTGGACGCGCTCAAGCGGGCCTCGGCCAAGCGGATCACCGTGATCATGCCGTTCTACGGCTACGCCCGCCAGGACAAGAAGGGGCGCGGCCGCGAGCCGATCACCGCCCGGCTGGTGGCCGACCTGTTCAAGCAGGCGGGCGCCGACCGGATGATGTCCATCGACCTGCACACCTCGCAGATCCAGGGCTTCTTCGACGGCCCGGTGGACCACCTGTTCGCGATGCCCGTGCTGATCAACTACCTGCGCGGCAAGCTCGACCCGGCGACGACCACGATCGTCTCGCCCGACACCGGCCGCGTACGGCTCGCCGAGCGCTGGTCCGACAGCCTGGGCACCCCGGTGGCGTTCATCCACAAGCGGCGCGACCTCGACGTGGCGAACCAGGTGAAGGTGCACGAGGTGGTCGGCAAGGTCCACGGCCGGACCTGCGTGCTGATCGACGACATGATCGACACCGGTGGCTCGATCTGCAAGGCGGCCGACGCCCTGTACGAGCACGGCGCGACCGACGTCATCGTGGCCGCCACCCACGCGGTGTTCTCCGGGCCCGCCGTGGACCGTCTGAAGAACTCCCGGATCTCCGAGGTGGTCGTGACCAACACGCTGCCCATCGAGGAGGAGAAGAGGTTCGACAGCCTCACGGTGATGTCGATCGCCCCGCTGATCGCCCGGGCCATCACCGAGGTCTTCACCGACGGCTCCGTCACCAGCCTCTTCGAGGGCGACGCCTGACCCGCTCAGGGCCCCCGGACGTACCCGGGGGCCCGCGCGGGTCGCCTGGGAGCGGTGGTCAGTAGAGGGCGCCCATCGCCGTACGCACCTCCGCGAGGGTCGCGGCGGCGACGGCCGCGGCGCGTGCGTTGCCGTCGCGGAGCACCCGGCGGACGTGGCCGCGATCCCCGGCCAGCTCGGCCCGCCGCGCCCGCAGCGGCGCGAAGTGGTCGTTGATCGCATCGGTGACCAGCGCCTTCAGCGCGGCGGCCCCCCGGCCGCCGATCCCGGCGGCGACCTCGTGCGGGTCCCGGCCGAGGCACAGCGCGGCCAGGAGGACGAGGCTGGACACCTCGGGCCGGGCGACCGGGTCGTAGGTGATGTGGCGCTCGGCGTCGGTCTTCGCGCCGCGGATCAGCCGGGCGGTCTCGTCGGCGGTCGCGGCCAGGGCGACGGCGTTGCCCCGGCTCTTGCTCATCTTGGCGCCGTCGGTCCCGAGCAGCAGGGGCGCCGCGGACAGCAGCGCCTCGGGCTCGGGGAACACCGGGTTCGAGGGGGTGCCGTAGCGGTTGTTGAAGCGGCGCGCGATGACGCGGGCGACCTCCAGGTGGGGCAGCTGGTCCTGCCCGACCGGGACGATCCCGGCCTTGCAGAACAGGATGTCGGCAGCCTGGTGCACGGGATAGGTGAACATCAGCCCGCTGACCGCCGACTGCCGCGAGTGGGCGATCTCGTCCTTGACCGTGGGGTTGCGGCCCAGCTCCGCGACCGAGACCAGGCTGAGGAACGGCAGGAGGAGCTGGTTGAGCGCGGGCACGGCGCTGTGCGTGAAGATCGTGGCCCGGCCGGGGTCGAGGCCCGCGGCCAGGTAGTCGAGCACCAGGTCCTCCACGCGCTCGGTGAGCCGGTCGGCGACGTCCCGGTCGGTCAGGACCTGGTAGTCCGCGACGAGCACCATCATCTCCACGCCCAGGTTCTGCAGGCGGACGCGGTTCTGCAGGGTGCCGAAGTAGTGCCCCAGATGCAGCCGGCCGGTCGGCCGGTCCCCGGTCAGCGCTCGGAACGTCCCGGGCCGCTCCCGTATCGATCTCTCCAGCTCGGCGCCGCGCCGTCGCGCGCCCGCCACGCCGAGGTCGTCGGACGGGCCGCTGTCCAGAGTGGTCGTCATGCGATCTCTCCCTTGGCAGGTGGTCCGCCGCCGGTGGCGACCCCTCGTCCAGGGAGCACGAAAAAGGGCCGTCCATCCGAACGGCCCGGTCGTACGCGTGAGATGGCCGCTCCTACCCGGAGCGCCACCAGCCCTGACACGACGTACGTTGCATCCCGCCACTTTACCGGCCACCGAGCCACCGCAGAAGAGACCGAGCGAGCCGGAGGGGCGCGCCGCCGGTCTGGACTGAGGAGCGAGGGACGAGCGACGAGGGCTGTGTTGCTGGCGCGCCTCCGGCACGCCCAGGCGGACGTGAGCGCCCCGACGAGCGACGCGGGGAACACTGCGGGAGACACGATAGGCTTTAGAGGTTGCGCTCGTAACGCCTTCCGCTAGGGCGGGTGAGGGGGAGCGCGTCATCCGTCGAACATCCCTAGGAGATGTGCCGTGTCCGAAGTACGCATCGCCGCCGAGCTCCGCGACGAGTTCGGCAAGGGCGCCGCCCGCAAGATCCGCCGGGCGAACAAGGTTCCCGCCGTCCTCTACGGCCACGGCACCGAGACCAAGCACCTGACCCTCCCCGGCCACGAGCTGCTGCTCGCGCTGCGCACGCCCAACGTGCTCATCCGCCTGCACGGTGAGGGTGTGGACGAGATCGCGCTGCCCAAGGGCGTCCAGCGCGACCCGATCAAGGGCTTCCTGGAGCACGTCGACCTGCTTCTGGTCAAGCGGGGCGAGAAGGTCACCGTCGAGATCCCGGTCACCGTCGTCGGCGAGACGGTCGGCAGCGCCATCGTCGACCAGCCGCTGAACACGCTCTCGGTCGAGGCCGAGGCGACCCACATCCCGACCGGCGTCGAGATCGACGTGGACGGCAAGGAAGAGGGCTACACGGTGCTCGCGGGCGACCTGAAGCTGCCGGAGGGCACGACGCTGGCCGGCGACCCCGAGGCCCTGGTGCTGCACGTGATCGGCGCTCCGTCGGCCGGGCTGCCCGAGGAGGGCGAGGCCGCCGCCGAGGGCGAGACCGCCGAGGCCGCCGAGTAGGACCGATTCGTGAGAGAGTCCTCCGCGGGGTGTCCCGCGGAGGACTCTTCCATATGTGGAGACAGTGGAGGAGACAGCGATGTCCGACACGGCCGCGGAGCGGTGGCTGGTCGTGGGCCTGGGCAACCCCGGGCCGGAGTACGCCGGGAACCGCCACAACGCGGGCTTCATGGTGCTCGACGAGCTGGCGGCCCGGGTGGGCGGGCGGTTCAAGGCGCACCGGTCGCGGGCCGAGGTGGTCGAGGGTCGTCTGGCCGCGCTGCCCGTGGTGCTGGCCAAGCCGCTGTCCTTCATGAACCTGTCCGGCGGGCCGGTCAAGGCCCTGGCCGACTTCTACAAGATCACACCTGACCGGGTCGCCGTGGTCCACGACGAGCTGGACATCCCGTACGGCGCGCTGCGGGCGAAGCTCGGCGGCGGCGACAACGGGCACAACGGCCTGAAGTCGATCACGAAGTCGCTCGGCACGCGCGACTACCCGCGCATCCGGTTCGGCATCGGCCGCCCGCCGGGCCGGATGGACCCGGCGGCGTTCGTGCTGCGCGACTTCGCCACGGCAGAGCGCAAGGACCTGCCGTTCCTGGTGGACCGGGCCGCCGACATGGTGGAGTCGCTGATGACGGCGGGCCTGGAGGCGACGCAGAACCGGTTCCACGCCGGCGACCTCAACCCGGCCAAGCCGCCTCGCTGAGGGTCCCGCCGCCGGGAGCGCGAGGCTCCCGGCGCGGGTGACCCGCGGAGTGTCAGGGGCGGCCGAGGGCGCGGTACTCCCAGCCCGCCGCCCGCCAGGTGTCCCGGTCGAGGGCGTGCCGGCCGTCCACGATCCGCCGGTGCGCGACGACCTCCGCCAGCGCCTCGGGCTGGATCTCGCGGAACTCGGCCCACTCGGTGAGCAGGACCACCACGTCCGCGTCCCTGGCCACGTCCATCGCGCTGGTGCCGTACCTGAGCTCCGGGTAGGTGCGACGGGCGTTGTCCAGCGCCGCCGGGTCGTAGACCCGTACGTTGGCGCCCAGGCCGTGCATCGTCCGGGCCACGTCGAGCGCCGGGGCGTCCCTGATGTCGTCGGAGTTGGGCTTGAAGGCGGCGCCGAGGCAGGCCACCCGCTGGCCGTTGAGGTGGCCGCCGAGCAGCTCCCTGACCAGGTCGATCGTGCGGGAGCGCCGGCGCCGGTTGATGGCGTCGACCTCCCGCAGGAAGGACACGGCCTGGCCGACGCCGATCTCCTCGGCCCGGTGGGCGAAGGCCCGGATGTCCTTGGGCAGGCAGCCGCCGCCGAACCCGAGACCGGGCTGGAGGAAGCGGCCGCCGATCCGGTCGTCGTAGGCGAGGGCCTGCGCCAGGTCGTGTACGTCGGCTCCGGTGGCCTCGCAGATCTCGGCCATCGCGTTGATGTAGGAGATCTTGGTGGCCAGGAAGGAGTTGGCGGCGACCTTGACCAGTTCGGCGGTGGCGAGGTCGGTGACCACGGTCGGGGTGCCGAGGTCGAGGATCGGCGCGAACGCCGCGGCCAGCCGCTCCCGCGCCCACTCCGTGGCGACGCCGAAGACGAGCCGGTCGGGCCGCAGCGTGTCGTCGACGGCGAAGCCCTCACGCAGGAACTCCGGGTTCCAGGCCAGCTCCACCTCCTCGCCGGCCGGGGCCAGTTCGGTCAGCAGGCCGCTCAGCCGGGCCGCGGTGCCGACCGGCACGGTCGACTTGCCGACGACCAGGCAGCGCCGGGTCAGGTGCTGGGCCAGGCCCCGGACGGCGGCGTCGACGTAGCTGAGGTCGCAGGCGTCCAGGCCGGGCTGCTGGGGGGTGCCCACGCAGATGAAGTGGACGTCGCCGTGCTCGGCGGCCTCGGCGTAGGAGGTGGTGAACCGGAGCCGTCCCGACTCCAGGGTCTTGGCCAGCAGTTCGGGCAGGCCCGGCTCGAAGAACGGCACCTCCCCGGACTGCAGTTTGCGGATCTTCCCGGGGTCCACGTCGAGCCCGACCACGTCGTAGCCCAGCGAGGCCATGCAGATGGCGTGTGTCGCCCCGAGGTAACCGGTCCCGATCACCGTCAGCCGGGGGAGTTCGGCGTCGCTCATGTCAGTATCCCAATGAGTGTCGGCGAGTCGCCGTCCGGCGGACTCGGTGCCTGGTGACCGCCGGCGGGGTGTGCCGGACGGCCGGAGAGTCGGTCTCCGGCGGGGGTCCCGCCGGGCCGTGGTCAGGAACAGCCACCCTTCTTGGTCAGCGCTCCGCCGGTGACCTTGTTGTCGCAGGAGATCGTGTTGCCGCCGGCGGTGTCGTTGACGCCGTAGCCGCCCGAGCCGCCGAGGTCGATGACGTTGGCCCGGAACACGTTGCCGGTGCCCCAGCCGTCCACGATCCGGTGGGTCTGGAAGCCGTCCTCGCTGGTGCCGCTGCCGGTGTTGCGCTCGATGACGTAGCCGTTGCCCTTGACGTCCACCCAGGAGTCGTTGTGCTTGGACCCGCCCAGGGTGGAGCCGTCGAAGACGTTGCCGACGATCCGGCCGTCGGAGGTGCCCTCCTTGACGTCCACGGCCTCGGCGGTGGCGCGGATGACGTTGCCGCGCACGACGTTGCGGTCGCTGCGGTCCATCTTCCCGCCTGAGAAGGACGCCCAGTTGCTCTCGGCGGTGCCGAGGTAGACGCCCTCGCCGTACCTCTCGCGGCGCAGGCCGGTCGCGTAGACCGTGTTGTACTGCACGGTGTTGTCGCTGCTGAAGTTGCGCAGGTGGATGGCCTCGTCCCCGATGTCGTGGACGGTCAGGCCCTGGACGATCGTGTGTGAGGTCTGGTCGGCCATCACGCCCTTCTGGCCGTTGCGGACGTCGAAGCCGATCAACCGCCAGTGGCTCACCTGGTTGAGGTGGAAGGCGTAGCCCTTCTTCACCCCGCCGCCGTCGAGGACCGCGTCGGCCGGGCCGCAGACGAAGATCGGCTCGGAGGCGGTGCCGGAGACCGTCGCCACGAACCTGCCGACGTACACGCCGGGCTCCAGCCTGATCACCGCGCCCGGCTCGGCGGTCTTCAGCGCCTCGGTCAGCCCGGCCGCGTCGCCGACCGTCACCGTGGCCTCGGGGCAGTCGATCCTGCCCGGTCCCTCGGGGACCGGGACGGCGGGCGGGTCCTGCGTCGGGACGAACGGCACCGCCTCGTCCCCGTCCAGCGGCGCGTCCTGGTCCTCGACCTTCCCGCCGTCGTCGGGCCGGGAGTTCTGGAGGTCCTGGGAGCCGTCGTCCATCGCCCCCGGGGGCTGGGTGTTCCCGCCCACCGGGCGGATGTCCTCGACGGGCGGCTCCGAGCCCCCGCCGAACAGCCCGCGCAGCAGCACCACGACGACTATGGTGAGGGCCGCCCCGACGAGCATCCCCACCAGGGTCCTGCGGTCGATGTAGCGGTCCACCGCTCAGTCCCCCTTCCCGGCGGCCGCGACGGCGGCGGCCCGCAGTTCCCTGGCCGGCCGTTCCTCCAGCACCGCCTGCTTCTCGTACGGGTCGACGAAGCGGCGGCCGGCCCGGGGGCCGTCACCGTTCAGCGCCCGGATCGCGGCGATCACGATGAGGAGGATCACGCCGAACCAGATCAGGTTCATCGGCTTGGCGATCCGCTTGACCATGGTCCAGAAGCCGGCCGTGTCCTGCCAGCCGCCGGTGTTGTTCCGCGCGACGGTCAGCGACCCGGTGGCCCGGGCGGTGTCCAGCGCGCTGCGGCCGGCGCCGCCCAGGGTGTTGCCGGTGATCTCGCTGCCCCCGGCCGCGCCGAGCACGGAGATCGCGTGCAGCGAGGCCGACTGCACGGTGTTGGCAGTGACCGTGACCCGGGCGTTCCTGACGTAGATCGCGGTCGGGACCTCCCTGACGATGTTGCCGCTGACGCGGGCCGACACGACCCCGTCGCGCAGCACGATGCCCTGGCTGCTCTGGCCCCTGACCCGGTTGCCGGAGACCTGCGCGCCGGTGGCGTCCTTGCTCACGACGATGCCCATCTCCCCGCCGACGACCTCGGTGGTCTGCACGACCGGCCGGATGCCGCCCTGCACCTCCACGCCGTACCGGCCGTTGTCGCGGGCGGCGCTGCTGAGCAGCGAGTCGCCGCCGAAGCTGCGCAGGGACTCGCCGGACGCGGAGGGGCCCTGGGCCAGCGGGAGGCCGCTGATCGTGAAGCCGTTGCCCGCGTTGCGTTCGGCCGTCGAGCCGGTGATCGTGACGTTCTGCGTCCCCCGGGACAGCACGAAGCCGTCGCCCCGGCTGCCGGTCACGGTGGTGTTCTCGATGGAGGCGTTGCGCGCGAACCGGTGCAGCAGCACGCCGTGGATCAGGCTGTCGCCGATCGTGACGTTGGTGATGCGGGTCTGGTCCGACGCGCTGATGAAGATTCCGTACGCGTTGCCGACGACCGAGGTGTCACTGATCTCACCGGTGACCAGGTTGGCCTGGGGCATCTGGTAGGCGACCTTGCTGCCGCCCGCGCTGTCGGTGATCTCGACCTCGTCGTCGCCGCCCCGGCTCGGCACGAGCAGGCCGTTGGGCAGGAGCGTCTTCCGCTCGTCGTCCTCCCTGCCGGCCGGCTTCCTGCCGGACCCCGAGGTGCCGGGAGCGGCGGTGGCCGCCACGCCCGGGCGTACGGGGACCCGCTCGGCGGTCTCGGCGGGCCGGTCGGTGCCCGTCAGCGCCAGGCCGCCGGTCGGGCCGCTCCAGAAGCCGAGGTACTCGACCCGGGCGTGGCTCATCCTGAGCTCTCCGCCGATGGCCCGCAGGTACGCGCGGCCGTCGGAGACCTGCGTGTCCGCCGTCCTGGTGTGGGGGTTCCAGCTGGTGATCCGCACCGGGTTCTGGGCCGAGCCGTTGACCCGGATGCTCGCGTCGAAGCCCACGATCGAGACGAAGGCGCCGGGTTCGCTGCGCATCCGGATCACGAGCGGGCCCTGCGCGTTCTGCAGCACCAGCTTGGCTCCCGGACCGAGGAACACGTTGATGCCGAGCACGAAGGAGCCGTCCGACTGCTTCTGGAACTGCTCCAGGCCGAGGCGCTCCAGGTCGGCGATGCGGTACGGGTCGCGCCGCTGGGGCAGCACCAGCGTCTGCCCGTTGGCCGAGCTGGAGATGTGCGGCACCCGGGCCTGCGCCGCGGCCGGCCCGCCCCGCGCGAGCGCCGAGGACAGCGTCGCCCGGGTCTGCATGACCCGCAGCGACTCCTGGTCGACCAGCGTCGACTGCTGCTGGGCCTCCGCCTGGGGCACGTCGTTGATCGCGGGTGGGGGCTCGGCTCCGTCGGTGTAGGCGAGGTACGCCCAGGTGCAGGCGGCGACCAGGCCCAGCACCAGGATCATGAGCAGGGCGCGGCTGCGGGGCCGGGGGGTGTCGCTCATGACGTCAGGCCTCCCGTCGCGGGCGCGGCCGGGGCCGGGGCCGGATGGTGGATCGGCAGCGACGGCTCGCGGTGCCATGGACGGTCCCCGCCGTACGCGGAGCGGGCCGGCGCGGCCCCGGCGGGACGCAGCGCGAGGACGGGCCGCTCCTCCAGCACCCGCTGGCGCGAGTAGGGGTCGCCGATGGCGGTACGGCGTCGCCGGCGATCGGCTCCCGCCTGGCGCGACCGCAGCGCCGACACGATGACGAGGAGGATGACCGCGGCCCAGATCAGGTTCATCGGCTTGACGTAACGCTTGGCCTTGACCCAGAACGTCGAGGTGTCGTGCCAGGCGTCCTCGACGTTGTCGTGCTCGTTCACCCGGTGGGCGGACCGCGAGACGCTGATCGCGCTGGTGCCCGAGCCGATGACGGTGTTGCGGGTGATCTCGGTGGCGCCGACGTCGCCGACCATGGTGATCCCGTGGGCCCGGGGCTTCACCAGGGTCGTGATCTTGTTTCCCACCACCTTGGCGTTGGAGTCGCGCAGGTAGATCCCGGTCAGGGTGTCCGTGATCGTGTTCCCGGCCACGTGGCCGGCGGTCGCGCCGTCGCGCAGCGCGATGCCCTGCCGGGCCTGGCCGGACAGCTTGTTGCCGGAGATCTGCACCTCGCTGGCGCCCTCGCGGACCACGATCCCCATGTCGCCACCGGTGATCTCGCTGGTGTAGACGGACAGGCGGCTGCCGCCGAGCACCTCGACGCCGTACCTCCCGTTGTCGCGGGCGACGCTGTCGTTGACCGAGTTGTCGCCGTAGACGGCCAGCGACTCGCCGCTCGCGGACGGGCCCTGCGCGAGGGCCTGCCCGTTGAGCGTGAAGCCGTTGCGGCCGTTGCGCTCCGCGAGGCAGTCGGTGATCTGCACCTTCTCGGTCGCCCGCGACAGCACGAAGCCGTCGCCGCCGCTGCCGATCACCTTGGTCGACTGGACGGTCGCGCTGTTCACGAAACGGTGCAGGAAGACACCGTGCGCCAGGCTGTCCCTGATCTCGTCGTCGACGATCTGCGTCTGGTTCGACCCCGAGACGAACAGCCCGTACGCGTTGCCGGTGATGACGCTGTGCCTGATCGACCCGGACACCAGGTCGTCGGCGAGCACGTGCGTCGCCGTGCCGGGGCCGATCGGGATGGTCTCCACGTCGCCGAAGCTGCTCCCGCCCCGCTGGCTGCCGGCCTTGGACAGGCGCTCCGCCTTGTCCTGGTGCCGCTGCGTCTTGGTGCGGTGCCGGTAGACGCTCGCCGGCCGCTCGGTGCCGGTGAGCGCGATGCCCCCGGTGCGGCCGCTCCAGAACCCGAGGTCGGAGACCTCGGCGTATGACATCTCGAACTTGCCGCCGACCGCCCTGATGTAGGCGCGGCCGTCGGTGGTGGTCAGGTCGGGCTTGCGCGTGCGCACGTCCCAGCTGGTGATCCGGACCGGCTTGGCGGCGGTGCCCTTGATGTCGATGTCGCCGCCGAACGAGATGATCGAGCTGAACGACCCCGGCAGGCTGCCCATCCGCAGCGTCAGCGGCCCGCGCAACTGCAGGCTCGCCCCGTCGGCCACGAAGACCTGCACGCCGAGCAGGTAGGAGCCGTCCTTCATCCGCCGCAGGTAACGGCCCTTCTCGACCGCCGCGATGTCACGCAGCGTGTAGGGGGCCGTGGTGTCGTTGCGCGCGGGCAGCACCAGGGTCCTGCCGTACGCCGAGACGAAGACCTGGGGCCGCTTGCGCTGGGCCGCGGCAATGCCGCCGGCCTGCAGCAGAGCCGTGAGCGCGGCCCGGGTCTGGATAATGCGCTGGTCCTCGACGTCCACCAGCCGCGCCTGCGCCTCGGCGTCGGCGGAGATCAGGCCGGCCTTCAGCGTCTCGTCGTCGGCCATGACCGCCTTCTCCAGCGGCGGCGGCTCCTCTTCCTCCTTCGGCTCCTCCCGCGTGGGAGTCGGCAGGCTCTGGCCACCCGAAGGAGTCGGCCGCGCCGTCCCGGCCGTGCCGGTCCCCGGCGTACGGGTGGCCTCAGGAGACCGGGCGGACGAGCGGGTGGGGCGGGACGACGGGCTCCGCTTGGGGGTGGGGGACGGCCGGGAGGTCTCGGTCGGCGTCGGATCGGGCGAGGGAGTCGGGCTGTTCTCCCGGTCGGACGGGGGCGCCGCCGGGTCCACGAGATCCACCGGCGTCGGCTCCGCGGCCGCCGCGAGCCCGCCGCGTACGGGGGCGGCCGCGGCCGCCGCGCCGCCCATGCCGAGCGTGAGGGCCGCCGCCGTCAGAAGAGCGGGCAGCGACCGCCTCACTCAGGCCACCCCCTTGAGGGTGGCCGCGGTCTGGCCCGCCCCGCCCATCTGGTTGGACGAGCGGGTCAGCCATCCCTGCTTGTTCATGGTGACGAACGCGTACAGCTTGATCGGCAGCGCGATCATGATGACCACCAGGCAGACCAGCGGCAGGAGCCAGATCTCCCCGGGGTGGCGGCGCAGGTGCGACCAGCCGCGGACGCCCCGGCTGAGGAGCACCCAGCCGACGGCGAGCGCGATGCTCGGCAGGGTGGGCTGGAGCCTGCTGAAGAACAGGTAGGCCAGCGTGATGCCCATGGTCACCGGGGTGAGCAGGATCTGCAGCACGGTCACCTTGGTCACCAGCGGCGTCTTCCACAGCCACCCCTTCCACAGGGCGGTGAGGTAGCAACGGTAGGAGTTGCGGCTCCATCGGACGCGCTGCTTGACGAAGGCGCGGAAGGAGGAGGGGAACATCGATATGGCCCGCGCGGTCGACTGGTGCACCGTCTTGTAGCCGGAGGCGAGGACCAGCCAGGTGAGCCGGCCGTCGTCACCGGCGATGCAGCGGCGGCCGAGGAAGAACTCGTTCTCCAGGTGCTGGACCACCGGGAGGATGGCCGCGCGGCGGTAGGCCGCCGTACGGCCGGACAGGCAGGCCACGCCGCCCCTGCTGCCCATCGCCGGCACATAGTCGTAGTAGCGGAGGTTGACCAGCCAGTCCGCGACGCGCCGCCAGACGCTGGTGGTCCGCTGGTAGACGTTCTGCTGGGTGCCCACGCCGCCGACGGCCGGGTCCTCGAAGGGCATCTGCACCGCGTCGAGCAGGCCGGGCTGCCACCACGTGTCGGAGTCGGCGAAGACCACGACCTCGCCCTGCGCGGCCCGGATGCCGACCCCGAGCGCCGAGCGCTTGCCCGCGTGCTCGTAGATGAGGACGTGCAGCCGGGGGTCCTCCACCTTCGCGAGCCTGGCGTGGCACTCGGTGTCGGCGACGTCGACGACGATGATCACTTCGAGCGGGTCCTGGGCCAGCCAGCTCTCCAGGCAGCGCACCAGGATCTCGGGATCCTCGCGATAGGACGGGACCACCACGGAGACCGTCGTCCGGTAGCCGTTCACGATCGGCCTGGCCAGCCGGGACAGCACCACCCGGTAGATCCACAGTCCCCACACGAGCAGTCCGGCCAGGCCCAGCGGGATCAGATTGCGCCAGGAACCATCCGTTCCGGTGCGCACCAGCCATTCATAGGCGGTATCGAGCCAATTCGAATCTGACCCCACGGATCCTCCCCGACATTTATCCGCCTGCCCACGTGCGTGGGGCGACGTGCTCGCTTGGCGACAGGTAGAGAAGATACGTGGCGATATGCCTGGCTTGCCTGGAACGATCCATCTGTTATCAGAGTGAAATATGTTTCATCTAGGGCAGATGGAGTGTTTGAGGTGACGCGAAGTAAACTTGTAGGTAACTAGATATGTCCGCACGAAAAAGTAGAAATGACTTAGTACGGTCATTTCTCGCCTTTAAAGGATACCCGAAACCCCCAAAGCGGACAAACGGCGTGTCGGATAGTGAGATGACTCAGAAATTGACTGAATTGTCAGAGTCGGCTTTCCTTGCGATTCCTGTCGGAAGATCGCCACTCCATGAGGTTCTGCAGCAGCTCGGCCTGCTCGATCGCGTCGTCGAGCGCGTTGTGGGTGTGCCGCCGGCTCGACCGCACCTCGCGCGGCATCTGCCGCTTGGTGGCCCAGGCCACCGGCACGGCGGCCTTCGCCGCGTACAGCGTCTTGATGTCGATGCACCGGGAGTGGCCGAACGGCGACTCGCCCGTGAAGCGCAGGAAGTACCAGTACATCCACATCCAGTCGTACGACAGCGGGAAGGCCGCGAGCACCGGGAGGTCCGCCCCGCAGACCTCCCGGACCCAGGCGGCCGCGGCCGTCATCGCCTCCGCCGGATCGCGCCCCTCGCGCAGCAGCGTGCCGCGGTCGAGGCCGCTCACCGCCAGCGCCTCCGGCACGAAGTCGTCGCTGATCGGCCGCAGTTCGGCGTAGAAGGTCCGGGTCTCCGGATCGGTCCGCTCGAAGTGCCGTCCGATCATCCGGCCCGCCACGGTCATGCCGAAGCTGACCATCGAGTACGGGCCCGGGATCGGGCCGTCCGCCTCGATGTCAACCGATATGTACGTCTCGGCTTTCACCAAATCTCCCTGAGGGCCGGGGCGCGGCGGCTAGCATTCCATCACGTTCAGTAGCAAGACGATCGCGGGGGGTGAGAGTGCTGGACGGCGACATGTCCCGGGTCGCCGCCGGCGCGTCGCGGGGCGCACCCGGCCGTCCGGCCGCGCGGCCGGCGAGGTGGGCCGTGCGACACCGGCTCGCCGCCGCCGTCTGCGCCATCGCGGGCGCCCTTCTCGCGGGGATCACCGCCGTCGTGATCCGGTCCGGCGAGGTTACTGCGTCCGTGGCGCCGTACGTGATCGCGCTGCCGCTCGCGGCCGTGCTCACCCTCTGCGCGCGGTACGGCCCGTGGCGCGGGCCGCGCCGGCGCCGGACCGCGGCCGGGGGCCGCGCGGGGCCGCCGCACGCAGGGCCGGCCGGGTGGCAACGGCTGGTCAAGGCCGTCTTCGACCGGCTGGTGGCCACCGTGGCGCTGGTCGTGCTGGCCCCGCTGCTGACCGCCGTCGCGATCGCCGTACGGGTGAGCGGGCCGGGCCCGGCCCTGTTCCGGCAGCGGCGGGTGGGCCGGGACGGCGCCGAGTTCACGATCCTCAAGTTCCGCACGACGCACCGCGACGCGGAGGCCCGCAAGGTCGAGCTGACCAGCGACGCCCGAGGCGTGCTGTTCAAGGTGCGCCGGGATCCCCGTGTCACCCCGCTCGGCGCCCTGCTGCGGCGTTACTCGATCGACGAGCTGCCGCAGCTCCTCAACGTGCTGCGCGGGGACATGTCGCTCGTCGGGCCGCGCCCGCTGCTGCCGGAGGAGGTCGCGCGGTACGGCGGCGTACGCGGGAGGCTGCCGGTGCGCCCGGGGATGACCGGACTGTGGCAGGTTAACGGCCGATCTGACCTGTCATGGGAGGAATCGGTACGGTTGGACCTGCGTTATGTCGAGAACTGGTCTCTCAGGCTGGATCTGCAGATCCTATGGAGGACATGGGCCGCGGTCGCACGCGGGGCGGGAGCGTACTGAAGATGACGATGCGGGACGACCATTCCCTCGCGGGGGAACTGGCGTCGGAAGCGGGGGAACGGCTCCTGGAGCTGCGCGCCCGCCTCGGGTTCGAGGACGGCCGGGCGTTGAAGGACGCCGGTGACCAGACCTCGCACCGGTTCCTGATGGACGCCCTGCGGCGGCTCCGCCCGGACGACGCCGTGCTGTCGGAGGAAGCGACCCGCGAGGAGCGGATGGATCCCCGGCGGCTGTCGGCCGAGCGCGTCTGGATCGTCGACCCCCTCGACGGCACGCGCGAGTTCTCCGAGGAGGGCCGCGCCGACTGGGCCGTCCACGTCGCGTTGTGGGAGCGGGGCTCCCTCGGCGCGGGCGCCGTCGCCCTGCCCGCACAGGGTCGTACGCTCACGACGGCGGCTCCTCCGGAGCTGCCGGAGAAGGCGCGCGAGCCGTTCCGCGTCGCGGTCAGCCGCACCCGGCCGCCGGAGTTCGTCCGCGACCTCGCCGCCCGCCTCGGCGCGGAGCTCGTCCCGATCGGCTCGGCCGGCGCGAAGATCGCCGCCGTGCTCACGGGAGAGGTCGAGGCGTACGTCCACGCCGGAGGTCAGTACGAGTGGGACTCGGCCGCGCCTGTCGCGGTCGCGCTCGCGGCGGGGGCCCACGCCAGCAGGATCGACGGCTCACCCCTGACCTACAACCAGGGTGACCCCTCACTCCCCGATATCCTGGTCTCCCTACCGGATCTGGCGCCAACGTTGCTCGCCGGAATCCGTGACCTGCATCGCCAGACTCCCTGAAGGAAGCCGAATGCTTCAGCGTGACTACACCACGTCGCAGCTCGACGTGCTCGAGGCCGAGGCGATCCACATCATGCGTGAGGTCGCGGCCGAGTTCGAGCGCCCCTGTCTGCTCTTCTCCGGCGGCAAGGACTCCATCGTCATGCTGCGGGTCGCGGAGAAGGCGTTCTGGCCGGCGCCGATCCCCTTCCCCCTCATGCACGTCGACACCGGGCACAACTTCTCCGAAGTGATCGACTACCGCGACCGCCGGGTCGGCGAACTCGGCGCACGGCTGGTCGTCGCCTCGGTCCAGGCGTCGATCGACGCCGGGCGGGTGGTCGAGGAGACCGGTCGGCGGGCCTCCCGCAACCGGCTGCAGACCACGACCCTGCTGGACGCCATCGAGGAGCACGAGTTCGACGCGGTGTTCGGCGGCGCCCGGCGCGACGAGGAGAAGGCCCGAGCCAAGGAGCGGGTGTTCTCCTTCCGCGACGACTTCGGCCAGTGGGACCCCAAGAACCAGCGGCCCGAGCTGTGGAACCTCTACAACACCAAGATCCGCCGCGGTGAGCACATCCGCGTGTTCCCGTTGTCGAACTGGACCGAGCTGGACGTGTGGCACTACATCCGGCGGGAGGGCATCGAGATCCCGTCGATCTACTTCGCCCACTCCCGCACGGTCTTCGAGCGCGACGGCATGCTGCTGGCCGACTCCGAGGTCGTCCAGCGGGGCGAGGACGAGCCGGTGTTCGACGCGGTCGTCCGCTACCGCACGGTCGGCGACATGACCTGCACCGGGGCGGTCGCCTCCACCGCCACGACCGTCGAGCAGATCATCGACGAGATCGCCGCCACCCGGATCACCGAGCGCGGTGCGACCCGCGCCGACGACCGGGCGTCCGAGGCCGCCATGGAAGATCGCAAGAAGGAAGGCTACTTCTGATGGACATCCTTCGTTTCGCGACGGCGGGCAGCGTCGACGACGGCAAGTCCACGTTGATCGGGCGGCTGCTGTTCGACTCCAAGGCGATCTTCGAGGACCAGCTCGAGGCGGTCGAGCGGACCTCCCGCGACCGGGGCACGGAGTACACCGATCTGTCGCTGCTGACCGACGGCCTGCGGGCCGAGCGCGAGCAGGGCATCACGATCGACGTCGCGTACCGCTACTTCGCCACGCCCAAGCGGAAGTTCATCATCGCCGACACCCCGGGGCACATCCAGTACACCCGGAACATGGTCACCGGCGCCTCCACCGCCGACCTGGCGATCATCCTCATCGACGCACGCAAGGGCGTGCTGGAGCAGTCGCGGCGGCACGCCTTCCTGACGACGCTGCTGCGTGTGCCGCACCTGGTCCTGGCGGTCAACAAGATGGACCTCGTCGACTACTCCGAGGCCCGCTTCGACGAGATCCGCGAGGAGTTCACCGCGTTCGCCAGCAAGCTGAACGCGAGCGACCTCACCTTCATCCCGATCTCGGCGCTGCACGGCGACAACGTCGTCTCCCGCTCCGAGAACATGCCGTGGTATGAGGGCTCCTCGCTGCTGCACCACCTGGAGCACGTGCACATCGCCTCCGACCGCAACCTGGTCGACGTGCGCTTCCCGGTGCAGTACGTCATCCGCCCGCACAGCGCGACCAGCCAGGAACTGCACGACTACCGGGGGTACGCCGGGCAGGTCGCGGGCGGCGTGCTCAAGCCGGGGGACGAGGTGCTGCACCTGCCCTCGGGCCTGACCACCACGATCGCCGCGATCGACACCTTCGACGGGCCGGTGGAGGAGGCGTTCCCGCCCATGTCGGTCACGCTGCGCCTGTCCGACGACATCGACATCTCCCGTGGCGACATGATCTGCCGGCCGAACAACCAGCCGCAGGCCGCCCAGGAGATCGACGCGATGATCAGCTGGATGGCCGACGGCGTGAAGCTCCAGCCCAGGTCGAAGCTGATCATCAAGCACACCACCCGTACGGCCCGGGCACTGGTGCGCGACCTGCACTACCGGCTCGACGTCAACACCCTGCACCGCGACGAGTCGGCCACCTCCCTCGGCCTGAACGAGATCGGCCGGGTGTCGCTGCGGACCACCCAGCCGCTGTTCGTGGACGACTACGCCCGCAACCGCCTCACCGGCGGCTTCATCCTGATCGACGAGGCCACCAACGGCACCGTCGGCGCCGGCATGATCGTCGACGCGCACTGATCCGGTACGTCCGAGTTCCATCCTGAACGGCCCCCGAGCGCGATTGCGCCGGGGGCCGTTCGCGTACGGAAGGCGCCACCCCGCCCGCCGGTAGATCCTTTGGGGATCGCCGGTCGGGGGATTACTCTACGCGCTAGGGTCGTCACGTTTCGCATCCGTTTCGTGGAGGACACGTGGCCGACGCTCAGCCGGTGATCTTCGTGGGCGGCCTGGGACGCAGCGGAAGCACCCTGATCGAGCGCCTGCTCGGCGAGCTGCCGGGGGTGGCGCCGCTCGGCGAGGTGGTCCATCTGTGGGACCGCGGGGTGCGGGCCGACGAGCCCTGCGGCTGCGGGCAGCCGTTCTCCCGGTGCCCGTTCTGGACGAAGGTGGGCGAGCACGCGTTCGGGCAGTGGCGGCAGAGCCAGGCGGGATGGCTCCCGAGCCTGCGCATGCGGGTCGACCGGACCCGGCGGCTGCCCGTCCTCGCCCTCGGGCTCCCGAGCCGTGAGGCCGAACTGGCCGAGTACGTGCGGTCGTACTCCCGCATCTACGCGGCGGCGGCCGAGGTGGCCGACGCCCGGGTCGTCGTCGACTCCAGCAAGCACGCCTCGCTGGCGTAC
The DNA here is from genome assembly GCF_005864065.1 of Microbispora triticiradicis. Taxonomy (NCBI): domain Bacteria; kingdom Bacillati; phylum Actinomycetota; class Actinomycetes; order Streptosporangiales; family Streptosporangiaceae; genus Microbispora; species Microbispora triticiradicis. Next base: position 106,361 of record NZ_VANP01000008.1, on the reverse strand, counting down.
TGCTTGGCCTCGATCATGAAACTCCGGGTCGTGCACGTGGTGCGCGACCCGCGGGCGGTGGCCGCGTCCTGGCGCCGCAGGGTGCGCAGACCCGAGAACGGGCGGCCGATGACCCGCTGGACGCCCGCCAGGACCGCCGTCCACTGGCTGGCCCAGAACCTCGCCTTCGAGATCCTGCGCCGCAGGGGCGTGCGGGTCGTCCGGGTGCGGCACGAGGACCTGCTGCGCGACCCGCGCACCACCGTCGTCCGCCTGGCCGCACGGCTCGGGCTGTCCGCCGGCGGGCTCGACTTCCTCGACGGCCGCCACGCGCGCCTGGGCGTCGCCCACACCGTCTCCGGCAACCCGATGCGTTTCTCCGTCGGCCCGGTCGAGCTGCGCGACCGTCCCGCGCCGCTGCCGCGTGCGCAGCGGTGGCTGGTCACCGCGCTCACCCTTCCGCTGCTCCTCTGGTACGGCTACCGCCTCGCCCAGACCTCGGGAGCCCGGCGATGACGCCGTCGGTCGGGGTCGTCATCCCCACCAGGGGCGACCGGCCCGGCCCGCTCCGCGCCGCGCTGACCGGGGTGCTCGGCCAGGAGTACGGCGGCGAGGTGCGCGTGGTGGTCGTGGCCGACGGCATCCCTGCGCCGCTGGTGGCCAGGCAGATGCCCGGCGTGGCCGGGCCCGGGAGCGGAGGCCCGCGCGGCGTCCGGGTGCTGGGCAACCGGCGCACCCCTGGGCTGCCCGGCGCCAGGAACACCGGGATCGGCGTGCTTGACACCGATCTCGTCGCCTTCTGCGACGACGACGACCTCTGGCTGCCGGGCAAGCTGGCCGCCCAGGTGGCCGCGCTCGCGGAGGAGCCCGCGGCGGCCTTCGCGAGCTGCGCTGTCGAGGTCGAGTACGGGACGCGGCGTGTGCCGCGGCTGGCCGGCACCGACCGGGTCGCCCACCACCACCTCACCCGCTCGCGGATGATGATGGTCCACTCCTCGACGTTCCTGTTCCGGCGCGGCTCGGTGTGGGTGGACGAGAGCGCCCCCGGCGGCCAGAACGAGGACTGGGACCTCGCGCTGCGGGCCGCCCGGCGGCACCCGATCGTCCACGTCGACCACCCGCTCGTACGGGTGCGCTGGGGATCGTCGCACTACGCGGCACGGTGGGCGGACCGGATCGCGGGGCTGGAGTGGATGCTCGCCCGGCATCCGGGCCTGACCTGCGAGCCACGCGGCGCGGCCCGCGTCTACGGGCAGCTCGCCTTCTGCCACGCCGCCCTCGGGCGGCGCCGCGAGGCCGCCCGGTGGTCGTTGCGGGCCTTCTCCGCCCGGCCGGGCGAGCCGCGCGCGGCGGTGGCGCTGGCGATCGCCGGAGGCCTCCTCACCCCGCGCGCCGTACTGCACGCCCTCCACCTGCGCGGCCACGGCATCTGATGGCCGACCCCACATCGATCCCCACGGCCGCTCTGGACCCGGCGTTCGCGGCCGGGATCGGGGCGGCCGGGCCTGGGATGGACAGAGTTCCGGTGGCCGGGGTGCTGCTCGACCCGTTCACCGAGGCGCGGGTGGTGGCGCACATCATGGCCGCGCTGGAGCGCGGCGAGGGCGGTCACCTGGTCACGCCGAACGTCGACATCTGCCGGGCCGCCGCCCGCGATCCGTCGCTGCGTGAGCTGATCGACGCGGCCGAGCTCGCGGTGGCCGACGGCATGCCCCTGGTCTGGGCGTCGCGGCTGCTCGGGCGTCCGCTGCCGGAGCGGGTGACGGGAGCCGACCTGATCTGGTCGCTGACCGGAGCCGCCGCGGCGCGCGGCCTGCCCGTCTATCTGATCGGGGGACCGCCGGGCGTCGCCGAGGCGGCGCGCGACGCGCTGTGCGGGCGGCATCCGGGCCTGGTGGTGGCGGGCGTCCACGCTCCGCCGTACGGATTCGAGACCAGCCCGGCGGCGCTGGCGGAGATGCGGGGGCAACTCGTCGCCACGCGGCCGTCCCTGGTCTTCGTGGGTCTCGGGTTCCCCCGGCAGGACCGGCTCATCACGCGGCTTCGGCCCGACCTGCCGGGCACGTGGTTCGTCGGCTGCGGCGCGGCCATCGCCTTCGCCGCCGGTTCGGTGCGCCGCGCCCCCGGCTGGATGGGCGACCACGGGCTGGAATGGCTGTTCCGCCTGATCAGCGAACCCCACCGCCTCGCCCGCCGCTACCTCGTCGACGACCTCCCCTTCGCCCTCCAACTCCTCACCCGCGCCCTCCTCCACCGCGCACTCACCGGTCGCCCACCAGGAGGCCGGCGCTCACCCTGACGGCGCCGAGGAGCATGATCGTTCCGCAGGCGGAGACCTCTGGTTCGTCGTTCTGCTCGGTTCTACGCTGCGGTCATGTCCATCGAGCGCTTCGAGCCCTTCCCCGGCTCACTTGATCCTGGCAGCGTGTCCGCCCGCCGCTGCACCTGGCACACGCCTGGCAACCAGCCGTGCCCCGAACCACCCCGCAATGGAGCATGGTCCGGATCCGGGCACAGCAGTTTCGTGACGTGTTCCTTGATTTCTTCGGCCTGCTGGGCAGTCGCATAAACGCCAAGCCGGATCTCCCAGATGGTCGGTTCCTCAGACATCGGCACATGTCCTTCCCGGCGGCGCCGCGCCCCCGCCGCAGAGAAGAGGAGGTGACTTGGTCCCGCCTCCCTTGGGGGACGCCACTGAACACACTGAACACGTTTCGTGTTGGAGTGGCGCTTGTGGTGGCCCTGCGGGCCGGGAATGTCGCGGTCAGGCGTCGGTGTCCTTGGGATGGCGAGTCGAGGCGTAGACGAGGTAGACGGTGCGCCGGGACTCGTCGACCAGGTAGCGGACGCGACCGCCCGCGGTGACCTCGTACTCCCATTGGGGATAGTCGCGGCCGCCGAGCGACCCCGTCGCGAGGCGGCCACGCAGGCGATGCTGCCGGTCGGGGTCGTTCTGTGACAGCGGGTCGGCGCGTAACGCCTCGAAACAGCGCCGGGTGTTCCCGGCCGCGTCCGTACACAGGTCGCTCCAGCCTTTGGCGGCCTCGCTGGTTGCGAAGCGAAGATGCCATTCGTCGCCCACCGGTGGTGGGGCCACCGCGTCTCCGCGCTTGGGGCTCACGGCGCGAGCACCTCGCCGTGGTCCTCGTCGGGAAGCTGCTGAGTGAGCTGTGCGGTAAGCGCTGGGTTCGCCAGTATCCGGGCTGTGGCCCGCCACTCCACGATGACCCGGTGCAGTGTCGCGTGTACGTCCAGATCTATCGCGTCATGAGTGGCGTCGAGAAGGTCCTGAATGAACTGCTGCCTCTCGTCGCCGGACAGGTGCCTGACCCAGGGGAAGACGCGGGGCAAGGCGTGCAGAACGACCTCCGTGCCCTCTTCGCTGGACAGGAGCGCAGAGACCATGCGGGCCGCGACCTCGGCGGTCTCCTCACGTTCGCGGTCGTGGCGAGCGGTGGAGATGAACAGGTCCTCCCCGTCACGCCTCTTGATGTGCACGCGGTGAACCCGCTCCACTGTCTCGGCGACGCGCTTGGAGTGCTTCGACAAGTCGGAGAACGGGACAGTCGGCATGGTCATGCCTAATGCTACTTCGGAACACATTCCGAAGTGAAGAGTTGCCGGCGTGGCGCCTTACCTCCCGGACGGTCGTGTGGATCCTGCGCGACGACGGCCTGATCAGCGGGTACGGGCACGGTCGGCGGCGTGGACGGTGTGGCGCAGCAGGAGGGCGGTGGTCACCGGGCCGACGCCGCCGGGCACGGGCGTGAGCGCCCCGGCGCTGTCGGCGACCGCGACCGCGTCCACGTCGCCGACCAGGCCGCCGTCCTCGGTGGGATTGGTGCCGACGTCCACCACGACCGCTCCCGGGCGTACGTGCTCGGCCGTGATTAGACCGGCGCGGCCGACCGCGGCGACGACCACGTCGGCCGCGGAGGTGACGGCGGCCAGGTCCCTCGTACGGGAGTGGCAGACCGTCACGGTGGCGTTCCGGTCCAGCAGGAGATGGGCGGCGGGCTTGCCGACGACGGTTGAGCGGCCCACCACGGCGACGTGCCGACCGGCCAGGTCGATCCCGTGGTGGTCGAGGATCGCCACGACCGCCTCGGCGGTCGCCGGGGCGAACGCGGGCAGCCCCGCGGCCAGACGGCCGAGCGACAGCGGGTTCGCGCCGTCGACGTCCTTCTCGAACGCGATCGCACCGGCCAGATCCTCAAGCCTGGCCCCCTGCGGCAGCGGGGTCTGGAGGATGATCCCGTGGACGGTGTCGTCGGCGCTCAGCGACGCCAGCCTGTCGCGGATCAGGGCGGGGTCGGCCTCCGCCCCGAGGTCGACGATCTCGCAGACGATCCCGGACTTCTCGGCGGCCCGGGCGATCGAGCGGACGTACCAGGCGCTGGACTCGTCCGCCGTGGCGACGACGACCGCGAGCTTCGCCGGGGTCCCGGCCGCCGCGAGTCCGGCGGCCTGCCCGGTGGCCTCGGACCGGATGGACGCGGCGAGTTCCTTGCCGGAGAGCACGCGGGCGCTCACTTCGCGATCTCCTCGCGTACGGCGGCGGTGACCTGCTCGGCACGCGCGGCGACGTCGTCCACCTCCGCGGCCTCGGCGGCCAGTCCGGCGCGGACCTTCTCGTCCTTGATCCCGCCCAGGTTGATCTCGATGTTCACCCGGGCGGTGGCCGCTGCGGCCCGCGCGGCCTCGGTGGCGGCGGCGACGTCGGAGACGACGTTGCGGTTGGCGACGGGCAGCAGTTCCTCGGCGATCTCGACGGCCCGCCGGGCGACGGCCACCACCTTCGCCGGCACGGTGCCCGCCCCCACCAGCGCCCGCGCGATGGCGGCGGACCGGACGTCCTTCGCCTCGTCGGTGTCCTTGGGCAGCTTGTAGGCCTCGGCGACCGCCCCGAAGGCCGCCGCGTCGTCCTCGGCCAGGCGCAGCGCCTCCGACCGGAGCACGTCGGTCTCGCCGATGATCCGTTCGACCAGGGAGGTGTGCTCGGCGTACTTCTCGCCGGTGCTGTAGCGCGCGACCATCCCCAGCAGCGCCACGGCCTGGGCGGCCTGCAGGGCCGCGGCGGCGCCTCCGCCGGGCGCCGGCACCCGGTCGGCGAGGTGGAACAGGAAGTCGCCGATCGTCTCCTCGCGCATCGCGCCGCCCTCCGCTCGTCGCAACACAACGTGGAAATCCTCCCACGCCAGTCCGAACGCCCGGCCACCGTGCACGCGTGTCGCCTGCGGAGAGTCAGGAGGCGACGGCCTTGCACGGGAGATCGTTCAACGGGACGGAACCACCGCTCGGAGCGGCGGGCCGTACGGGAGGCCGGTGGGGAGAGGACGCGGAGGCCTGGCCGAGCAGCGTGCCGGCGAGGGCGAGGGCCATGCCGACCAGTTGGATCGGGGTGAGGGCCTGGCCGAGCGCCGCCCAGCCGATCACGGTGGCCGACACCGGGCTGAGCAGGGCCAGGAAGGCGACCGAGGTCGCGGGGAGCCGGGAGATGCCGCGGAACCAGATCCAGTACGCGCAGGCGGTGCCGACGATCCCGAGATAGGCGTAGCCGAGGATGTTCTCGGTGGTCAGCGCGGGCGGCGCCCCCTCGATGAGCAGGGCGACCGGGAGGAGCAGCAGCCCGCCCGCGGTCAGTTGCCATCCCGTGAGCGCGAGGGCGCCGACGCCCTCGGGACGGCCCCAGCGCTTGGTCAGCACGGTTCCGGCGGACATGGAGGCGGCCCCGGCGAGCCCGGCCAGCACTCCGACCGTGTCGAGCGCCGCGTCGGCGCGCAGGACGACCAGGCCGACACCGGCCAGCCCCACGAGACCGGCGAGCAGTTTCCGGCCGGTCGGCCGTTCGGCGAGCAGGGCTCGGGCGAAGGCGAGCGCGAACAGCGGGCCCGCCGCGCCCAGTACGGCGGCGACACCGCCGGGCAGCCGGTACGCCGCAAGGAACAGGAACGGGAAGAACGCCCCGATGTTCAGCACGCCGAGCAGCGCGGCCCGCCAGACCCACATACCGCGCGGCAGCACGCGGGTGACGGCGAGCAGCCCGAGCCCGGCCGGTAACGCCCTGGTCAGCGCGGTGAACAGCGGCCGGTCCTGCGGCAGGAACTCGGTCGTCACGGCGTAGGTCGAGCCCCAGACCAATGGGGTGAGCCCGGTGATGGCGAGCGTTCCCGCGATCGACAGGGATGTGCGGTTCGAGGCTCCCATGGTTACTCCTCCGTTGATAATCTCAACGTTGAGATAAAAACATCGACGAAGCTTCAGCGTCAAGTAAACGAACGTTGAGATATCTGGAGGGGTGTCGGTGGGCGATGCGGTGGACCTGTTGCTGGATCAGTGGCGGCGGGAGCGGCCGGACGTGGACCCCTGGCCGATGGGCGTCGTCGGCCGGGTCTCGCGGCTGGCCAAGCTGCTGGACCGGGAACTCAAGGAGTTCTTCGCCTCGTACGGGCTGGAGCACTGGGAGTTCGACGTGCTCGCGACGCTGCGCCGCTCGGGCCCGCCGTACGAACTCGCGGCCGGCGCCCTGGTCAAGGCGGCGATGGTGACCTCTGGCGCGATCACCAACCGGATCGACCGGATGGTGGCCAAAGGGCTGGTCGACCGTCTGCCGGACAAGGAGGACCGCAGGTCGGTCCGGGTGCGGCTCACCGACCGCGGGGTCGCGCTCGTGGACGAGATGCTGGCACCGCACGTCGCGAACGAGGAGCGTCTGCTCGCGGCCCTCGACCCCCGCGACCGCGACCACCTGGCCGACGCCCTGCGCACCCTCCTCGCATCCCTCGGCGACACGACACTCGGCTAGCGAGCCGAGATCCCACCTGGCAGCCGTATCCTTTCATGCCGATCCCTACCGTGAAAGGATACGCGTTATCCTTTCACGATCATGCCCCGCGTGAAAGGATAACGCTCGTGGCGGGATACGTGGAGGCGTCGTGGCCAATGGCCTGGGCCGCCCCGAGCAAGCGGGAGAAGCGGGGCGGCCTTTACCGCCCCTACCGGCCGGACCCGCTCGTCGGTCGCCCGCTTCTCATGCCGGCCGGCATCGCCGAGGAAGCCGCCGCGGTGGAACGATTCGTACGGCGGCTCATCGCCCATCCCGCAGGTCACGGCATCGATGGCCTGGCTCGGTTCCTGCTGAGGTCCGAGGCCATCGCGTCCTCCCGGATCGAAGGGCTCCAGGCGTCCCCGCAGCAGGTCGCCCTCGCCGAGCTGGCAGACCAGGACACCGGCGTGTCGAAGGGCTTCACCGCGACGGCAAGACTGGTCGCCAACAACGTGACCGCGTTGCGGCATGCGGTCACCGATCTGGTGACGGTCGACGCGGTCTCCGTCGCCCGCATCATCGCTCTTCACCAGGCGCTGCTGCCCGAGGAACGGCACCACGGGCTCCGGGAAGTGCAGAACTGGGTCGGCGGGAGCGAGTGGCATCCGCTGGACGCCGAATTCGTCCCGCCTCCGCCCGAGGACGTCCCTTCGCTCCTGGAGGATCTGTCGTCCTACATGAACGGGGCTGAGCACGCGGCCATCGTCCAGGCCGCTCTGGTTCACGCCCAGTTCGAGACCATTCACCCCTTCACGGATGGCAACGGCCGGGTGGGCCGAGCGCTCATCCACACGGTCCTCACCCGGCGAGGCCTGACGCCCAGCGCGATCCTGCCGATCAGCCTCGTCCTGCTCACGCGATCTGACGAGTACGTCTCGGGCCTCATGGCCTACCGCTATGCGGGGGACAGCACGTCCGCCGAGGCGCAGGCCGCCGTCGGCGCCTGGTTGCGTACCTTCCTGGCGGCCACGCGCACGGCGGCCGAACAGGCCGAGAAGTTCGCCGACGAACTGAGCCGACTACACGAGGAGTGGGTGGAGCGTCATCACCGTTTCCGCGAGTCCCAAGGTCTGCGCGCCGCTCCTCGTTCGGACTCGGCGGTCGCACGTCTTCTGGACCTGTTGCCAGCAGTGCCGGTCGTCACGGCGCGGACGGTCGAACGCCTGCTCGCGGTCACGCACCCCGCCGCACGCCAGGCTCTGGAGGAACTCGCGGGAGCCGGAATCCTTCATCCCAAGCAGGTTGAGAGGAATGCGCGTGGATACCTGGCGCGGGAGGTGTTCGACCTGCTCACCCTCACCGAACGCCGCCTGGCCAGTACGCGGTGGGACACGCGCGATTCAGCCCCCCGGCGCGTCGTGCCCGCCCGGCCGCAACGAGACTGACGAAACGAGACGGAGAACGGCGGGATATGGCAGAAGGCAAGCCGGTTCTGTATGTGATCGCGTGCGGGGGCCGGCCGGCGGGTGACCTCCCCGCCTTCGTCGAGCGCCTTCAGGCGGACGGCTGGACGGTCTGTGTGATCGCGACGCCGTCAGGCATGAAGTTCGTCGACGCCGAGCGGCTCAGCGCGCTCACGGGTTATCCCGTCCGGTACGACTACAAGCGGCCCGAGGAACCGGACGTGCTGCCTCCGGCCGACGCCATGGCGGTCGTCCCGGCGACCTTCAACACGACCAACAAGTGGGCCCAGGGCATCAGCGACACCCTGGCACTGGGCTTGCTGAACGAGGCCATCGGCCTCGGCCTGCCGATCGTCGCTGTGCCGTGGCCCAACCACGCGCTCGCGAGGCACCCCGCCTTCCCCGTCAGCGTGGCCCGGCTCAAGGAATGGGGCGTGCGAATGGTTCTCGACTGGGACCGGCTCCCCGCGCCCGATTCAGGCGTACCCGGAGTGGGTTCCTTCCCCTGGGACGATCTGCACGACGCTTTGCACGCCACGCGCGGCACGTTCGGCTCTTCGTCCGGTTGACACCTGCAGCCCTCGATCCGCTGCTCGACGCCGTCACCCCGTGCCCCGTCGGGCAGTCGCTGAGGCGGGCTCGACTTCCAACGCGCCGTCCAAGGAAGGACACCGGCACCATGACACAACCCGGCGACTACGGCCTGCCTGGGTCGCTGAACCGAGTGCTGAGCGACGTGGCAGCCGAACGGGCCGCCCAGGATGCGATGTGGGGAGTACAGGACCACGCCGACGGCACCGGTCCCGGGTACGGACCCGAGGCCGACCTCGCCAAGCGCGCCGTGACCGACGCCGCGGCCGAAGGCCGGCTGACCTGGCGGCACATCCTGCACGAGGAGGTGCTCGAAGCGTTCGCCGAGGACGACGCCGGCCGCCTGCGCGATGAGCTGATCCAGGTCGCCGCGGTCGCGGTCAAGTGGGTCCAGGACCTCGACAGACGCACCCGCTCGCAGGAGGCACCAGCACCACCACCGGTCACGGGCTGAGCCGTCTGCCCGAGTTCTTCTCCGTGAACGGGTTGAGGGAGGTCAGATCGCGGACGGCGGCCAGATGAGTGGGGAAGTTCGGATCGAGGAGACCCAGGAGGAGGACGACGGCCCAGGCGAGGGCGGCGATCAAGGCGCCGTCGTCGAAAGGAGACGGGAGCGTGAGGCCCAGCCGGTGGACGACGAGAAGAACGGCGAGGGGGACCAGGGCGATTATCAGGGTTCGGGTGGTCTCCACGACACGGGCGTGCCAGGTGCGGCGCGTGGCCTCGGGGGTGGTTTCGCGGATGGGGAGCCGGTCGTACTCGCCTAGGAGGATGGTGCGGGTCAGCTCGGCGATGCGGGTGCGGAAGTCGTCGTGGCTGGTCGGGGACGGCAGCGCGATCCAGAGTTGGAGGTCGGCGACCGCTTTCGAAGCCTCGATCGCACGGGCACGGACGACGGCCCTGGTCAGAGAGGTTCCGCCGCGGGCGGCGGCCGGGATCCCTGCCCGCAGGAGGACGGCGACCTTGGCCAGCAGGGTGAGGATCTCCTGACGAGCTTTGGGCGGGAGCTGACCACGACGGTCGGGTTCGGTGCGGGCGAGGATGGTCGTCAGGTGCTCGAAGAGGGGCTCGGCGGGAAAGGTGGGGGACTCGCGGTCCCACAGCCGCATCGCCCCCTGAACCGGAGCCCACGCGAGGATCAGTCCCACGCAGAAGACGCCGATGCTCTGGACGATCGGCATCCACCACCGGCCCGCCAGGTCGATGGCCGATGCTGGGCCGCTCGCGTAGCGGCCGTACAGGGCCACCGGAAAGCAGCCAAATCCCACCACGTTGACCAGCGGGTTGATGAGGAAGCGGAAGAGCAGGCGATGCCGGCGGTTCTCGGCCCAGGCGACGATCCCGAAGAAGACCACGAGGCCGCCGACGGCCGATCCGAGCTCCTGCCAGGAGTCGACGGAGAAGATCGTAACCAGGACGGTGCAGGCCACGGCGAACATCAGTAGCAGGGCGAGCAGAGACACATACCCATCGACGTTTCTCCGTCGGATCGACCAGCGGGCGGTGGACACCGCCGCCGACCGGTAGCGGCCGCGCAGGCGTGCGGGGTCGGTGGCGGGATCCAGGCTCCGGGCGAAGAGTGGCCAGGTGCCGTCCAGCTTCTTCGCCAGGCCGAACACCTCCGCGAGGTAGGGCCTCTCGTCCTCCACAGGGTCGGCCACAGAGCCGGCCACAGTGGCGGGCGCCGTGGTGGACGCGACGGGTTCGACAACGGGGGGTACCGCTTCTTCGGTCATGAGGTGGTCCTCACGGTGAGCGGATCAGGCAGGTGGCGGGACCTGTGGGAGGAGCGGCCCACCACACGCGGGTCGGACTGTCTGCAGACAGTACAAAGCAAGGAGACGTCGCGGTGGATACAGGATCGTGTCGGATGCGCGGTCATCGTCCCTCTCCGAGGAGGACGACTGGTGGCATCGGCTCATCGCGGGCCACACCGGTAGAGGTCGCGTTTCTGGAACACGCCGGGCATCACACGTCGGTCAGGGCCCGTACGCGGGCGGCGTCCTCGGCGGGGAGGGAAGGCGGAGCGAGGGCCTGGCGGGAGTCCATGGGGCGGTAGGCCGTACGAGACAGGCCGGTCCAGGTGAACGCGGACCGGGCCGGAGCCCGGCGGGACGTGCAGGCGGCCGCGACGCGGCGAGCGGCGCGATCGGTCCAGGGCAGGCCGCACCATGCGTACAGGTCGCGGAAGCCGTCGAGCGGTGCCGCGCACAGGTCCTCGTAGCGCACGACGCTGATGCCGGCGGTACGGCCGGCCACCGTGCGGACGACCTGGTGGGCGACCCGCCACAGCGTGGCCGTCCCCGCGATGACGTCCTGACCGCCGACGACGGACTCCAGCTCGGCGACGTACGGATGGTCGCGGACCAGGAGCGGCTGGCTCAGCAGTTCGCGGACGTCCACCGACCAGCCGAGCCGTTGCCAGCTTCCGGCGAACGACACGGGGTCGCGGACCACGACGACCACCCGGCAGCCGAGGCGGCTCGCGAACCATTCGGTGGACAGCAGCGCGAACGGGTCGTCGAGCAGCGCCCGCCGCGCGACCAACCGGCCGAGGGTGAAGGCGGTGCCGTATTTGGCCATTCTGGAGAGGTCGCCGGGCCGGTGGTTGCGGCGGATCTCGGCCCGCCAGTTGTAGCGCAGCGCGACCGTACGGGAGAACGCCGTCAGCCAGGGCGTCTCGTCGTCCGGGCAGACGTACTGGAACCGGTGCGTGACGGACGCGTCGAGCACGCCGGGGGAGCGGCCGGGCGGGCGCTGCGGGTTCAGCGGCTCGTTGACATAGACCAGCCGCCCGCTCGCCGTGAGCATCCGGCCCACCCAGCTCGTGCCGCTGCGGGGCAAGCCGGTGACCAGCACGGGCGGCCCGGCCGGTGTTGTCATGACGCCGCCCTCCCGGCGCCGCGCGTGTTCCCCGCCAGGCAACCGGCCGCGAGGGGCCTCTCGGTGAGGCGGCCCACGCCGAAGGGGCGCAGGCCGTAGCGGCGGGAGACCTGTACGGCGGGCAGCAGGTTCTTCACGAGCACGCCGCCCGACCATCCGAGCGCGGCTCCCAGCGCGCCGTGCGAGGGGACGAGCAGCACGTCGAGGGCGATCGTCACGGCGACGGCCGTGGTCACGTTGGCCAGGCTGGCGGCCGTACGTCCACCCGCGACGAGCACGACGTCGACCATCCCGCAGGCCGTGGCGACCATCATCGTGGCCGACAGGACGAGCGCGATCGCGACACCTCCCGCGTACGCGGGCCCGAACAGCGACAGCGCCCACGGCGCGAGCGCCGCGTACCCCAGCCAGAGCGGCCACGTCAGCCCGACCAGCCATCTTGTCGTGGTCCGGTACACCCTTCCGGCGGTGCCGAGGTCGCCCTCCGCCAGGGCCATGACCAGGCGGGCCTGCGCGGCCTGGGCAAGCCCCTGCCCGGCGAGCTGTCCCACCACCTTGAAGCGGGTCGCGGCGGTGTAGACGGCTGCGGCGGCAGGCCCGGCGAGCAGCGCGACCACCACCACGTCGAGCCGCTGGAACACCGACTGCACCGCCGCCGCCGCCGACCGGGGCGCGGTATGCCGCCAGAAGGCGCGCACGTCCCCCACGTCGTACGGCCCGAGGCCGCGCAGCCGTACGGCGGCGAGCGCCGCGCAGGCCACGGAGGGCAGTGCCCAGGCCGCCGCCAGCGCAGTCGGCGGAGCCCCGGCGAGGACGGCCGCGGTGACGAGGGCGAGCTGGCCGATCGGCTGGACGACCCCGGAGATCAGCAGCGTCGGCCGCATCGTGCCGAGGCCGCGGGTGGCACAGACCAGCACGTCGGACAGGACCACGAACGGCAGGGCGGCGGCCAGCACCGCCCAGACGCCGGGGGACACGCCGGTCAGCCCGGCCAGCGGGCCGGCCGCCAGCCAGACCCCGGCCGCGGCCACGCATGCCAGCGCCGCCACCGGAGCCAGGACCCCCCGCAGCAATCCCGCCGACGCTGCCGGAGGCATCCGTCGATGCGGTGCGCCTGCCGACACCCCCCGCGCCGATCCCGGCGACGCTGTTGGATGTGGTGTCCGTTGACGCGGTGCGCCTGCCAGGACTCTCTGCTCCGGTCCCGGTGACCCGGCGTTCAGCGTGGGCAGCGTACGGCTCCCGGCGAGAGCGTGGACGAGGCCGTTGCCGGTGTCGAGGCGTACGACGCCCGCGAGCATCAGGCACGCCGTGGTGGCCGTGAAGAACGCGCCGGCGGCGCGTGGTTCGAGCGTCCGCGTCACCACCAGCACGATCGCGAACTGCCCGGTCGCGGCCGTTGCGGCGGCGGCCAGACCGGCGGCGCCGTGCCGCGCGAGCCCATGCCGGAACAGCTCCCGGCGGAGCCGGCCAAGGCGGAACAGCCAGCGGTTCGGCTCCCCGGTCAGCGTCGCCACAACGGCACCGCTACCAGCCGTGTCGGGAGCGTCGCCTTCCCGCCCGCTCCGCCTGGCCGCGGCACGGTCAGCGTCGCCATGACGGGTCGGCTCCCAGCCAGCGGACGAGCAGGGTGTCCCACGGCTCGAAGTGCTCGTTCAGGCGGCGGCGCACCGACTCGGGCACGACGCCCGTACGCGGGCGGGCGTTGTGCCGTGCGAACTCCACGCCGCCGATCCGGGGCAGGTCCAGGAACTCCAGCACCCGGTCGTACGCGGAGGCCGGGTCGTCGAACATGCGCCCGCTGTCGAGCACGAGGATCCGGTCGCGGCCCAGGAGGGGCTCCAGCCGGGCCAGTTGCTCGGCGTACCGGCCACGGGCGAGATAGGCGTGGTGCCGGTGGGCGGCGCTCACGTAGCCGGGCACGTCGCGCAGTCGTTCGACCTCCCCTGCGAGGCGGAGCGGTTCGAGTTCGACGGCGCGCTCGAAGCTCGGCTCGGTTTCGTAGCCCCGGGCCAGTTCGTGCGCGTGGGCGGAGCAGGCCCGCTCGACCGGGTCACGGACCAGGACGATCAGCTTGACGCCGGGCAGGTCGGCGGCGATCCGGGCGCCCGCGAGGGGATGGAAGAGGTAGTAGGGGGTGGATTCAAAGGCCTGAACGCGGCCGCCGTGCCTGCGGCCCAGCGCCCTGGCCGTGGTCACCAGCGGGAAGTGGGCGCGATACCAGGGGAGGCCCCGGTCGTAGGCCATGTCGAAGTAGTGGACGCCCTTGCGCAGCACCGGCTTCATGACGAGCGGGTGGCGTGACAGGGCGCGGTAGAGCGAGGTCGTGCCGCACCGCTGTGCCCCGGCGATGAGGAACGAGGGGAGCACCCGCGCCTCCGTGGTGAGCCGTCCTGCGGCGAACGAGACCGCGTGGGCCGAGCGCTTCAGTACGGACGTCATGGTCGCCCCTTCCGTCGTCCCGGGACGGAAGAAGCTTTCCCGCGCGATCGGGCGCGTCCGACAGGATTCACAGGAGGCACTCCAGGTGGTCGATGACGGGGTTGAGCCAGCTGGCGGGGGACCCGAGCGGCTCGTGGCCGTCGCGGCGGTGCCGCTCGGCGAGGGTGATCAGGTAGTGGGCCGCCGTGCGACGCGCCGCGGTGGCGTCGGCGCCGAACGGCTCCAGGATCCGGCCCGCCTGGGCCAGGCAGGCGCGGGCGGCGACCGGGGGAGACATCCGGCGCAGCGCCCGGTGGAAGAAGTGGTGCAGCGCGTCGAAGCCCACGGGTACGCCGACGGCGAACCGCTCCCAGTCCCACACGAGCAGCCGTCCGTCCGCGCCCGCCGCCGTGTTCCACGGAGTGAAGTCCCCGTGCCACGCCGCCGTCCGGCCGCGGTCCGCGTACGGGCCGGCGTGCGGGTCACTGCGCAGATCGCTGTGCAGGTCACCGGGCGGGCCGTCGTGACGCATGGGTATGGGGCCGCCTGTGGCCTGGCGGGTGATTGGGCCGAGGGCGGCGATCTCCTGTACGGCCGAGGCGAGCAGGCCGGCGGGCACTCTGCGAGAGGTGACGAGGCGGGAGCTGACGGAGCGGAAGCGGACGGGGCGAGAGCTGACGGGGCGGGAGGTGACGGGCAGGGGTGACAGCGCCAGCACCTCCAGACCTCGCCACACACCCTGATGCAGGACGGTGGGCGGCACGACGACCTTGAGCGGCCGGTCGGCGAGCCCGCGCAGCACCTCGCCCTCGTGCCGCACCAGTTCACGCGCTCGCTCGGAGTCGCCGATCTTCACGAACGACACGAGCCCGGAGGCGTCGTACGCCTCCAGGACCGGCTTGCGGTTGGCCCGGCGGGCGGGCCTGACGTGGACGACGACGCGCACGCGGCGGCCGAAGACCTCGCTCAGGTGTGTCTCGATCGTGCCGGACGCCCCGCCGGTCAGCAGGCCGCGGCCCAGCGCCGCGTGCCACCAGGCACGGGGGACGACCCGCCGGGGGACGAGGCGGTGCGGCAACACGGTGCGCGCCGTCACCCCGGGGGGCCAAGGGCCGTCCGATCTCCCACCGGCCAGGTAGCGGCCGTGTCCCGGAGGGGCCGGGAAGCGGTCGCGTGCCTCACCGGCCGAAGAACGGGCGCGTCCCTCGCCGGACAGGATGCGGTCGCGTTCCCCGGCGGCCGGGATGTTTTCCCCGGCGGGCGGGAACAGCGCTTCCAGCACCTCGTCGAGGTAGCGGAGCCGGATGGTCGCGTCCCTCATGGCCGCCGCCGATCGCCGGGGAACGCACCGGTGGCCGTCGTGGCTCCGTTGCGCCAGAGGAGGGCGAAGGAGATCAGGTAGAGGGTCAGGGCGCTCACCAGCCCGTCGTAGACGACCATGTAGAGCAGCACGAGGATCATCACGAGCGTCCCCGCCTTGCCGATGGGCGACCGGTCGGCCCAGTAGCGCCGCACCGCTCCGGCGAAGAAGGCGACGTAGAGAAGCGCCCCCGTGAAGCCCTGGCTGATGAGCAGCAGCCACAGGTGCCCGTCGCTCCCGAGCGGGGGATGGCCGCAGTCGGGGCACCACGCGCTGCGGCCCGTCGTGGCCGTGCGGTGACTGCCGTACGCGGTGCGGGTGTTGCCGTAGCCGATGACCGGGGACGAGGTCGCGACCCGGACCGTGGTCGCGATCGTGAAGGCCCGGATGCCGTTGCTCTGTGGATTGTCCAGGCGCTGCGCGACGATCCCGCTCAGCGGCGACAGCAGGAACGCGACCCCGGCGACGGCCGCGACCAGGCCCGCGAGGAGAGGACGCCCACCCCGGACGGCCAGGTACGCCGCCGAGACGCCGAGCCCGATCCACAGGCCCCGGTTGAGCGAGTAGACGACCGGGACGGCCGCGACGGCGAGCAGCAGCACGGCCGCCGCCCGCCGGTACGGCCCGCCGTAGGTCCACCAGCCCACCACGAACCAGATCACCAGCACCGAGACGTCGCTGCCCCAGGCGTTGGCCCACTCGAAGGGCGCCTCCGGGCGCGGCGAGGCGTGCCCGAGCACGTGCTGCACCTGGGCCGCCGTCGGATGGATCAGGTTGGCGACGAACGGGTTGCCGCCGAGCCACGACGGCAGCGCCATCTCCAGTGGCGAGGTGAACTCGAAGCGCGGGACGAGTACGCCGAGCAGGCCGCCCGCGACGGCAGTCAGGAACAGCGCGCCGAGCCACCTCACCAGCGTGCGCTGCGGCAGCTCCGCCACGCTCAGGTTGCCCAGATAGAGCACCATGATCAGAAGGGCGACGTAGACCGCGAGCCGCATCAGGTAGCCGATGACCCGGCCGGTGCCGAGCTCGCCGTAGGTGCCGTCCGGGGTCTCGGCGAGCGTGAGCGCGCTGACGAGGTAGCCCACGAGCAGCAGCGCCCACAGGCCGAACCCCTTCGGCACCCTTATCGGCCGCCTGCGCCACAGCACCACCGCCATAGGCACGGCCAGCACCACCACCGACAGGGCCCCCAGGCCGAGCGCCCACCAGAGCGGATAGCCCAGCAGGAGCGCCCCGATCGGCCACGCCGCCGCGGACGTCCGCCCTGGTCCTGTCGCCGGTCCTGTCGCCGGTCCGCTCATCGGCACGCGGTGCCTGCCACGCGCCGGTTCATGTTCCGGTGCGGGTGGCGGGGCGTCCGCGGACTCCCGGCGCTTCGCGTGCGCGGGCTGGGCCGCGGGCAGCCGCCCGTTCCCGCCCAAGCCGTACGGCGCGGGGCCGGGAGACGCGGCGTACGGCGGGGGATCGATACGGCCGGGGAAGGCGGCGTGTGGCGTCGGTGACGTCAAGCGCTCCACCTCGTGGGCTCGGTGACGGGCTCGGGAACGGGCGGGGTGAATCCCTGAGGCACGGTGACCACCCCGAGAACCCGCGCTCCCTGCCGCCCGAGCTGCCGTACGGCCCGGGTGACCTCGGTGGAGGTCGTCCGCCTGAGACCGACGATCAGCAGGGCGGCGTCCGGGTGGGCGGCGCGGCCGGTCACGACCGTCACCGGCACGAGGTGGGCGAGCGCGGCGCCGAGTCCCCTGGCGAGCTGCCTGGCGGCGCCGTCCGCCCCGGCCCGCCTGGCCCCGCTGTCGGTCCCCGCCCGCCTGGCCCTGCCGCCGTCCCCGCCCCGCCGAGGTCCGGTGTCGGTCCCGACGCCCTCGATGAGCAGCCGGTGCGGTCCGCCGCCGAGAGACGTGGCGATGGTGGCGGCCATCTCGCCGAGGAGCTCCGGATCAGGTCTGACCGGCAGTTCGGCGAGCAGGGGCAGGCCGCACATCCGCTCGACGTCCGCACAGGTGCGCAGTCGCCGGTCCGTGTGGTCGCGGGCGAAGGCGGCGCCCGCCCCCGCGAGTATCCCGAGGAACAGGCCGCTGCCCAGATAGAGCGGAGGGCTGGGACTGCCGGGCCGCGCGGGCGGCCGGGCCGGGCTGATCACCGTGCCCGGCGTGACCGCGACCGTCCTGAGCGCGTCGTAGCGCAGGGTGAGATCCGACACCTGGCGGGCCAGCACGGCCTGCCGCCGGGCCGCTCCCAGCCGGGCCGTGGGATCAGCCTGCCCGGCCGTACGCGCGGTCTGACCAGTCTGCCCGGTCTGCGCGGCCGTCTGAGCGGTTCCGGCGGCCTCGTCCAGGTCGTCCTCGACCTGGCGCAGCCGCGCGGAGATGAGCTTGAGCTGGGCGGCGAGCGCGTCCTCGGCCGAACGGGCGCGATTGCGCAGGTACGCCTCCGCGTACGCCTGGGCGCCCGCCGCCGCGGCCCTGGGATCGTACGCCGTGTAGGAAATGGAGAGAACAGCGGAATTGGGTGGCACGTCCACCATGACGTGTTCCCGTAATTCCTCCGGATCCTGATATTTCAGAGTTCTGGCGGCAAGGGTGGATACGACCGCCGATCGGGCGACCTGTGATTCGGTGTCGAGATTGAGTGGTTCGCGTTGCCGGGTGCTCGGTGTGTTGAGTTGTTCCTGTACGCCGGTCGGCAGCACCTGCACCTGGGCGACCGCCGTGTACCGCGCGGGGGTCGCCGCCAGCGCCGCGGCCCCGCCGCCCACTCCGGCCAGCAGGCAGGCGGTCACGATCAGCCGCCTGCGCCGGAGCACCGATCCGTACTCCCCGATGTCCCGGCTGTGCGGCGGCAGGCTCATGGACCTCTCCGTGCGCTCGTTCGTCACCCCGCCGCGGTCGCGGCACAGCGGCGGCACGCCGTCGGAGACGGGCGCGTCCGCGGTCCCGGCGGCCCTCCGGCGTGACCCGATTTAGAACTATAGGCGGCGGCGGGCTTTCGCCCCCGGCTATTGCTGAATTTCCTCAGGACAATGACCGCCAATTAGCTACTTAAAACCCGCTATTTCGGTACACGTGAGATCGAGAAAACGGCCTCGGAATTCGGGGAATCGGTGGGATGGTGTTCACCCATCCATTGCGGGGACAGGGGGCGCGATGAGACGGATCGCCGGCATGGCCGTACTGGTGGCGGGGGCGTGCCTGACCGCCTGCGGGGGCACCGCGACGGGCGGCACCACCACAGGGGGCGCGGGACCGGGAGACAGCACGGCTCCGGGAGACAGCCGCGGGCCGGGAGACAGCCGCGGGCCGGGAGACAGCCGCGGGCCGGGAGACGACGCCGGCTTGGGCGGCATCGTGGGGCCGGGCAAGCCGGGGAACGGCGCCGCGCGGACGCAGGCCGCCTGCGCGGTCACGGACAAGCTGATCCCGACGTGCGGGGCGTGGTGGGGGATAGCGCCCGACGTCTTCTCCGGGCGCGGCCCGGTCCGGGCGATCGAGCTCGCCGAGAGGCGGATGGGCCGCAGGGCCGACATCGTGCACGTCTACCACCGGGGCGGCGAGCTCTTCCCGACCGCCGAGGAGCGGGAAGTGGCGAAGGGACCCCGGCTGCTGCTGGTCAACTGGAAGCCCGCGCTCGACCACACCTGGGCGGAGGTCGCCCGCGGCGACGTGGACGGGCGGATCGACCGGCTCGCCGACCACGTCAGACGCACCTTCCCCGGCCGGTTCTTCCTCACGATCCACCACGAGCCGGAGAACGACGTGCGCGAGGGCGGAGGATACTCGGCGGCCGACTACACCGCCATGTTCCGCCACGTCGTGACCCGTCTGCGGGAGCGGGGCGTACGCAACGCGGTGACCGTGATGACCTACATGGGCGCGCCCAACTGGGCGGCCAGGCCGTGGTTCGGCCGGCTCTACCCGGGTGACGACGTGGTCGACTGGGTGGCGTTCGACCCCTATGCCGACGGCCGGGTGGGCGACTTCGCCGCACTGGTCGACAAGACCCGTCCCGACGTGCCGGGCTGGCCGGGGTTCTACCGGTGGATGCAGGCCAGGTTCCCGGCAAAGCCGATCATGGTCGCCGAGTGGGGAGCGTTCGAGCGGCCGGACGCGCCGCACTTCAAGCGCGACTTCTTCGACTCCGTCGCCCGCCAGATCGGGAACTATCCCCAGATCAAGGCGCTGGTCTACTTCGACTCGCCGCTGGCGCCCCGGGGGGACACCCGGTTCGACACCACGCCCGGCGCCACCCGGGCGTTCGCCCAGCTCGGCCGGGACCGCCGCTTCACCTCCACGCCGGTGCCGGCCTCCTGACCCGCCCGCTCCACCGGCCGCGGCGGCGCTCCCCCGCGAGGCGCCGGAATCGGGCGACATGGGTCTTCACTCACCGTTCGGCCGATCTTCACGTCGGGCGTGCGGTCCGCGTCACGACGCGTTCCTAGCCTGAGCTGGTCGCAGACACCCCCTGTGGAGGACAGCCATGCCGTCCCGCCGGATCACCGCTCTCGCCGCCGCCCTCACGCTGTCCGCCGCCTCCCTGGGCCTGTGGGCCGCCGGAGGCCTCAGCGCCCAGGCGGCCACGTTGCCGACGCCCGACCACACGGTGGTCGTGGTCTTCGAGAACCACGCCTACTCCCAGATCATCGGCAGCTCCAGCGCGCCGTACATCAACTCGCTGAAGAGCGGCGGGGCCAACCTGACCGCGTTCTACGCCGAGACCCACCCCAGCCAGCCCAACTACTTCGCCATGTTCTCCGGGTCGACGCAGGGCATCACCGACGACTCCTGCTACACCCCCGGCTTCAGCTCCAAGCCCAATTTGGCGTCGGAGCTGATCGCGGCGGGCAGGAGCTGGGCCAGCTACAACGAGACGCTGCCCAGCCAGGGCTCGACCACGTGCAGCAGCGGAAACTACGCCCGCAAGCACAACCCCTGGTTCGGGTTCTCCAACGTGCCGACGTCCACCGCGTACACGTTCGCCCAGTTCCCCACCGACTTCACCAAGCTGCCGACGGTGTCGTTCGTCGTCCCGAACCTGTGCAGCGACATGCACGACTGCTCGGTGTCCACCGGTGACACCTGGCTGAAGAACAAACTCGGCGCGTACGCGACCTGGGCCAAGACCCACAACAGCCTGCTCGTGGTCACCTTCGACGAGGACAACCGGCTGAGCGGCAACCGCATCGCCACCGTGCTGTACGGGCAGCCGGTGCGGGCGGGATCGTCCTCCGGGACCACCTACAACCACTACAACCTGCTGCGCACCATCGAGGACATGTACGGCACCGCCCACGCGGGCAACGCGGCGTCGGCGTCGGCCGTCTCCGGCGTCTGGAACTGACCGCGTGTACCTCGCGGACAGTCGCGGCGCGCCCGCCGCCGTCGAGCACCGGGGACGGCGGTGGGCCGCGGTTCCGGGAACCGTGCTGGCCCTGGGCGCGGTGAGCCTGATCACGGACGTGTCGGCGGAGATGGTCACCGCCGTGCTGCCGCTCTACCTCGTCTCGGGACTGGGGCTGTCGCCGCTCGGCTTCGGCGTGCTGGACGGCGTCTACAACGGGGTCGGCGCCCTGGTGAGGCTGGCCGGAGGCCACCTCGCCGACGGCGGGGGCGGGCGGCACAAGGCGGTCGCCGTGGCCGGCTACGGACTGTCGGCGCTGTGCAAGCCGCTGCTGCTGTTCGCCCACACCCTGCCGGTGATCGGCGCGGTGCTGGCCCTCGACCGTACGGGCAAGGGCCTGCGTACCGCGCCCCGGGACGCCCTCATCTCCCTGGCCACCCCGCCGGAGCGCCGGGGGCGCGCGTTCGGCGTGCACCGGGCGATGGACACCACCGGGGCCCTCTGCGGGCCCGTCCTGGCGTTCCTGGTGCTGGGAGTGGCGGCGGAGGGCTATGACGCCGTGTTCACCGTCAGTTCCTGCGTCGCCGTGCTGGGCGTGGTGGTGCTGGTGCTCTTCGTCCCCGGCCGTCCCGCCCGTGCCGACGCGAACGTCAGCGCCGCCGCCGGCATCGAGGCCGACGTCAACGCGAACATCAACGCCGCCGACACCGCCGCCCACACCACGAGCGCCGCCGACGCCGCCGACGCTCGCGGGACCGCGGCGTCCTCCGGTCCGCTCCGGGTGACCGCGCTCCTGCGGATGCCCGGCGTACGGCGGCTTGCGGCGTGCGCGGTGCTGCTGGGGCTGACCACGGTGAGCGACTCCTTCGTCTACCTGCTGCTGCAGCGCAGGTTCGAGGTGCCCGCGCAGTGGTTCCCCCTGCTGCCGCTCGGGACAGCGGCAGCCTTCCTGCTGCTGGCCGTGCCCGCCGGCGTGGTCGCCGACCGGATCGGGCGGCGGCGGTTGTTCCTGCTCGGGCACCTGGCGCTGCTCGGTGCGTACGGGCTCGTGCTGGCGGCCCCCGGCGGGCCGCTGCCGGCGGTGGCGGTGCTCGTCCTGCACGGCGCCTTCTACGCGGCGACCGACGGCGTGCTGGCGGCCGCGGTGACCGGCCTCGTGCCGGAGGCGCTGCGGGCGAGAGGGCTGGCCCTGGTGGGCACCGGCCAGGCCCTCGCCCGGTTCGCCTGCTCGATCGCCTTCGGCGCCGCCTGGACGGCCTGGGGCGACGGCCCGGCGCTGGCCGTCGCGGCCGCGGGGCTGGCGATCTCCACCCCCGCCGCGATCGCCGCCCTGCGCCCGTCAGCGGGCCCGTCTGTGGACCCGTCTGCGGGCCCGTCTGGGGACCCGTCCGCCGGCTCCTCCGCGAGCCCCTCCCGGCAGCGGGCGACCTGAGCGTGCGACGAGAAGGGAACCCAGTGCCCGTCCCGCGCCGTCTGACGGTCCTGCTGGCCGCGGTCCTGCTCCTCGGGGGCCTGTCCGTCTGGGCGGTGGTGCATGCCGCCGCCCGGGCGGAGAGCCGGAGCCTGCCGCGGGCGGGGGAGCCCGCCGCCGGACCGGGAGCGGTCACGCTCGCGGCGGGACACGAGCGCAGGATGCTCTTCCGGACGATGGCGTGGGGTCCGCACCGCGACGAGGTGGTCTCCGTGCCCGCGGACGACCCGGGGGCGCCGCGCGTCTCGGCGGGGGTGCGGTGCCTGCGCTTCCACGCCTCGTCCGGCACCGGCGCCTGTCTCCAGGCCGTGCACGGCTCGCTGGGCGACACCTACCGGGCCGTGGTGCTCGACGCGCGCCTGCGGGAGCGGCGCGCGTTCCCCCTCGCCGGCATCCCCACCCGCACGAGGGTCTCGCCGTCCGGCCGCATGGCGGCGTGGACCGTCTTCGTGAGCGGCGACTCGTACGCGGGGACGAACTTCTCCACCCGCACCTCGATCCTGGACACGCGCACCTGGTCCCTGCAGGACAACCTGGAGACCTACCGCGTCGTCAAGGACGGCCGTCCCTATCACGCGGCCGACGTCAACCTGTGGGGGGTGACCTTCGCCGACGAAGGCCACTTCTGGGTCACCCTCGCGACCGGGGGCCGGACGTGGCTGGCCCGCGGTGACGTCGCCGCCCGCACCCTGACCACGGTCCGGCGGAACGTGGAGTGCCCGTCGCTCTCCCCGGACGGCACCCGCGTCGCGTTCAAGAAGCGGGTGCCCGGCCTGCCCGAGGACGCGCCGTGGCGGCTGTACGTCCTCGACCTCCGGACGATGCGGGAGACCCCGGTCGCCGAGCGGCGCAGCGTCGACGACCAGGCGGTGTGGCTCGACGCCCGCACGCTCGGCTACGCCCTGCCGGGGGACTTCGGCGCCGACGTCTGGACGGCGCCGGCGGACGGCTCGGGCGCCCCGCGCCGCCTGCTCACCGCGGCGCTCGCGCCCGTCGTCGTCGAGTGAGCGCCGTCGTCGAGTGAGCGCCGTGGTCGGAGTGAGCGCCGTGGTCGAGTAAGCGTCGCCACCCTCGCCGGAAGCCCGGCGAGGTGCGGCTAACGGATCCAGCCGCCCGAGGTGACGAGGTTCAGCACGGACCCGACCGCGCGTTCGACCGTCATGCCGGTGGTGTCGAGGACGAGGTCGGCGTCCTCCGGCTCCTCGTACGGGTCGGAGACGCCGGTGAACTCGGGGATCAGCCCGGCCCGCGCCTTGGCGTACAGGCCCTTGCGGTCGCGCCGCTCGCACTCCTCCAGCGGCGTGGCCACGTGGACCAGCAGGAAGTCGCCGCCGACCTCCGCGACCATCGCCCGCACCTCGTCCCGGGTCGCGGCGTACGGCGCGATGGGCGCGCAGATCGCCAGGCCGCCGTGCCGGGCGACCTCGGCGGCGACGAATCCGATCCGGCGGATGTTCAGGTCGCGGTCCTCCCGCGAGAACGTCAGCCCGGCCGACAGCAGGCGGCGCACGACGTCGCCGTCGAGGTAGGTGACGGTGCGCCCGCCCCGCTCCAGCAGCGCGTCGCGCAGCCCCCGCGCGATCGTCGACTTGCCCGAGCCGGACAGCCCGGTGAAGAACACGACGAGGCCCCGCCGGTGCGGCGGCCCGGGGATCGTGACCGGCGCGGGGCCGGCGTAGTGCTCGGTGGCGCCGTAGTTGCGGGCCACGTGCTCACGGAGTTCGAGGTCGATCTCGGCGTCCTCGCGCGGCGCGAGCGGCACCGCGACCACCATCGCCCCGGGCAGCCGCTCGGCCGCCTTGAGCGCGGCCCGCACCACCGCGGGGCCTGCCTCGCCGAAGACCAGGGGCATCAGGAGCACGGCCGCGTCCAGTTCCTCCGCGGTCGCCGCGACGTCGTCGAGCGCGGCCGAGTCGAGCGGCCCGCGCATGGTCACCGCGAGGACCTCGCCACCGTCCGGCAGGTCCTTGCGCACCTCCTCCGGCGTACGGCGCAGCCGCGAGAACGGGCCGTAGACGGGGGCGTCGAGCGCCTCGACCGGCCCGGCCGCGTGGTGCCCGTCGCGCTCGGTGACGGTCAGCACCGCGACCGCCGCGCCTTCGGGGTCCTTCAGCGTCACCCGGTCGCCGGGCCCGATCTCGTCGGGCAGCGCGATCGTGACCGGGTCGGGCCAGGGGGCGCCGCCGGGCAGCCGCCCGCGCCCGGCCACGCTCTCCACCTCCGCCGCGGTGAGGAAGCCGGTCAGCGGCGCGTACGCCCCGGACAGCAGCAGCTCAAGGTCGGCCAGCTCACGCGCGTCGGGCGTCCACTCGATCATGATTTCCGCTTCGTGGGTCGGTGGGTCGTCGGATGGTCAGGAAACCTTACCCCGGAGTACGGCGGACCGCCCGTGCCCGTTGCCCTGCTCGTTCCCCTGCCCGTTCCCCGCACGTCTTCCCCGCGCCTCGCGATCGATTCCGCGGCGCATTTCCTTCGCGCCGACCTTATTCGCATAACACAACTATATGTGCAAATCAGATCATTGTAGATAAATCTACACATAGTGGCTCTGCTGTGAAAGAGGCTCTTTTAGTGGGACGGAATTCGGTCTAATGTCTGTCGGGCGGAGCGGAAGAAGGAAAAGGAGTGACTGTGGCGAACAAAGGACGCGCGTTCATGTCTGCCGGGATGCTGCGGGCGACGATGCAGCTGGCCCTGGTCAAGAATCCGGTCACCGTCTACCGGAACTTCAGGCGCACCTACAAGACGATTTCCACCGTCCGGCTCGGCCCCTACCCGAAGGCGATCTATTCCCTCGATGCCGGCCGGTCGGCAGTGAGTCACTACTTCTCGGTCATGCGGCAGATCAACGCACTCGACAAGCCCGACGACGACCTGTGCGTCATCCTCTTCCCGGAATTCGCCTTCAACGGGGAGGTGATCGAACACAAGGAGTCGGGCGACGGCACGACCAGCAGCCAGCTCGTCCACTCGGCCGCGAACCCGCACAGCGAGGAAACCGTCCGGGCCATCTTCGACGAAATCCACGCGCAGCTCTCCAAGTTGTCCCCCGGATTCGTCGTGGCGGCGGGCGGAATCGCCGTCGACACCGGTGAGACGCTCCCCAGTGGCAAGAAGAAGGGGATGAACGTGGGGGCCGTGCTGGAATCGCACGAGCAGGCGCGTGTCTACTTCTCCAAGCACAACGAGAGCGGCATCGACGGCTGGGACTCCAATCGGTACGAGGTGCAGCCGGGCAAAGGTCCGATCGCGCGGACCGTCAAGGACCCGTCGGGTGGCCGGTCCGCCACCTTGGGCGCGATCATCTGCCTCGACATGGTCAAGGGCCCCTTCTCGGAGGAATTCCGCGAACTGGACCTGGTGGCCGTGTCATCCGCGGGAACCCCCGACTGGAGGCAGATGTGGATCGAGAATTCCCCGGTCGGTGCGCAGACCGAGATCGCGGTGGCCGACTCCGTGATCGGCGGGCTGATCGGAGGCGGGCTCTACGTCCGGGGCGAGTCGCCGAAACACCCCTACCTCAAGGGACTGCACACGCTCGCGGGCCGGGGGCTGCTCGGCGACATCCTGCTCGCGGCCTACGACTTCTTCCTCGCCGTCAGGCCCGGCGACGCGCTCGGCAGCCGGCCCGACTACGTCATCCGGGGCGAGAAGCGGTATGAGGTCGACGGCATCCTCGTCTGGACCAGCGACCCGCGTGAACTGCCCGAACTGCCGCGAGTGGTGAAGCATCTGGACGAGAACACCGACACATGATCCTCACGAGGGCCGGACATCGGCGGCGACGTCCGGTCCTGGTGTTGTCGATCCCGCGACGGGTGCGGGTCAGATGAGGCGGGCGAAGTGGTTCTGGGGCCGCCGGATCACCATGGTGATCTCGTCCTCGGTGCCGTTGAGCCCGCCCCGCGAGAGCGCGGCCACGGCCCGGCAGGCCAGGGCGACCAGGGTGGGGTGCGGACCCCGCCGGGCCGAACCGCTCACCGCCGAGTAGTCCTCCGCGATCATGAGCCCGCGCATCAGGCAGTACGCCTGGACGCCTTCGCGCGAGGCCAGCGGCTCGTAGACCGCCGGCAGCGGTCCCACGGACCCGGCCGGGGCGAACGCCCGCCACACCGTCCGCCGGAACCAGCCGGGGATCGTCCGGTCGCAGAAGCCGTACGCCGACCTGCGGTCGCGCATCTTGAGCAGCAGCAGCCCGCCGGGGCGCAGCCCGGCGACGAGCCGGTCGAGGACGAGCTCGGCGTGGCGGATGCGTTCGAGCAGGAACGACACGTAGACGACATCGAAGGAGCGCGGCGGGATCGGCACCAGGCGCAGGTCGCCCAGGTAGGACGCCTCCAGGTCGTCGCGGGCGGCGGTGCGCGCCCGCAGGGCCGGGAGGTCCTCGTCCACCCCCGTCATCCTGGGCTCGTACCGTCCGACGTCGAGCACGCCGCCCCGGCCGCACCCGGCGATGAGGATGTCGAGCCGCCGCCCGAGCTGGTCGGTCCACTGTTCGCGGATCCGCTGACTGAACACGTCGTCCTGGTCGGCGGACGACACCCGAACCTCTGTCATGACACCGAGAGTAATGACTCGGCGACTCATCGTTGCGCATTTGCCGTCGTCCGTCGCGGGAGGCGAGGGCTCCGCGGACCGCGAACCCCGGGCGCCCCGAGCGGCCGGACGGAGCGAGCCGGATAAACCGGGGTAGCCTTGGTAGCCGCGGCCCGGTCGAAATCGTCTCGCGGATCGGGCCCGTGTCCGCACGCCGGCTGTCTTTGTCACGGGGCTTTTGAAGGCATCGATGTCTCTTTCCGGACTGCTCGACCTCGTTTCCACCGAACCAAGGCTGGCCGCCGCGCTCGACGCCGCCGGGCAGCCCGCCGATCCGCGCGCCCAACTGGGCGCCGACCTGGTGGCGCCGCCCGCGCTGCGGCCATTCGCCGTGGCCGCGCTGTCCCGCGTACGGCCCGTGCTCGCCATCACGGCGACCGAGCGTGAGGCGGAGGACCTCGCGGCGGCGCTCACGAGCCTGATCGACGAGAGCACGGTGGCCGTCTTCCCCGCCTGGGAGACGCTGCCGCACGAGCGCCTGTCGCCCCGCAGCGACACGGTCGGCCAGCGCCTGGCCGTCCTGCGGCGGCTGGCCCACCCGATCGAGGGCGACCCGGCCGCCGGACCGCTGCGCGTCGTGGTGGCCCCGGTCCGCTCGCTGCTGCAGCCGATCGTGTCCGGCCTCGGCGACCTCGCGCCCGTACGGCTGCACGCGGGCGACGACGCCGACCTGGACGACGTGGTGGTCCGGCTGGTGCAGAACGGCTACCACCGGGTGGACATGGTCGAGAAGCGCGGCGAGGTGGCTGTGCGCGGCGGCCTGCTCGACGTGTTCCCGCCGACCGAGGAGCACCCGCTCCGGCTGGAGTTCTGGGGCGACACGATCGAGGAGATCCGCTGGTTCAAGGTGGCCGACCAGCGCTCCCTGGAGGTCGCGCGCGACGGCCTGTTCGCCGCGCCCTGCCGTGAGCTGCTGCTGACCGACGACGTCCGGCGGCGGGCCCGCGAGCTGGGGGAGGAGCACCCGGCGCTGAAGGACGTGCTGGACCAGCTCGCCGAGGGCGTGCCGGTCGAGGGCATGGAGGCGTTCGCGCCCGTGCTCGCCGGGTCGATGGACCTGCTGCTCGACCACCTGCCGGTGCGGGCGGCCGTGTTCGTCTGCGACCCCGAGCGCATCCGCGGCCGGGCCGTCGAGCTGGTGCGTACGAGCCAGGAGTTCATGGAGGCGTCGTGGATCGCCGCGGCGGCCGGCGGCGAGGCCCCGATCGACCTGGAGGCGGCCTCGTTCCGGACGCTGGAGGAGGTGCGCGACCACGCCCGTGAGCTCGGCCAGCCGTGGTGGAGCATCGCCCCCTTCGGGGAGGGCGTCGAGCTGGAGGCCCAGGACGTCGAGGCGTACCGGGGCGACACGCAGCGCGCGCTCGCCGACATCAAGGGCTGGCTCGGCGCGGGCCGGGCCGTGGTGCTGCTGAGCGAGGGACACGGCCCGGCCGAGCGGATGGTCGAGCTGCTCCGGGGCGTGGACGTGGCGGCGCGGCTGGTGCCGTCCCTCGACGGCCCGCTGCCCGCCGACGTCGTGCAGGTCACCACCGGGCGGATCGACCACGGGTTCATCGCGCCCGGCGTCGCCGTGCTGACCCATCTCGACCTGGTCGGGCAGAAGGCCTCGACCAAGGACATGCGGCGGCTGCCGTCGCGCCGCCGCAACATGGTCGACCCGCTCCAGCTCAAGGTCGGCGACCACGTGGTGCACGAGCAGCACGGCGTGGGCCGCTACATCGAGATGGTGCAGCGCACTATCCAGGGCGCGACCCGGGAGTACCTCGTGATCGAGTACGCCAGGGGCGACCGGCTGTACGTGCCGACCGACCAGCTCGACGAGGTCACCCGTTACGTCGGCGGCGAGGCCCCCACGCTCAACCGGATGGGCGGCGCCGACTGGGCCAAGGCCAAGACCCGGGCCAAGAAGGCGGTCAGGGAGATCGCGGGCGAGCTGATCCGGCTCTACTCGGCCCGGATGGCCTCCCCGGGCCACCCCTTCGGCCCCGACAGTCCGTGGCAGCGGGAGATGGAGGACGCCTTCCCGTACGCCGAGACGAACGACCAGCTCGAAGCGATCGACGAGGTCAAGCGCGACATGGAGCGGGCGGTCCCGATGGACCGCCTGATCTGCGGCGACGTGGGCTACGGCAAGACCGAGATCGCGGTGCGGGCGGCCTTCAAGGCGGTGCAGGACGGCAAGCAGGTCGCCGTGCTCGTGCCGACGACGCTTCTGGTGCAGCAGCACCTGTCGACGTTCGGCGAGCGGTTCGCGAGCTTCCCCGTCACCGTGAAGCCGGTCTCCCGGTTCCAGACCGACGCCGACGTGCGGGAGACGCTCGACGGCCTCCGTACGGGCGGGGTGGACGTCGTGATCGGCACCCACCGGCTGCTGTCGCCGGAGGTCAGGTTCAAGGACCTCGGCCTGATCATCGTGGACGAGGAGCAGCGGTTCGGCGTCGAGCACAAAGAGGCCATGAAGCACATGCGCACGCAGGTGGACGTGCTCGCCATGTCGGCCACGCCGATCCCGCGGACGCTGGAGATGGGCCTTACCGGCATCCGTGAGATGTCGACGATCCTCACTCCGCCGGAGGAGCGGCACCCGATCCTCACCTTCGTCGGGCCGTACGACGAGAAGCAGATCGGCGCGGCGATCCGGCGCGAGCTGATGCGCGACGGCCAGGTGTTCTTCGTCCACAACCGGGTCCGCACGATCGACAAGGTGGCCGCGCGGCTGCACGAGCTGGTGCCGGAGGCGCGCATCGCGGTAGCGCACGGGCAGATGAACGAGAGCCAGCTCGAAAAGATCATGGTGGACTTCTGGGAGCGCAACTTCGACGTGCTCGTGTGCACCACGATCGTGGAATCGGGCCTGGACGTGCCCAACGCCAACACGCTCATCGTGGACCGGGCCGACAACTACGGCCTGTCGCAGCTCCACCAGCTGCGGGGCCGGGTGGGCCGGGGCCGCGAGCGGGGGTACGCCTACTTCCTCTACCCGCCCGAGTCGCCGCTGACCGAGACCGCGCACGAGCGGCTCGCCACGATCGCCCAGCACACCGAGATGGGCGCCGGCATGTACGTCGCGATGAAGGACCTGGAGATCCGCGGCGCCGGCAACATCCTCGGCGCGGAGCAGTCCGGGCACATCGCAGGCGTTGGCTTCGACCTTTATGTCCGGATGATGGCCGAGGCCGTCCAGGAGCAGAAGGCCAAGCTCACGGGGGGCACGCAGACGGAGGAGCGGCCGGACGTCAAGGTCGAGCTGCCGATCAACGCCCACGTGCCGCACGACTACGTCACCTCCGAGCGGCTGCGGCTGGAGGCGTACAAGCGGATCGCGGCCATCGGCTCGGAGGACGACATCGCGGCGGTCCGCGACGAGCTCACCGACCGGTACGGCAGGCCGCCGCAGGAGGTGGACAACCTGCTGGAGGTGGCGCGCTTCCGGATCAACGCGCGCCGGGCCGGGCTGACGGACGTGACGCTGCAGGGTCAGCAGATCAGGTTCGCCCCGGTGGAGCTGAGGGACTCCCAGCAGGTGCGGCTGCAGCGGCTCTATCCCCGGTCCCTGTGGAAGCAGGCCACCGGGATCCTGCTCGTGCCGGTGCCCAAGACCAAGCCGATCGGCGGGCAGCCGCTGCGCGACCTGGACCTGCTGAAATGGTGCGGGGACCTGGTCGAGGCCCTGTTCCTGGAGCCGATGCGGGTACAGTGACCCGCGAAATCGTCAATACCACGCCTGGCCGGTGTCGTTCGGGAGGATTGTCCGTGAAGTCGTATCGAGTGCGCGTCGCCGTGACGCTGGCGGCGGCCGGTATCGCCATGACCGCCTGCGGCGGCCCGGTGCAGGCGGGTTCCGCGGCCATCATCGGCAATGAGCGCATCACCTCCAGCCAGGTGAACGACGAGGTGCGCGCGCTGCGTGCCGACCTCGCCGCGAACAAGATCCCCGAGGAGCAGCTCCAGCTCCCCGCCTCGCTGCCGCAGATGGTGCTGCTCAACATGACCTTCAGCAGGCAGTTCGAGGAGCTCGGCCGGCGCAAGGGCGTCGCCGTGAGCGACCGGGACATCGACGACCTCGCCACGGCCCAGGGCGGCTGGACGCAGTTCGACAAGGTGCTGCTGGCCAACGGCATCCCACGGGACCAGAGCCGTGCCTTCCTCCGCGCCTACATCATCCGGTCGAAGCTGGCCCAGCAGGCCGGGGCGGGCCAGGACCAGGAGAGCCAGGCCGCCGCGGGGCAGAAGGTGCTCCAGGAGGCCGACGCGACGGTCCCGGTGAAGTACAGCCCGCGGTACGGCAAGTACGACCCCCAGCAGGGCTTCGTGGCCGACGACCGCTTCGGCGCCTACACGCCCGTCGCGCCCCCCGCGAACCCCGCGGAGGCGCCGCCGGCCGCCGGCTGAGCGGTGGCCGCTCACCGGTCGTTAGGGTGAGGGCATGTCGTTGATCGTGGTGACCACCTCGCCCCGGGTCGCCCCGGGCCTGCTCGCTCCCGCGGCGTGGCGGGCCCTCACCCGGGGCCGGGTGCTCACCGGCAGTCCGGATCATCCTTGTCTGCCCTATCTCGACGAGGCCGGCGTTCCGGTCGAGGTGGTGACGCCCGACCCGGGGGCGCTCGCCCGCGAGAGCCGTACGGGGACGGTGGTGTGGCTGGCCGCCCAGGACGGCGACGAGGACCTCATGCGCGCCGTCGGCCACGCCGCGATCTCCCTGGACGACCCGCCGGAGATCGAGGTGGTCCCCGGCTCCTACGACCTTCCCGGCGCCCGGGTGCTCGATCTCGTCCAGGTCATGGACCGGCTGCGCCGCGAGTGCCCCTGGGACCGCAAGCAGACCCACGAGTCGCTCGCGCCCTACCTGGTCGAGGAGGCCTACGAGGTACTCGAGACCATCGACCAGGGTGACTACCCCGCCCTCCGGGAGGAACTGGGCGACCTGCTGCTCCAGGTGATGTTCCACTCCCGGGTGGCCCAGGAGCGGACGGCCGAGGGCGGCGGCTTCGACGTCGACGACGTGGCCGCCGGCATCGTGGAGAAACTGGTGCGCCGGCATCCCCACGTCTTCGGTGACGTCCGGGTGACCGGGGCCGGAGAGGTCAGCGACAACTGGGAGACGATCAAGGCCGCCGAGCGCGCCGCCAAGGGCGAGACCGCGTCGGCGCTCAGCGGCGTGCCGATGGGCCAGCCCGCGATCTCCCTGGCCGCCCAGCTGCTCCGCCGGGCCGGCCGGGCCGGAGCGCCCGCCTCGCTCGCCGACGGCCTCACCGCGGGCGCCGGGGCCCGCCTGTTCACGCTCGTACGGAAGGTCCAGGAGGACGGGCTCGACCCCGAGGCCGAGCTCAGGGCGGCGGCCAGGGAGTACCGGCGGCGCGTCGAGCAGTGGGAGGCCGGCGAAGGGCAGGACGGGGAGCCGCGGGACACGCCGTGAACCCGAGCCCCTCCGCGATGCGGGGTGGTGGAGACCGATAGGCTCTGGTCGCAAACCGCCCGTCTTTTTGCTAGGAGCGTTCGTGGCTGCCATCGAGGCCGTTACCGCCCGCGAGATCCTCGATTCCCGTGGGAACCCCACGGTCGAGGTCGAGGTACTGCTGGACGACTACAGCACCGGCCGCGCCGCCGTTCCGAGCGGCGCCTCCACCGGCCAGTTCGAGGCCGTCGAGCTGCGTGACGGGGACAAGAGCCGCTATCTCGGCAAGGGTGTCGAGAAGGCCGTCCTCGGCGTCACCGACGAGATCGCCGACGAGATCATCGGCTTCGACGCCGAGGAGCAGCGTCTGATCGACCAGACGATGATCGACCTCGACGGCACGCCGAACAAGGCCCGCCTCGGGGCGAACGCGCTCCTCGGCATCTCGCTGGCCGTCGCCAAGGCCGCCGCCGACAGCGCCGACCTGCCCCTGTTCAGGTACATCGGCGGCCCGAACGCGCACATCCTGCCCGTGCCGATGATGAACATCCTGAACGGCGGCGCGCACGCCGACACCAACGTGGACATCCAGGAGTTCATGATCGCGCCGATCGGGGCCGAGACGTTCTCCGAGGCGCTGCGCATGGGCGCCGAGACCTACCACACGCTCAAGGGCGTGCTGAAGGAGAAGGGCTACGCCACCGGCCTCGGCGACGAGGGCGGCTTCGCGCCGAACCTGCCGTCGAACCGCGACGCGCTCGACCTGATCCTGGTGGCGATCGAGAAGGCCGGATACACCCCGGGCCAGGACATCGCGCTCGCGCTCGACGTGGCGGCGAGCGAGTTCCACAACGACGGCGTCTACACGATCGACGGCAAGGGCGTGTCGTCCGCCGAGCTGATCTCCTTCTACGAGGACCTGGTCCGCTCCTACCCGCTGGTCTCCATCGAGGACCCGCTGAACGAGGAGGACTGGGAGGGCTGGAAGGCCATCACCACGTCCCTCGGCGCGAAGGTCCAGCTCGTGGGTGACGACCTGTTCGTGACCAACCCCGAGCGGCTCGGCCGCGGCATCGGCGAGGGCGCGGCCAACGCCCTGCTGGTGAAGGTGAACCAGATCGGCACGCTGTCGGAGACCCTCGACGCGGTCGACCTCGCCCACCGCAGCGGCTACCGCTGCATGATGAGCCACCGCTCCGGCGAGACCGAGGACACCACGATCGCCGATCTCGCCGTGGCCACCAACTGCGGTCAGATCAAGACCGGCGCCCCGGCCCGCTCCGACCGCGTGGCGAAGTACAACCAGCTCCTGCGCATCGAGGAGCTGCTCGACGACGCGGCGCGGTACGCCGGTCGCTCCGCCTTCCCGCGCTTCAAGGGATAACGGCGGCGTGACGGGGTAGCCTGCGGCGAACGCGGGCGGCCCGGCCCGGCATCGTACGGACGGGCGGCGCGGCACCCCGCCGCGCCGCACCCGGCGTGACCGGGCCTGTGCGAGCACCGACCGGGAGGGGTGGTTTCGGTGGCGGCGACGCGGCCGCAGCTCACCGGGCGCGCGGCGATCCTCGCGGTCGTCGTGTGCGCCATCGCCATGAGCCTGGCCTACCCCGCCCGGGAGTACGTCGCCCAGCGCCGGCAGATCGCCCAGCTGGAGGCGCAGCAGGCGAACGCGCTGAGCAAGCTCCAGAAGCTGGAGGAGCGGCGCCGCCGGCTGGAGGACCCGGAGTACATCAAGCGCCTGGCCAAGGAACGGCTCTTCTACTGCGAGCCGGGGGCCGACTGCTACCAGGTGCTCGACGAGGAGGCGGCCGGCTCCACCGCCGCGAAGGCCGGGAGCAGGCAGCCGGAGCGGCCCGCGTGGTACGTCACGCTCTGGCGGTCCTTCGAGGCGGCGGACAGAGGGTCTGACAGGGGACGGCCCGCCGCACCGGCGGCGCGGCCGAGTCCCGCGACGTCCGCGGGGCGGCAGCAGAGCCCGGCTCCGTCGGTGGGATGAGACCGCGGACGGCGTCCGGACCGGCGCGCGGGCACCGCGGCCGGAGCACGGTGCCGGAGCACCGCGGCGAAGCACCGTGGCGGGCATCGGGGCGGGCATCGGGGCAGGCATGGTGAAGGGCGAGGAGATCGACGTGGCGGACCAGGTGGACCAGGCGGACCTGGCGGCGGCGCGGGCGCAGCTCGGGCGTCCCCCGCGCGGGGTGCGGGCCGTCGCGCACCGGTGCCCCTGCGGGCTGCCCGACGTGCTGGAGACCGCGCCGCGGCTGCCCGACGGCACGCCGTTCCCGACCCTGTTCTACCTGACCTGTCCCAAGGCGGCCTCGGCCATCGGCACGCTGGAGTCGTCCGGGCTGATGAAGCGGATGCAGGCCCGGCTGGCCGAGGACCCCGAACTGGCCGAGGCGTACCGGGCGGCCCACGAGGACTACCTCGACCGCCGCGACCGGGCGGCCGGCGAGGAGGGCATGGAGCCGCTGCCCCGCGACATGCAGAGCGCGGGCGGGATGCCCGGCCGGGTCAAGTGCCTGCACGCGCTGGTCGCGCACGAACTGGCCGCGCCCGGCGTCAACCCCTTCGGCCGGGAGGCCCTGGACGCGCTGCCGCGGTGGTGGGCCGACGGACCCTGCGTGACGGACGAGGAGACGCACACCGACGGGGGGACCCGGGTATGAGGCGGGTTGCGGCGATCGACTGCGGGACCAACTCGGTCCGGCTCCTCATCGCGGACATCTCCGGTGACGACCTCACGGACGTCGAGCGCCGGATGGAGATCGTCAGGCTCGGCCAGGACGTCGACAGGACGGGACGGCTCGCGCCCGAGGCGCTGGAGCGCACGTTCACCGCCATGCGCGGGTACGCCAAGCTGATCAGGGAGCACGCCGCGGGCGAGGCGGTGCCGGTCCGAGTGGTCGCGACTTCGGCGACCCGGGACGCCGCCAACCGGGCCGACTTCACGGCCGGCGTGCGGGAGATCTTCGGTGTGGAGCCCGAGGTGGTCTCCGGCGACGAGGAGGCCAGGCTGTCCTTCACCGGCGCGACCCGGGGCCTTGCCGGCGCCGCCGCCGAGACGCCGTACCTGGTGGTCGACATCGGCGGCGGCAGCACCGAGTTCGTCGTCGGCTCCCGGAGCGTCGAGGGCGCGCTGTCCGTGGACATCGGGTGCGTACGGCTCACGGAGCGGCACCTTCGGGCCGATCCTCCGGCGGACGGGGAGGTGACGGCCGCCGTCGCCGACATCGAGGCGGCCATGGACCGGGTGGAGGAGCACGTCCCCGTCCGTACGGCGCGGACGCTGGTCGGCCTGGCCGGTTCGGTCACCACGGTCGCCGGGATCGCGCTGGACCTGCCCGCCTACGACCCCGAGCGCATCCACCACTCGCGGATCCCCGCCGAGCGGGTCCACGAGGTGTCCGCACGCCTGCTGCGCATGACCCACGACGAGCGGGCGGCCGTACCGGTCATGCATCCGGGCCGGGTGGACGTGATCGGGGCGGGCGCGCTGATCCTCGACCGGATCGTCCGCCGGTATGGCTTCGCCGAGGTCGTGGTCAGCGAGCACGACATCCTCGACGGGATCGCCTGGTCGCTCGCCTGACCGGCATGTGTGCCGCGCATGCCTGACCGGCGTGTGCGCCGCGATGTCTGCGCGTCCCTGACCGGCGCGTGCCCGGTGGGCGCGGGGCCTGACCGCTCACGCCGCCCGCACAGGCCGCCGCGGCGCACGGGTCGCTCCGGCATGCACCGGTTGCTCCGGCATGCGCAGGGCTCGATCTTGTAGCTATTACGCATTGCGTAGTACTCTGCGGTGCGTGGACAGCAGTCAGCTTCTCAAGGGGGTCCTCGACCTGGCCGTCCTCGCGGTGCTCGCCGAACGTGACAGCTACGGCTACGACGTCGTACGCCGCCTGCGCGAGGCGGGGCTGGAGGACGTCGGCGACGCCTCCGTGTACGGGACCCTGCGGCGGCTCTTCAAGGCCGGAGCGCTCAACTCCTACGTGGTCGCCTCCGACGAGGGGCCGCACCGCAAGTACTACGGCCTGAACGACGTCGGCCGCTCGCTCCTCCGGAACTCGGCGACGACCTGGACGTCGTTCGCCGCCACCATGAACGACCTGCTGAAGGAGGTCGCATCGGCATGAACTCCCCCCTGACGCCCAAGGCGTACGCCGACGCCGTGCGCGAGGCACTGGCCGATCTTCCCCCGGAGGACCGGGAGACCCTGCTGGAGGACCTCCACGACCACATCTCGGAGGTCGCGGCCGAGCCGGGACTGTCCCTGGAGGACCGCCTCGGCGCCCCGGAGGCGTACGCCGCCGAGTTGCGCGCCGCCTACGGCGGCCGGCCGGCGGGCACCGCGACCACCCGGCGCGGCCGGCTGCGCTCCAGGACGGCCGGGGCGGCCCGGCGCGCCCACACCCGGATGCTGGGCCTGCCGCCCTACCGCCAGGCGGCCGCCTTCCTCCCCGAGTTGCGCCCGGCCTGGTGGGTGCTGCGCGGCTACGCGATCGCACTGGCCGTGCTCGCGGCCCTGACCTCGCCCGGGCTGGTCCCCGGCGACTTGGTGGCCTGGGTGTTCACCCTCACCGTCGTCTGGGCCTCCGTCTGGCTGGGCCGGCACGCCCGCAGCGGGCCGAGGGGCTGGGGGCGGACGCTGCTCGCCGGGGCCAACGTGCTGGCGGTGGTCCTCGTGATCTCCGCCATGGCCGACGCGTCGAGCACGTCGCCCCGGAGCGTGTCCTTCGACTATGGTCCCGCCCCGGCCATGGGGCCGGGGGGAAGGGTCATGGTCGAGCGTGTCGCCACCCTGGACTCCGGTCCGGTCTACAACATCCTTCCGTACGCCGCGGACGGCACTCCGCTGCACGACGTGCGCCTCTACGACCAGGACGGCAGGCCGCTCACCCTGCGGCCGGAGGACTTCGGGCAGATGCTCGTCATTCCCTGCGCGGGGGAGCCGCCGCTCCGCAACGCCTACCCCCTGCCGCTGACGCCGTTCGACCCCCGGGCGGCCCGGGAGCGCGACTGCGCCCCCAACGCCGCCTCCGACTCCGCCACCGCCGCGCCGGGTCCCACCGCGACCGCCACGCCGGGTCCCACGGTCACGGCGACCCCGGGCGACGGCGGCACGGGCGAGGAGGCGACCCCGACACCCGAACCCTCCGCCGCGTCACCGGCCCCGTCCCCGACGAAGCCGAAGCCGGGCCGCCAGGAGGACTGACCGGTCAGGCGCGCAGCCGGACCGGCAGCGAGAACAGGCCGCGCATGATCATGCTCGGCCACCACCGCAGCTCGGCCGGGTCGACGGCGAGGGTCAGATCGGGGAAGCGCTCCAGCACCCTGCCGATCGCGGCCTCTCCTTCGACCTTGGCCAGGGCGGCGCCGATGCAGTAATGGGGGCCCCGGCCGAAGGCGAGGTGCGGCTCGCCGATCCGCCCTGGCGCGAACGTGTCCGGGTCGGCGAAGGCGCCGGGGTCCCGGTTGGCGGCCAGCAGGGAGACGAGGATCGGCTCTCCGGGCCGCATCTCCTGGCCGCCGATCACCACCGGCTCGGTGGGGAATCGCCAGGTGGCGTTCCGTACGGGGCCGTCGTAGCGCAGCATCTCGTCGATGTAGTCCGGCAGCAGGGCGGGATCGTCGCGCAGGGCCCGGGCCTGGGCGGGATGCCGCAGCAGCGCGAGGAGGCCGTTGCCGATCAGCGCCACCGTCGTCTCGTGACCCGCGACGAGCAGCAGGAACGCGGTCGAGGTCAGCTCGTCCTTGTCGATCTCGCCCTCGTTGGACCGCCGGACGAGGTCGGTGAGCAGGTCGTTGCCCGGCCTCGACCGCTTGAGCTCGACCAGGTCGTCCAGGAACGCCTCCAGGCCGTCGGTGGCCCGGGCGATCTCCTCCACCTCGGACGCCGCCGCGGAGTCGATCACGGAGGCGTGCCGGTGGAAGACGGCCCGGTCCTCCTCGGGCACTCCGAGCAGGTCGCAGATGATCGCGATCGGCAAGGGATAGGCGAGGCCGGTGACCAGGTCCGCCTCCGGGCCGTCAAGACGGTCGAGGAGGTCGTCGGTGATCTCCAGTGCCCGGGCCCGCAGCCCCGCGATCCGCCGGGGCGTGAAGGCCGCACTCACGAGACGGCGCAGCCGCGCGTGGTCGGCCCCGTCCGCGTTGATCATGTGCCGGGCGAGCGACGGCCGGTGATCGAGGGGCAGGCCGAGACCGGCCGCCTGCCACTCCGGCGAACCGGCGGCCGGATCCTTGGCGAGCGACGGGTGGGTCAGCGTGGCGACGGCGTCCTCGTACCGCGTGACCAGCCATGCCTCGCAGCCGGGCAGCGGCACGCGGCTGATCGGCGCGTTGCGCCGCAGCCAGTCGAAGGCGGGGTAGGGGTCGGCGTCGAAGGCGGGGCCGAACAGCGGGGGGCATGAGTCGGTGGACACGGGCCGATACGTACCCACCTCCGCCGCCGCGAAAAAGATCGGAATCTTGCTCGGTGCGCGACCTCCTGAACCCGCGCTCACGCGGGCCGAGCGTGCCGGTTCCCAGGCGTCGCGCCCGGCCGTCCCAGGCGTCGCGCCCGGCGGTCGCGGGCGTCGTGCCTGGCGGTCGCGGGCCTCGTGAGAGCTCGCTTCTGACCGACGCATGCCCGTCCACCTGGCACGATCGGTTCATGAGCTTCGTTCCTCCCGGTTCCGGCTGGCCGGGCGACCCTGCCGGCCCCGGCACCCCCGTCGCCCGTGACGCCCACGAGGTCGCCAAGCTGGCGGCCGAGAGCCGTACGCTCGCGGACCTGACGGCCATGCAGTCGGTGTGCCGGGCCTGCCCCCGGCTCGTCGAATGGCGGGAGGAGGTCGCCGACGTCAGGCGGCGGGCGTTCGCGGACGAGACCTACTGGGGCCGGCCGATCGCGGGCTGGGGCGACGACGCGCCGCACACGCTCATCGTGGGCCTGGCCCCCGCCGCGCACGGAGGCAACCGTACCGGGCGGATCTTCACCGGCGACCGCAGCGGCGACTGGCTGTTCGCCTCGCTGCACCGCACCGGGCTCGCCTTGAAAGAGACCAGCGTCCACGCGGGCGACGGCCAGCGGCTGATCGGGGCCCGGATGATGGCGGCCGTGCGCTGCGCGCCGCCCGCCAACAAGCCGACCCCCGAAGAGCGCGACACCTGCTTCCCCTGGCTCGCCGCGGAACTGGCGCTGGTCGCGGGAACGACCCGGGTGGTCGTGGCCCTTGGCGGCTTCGCCTGGCAGGCGGTCTGGCCCGCGCTGCGCGCGGCGGGGTTCACCCTGCCGTCCCGCAGGCCCGCGTTCGGGCACGCAGTGGAGGTGCCGCTCGTCCACGGCGCGGCGCCCGTCACGCTCATCGGCTGCTACCACCCCAGCCAGCAGAACACCTTCACCGGCCGGGTCACGGCGGAGATGCTCGACGCGGTTTTCGCCCGCGCCGCCGCACTCGGCGCCACCGCCTGATCAGGCCTTGTGAACGGATTCACGAGTGTGAACCGGCTCACTCCCGGAATTTCACGGGAATTTTTGCCGCAACATCGCCAGTGAGTGACCAAGTGGGGAAAATCACTCGACCTTCGGCCCTTGCGCATTGGCTTCGTGGCCAACCTGTGACGTAAGCTTGTGAATGGTTTCACAAGCCTTGGAGGGCATCGTGGCAGACCGCAAGCCGCAGCACATCGTCATCGTCGGCGGTGGATACGTGGGCCTCTACTCGGCTCTTCGTCTCCAGCGCACGCTCCGCCGTGAGCTCCGTGACGGCAGCGTGCGGATCACGCTCATCGACCCGCAGTCGTACATGACCTACCAGCCGTTCCTGCCCGAGGCCGCGGCCGGCAACATCTCGCCGCGCCACGTCGTGGCGCCGCTGCGCCGGGTGCTGCCGAAGGTCCGCATCCTCAACGGCAAGGTCTCCAAGGTGCACCACGAGGCCCGTACGGTCACCTTCGAACCCCCGGCGGGCGAGTCGAGGGAGATCGAGTACGACGTCATCGTCATGGCCGCCGGGTCGATCTCGCGGACGCTGCCGATCCCCGGCCTGGAGGACGCGGCCATCGGCTTCAAGACGGTCGGCGAGGCCATCGCGCTGCGCAACCGGGTCATCTCCCTCCTCGACCGCGCCGACTCGGCCGAGGACGAGGACGTGCGCCGCCGGGCGCTCACCTTCGTCGTGGTCGGCGGCGGCTTCGCGGGCATCGAGGCGCTCGCCGAGCTGGAGGACATGACCGAGGACGCGATCAGGTACTACCCGGGCATCGACAAGAAGGACCTGCGCTGGGTCCTCATCGAGGCATCCAACCGCATCCTCCCCGAGGTCGGCCCCGAGATGGGCGAGTGGACCGCCGAGCAGCTCCGCGAGCGCGGCATCGAGCTCAAGATGGAGACGTTCCTGCAGTCCTGCGAGGGCGGCCTGGTCAAGACCTCCGACGGCGACGAGTTCGAGTCGGCCACGATCGTCTGGACCGCGGGCGTCAAGCCCAGCCCGATCGTCAACTCCACCGACCTGCCGCTCGACGAGCGCGGCCGGATCAAGACCACCACCCGCCTGACCGTCGCGGGCGTCAAGGGCGCCTTCGCCGCCGGTGACATCGCGGGCGTGCCCGACGTGACGAACCCCGGCCAGTTCTGCGCCCCCAACGCCCAGCACGCCGTACGGCAGGCCCGGGTCCTGGGCGACAACATCACCGCGTACCTGCGCGGGGAGGAACTGAAGGACTACCGGCACAAGTACGTCGGGTCGGTCGCGGGCCTGGGCCTCCACCGGGGCGTCGCCAACGTCTACGGCATCAAGCTGCGCGGCCTCCCCGCCTGGTTCATGCACCGCACCTACCACCTGTCGCGGGTGCCCACCGTGAACCGCAAGGTCCGCGTGGTCATGGACTGGACGCTGTCGCTGTTCTTCAGGCGGGAGACCGTCTCCCTGGGCGAGATCGAGCACCCGCGCGACGAGTTCCGGGCCGCCGCCAAGAGCGGGCTCAAGCGCTGAGTCCCCGGCCGGGCGCCGCCACGGAGGCGCCCGGCCCTCGGTGCGGTACGGCCCGGCGCTCACCGCCGGGCCGTTTTCGCGATCTCCACGGCCACGACAGGTGGTGTCATGGAGGCGTGACCGCGGCCCGATCGCGGCCGGGCGCTCCCGGAGGCTCTCCCGTTCCTTGACCGGCAGGCGGCCACGGGCGCCGTTCACCGGCCGTGGAAAGGGGGACAAGCCGCGTAAGACGTAACTTGCTTACAGAGGAGTGATCCGTGACATATGATCGCGGCGCC
Organism: Microbispora triticiradicis; assembly: GCF_005864065.1. Lineage (NCBI taxonomy): Bacteria > Bacillati > Actinomycetota > Actinomycetes > Streptosporangiales > Streptosporangiaceae > Microbispora > Microbispora triticiradicis. The sequence continues at coordinate 64,840 of NZ_VANP01000008.1, read as the reverse complement.
CCCGTAGCCCAATGGCAGAGGCAAGCCCCTTAAAAGGGCTGTGGTGTGGGTTCGAGTCCCACCGGGGGCACCGAGTGCCGCCTCGCCCAACAAGCCCGTGACCTGCGGGAGCGCGCCCACGGGCCGATCGTCACCGCCTGGCCGACTTCGGCCGAATTCGAACGTCCACACAGAAGCCGTGCCCCTGGTGTGCCCGCGTCGGCGCGAACTCTTGAGTAGACAAATCCTCTGGGCCGGAATGCCGCTGGGTATCCGCCCTTCCCCTGTAATCAGGTGGTCGCGGTGAACCAGACGGTTCCTTTCGGCAGTTCCTCTTCCAGCAGACCGAGGCGGAACGCCGGCCCCGCCTCAGACGGTCTCCACCCACGGGCCAGGGCGTTGCTCGGGGTGGACATGTAACCCCTATGGGGGTACAAGGGGGTTATGCCGAAAATCAATGTGTATCTGCCCGATGATCTGGCGGAGGCGGTGAAGGAGGCCTCCCTGCCGGTGTCCGCGATCTGCCAGCGGGCACTGGAGCAGGCCGTACGGCGGGTGACGGCCATCCGGGAGAGCATCCTCGGCGATCTGGAGATCGACGATCCGCGGTTGTCGCACTTCACGCCGCGGACCCGCGCGGTCTTCCGGCTCGCGCTGGAGCGCGCCCGGGGTGAGGGCGCCCCCGGAGTCGGTACCGAGCACCTGCTGGCGGCGATGCTGGCCGAGGGCACCAACCTGGCGCTGCACGTCCTGCGGGCGATGGAGATCGAGCCCGCGCTGGTCGAGCGCGACCTGGCGGCCCGCCGCCCCGCCGTACGCTCCGGGGCCGGGCAGGCCGGGGAGAGCGGGCCCGAGACGGGTGAGGAGCCCGCGCGGGAGGAGGGCGGTGAACCGGCCGCCGGGCCCGGCCGGTTCGACGCCCTGGCGGCAAACGCCCTGGAACTGGCGGTCGCCGAGGCCCAGTCGCTCGGGCACAACTACATCGGGTGTGAGCACCTGCTGCTCGGCCTGGCCGCCGAGCCGGAGGGGATCGCCGGGGAGGTGCTGCGGGCGCGGGGAGCCGAGCCCCGCCTCACCCGCCGTACGGTCGTCGCGGCGCTCGCCGGCTACGTCCACCTGCGGGCGCAGGCGCAGGAAGCCGCGGGCTCCGTACAGGGCGGCACGGGACAGGGCGGTGCGGCGGCACAGGGCGGTGGCGCGGCGGCAGGTGGTGCGGCGCAGGGCGGTGGCGCGGGGGCAGGTGGTGCGGCGCAGGGCGGTGGCGCGGCGGCAGGTGATGCGGCGCAGATCCGGGAAGCGGTCCAGATGGTGGCGGCCATGGTCCGCCGGGAGATCGCGCCGCTCCTCGAACGCGTCGAACGTCTGGAGCGGCACGCCGGTGTGGCCGAATCGGCCGAGGACGAGACGCCGTGACCGCACGGGTGTTGCTGGTCGCCACAGGCGACGTCATGGCGTACGCCCGGCGGACCTCGCGGCCGGGACTGGCGACGGCGGACGACCTGCTGGCCGCCGTGTCCCGCGGCCTCGGCGCGGATCCCGGCGCGAATCCCGCGACCGACCCCGGTGCCGACCTCGCGCGCGGCAGCGCCGGGGACCTCGGTGCGTACCTCGGTGCGGATCTCGGCGCAGGCCCCCGCCCGGATCTCGGTGCGGATCTCGGCCTGGAGGTCGTCACCGAGGACGTGCGGGCCGAGCCGAGCTGGGACACCTCGCCCGCCACGATGCTGTCGCTGGCCCGGCGGGTGCGTACGGCCCTGCTCGACGAGGGGTTCGACGGCGTGGTCGTCACCCACGGCCTGGACACCGTCGAGGAGACCGCCTTCCTCACCGACCTCCTCGCGGGACAGGCCGCGCACCGGGGCGGCATCGTGTTCACCGGGGCCGTACGGCCGCTCGACGCGTTGTCGAGTGACGGACCGCGCAACCTCGCGTCGTCCCTGGTCGCCGCGGCCGACCCCGCTCTGCGAGGCGTGGGCGCGGTGGTGTGCGCCGGTGACGAACTGCACGCGGCCCGCTGGGTGACCATGGCCGACGCGACGGCGGTGACGGCTCTTTCGTCCGCTCCCGCGCCGGTGCTCGGCCGGGTCGCGGACGGCGGGGCCGAGATGTGCGCCGCGCCGCCGCCCCGGCCTCCGGAGCCGGAGGGGGAGCCGGAGACGAACGTGGCACTGGTCAAGACCTACCCGGAGATGGATCCGGTGCTCCTCACGGCCGTCGTGGACGCCGGGGCCAGGGGGGTCGTGCTGGAGGGCACCGGCGCCGGGAACGTCCCCGTCGGGCTTTTCACGACGATCAGCGAACTGGCGGAGTGGGACATCCCGGTGGTGGTCGCCTCGCGGTGCCGCACCCGGGCGGTTCCCCTGGAGGCCCTGCCGCCCGGCTACGGGCTCGCGGCGAAGGTCGGCGCGATCGGAGCCCGGGGGCTCGCACCGGTCAAGGCACGGTACGCGCTGATGGCGGCGCTCGGCGGGGGAGGGCGGCAGGCCGTACGGGACTGGTTCGCCCGGCTCTGACCCGACCGGGAGTCCCGGCTTTTTTCCTTACCAGGTGGCGGGAACCCCGCCGGGGGGCCGAACGTTGCCATTGTGGCGGGGTGGCGTTCCATGCGAGACACGTTCGAGGAACACCGCTCCCCGGGCATGTCCCCACTGGCCGCCCCAGCGGCTGATCGGCAAGTCGCGTCCTGGAGGAAGCGGATGGAGAGCAAGAACCCGATATTCAGTCGGCGCGGTCCGGCTGGTCAGCAGACGTGGACCGGCCCGACGCCCAGCGTGCACGAACTGAACGACATGTACGCCGCCCCCTCCTACGCTCCGCCGGCGGCGCGCGCCATGACGATTGACGACGTCGTGATGCGCGGCTTCATGACGCTCGGCACGCTCGTCGTCTCGGCTGCCCTGGCGTGGTACTTCAACGTCGGCTGGGGGCTCGCGGCACCCGCGATGATCGTGGGCCTGATCCTCGGGCTCATCGTGTCGTTCAAGCAGAGCACGAACCCGGCGCTGATCCTCGGCTACTCCCTCTGCTACGGCATCGCCATCGGCGTGCTGAGCCACATGTACGAGACGGTGTACAACGGCATCGTCCTGCAGGCGGTGCTCGGCACTATGCTCGCCTTCGGCGGCACGCTCGCGGTGTACGCGCTGAAGATCTTCCGGCCGACGCCGAAGTTCGCCAAGTTCGTGGTCGCCGCCGCGTTCGGGGCGATCGGCCTGATGCTGATCAACTGGATCGCGAGCATCTTCGTCAGCGGTGGCCTGGGCCTGCGCGAAGCCGGCCCGCTGGGCTACGTCTTCAGCGTCGGCATGATCCTGCTGGGCTGCTTCTTCCTGCTGCTCGACTTCAGCGAGATCGAGCAGGGGGTGCGGGCCGGCGTGCCGGAGCGCTACTCCTGGCTGATGGCGTTCGGCCTGACGCTGAGCCTCGTCTGGCTCTACCTGGAGATCCTCCGGTTCATCAGCTACTTCACGAACAACGACTAGCCGGTGTCCGCGGGACCTGCCGAAGGTCCACCGGGCACCTCCCGATCGCGGGGTGAGCAGGGCGCCGTTCCTCCCGGAGCGGCGCTCCCTTTTTGGTGCTATAGCAGGATTCGGTGATCGGTTCTGTAAGTTTGGATCAACATCCTGTAACAAAACGATGCCGTTGGGGGCTTGTCAAGCGCGGACCGGTGATGCACTGTGACACAAAGCAGCCTTTTCCGTGGAGGTGCCCATGTCGTTGAACCACTCACCGGAGACCCAGACCAAGCTGATCGCCCGCGTCCCGTCCATAACCGGGCGTGAACTCCCCGAGTGGTTCGAAGCCATCGACAACGGTCCGTCGTTCCTGCGCTGTGAGGAGCGGGCCAACTGGCTCGCCGACGAGCACGGGCTGAGCCACGGCTACGCCGCCGCGATCGTCCGCGAGCACGAGCGGCGCCGGCGCTTCTAGCGATCGGCCCGCACAAGCAGAAACGCGCCCGCACCGGTCAGGTGCGGGCGCATCATTGTCTTCATGGATCTCGACAAGGCGCGTGAGTTCGTCAGGAACAACCACCGAGCGGTCATGCTGACCTGGCATCCGGACGGACGCCCGCAGACCTCCCCGGTCACCGTCGGCTGTGACGAGGACGGCCACATCGTGGTCAGCAGCCGCGAGACCGCCGTGAAGACCCGCAACCTCCGCAACAACCCCCAGGTCGTGCTGACCGTGACGACCGACGCGTTCTTCGGCGCGTGGATCCAGATCGAGGGCAAGGCGGAGGTCGTCCCGCTGCCCGAGGCGATGGAGCCGCTGGTCCGGTACTACCGCGACATCAGCGGGGAGCACCCGGACTGGGACGACTACCGCGAGGCGATGGTCCGGGACAAGCGCGTGATCATCCGCATCGAGCCCACCCGCGCCGGTCCCGACCACCACGGCTGACCACCCCGTGTGGCCGCCCGCGCCGGGCCGGTCCCGGCGCGGGGGTCACGTTCAGGACAGCCGCTCCAGCACCATCGCCATGCCCTGGCCGCCGCCGACGCACATGGTCTCCAGGCCGATCGACCTGTCGTGGAACCGCAGGCTGTTGACCAGCGTGGAGGTGATGCGGGCGCCGGTCATGCCGAACGGGTGGCCCACCGCGATCGCCCCGCCGTTGACGTTGAGCCGGTCGATGTCGATGCCGAGCTCGCGGTAGGAGGGGATCACCTGGGCGGCGAACGCCTCGTTGATCTCGATCAGGTCCACGTCGTCGATCGACATGCCGGCACGGGTGAGGGCCTGGCGCGACGCCTCGATCGGGCCGAGGCCCATGATCTCGGGGGACAGGCCCGTGACGCCGGTCGACACGATCCGGGCGAGCGGCGTGATGCCCAGCTGGGCCGCCTTGACGTCACTCATGACGATCACCGCGGCGGCGCCGTCGTTCAGCGGGCAGCAGTTGCCCGCCGTCACCGTGCCGTCCGGCCGGAAGACCGGCTTGAGCTGCGCGACCGCCTCGTACGTCGTGCCGGCCCTGGGGCCGTCGTCCTTGCTCACCACGGTGCCGTCGGGCAGCGTGACCGGCGTGATGTCGCCGTCCCAGAAGCCGTTGGCGATGGCCTTCTCCGCGAGGTTCTGCGACCGCACGCCGAACTCGTCCTGCTCGCGCCGCGAGACGCCCTTAAGGGCGGCCACGTTCTCGGCGGTCTGTCCCATCGCGATGTAGACGTCGGGCAGCGCGCCGTCCGCACGCGGGTCGTGCCACACCGGGCCCCCGCCCTTCGCGGTCTCCTCCGTCCGGGCCTTGGCCTCGTCGAACAGCGGGTTCTGCGCGTCGGGCAGGTCCGAGCTGCCGTTCCCGAAGCGGGAGACGGTCTCGACGCCCGCCGAGACGAACACGTCGCCCTCTCCTGCCCGGATGGCGTGGAACGCCATCCGGGTCGTCTGGAGCGAGGAGGAGCAGTAGCGGGTCACGGTGGTGCCCGGCACGTTGTCCAGGCCGAGCAGCACCGACACCACCCGGCCCAGGTTGTGGCCCTGCTCGCCGCCCGGAAGACCGCAGCCCAGCATGAGGTCGTCGATGTCGGCCGGGTCGAGCTGCGGCACCTTCGCCAGCGCGGCGCGGACCATCTGCACGGTCAGGTCGTCGGGACGGATGTCCTTGAGTGACCCCTTGAAGGCGCGGCCGATCGGCGACCGCGCGGTCGCCACGATGACTGCCTCGGGCATGTGACTCTCCTGCCTGAACTCGTGCCCCTGCACCCAGGGTTCGCGGGGCCTCCTTCCCGGAGGTTACCCTCCGGTACGCCGCCCGCCACGCCCCGCCTACCCGTACATGCCGGGGGCGGTGGTGGTGTGGTCGTTGACGGCGTGGAGGCCGCCCTTCTCGTCGCGCCACAGGCGCCAGCCGTTCTGGCTGCCGGTGAACCAGGAGGGCGGCGCGGCGGAGGAGCTCTTGCGCCGGCCCGTGGCGAGATCGAACTCGCACAGCGCCGCGATCGAGTAGAACCCCGGGATCATGCCGCGCAGCGGCAGCGGCTTGGGGTCGGTGACGCAGAACGACCACCCGCTCGCGCCGCTGACGGGGGTCGGCTCTCCGGTGCTGAGGTCGAAGACCGAGCCTGGGGCGTCGCGCTTGAGGAAGCCGAGCCGGTCCATGTCCCGGGGGAAGGCCAGCCACCAGCCCGATCCCGGCACCTGGGCGGGGGTGATCTGCCCCAGGACCCGCCCGCTCTCGGCGTCGAGCCGGGCGAACCCGCCGTACTGGCCCTGCTCGTCCACCGGCCGGACGATCGGCGCGTACGCGGGGTTGCCGCTGGGGTAGACGCGGACGACGGACGGCCGCATCCAGTCGACGGCCCCGTCGGTGAGGCGCGCCGAGAACAGGCCGAACGCCGAGGTCTGCTTGGTCTGCGGGTTGGTGTACGGCGCGACGTACCCGACGATCTTGTCGCCGGTCGCGCCGAAGGCCCAGCCTCCGCTCAGGTCGACGCCGGGGCCGAGGGCGTCCTCGATCGGCAACTGCCAGACGGCCTTGCCGTCCTTCAGCGTGCGCGCCTCCAGCACCGGATGCGAGGCCAGCCTGAGCAGCACCACCCTGGTCGGGTCGGACCACTCGACCTCGGCGATGCCGGGCAGGCGCCACATCAGCGCGCCGTCGCGCGGGTTCAGCACCACGACGCGGGCCGAGGCGAGCTCGGTGTCCTCGGAGACGCAGACGTACGGCCCGCAGCGCTGCGGCCCGAAGGTGGACCGCATCGGCCTGGTCCACTTCTGCCGCCCGGTGCGCCCGTCCCTGGCGACGAGGACGGCGTTCTTCCCGCCGGAGGGGTCGAGCGTGACCACCACGGCCTGGCCGACGCCGGTCTCGACGGTGGCGGGGGCCTGCACCCCCATCCCCGGCAGCCGTCCGACCATCGTCGCCGGGTGCGTCCACAGGCGACGGCCGGTGGACAGGTCGAGGGCGACGGTCTCCAGCGTGCCGTCGGGCCGCATGGAGGTGGCGGCCGCGACGCCGCCACCCGTGGTGGCCCGGCTGACCGCGTTCACCTGCGTGTTGTGCCAGGCCGGACGGTCCTTCGCGGCGGCGTCGCCGCCGCCGGAGCAGCCGGTGAGGGCGGCGCCGGTCAGCAGGGCGCTCGCCGCGAGCGCCAGAGCGGGTCTCAGGTGGGCTGGCTGGGGCCGGATCATTTCGCTCCTACAGGGGGTGATGGCCCGGCCGCAGGAGGTGACCGGCCCTAGGCGTTCGGAAGCGGCCCGGGTCTCCGGCGGAGCAGCGTCGCCCACCGTCCATGGGGGCCGACCGCCCGGCCGGCGACACGGGTCGCGGTGACCTCGGTGCCGGGCTCCTCCACGGCCATTGCGGCCAAGAGGTGTTGCGATCCTTCGACGCGTACGGGTTCCGGCTCGGGCCACAACCCCAACGCGGTGCATACAGACGGTAGCACTGCGTACGCGGCCTGTAGGTAACCTCGGGCAGATGGATGAAAACGATCAGGTCCGAACATCTCGGCCGGGTTGGCCTCGAACTCGGGTCCGAGCAGGTCGGCGAACGCGACGGTCCGCCCGCCCGTCTCGACGACGGCGACCGTCTGGGCCGCGGCGAGCCGGCGCGACCAGCGCCGGGTGACCCAGCGCAGGGGCTGGGCGATCGGGCGCACGGTGCCGAGGTCGGGGCAGGTGCCCACGACCACCTCCGCTCCGGCCTCGCGCAGCCTGCCCACCGCCTCCCGCAGGTGCTGTACGGCCCGGGCCGGCGGGGTCGCCGTGGTCACGTCGTTGGCCCCCACGAAGATGATCGCGATCTCCGGGCGGGTCTCCAGCACGCGATCCACCTGGCCGCCGAGGCAGGCGGAGGAGGCCCCCGACCGCCCGGCCACGGTGAGGCGCACCGGCCGCTCGGCCACCTCGGCGAGGCCGTACGCGATCAGTACGCCGGGGGTCTCCTGGGGGCGGGTCATGCCGAGACCGACCGAGGTCGAGTCGCCGAGCACGGCCATCCGGATCGGCTCCCCGGGATAGGCGCCGTACAGGCCGTCGGCGTCGGGGCCGTCGAGGCCGTGCGGCTGTCCCACGATGCGGCGGGCGACGGCGGCCTCGGCGAAGAGCAGGCCGTACGTGATCGCTCCCAGGGCGGTGAGGCCGCCCCCGCCCAGGGCGGCGGCGGTCGCCATGCGCCGCGCGGCCCGCGTCGTGCCGGATGTCGGAATCACCGGCCCTCACCCTCACGGTACGGTGTGGAACCTGACGGTACGGTTTGAAGGTAGGAGACACGCCGAGGTCCGGCCACCCCTACGGACCCCCGGCGTGAAGACGGCCGACAGGCCTCGGGCGGACAAGGTGGTCCTCGCGGTGCGCGTACACGACTCGCTGATCGAGCTGATGGGGAACACCCCGCTCGTCCGGTTGCGCAAGGTCACGGCGGGCGCGCCCGCCCAGGTGCTGGCCAAGGTGGAGTACTTCAACCCCGGCGGCTCGGTGAAGGACCGCATCGCGGTGCGGATGATCGAGGCGGCCGAGCGGAGCGGCGCGCTCAAACCCGGCGGCACGATCGTCGAGCCGACCTCCGGCAACACCGGCGTGGGCCTGGCCATCGTGGCGCAGGAGAAGGGCTACCGCTGCCTGTTCGTCTGCCCGGACAAGGTCGCCCAGGACAAGGTCAACGTGCTCCGGGCGTACGGCGCGGAGGTGGTCGTCTGCCCGACCGCCGTCTCGCCGGACCACCCCGACTCGTACTACTCGGTGTCGGACCGGCTGGCCCGCGAGGTCCCGAACGCCTGGAAGCCCGACCAGTACTCCAACCCCGGGAACCCGGAGAGCCACTACCTCTCCACCGGCCCGGAGATCTGGGAGCAGACCGAGGGCAGGATCACCCACTTCGTCGCCGGTATCGGCACCGGGGGGACCATCAGTGGGACGGGTAAGTACCTGAAGGAGATCTCCGACGGCCGGGTGAAGATCATCGGCGCCGATCCGGTGGGGTCGGTCTACTCGGGCGGCACCGGCCGGCCGTACCTGGTGGAGGGCGTCGGCGAGGACATCTGGCCCGCGACCTACGACACCACGATCTGCGACGAGATCATCGCGGTCTCCGACAAGGACTCGTTCGGCATGACCCGCAGGCTCGCCCGGGAGGAGGCGCTGCTCGTCGGCGGCTCGTGCGGCATGGCGGTGGTCGCGGCGGTGCGGGTGGCCCAGGCGGCCGGGCCGGACGACGTCGTGGTCGTGCTGCTGCCGGACGGTGGCCGCGGCTACCTGTCGAAGATCTTCAACGACGAGTGGATGGCGGACTACGGCTTCCTCACCGAGACGAGCGAGGAGGGCCTGGTCGGCGACGTGCTGGGCCGCAAGTCGTCCGGGCTGCCCGAGTTCGTGCACGTCCACCCGCACGAGTCGGTCGGCACCGCGATCTCGATCATGCGGGAGTACAACGTCTCCCAGCTCCCGGTCATGAAGGAGGAGCCGCCGGTCATGGCGGCGGAGGTCGTCGGCTCGATCGTCGAACGCGACCTGCTGGACGGCCTGTACCGCGGCCGGGTGCGGTCGGAGGACGAGATCGGCGGCCACATGTCCGCGCCGCTGCCGATGATCGGCTATGGCGAGCCGGTGGCCCGCGCGGTCGAGGCGCTGGAGAAGGCCGACGCCGCGGTGGTCCTCGACGACGGCAAGCCGGTGGGCATGGTCACCCGTCAGGACCTGCTGGCCTTCCTCGCCAACCACTGAGCCGGCCAGCGGGCCGGCCCCTGGGCCGGCCCTCGGCCATCTGTGTGTCAGCCACTGACGCGCCCGCCGGGACCAGGCGGGACGGGCGGCTACGCTCGACCCCATGAACCATGGTTTCGAGACACTCGCCATCCACGCGGGCCAGGAGGCCGACCCCTACACGGGCGCCGTCGTGCCTCCCATATATGCCGTTTCCACCTACAAGCAGGACGGCGTGGGCGGCCTGCGGGCGGGATACGAGTACAGCCGGTCGGCCAACCCCACCAGGACCGCCCTGGAGGAGGCGCTGGCCGCCGTCGAGGGAGGCGTGCGCGGGCTGGCCTTCGCGTCGGGCCTGGCCGCGGAGGACACGCTGCTGCGCGCCGTCTGCAAGCCGGGCGACCACGTGGTGATCCCGGACGACGCGTACGGCGGAACCTACCGGCTGTTCGCCCGGGTGCTGGAGGAGTGGGGGGTCACCTTCGACCCGGTGCCGCTCGGAGACGTGGACGCGGTGCGCGCCGCCGTACAGCCGCGGACGCGGGCGATCTGGGTGGAGACCCCCACGAACCCCCTGCTAAACGTCGCGGACATCGCCGCGCTGGCGAACGTCGCGCACGACGCGGGCGCGCTGCTCGTCGTGGACAACACCTTCGCCTCGCCGTACCTGCAGCAGCCGCTCGGCCTCGGCGCGGACGTGGTGGTCCACTCGACGACCAAGTACGTCGGCGGCCACTCCGACGTGGTCGGCGGGGCGCTGGTGACCCGGTCGGCGGACCTCGGCGAGCGGCTCGCCTACCACCAGAACGCCATGGGCGCCGTGGCCGGGCCGTTCGACGCCTGGCTCACCCTGCGCGGGCTCAAGACGCTGGGCATCCGCATGGACCGGCACTGCGACAACGCCGAGCGGGTGGCCGACCTGCTGCTGTCGCACCCGAAGGTCGTCCAGGTCCTCTACCCCGGCCTGCCCGAGCACCCGGGTCACGAGGTCGCGGCCAAGCAGATGCGGCGTTTCGGCGGGATGGTGTCCTTCCGGGTCGAGGGCGGCGAGGAGGCGGCCGTCGCGGTCTGCGACCGGGCCCGCCTGTTCACGCTCGGGGAGTCCCTCGGCGGCGTCGAGTCGCTGATCGAGCACCCCGGGCGGATGACCCACGCCTCCGCCGCGGGGTCGCCGCTGGAGGTTCCCGCCGACCTGGTGCGCCTGTCGGTCGGCATCGAGAGCATCGACGACCTGCTCGCGGACCTCTCCCAAGCCCTGGGCTGAGTTCTGCCGCACGTGGCCCACGGCGCCTCGCAGCGTCGTCGCCCCATCCACGCCGATTCTTCTAGGCGGAGGTGTGGGAGGGGGTCCGCCCGGCCGGTTTCGCCGACCGGGTCCGGCGGCCCGGCGCCCGCCCGCGCGCCGATCGCGCGCCCGTCGCCGCCCAGGGCTCGCCGAGCAGCGCGGCGAGCGCGACGGCGGCCAGGACCGCCCCGGCGAGGGTCACGCTGTGGACACCGGGCCCCTCGATCAGCGCGCCGCCGAGCATCGACCCGGCGGCGATCCCGACGTTGAACGCCGAACTCGTCCCCGCGGAGGCGAGGTCGGTGCCGCCGGGGGCGATCTGGAGCGTACGGTTCTGGATCGCGGCGGCGAGGGCGCTGAAGGCCATGCCCGCCAGGCAGAGGCAGACGACGGTCGCGGCCTTGACGGCGCCGAAGGCGTGGAGGCCGAGCAACGCGCAGGTGATCACGGCGAGCGGCGTCAGCAGCGCGCCCCTGGGGCTCCGGTCGAGCGCCCGGCCCACCAGCACGGTGCCGGTGACCCCGGCCACCCCGCCCGCGAGCAGCAGCGGGCTCAGCGAGCCCGGCGCGAAATCCCCCACTTCAAGCAGGTACGGCGTGATGTACGTGTACGCCGTGAAAAAGCCGGTCACGCCGACGACCGTGGCGACGACGAGGGTCACGTACCGCCCGAGGTCGGGCGCGGGGGCTCGGCCCACCTGCCCGCCGTCCTCGCCTCCCGGCCCGGCGGCGGCCGGGGGCAGGAGCGTGGCCACCGTGACGCAGGTGACGAGCCCGAGGACCGCGAGCGCCGCGAGCGCCACCCGCCAGCCCGCCTGCTGCCCGAGCCACGTCCCGGCGGGGACGCCGAGGACGGGCGCGAGCGCGTTGCCGATCGCCATCCGGGCGACCACGCGTCCGCGTACGGCAGGGGGGAACATCGCGGTGGCCGTCGGGGCGACGACCGACCAGAAGAGCGCCTGGGTCAGCGCGATCAGCAGCCGCCCCCCGAGCAGGACCGGGTAGCCGGGCGCGACGGCGGTGAGCAGGGAGCCCAGCACGAGCACCCCCAGGGTGGCGGTGAGCAGGGCGCGCCGGGGCACCCGCCGCGTGAGCCGGGTGAGCGGCAGCGACGCCAGCACCACGACGGCGGCGTATCCGGTGACGAGGAACCCGGTCTCGGACGGGGATCTGCGCAGATCGTGCGCGATCACGGTGAGCAGCCCGATCGGCAGGACCTCCGTGGTGACGTAGGCGAAGCAGGCCACGGAGAGGGCGGCGAGCGCCCACTTCTCCCGGCGTCCCGGTAAGGGCGTCATGTGTCCTCCATCTGCTACCGGTAAAACTCTCTTTACTGGTAGCATGACATGCGTGACTGAGGCCCACAACGGTGATCCGCGCATCGTCGGCGGACATCTCGCGCTCGACCTGGTCAACACGGTGGCGCCTCGGGTGCCCGGCGGGTCCGAGCATCACGAGTACCTGCCCGGCCCCGCCGCCCTGCTGGCGTGGGCGGAGCGCGCGGGAGTCGCCGACGCCGAGGAGGCGCGGGCGGTGGCGGCCGCCTGGTCGGCCGTCCCCTCGTCCGCCGCCCAGGCGTGGCACGCCGCCCTGGAGATCCGGGAGTCCGTCTACACCGTGCTGGCGGCCGGCCTGCCGGCGGCCGGGGCGCAGGGGGTCGGGGCGCAGGGGGTCGGGGTGCCGGCGGCCGGCATACCGGCGGCCGGCATACCGGCGGCGTCTTCGCCGGAAGCGGCCCCCGGAAGCCGTCCGAGCGCGGAATCCGAGGTGGTCGCGGCGCTGGAACGGCTCGGGCTGCGGTGGGCGGGCGCCGCGGCGCGCTCGGCTCTCGTCCCCGACACCGCCCTGGCTGTCCCCGACACCGCCCTGCCTGTCCCCGACACCGCCCTGCCTGTCCCCGAGGGCGCCCCGCTTGTCCCCGGCAGTGCCCAGCTTGTCCCTGCGAGCGCCTCGCCTGTTCCCGAGAGCTCCCCGCCCGTTCCCGGGAGCGCCCCGCTTGTCCCCGGGAGTGCCCCGCCCGCTCCCGAGACCGCCCCGGGCCGGGTGGTCCGCCTGCTGGTGGGCACCAGTCCCGCCCTCCTGGTGCCGGACCGGCTCGCCCACGCGGCCGTGGAGTTCCTGTCCACGGCCGACCTGCGGCGGCTGCGGGTGTGCCCCCTGGCGGAGGGCGGGTGTGGCTGGCTGTTCCTCGACCACAGCCGCAACGGCTCGCGCCGCTGGTGCGCGATGGCCGACTGCGGGTCGCAGGCCAAGGCCCGGCGTCTCACGGAGAGACGCCGGGCCAGGCGTGCTACCGGTGTATCAGGCTAGACCAGTAGCGTCAGGGGTTGAAGAAGACCATCAGGAAGAGGATGACGAGCCAGATCAGCGCGCTGATCCCGCCGAGCGCGGCGATCCGCCCGGTCTGCACCTTGGCGTCGTCCGCCGGCGACTCGGTGGACAGCGCCTCGATCGCCGTGCGCTGGTCCCGCTCGACGATCACCAGCAGGACGGCCGCCACCACGAACAGCGTCATCGACACCGACAGGTAGGGCGCGCCGAGGGCGCTGCGGCCCAGCAGCAGGCCGAACAGGAACACTCCGATCGTGAGCAGCCCGAACAGCCGGGTCGAGCGGTGCAGATAGCGCAGCACACCGATCTCCCGGGCCCTGATGTAGCGCGGCGTGACGCTCGTGACCGCCGTCAGCGGGCCGAGCGCGAAGATCGCGAATCCTATGTGCAGCCACAGCAGCAGATGGTCGAGAGGCGACATGGGGCAGAGGCTATCGCGTCGGTTCCGTACCGCACCCGTCGCGGCACGAAGCGCGTTGCCGCGGACAGGGCGGGCCGGGCCGCGCGGCCCGGCACCCGGCCTCATTTCCGGCGGCGCGGGCGGTTGTGGACCGACATCTCGTAGAGGACTCCGGTGAGGATCATCAGGACGACGAGGCCGACTGCTGCGAACATGGGAGCGCTCCTTCCACCGGCGTGTGGAACGACCAGCGCGAACACGGGGAGTGTCTGTCTATCGTCCGCCGATTGCAGCCCGGTCGGCAATGGATTATCGATCCCGCCGGCGACGGTCCCCGGATCCCGGGCCCACGATCGGATCGTGCCGCCTGTCCGTACGCCTCCTTCCGCACGTGCGGCGTGCCGGTGCGGGGCCGTCCCCCGTGACGCCCCTGTCCCACCAGGGTGCCACGCGCGGGCCCGGTGCACCCCGTCCGGGGCCGCTCAGCGGGTGCGGCGGGCGCGCAGGAAGTCGCTGACGACGTACTCGCCGAGCCGGTCGGCGCTGGCGGAGAAGACCCGGCCGCCGTTGCGCCTGGCCACCTCGTTGACGAACTCGCGCAGCCGGTCGTCGGCGGCCAGCATGAAGACGTTCAGCGTCGCGCGGCGCCGGGTCATCTTGTCCACCTCGGCGAGCGTGAGCGTCAGCGTCTCCTGCGAGGGCGGCCACTCGAACCGGGGCGCGCCGTTGCGCATCAGGTGCGCCGTGGGCTCACCGTCGGTCACCACGAGCACCACCGGCTCGAAGTCGGGGTGCCGGTCCAGGTGGCGGCCCGCGATCAGCAACGCGTGGTGCAGGTTGGTGCCCTGCACCATGTCCCATTCGAGCCCGGCGAGTTCGTCCGGCCGCAGCACCCGCGCGTAGTTCGAGAAGCCGATGATCTGCACCGCGTCCTGGGGGAACTTCGAGGCCACCAACGCCTGGAGCGCCAGCGCGGTCTGTTTGGCCGCCGCCCAGGTGCCGCGCAGGGCCATCGAGTACGACAGGTCGACCAGCAGGCACACGGCCGCCGCCGAGCGCCGCTCGGTCTCCACCACCTCGAAGTCGTCCACCGACAGGGCCACCGGGGCGCCCCCGCCCCGCCGTACGCCGTTGACGACGGTCCGTACGACGTCGATCGGCTGCTCGTCGCCGAAGCGCCACTGCCGGGTCGATCCGGTGGGCTCCCCGGCCGTCCCGGCGTCGCGCTGGTCGTGGTCGCCGCGCCGGCCGGATTCGAGCGAGGAGAACACGCGGCGCAGGGCGGTCTCGCCGAGCCGCCGTACGGCCTTGGGGGTGAGCTCCAGCTTGCCGCGGTTGCGCCGCAGGTAGCCCTGGGCCTCCAGCTCGCGCTCGACCTGGCGCAGGGACTCCAGGTCGTCCACCGCCGAACGGCCGAGAGCGCGGCGTACGGCCTCCTCGTCGATGTCGTCGAGCCGGGCGCCGGGGTAGTCCTGCCGGAGGGCGGACTCCAGGTCGCCGAGGTCGGCCAGTTCCTGCAGGGCGGTCACGGCGTCGCCCATCGCCATCGGCCGCTCGCCCGACACGCGTTCGGGAGCGCCCCAGGCGAGGTCGGGGCGGCGGGCGTGGAGGGCCTCGCCGAGCCGGCTCATCTGCTCGGCCAGGCCCGCCTGCTCCAGCGTGTGGTTGATCAGCCCGGCCAGCTCCTCGCGCTGCTCGGGGGTGAGCGAGGCCAGCAGCCGCTGGGCGGCGGCGGCGCGGCGGGCCAGCTGGTCGACCAGCTCCTCCAGGTTCCGCGGATTCTCGGGGTACATGTCCCCGTATTTCTGCATGAACCGGTCGAAGTCATCCTGGGTATGCTCGCCCCGGGCGTCCCGGTCGAGCATGTCGTTGAGATCCGACATCATCTGCCGGACCCGTTCCATCGCCGCCGGATCGGGGTTGGCCAGAGCCTCCTGCATGCCGCGGAACCGGCTGTCGAGGACCTCCCTGCGCAGCAGGTCGCGCAGCTCCTCGAACGTCTGCCGAGCGGAGGCCGACCGCCAGGCGTAGCCGGCGAGCTCCTGCACGGCGCGGGCGGTGTCGGAGGGCAGCGTGTCCAGCATCGCCTCCCGGAACCGGGCGTCGTCCAGAGCTTCCCCGGTCTCTCCCGAGTCCTCGGACTCCCGCTGGAGCTCCGCCCGCTCCTGGCCGATCGCCTTGTCGAGCAGGGCGCGGGCCCGCTCCAGCGTCCCGTCGAGCCGGGTGCCGTCCCTCAGCTCCCGGCGGCGGCGCCGCACCTGGCGGAGCAGATCCTCCAGGCCGCGGCGCCCGGGCGCGCCGGGCAGCCCCCGGCGCAGCAGGTCGCGCAGCGCGTCGAGCGGCGTCGAGCCGGACAGGACGGCGTCGCCCATCTCGTCCAGGGCCGCGCGCACGTCGTACGGCGGAGCCAGCGGATCCGGCCCGTCGTGGTACTCCCCGTAAGCGTAGGACACGCGACAACGCTACCCCCGGGGGCTGGAATGCGCGCCGTACGTGGAATCCGCCGATTCGACCGCGCGGACGGCCCGCCCCATGGCCGCTGCCCACACGGTCCGGGGGCGGTGGGCGTCAGGGGTGTCGGGGCCGGGCGCCGTCTTCCGATTTTTTTCCGTGGTGGTGTCGAATGGCGCCGATCCCTTTCGTAGCCAGGGTGAGAGGCCGGCGACGGGCCGGTCGCCACTCACCGGAGGCCCACCATGTCCGTGGAGAACGTGAGCGCCACCTTGACCGTCGCCGTGCCCGCCGCGAGGGTGTTCGCGGTGCTGGCGGACCCGACGACCCATTCCGCGATCGACGGCACCGGCTGGGTTCAGGAAGCCGCCGACCGGGCGCCGCTGACCGAGGTGGGGCAGGTCTTCCGGATGGACATGCATCACGCCCGCCATCCAGAGGGTGACTACCAGGTGGTCAACAAGGTCGAGGTGCTCGATTCGCCGCGCGCGATCGCCTGGCAGACGGGGCAGGAGAAGGGCGACGGCCAGATGGAGTTCGGCGGCTGGGTCTGGCGGTACGACCTGGCGCCGCTCGGTCCGTCCGAGACCGAGGTCACGCTCACCTACGACTGGTCGGCCGTGCCCTGGTTCATCCGGGAGCGGGGCATCCGGTTCCCGCCGTTCGGCCCCGAGCACCTCGTCAACTCGCTGCACCACCTGGCGGAGCTCTGTCACGTCCGGTAGACGGAACCTCCCGCCACGTCGTCCTTGGACAGCCTGCGCATCAGGTACAGCCCCTCCAGGGCGAACTCCAGCGCCGCGGCGGCGTGGCCGGGCGACTCGTCGCCCTCGCCCATGCCGAGCCTGGCCATGATCTTCGACAGCCCCTCGACGCGGCCGATGCGGCGCAGCAGCTCGGGGGCGGGCACCAGATCGCCCGACTCGACCCGCGCGCCCTCGCCGAACCGGTCCAGCAGCGGCGTGAGGTCGGCCCCGCCGAGAGTGCCGCGGAAGGTCTCCGCGGTCGCGCGGCGCAGTAGGTGGGAGAGCACGTCGACCTCCCGCCCCTCCTCGCTGACCTCGAACTCCACCTTGCCGCGCAGCGTGTGGACCACGCCGGGCAGGTCGCACACCCGCGTGACCGGCCGTTCCTCCCCGCTCAGCGCGGCCCGCCGTACGGCGGAGGCGGCGGCGGTCTCGGCGGCGGCGATCGAGAACCGCGCCGACACGCCGGAGCGGGAGTCGACGGCGGTCGACTCGCGGACGAGGCGGGTGAACCTGGCGATCACCTCCACGAGGTGGTCGGGCAGGTCGGCGCCGAGCTCGTCGAGGTCGGCCTCCTGGCGGATCAGGACCAGCTCGTCCTCGATCGTCTGGGGGTAGTGCGTGCGGATCTCCGCGCCGAAGCGGTCCTTCAGCGGCGTGATGATCCGGCCGCGGTTGGTGTAGTCCTCGGGGTTGGCGCTGGCGACGAGCAGGACGTCCAGGGGGAGGCGCAGGTTGTAGCCGCGGACCTGGATGTCGCGCTCCTCCAGCACGTTCAGCAGCGCCACCTGGATGCGCTCGGCCAGGTCGGGCAGCTCGTTGACGGAGAAGACGCCCCTGTTGGTGCGGGGGACCAGGCCGTAGTGGACCGTCTCGGGGTCGCCGAGCGTGCGGCCCTCGGCGATCTTGATGGGATCCACGTCGCCGATCAAATCGCCGACGGAGGTGTCGGGGGTGGCCAGCTTCTCGCCGTACCGGTCCTCGCGGTGCTTCCAGGCGACCGGCAGGTCGTCGCCGTGGGCGGCGGCCAGCCGGCGGCACCGGACGCAGACCGGCGCGTACGGGTGGTCGTTGATCTCACAGCCCTTGACCACGGGCGACCACTCGTCGAGCAGGCCGGTGATGGTGCGGATCAGCCGGGTCTTGCCCTGGCCGCGCTCACCGAGGAGCACGAGGTCGTGCCCGGCGATCAGCGCCCTCTCCAGGTGCGGCAGGACGGTCTCGTCGAAGCCGACGATGCCGGGGAACCGGGGCTCGCCGGAACGCAGTCTGGCCAGCAGGTTCTCCCTGATCTCGGCCTTGACCGTCCGGTATCGATGTCCACTCTCGCGCAGTTCACGCAGAGTGCTGGGGGCAGGCGTGGGCGATTTGTGCACGGAGTCGAGCCTACGTCCCCGCCCGGTGATCCGGCAGCAGGGTCGCGTCATCCGGGCCGCGCGATCGGGCCGTACGAGCGCGATTCGCCGGGCGTACCGCGCGTTGACCTCCGTTCAGTGGGGAGAATCGTGGAAACGACCGGCCGACGAGAAGCGGTCGCGCGAAAGAGAGGGCGAGACGATGGCGGTATTGACGAGCCGCTTCGCCGACGGTCTCGCCGTGGGCGCCAACCTGGAGGAGGCGGCCGAGACCGCCGTACGCCAGGCGTTGGCCGGCCTGTCGGGTCCGCCGGACCTGGTCTGTTTCTTCGTCTGCGGCGACGACCCCGACGACGTGGCCCGCGCGGGGCAGCGGGCGATGTCCGTCGCGTCCGGGGCCGACGTGATCGGGTGCAGCGCGACGGGCGTGATCGGCCACGGCCAGGGCGTGGAGCTCGCCCCGGCGGTCAGCGCGTGGGCCGCGTCCCTCGACGGGGCCAGGATCGACGCGTTCGCGCTGGAGACGCTGCGGACCGAGGACAGGTTCGTGGTCGTGGGGCTGCCCGAGCGGATCCCGGACGACCGGGTGGCGATCCTCCTGGCCGATCCCTACAGCTTCCCGACGGACGCCTTCGTCGAGCACTCCGACGAGGTGCTGGACGGTCTGCCGATCGTCGGCGGCCTGGCCAACGGGCTGCAGGGCCGCGGCTCCGTCCGGCTGTTCGCCAACGGCGAGGTGCACGAGTCGGGCGCCATCGGGGTGGTCATCGGCGGCGAGGTGAACGTGAGCACGGTGGTGAGCCAGGGCTGCCGGCCGATAGGCCCGACCATGGTCGTCACCCGCGCCGAGGACAACGTGCTGCTCGAACTCGCCGGGCAGCCCGCCCTCGCCCGTCTTGAGGACATCGTGAGCGATCTCGACGAGGAGGACCGCGAACTCGTCGCCGCCGGCTTACAGATCGGCGTCGCCATGGACGAGTACGCCGAGCGCCACGAGCGGGGCGACTTCCTGATCCGGGGGGTCATCGGCATCGACCCCGAGCGGGAGGCGGTCGCCATCGGCGACGTGGTCGAGATCGGCAGGACCGTGCGGTTCCAGGTCAGGGACGCCGACGCGGCCGACGAGGACCTCTACGAACTGCTCGACGCCCATCTGCGCGACACCGGCAGGGCCGACGGCGCGCTGCTGTTCTCCTGCAACGGCCGCGGCTCCGGGATGTTCGACTCGGCCGACCACGACGCGCTGGCCGTACGCGAGACGCTGGGGCCGATCGGGGTCGCGGGGTTCTTCGCGGCCGGAGAGGTCGGGCCGGTCGCGGGGCACAACCACGTCCACGGGTTCACCGCCTCGCTGCTCGTCTTCTCCTCCGGCCCGTCCGGCGCGGGGAAGGGCGCGTGAGCGATCTCACCCTGGCCGTCGACATCGGCGGCACGAAGTTCGCGGCCGGGCTGGTGGAGCCGGACGGGAGGGTCGTGGCCGCGCAGCGGTCCGCGACGCCCCGGGGAGGCGACGCGGAGACCCTGTGGAAGACCCTGACCGGCCTGCTCGACCGGCTGGAACCGCCCCCGGGCGTCGCGGGCGTGGGGATCGGCTGCGGCGGCCCGATGACCTGGCCCGCCGGGGAGGTCTCCCCGCTCAACATGGGCGGCTGGCGCGGCTTCCCGCTGCGTGAGCGGCTCGCCGCCCGGTTCCCCGGCATACCGGTCCGCATCCACAACGACGCGATCTGCCTGGCCGTGGCCGAGCACTGGCGCGGCGCGGGGCGGGGGAGCGCGGCCATGCTCGGCATGGTCGTGTCGACCGGCGTCGGCGGCGGCCTGATCCTCGGCGGCAGGCTCATCGACGGCGGGACGGGCAACGCCGGTCATATCGGCCACGTCGTGGTCGACCCCGGGGGACCGCCGTGCGGCTGCGGCGGCAACGGCTGCCTGGAGGCGATCGCCCGGGGTCCCGGGCTGGCCGCCTGGGCGGTCGCGCAGGGCTGGTCACCCGGCCGCGCCGGTTCGCCCCAGGAGCCGGGCAGGGCTTCGGAGCCGGGCGGGGAGCCGTCCGGGCAGGGCGGGGAGCTCTACCGGGAGGAGGGGACGGCCACCGCGCGGCGCCTGGCCGCCGACGCGGCGGCGGGCGACCCGATCGCGCTGGCCGCGATGACGCGGGCCGGGCGGGCCCTCGGCGTCGCCATCGCCTCGGCCGTCAACCTCTGCGACCTCGATCTCGTGACCGTCGGCGGCGGGCTCAGCCAGGCCGGTGACCTGCTCTTCGGGCCGCTGGAGAAGGCGCTGCGCGAGCACACCCGGATGGGCTTCGCCGGGCGGGTGCGGGTCGTGCCCGCCGCGCTCGGCCAGGACGCCGGCCTCGTCGGCGCCGCCGCCCTGGTGATCGCGGGCGACCGGTACTGGTCACCCGGGCCGTGACGACGCGTTCCGCCCGCGCCCACTCCGCACGCCGCCTCTCCCCGGAACCTGTGATGATGGGCGCATGGCTGTCCCACAGGTGACGTACGACGACGTCGTCGCCGCGCGCGAGATGCTGTCCGAGGTGGCGGCGCTGACGCCGGTGCTGCACTCGCGGGTGCTGTCCGAGACCGTCGGCGGCCCGGTCCACCTCAAGTGCGAGAACCTGCAGCGGGCCGGGTCGTTCAAGATCCGCGGCGCGTACGTGCGCATCGCGCGGCTGACCGCGGAGGAGCGGGCCCGTGGGGTGGTCGCGGCCAGCGCGGGCAACCACGCGCAGGGAGTGGCGCTCGCCTCGTCCCTGCTCGGGGCCAAGTCGGCCGTCTACATGCCCGAGGGCGCGCCGCTGCCGAAGGTGGAGGCCACCCGGGCGTACGGCGCGGATGTGGTGTTCGCCGGGCACACCGTGGACGAGGCCCTCCGGGCGGCCAGGGAGCACGCGGAGCGCACCGGGGCGGTGTTCATCCACCCGTTCGACCACCCCGACGTCGTCGCCGGGCAGGGCACGGTCGGCCTGGAGGTCCTGGAGCAGCTTCCCGGCACGGCCACGATCGTGCTGCCGATCGGCGGCGGCGGCCTGGCGGCGGGCGTCGCGCTCGCGGTGAAGTCCCAGCGTCCGGGGATCAAGGTGGTGGGGGTGCAGGCGGAGCGGGCCGCCGCCTATCCCGACTCGCTGGCCGCGGGCCACCCGATCACGGTCGTGCCGACGTCCACGATGGCCGACGGCATCGCGGTCGGGCAGCCGGGCGACCTGCCGTTCGAACTGATCCACTACCTCGTCGACAGCGTCGTGACCGTCTCGGAGGAGTCGCTGTCGCGGGCCCTGCTGCTCTGCCTCGAACGCTCGAAGCTGCTGGTGGAACCGGCCGGCGTGGCGGGGGTGGCCGCGCTGCTCGACCACCCCGAGGCGTTCGAGCCGCCGGTGGTCGCCGTGCTGTCCGGCGGGAACATCGACCCGCTGCTGCTGGCCCGGGTGCTGCGGCACGGCCTGGCGGCGGCCGGCCGCTACCTCGCCTTCCGCATCCGGCTGACCGACCGGCCCGGCGCGCTCGCCGTGCTGCTGGCCAGGCTGGCGGACCTCGGCGCCAACGTGCTCGACGTGGTCCACGAGCGGTTCGGCTCCCGGCTGCACCTCGACGAGGCCGAGGTCCTGCTGCAACTGGAGACCCGGGGGCCCGCGCACGGCGACGAGGTGCTCGGCGCGTTGCGGCGGCACGGCTACCGGATCGACGCGGAGTACGGCCTCCAGGTGGGCGGCGAGGGCGTCGTCGCGGCCTTCAGGCCCTGACCCGGCGGGTCAGGCGACCGGCGCCGGGCGCCCCGGCCGGAACAGCCAGGCGTCGAAGAGCGGCGTGAGGTTCTTCCCGGAGACGCGCTCGGCCAGCGCGAGGAACTCGGGCGTCGTGACGTTGCCGTACCGGTGCGCGGCGGTCCACTGCCTGATCAGCGGGAAGAAACTCTGATCGCCGATCTCCCGGCGCAGGGCGTGCAGCGCCATCGCGCCACGCGTGTAGACCGCGGCGTTGAACAGGTCGTCGGCGCGGGCCACGCCCGGGGGATAGCTCCACATCGGGTCCGCCTCGTTCGCGTAGTAACGGCGGAAGGTCGCGTCGGCGGTGCCCTGGCCGCTGTGCTCCGCCCAGAGCCACTCGGCGTACGTCGCGAAGCCCTCGTTCAGCCACAGGTCACGCCAGCGGCTGACGCTCAGGCTGTTACCGAACCACTGGTGGGCCAGTTCGTGGGCGATTATGGCGGGCTCGGGCGAGAAACCGCCGTAGATCGGCTTGGTCTGGTTCTCCAGCGCGTACCCCACCGCGTGGTCGTCGATCACCCCGCCCGTGGAGGAGAACGGGTACGGCCCGAAGACGCTCGACCAGTAGTCGGTGATCGTCCCCGTCTGGGCGATCAGGGTGTCGAGCGAGCCGCGGAACGAGTCGGCGACGGCCGCGTAGATCGGCAGCCCTCCGGCGCTCGTGCCGGTGCGCACCTGGAACTTCCCGGTGGTCATCGTGGCGAGGTAGCTCGCCATCGGGTGCTTCTCGCGCCACACGAACGTGGTCTTGCCCGCCGTGGTCCGCGGCGTTCCGGACATCTCGCCGTTGGCGATCGCGGTCAGTCCCGCGGGCACGGTGATCTGGAAGTCGTACGTCGCCTTGTCGGCGGGGTGGTCGTTGGAGGGGAACCACGTCTTGGCGCCGTCCGGCTCGCAGGTGACGAATGCGCCGTCCGGCGTGGCGATGAAGCCGTACTCGCCGAGGCTGGCCGACCGCAGCGACCGGGGCACGCCGGAGTAGCCGATCGTGACCGCGAACTTCCCGCCGTCGGCGATCCGCCCGGCCGGTGTCACCACGAGTTCGTCGTCCCGCCGGCTGAACGCGGCCGCCGTGCCGTCCACCGTCACCCGGCTCACCGTGAGCCCGTGCAGGTCGAGGTCGAACGACGTCAGGTCCTGCGTGGCCTTCGCCCGGATCGTCGTGCTGCCCGCGAGGTTCCGCGACGCCGGGTCGTAGGACAGCTTGAGGTCGTAGTGCTCGACGTCGTAGCCGCCGTTGCCGCCGCCGGGGAAGTCGGGATCCCCGATCCCGGGGGCGCCCGTCGTGCTTCCCGTACCGGCCGTGCTTCCCGTGTTCGCCGTCGGAGCGGTGACGCCGGCCGTGCCGGGGGAGGCCGAGGCGGCGGCGCTCTGGGACGGCGCGCAGGCCGTGGCGGTCGCGACGGCCACGGCGCAGACGACCGCCGGAACGGCCGGGATGACTGGGAAACGGTTCAGCGGCATAGAGTCGCCACTCTACGCGAGGCGACGGCGTGCTCCGTATCGCCACGTCAGGGTGTCTCCCCTGCTCAGAGGGGGTTCAGGCGTCCACGACGAGGGTCCGGGCGGCCTTGTCGTGCAGGGCCTGCTTCCTGGGGTCGAACAGGATCCAGGCGAGGTCGACCAGCCCCAGGCAGCAGAGCGAGCCGAGCACGGTCATCACCGCCTGCCGCAGCGCGACCGGCCGGACACCGGCCGGCTCCCCGCTCTCCCGGACGACGCGCATGCCGAACAGCCGTTTCCCCACGGTCTGCCCGTTCCAGTACGACTGGAGCAGCCAGTAGTAGAGGAACCCGATCACCGCGACGAGGAGGCCGTCACCGGCCGGGACCCTCGTCACCGCGCCCGCCACGTCGTCGTACACGGCCCTCCAGTCGTCCCAGGTGACCGGTGTCGTGATCAGCGAGACGATCACGGCGTCCACGATCCCGGCGAACAGCCGCCGCCACCGCCCGGCGAGCCGCGGCGCCGTCTGCCCGAACGGAGGGGGCGTCCAGGGAGTCCTCGGCTCCTCGTACGGGCTTCCCGGAGGCGGCGGCGTTCCCATGGCTGAATGGTCACCCCGCCGCCCTTCCGGCAAAGCCCGGCATGCGCAAAGTGTGCGTTAGAGGGTGCCCCGGCGTTCCTGCTCGCGCTCGATGGCCTCGAAGAGGGCCTTGAAGTTGCCCTTGCCGAAGCCGAGGGAGCCGTGCCGCTCGATGAGCTCGTAGAACACGGTCGGGCGGTCCAGGACGGGCTTGGTGAAGATCTGCAGCAGGTAGCCGTCCTCGTCGCGGTCCACCAGGATGCGGCGCTTCTTCAGCTCCTCGACCGGCACGCGGACCTCGCCGATGCGGGAGCGCAGTTCCGGGTCGTCGTAGTAGGAGTCGGGCGTGTCGAGGAACTCGACGCCCGCCTGCCGCATCGCGTCCACCGTCGCGACGATGTCGTTGGTGGCCAGCGCGACGTGCTGCACGCCCGGACCGCCGTAGAACTCCAGGAACTCCTCGATCTGGGACTTCTTCTTGCCCTCGGCGGGCTCGTTCAGGGGGAACTTGACCTTGCGGGTGCCGTCCGCGACGACCTTGGACATCAGCGCCGAGTACTCGGTCGCGATGTCGTCGCCGATGAACTCCGCCATCTTGGTGAAGCCCATGACCTTCTCGTAGAACCCGACCCACTCCTCCATGTGCTCGACGTTGCCGACGCAGTGGTCGACCGCCTGGAAGAACCGGCCGTTCCTCACCGCGGGCGGCGCGACGATCGGCTCGGCCGCGACGTATCCGGGCAGGTACGGACCGGTGTAGTTGGCCCGGTCGACCAGCGTGTGCCGGGTCTCGCCGTACGTCGCGATGGCCGCGACCACGACCTTGCCGTGCTCGTCCTCCACGACGTGGGGCTCCTCCAGCCCCCGGGCGCCCTGTTCCAGGGCGTACCGGTAGGCCGCCTCCACGTCCGGCACGTCCAGCGCGAGGTCGACGACGCCGTCGCCGTGGTCGGCCACGTGCCGCGCGAGCGGCGTTCCCGCACGTACGGCTCCGCGCAGCTCGAAGCGCGCCGAACCCGAGACGAGGACGTACGCCACCTCGTCGCGGCTGCCGGTCTCCGGCCCCCGGTAGGCCACCAGGCGCATCCCGAAGGCGGTCGAGTAGTAGTGGGCGGCCTGCTTCGCGTTGCCGACCGCGAAAACCACCGCGTCCATGCCGTGAACCGGAAAGACATCGTTCATGTGACAACTGTCGGTTGGCATGGCCAATTTGTGCAACAGTGAGTTGATTCGGTGGACAATTTGCTCAGTCTCCGCGCCACGGAAGGGGAAACGGTTATGACGATTGACCACCTCGACGCCCGGCTCGTCGCCCTGCTGGCCGCCGAGCCCAGGATCGGCGTGCTGGAGTGCTCCCGCAGGCTCGACGTCGCCCGGGGGACGGTGCAGGCCCGGCTCGACCGGATGGCCGCGAAGGGGGTCATCACCGGCTACGGCCCGGACATCGATCCGGCCGCGCTCGGCTTCGACGTGACCGCGTTCGTGACGTTGCACATCAGGCAGGTCGCGGGGCACGTGCCGGTGGCCGACCAGCTCGCGCTCGTCCCCGAGGTCCTGGAGGTCCACACGATCACCGGCGGGGGGGACATGCTCTGCCGGGTGGTCGCCCGGAGCAACGCCGACCTCCAGCGCGTCATCGACCTGATCGTGGACGTGCAGGGGGTCGTGCGGACCGAGTCGGTGATCGCGCTCGACACGCCGGTGCCGTACCGGACCCTTCCCCTCGTACGGGCGGCGGGCGGCTGATCGGGCCACCGGGGGGCCATGTTGGCGTGGTTTATCCACAGGTGCTTGTCCGCGGGGCATCTTTTCCACAGAGGTGACGGGGAGTGCGGAACCATCGTGGGCCATCGTTTACCGTGGTTGCATTCGCCCAGCTCACAGGGCCACAAGCGGGCGTATCGGGGGTATCGGACTTATCGGGGGTCGCAGGGTGGACAACACCGGGGAGGGCCCGATCGGGGAGGGCTCGGCCGAGAGGGACGCCGGCGACGGGGCGGGCAGGCCGGAACGCCGCCGGCGGCGACGGCTGCCGCGCGTCCTGCTCGCCTGCCTCGTCACCTCGATCGCCGGACTGGTCGTGTTCCTCGCCGTCGTGTGGGCGCTGACCCCGATCCCGGGCGGCACCCAGGAGCTGGCGACGGCCCAGGGGTCGGTGATCTACTACCGGGACGGCAGGACCGTCCTCGCCACCGAGGGCGTGAACCGCAAGAACGTGCCGCTCGCCCGGGTTCCCAAGGCGGTCAGGGACGCCGTGATCGCCGCCGAGAACCGCACCTTCTACCGGGACCAGGGCGTCTCCATGTCGGGCACGGCGCGCGCCCTCTGGTCGACGGTCACCGGACGCCAGCTTCAGGGCGGCTCCACGATCACCCAGCAGATGGTCCGCAACTACTACAGCGGCCTCGGCCAGGAACGCTCCGTCGGGCGCAAGCTCAAGGAGATCATGATCGCGCTCAAGGTGGATCGCTCCAAGCCGAAGGATTGGGTGCTGGAGCGCTACCTCAACACGATCTACTTCGGCCGCGGGGCGTACGGCATCCAGGCCGCCGCCCGCGCCTACTTCGACAAGGACGTGCAGAACCTCACGGTGGCCGAGGGGGCCTATCTCGCGGCCGTGATCCAGCAGCCCACCCGGTTCGCCGATCCCACCGGCCCCGCGCTCGACGCGGTCCGGGCGAGGTGGGCGTCGGTGATCCAGGGCATGCGTGAGATCGGCGCGATCGGCCGCGAGGAGGCCGGGTCGCAGACGTTCCCGACGCTCGCCCGGCAGCGGCCGCCGCTGTCCCTGGGCGGCCAGAACGGCTACATGCTCGCGCAGGTGCGGGCCGAACTGAACCGGCTGGGCTTCACCGACGAGGACATCAACCACGGCGGCCTGAAGGTCACCACGACGTTCGACAAGAAGCTCATGTCCCTCGCCGCCGAGGCGGTCAGGTCGGTGCTGCCCGAAGGCACCCCCAAGAAGGTGCGCACCGGACTCGCGGCCGTCGACCCCGGCACCGGGGAGGTCGTCGCCTTCTACGGCGGGCGCTACGAGACCAACCAGTACGACAACGCCTTCTCCGCCAAGGTCCAGGCCGGGTCGACCTTCAAGCCCTACACGCTGGCCGCGGCGCTCGAAGCCGGGTACGGGCTCGACACCCTGGTGAACGGCAACTCGCCCGTCACCATCGGAGCCGCGAGCATCCCCAACTCCGGCGGCAGGTCCTACGGCCCGGCGATCCCGCTGGTCCAGGCCACGCAGTATTCGGTCAACACCGCCTTCGTCGACCTCGGGCAGCGGATCGGCCTCGACAAGGTCGTCGCGGCGGCCCGGGCGGCCGGCATCCCCGAAGCGCAACTCGCCCCCCACTCGGGGGCCGCCACGCTCCCGCTCGGGGTGGCGTCGGTGAGCGCCGTGCAGCAGGCCTCGGGGTTCGCCACCTTCGCCGCCGGGGGGATCCACCGCGAGGCCCACGTGATCAGGTCCGTCACCGACGGCACCGGGCTCGTCCGGACGTTCTCGCGGCCCGGCGTCCGGGCCTTCAGCGAGAACACGGCCGCCGACACGACGTACGCGCTGGAGCAGGTCGTGCTGAACGGCACCGGCACGGCCGCGCGGCTGTGGGACCGGCCGGTCGCGGGCAAGACCGGCACCACGGACGAGTCGGCCGCCGTCTGGTTCTCCGGGTACGTCCCGCAACTGGCGGTCGCCGTCGACATGTTCCGCGACGACAACAAGCCGGTGACCGTCCCCGGATACGGCGAGTTGTACGGCGGCACGCTTCCGGCGGAGATCTGGAAGACCTTCGTGGGCGCCGCGATGGAGGGCAAGCCGGTGAAGGAGTTCCCCGAGCCGGTCACGTGGAACCCCTACTACTCCTGGGACTACGGCAGGGCCACGCCCCGGCCGAGCGGCGATCCCAACGCCATCCCGATGGACCCTTCGGGCACCTTCCCGCCGTACACGCCGGGGGCGCCGGGGCTGCCTCCCGGAGCGCCCGGAGACGCGGAGCAGTCCGGCGGCGCCGGCCAGGAGGGCACGGGCCAGGAGGGCGGTGGCCCGCGGGGCGGCGCCGACAACTTCGCCCCGAACCTTCGCCCGAACGGTTTCGATCCCAACGATCCGGACCGGTCCGACGACCCGGGGACCGCGCCGGGCGGGCCCGTCACCGGGCGGAACGCCCCCGCCTCCGGCGGCACGGACCGCACGGGCACGGACCGCACGGGCACGGGCATCGGGGGCACCGGCACGGGCGGAAGAAGGAGCGCCGGTGACGCCCCGGCACGCCTGCTGCCGTAACCGCCGGAAGAGCTGCCCGGACGGAGCGATGTCCGGATACGGGCGAAGACGACCCCGGGTGAGGCGACGCCGCGAGATGCCGCGCCAGCTGACGGAGACGATCGCCGGGGGGTCGGCCCCGCGTCAGTTCGCCAGTTCGGCCCGGAGCTCGGCGGGGGTGGTCACCGGCGCCCGGCAGGTGAAGCGGCGGCACACGTAGGCGGCGGGCGAACCGCCGATCATGCCGCGTCCCTCCAGCAGCGGCACGTCCACGGCTCCGTCACCCACGGCTCCGTCA
This sequence comes from Microbispora triticiradicis, assembly GCF_005864065.1. Taxonomy (NCBI): domain Bacteria; kingdom Bacillati; phylum Actinomycetota; class Actinomycetes; order Streptosporangiales; family Streptosporangiaceae; genus Microbispora; species Microbispora triticiradicis. The sequence goes on along the minus strand of NZ_VANP01000008.1, from coordinate 36,292 downwards.
CCCACGGCTCCGTCACCCACGGCTCCGTCACCCACAGCTCCGCCGTCCACCGATCCGCTGCCGGCGGATCCGTCGCCGAGCGCCACCACCAGGCCCGGCGCGCCGGACAGGAGGGCCGCCCGGTGCAGCGCGCGGGTGCGGGGGTCGCCGGACGGGCCGACGATCGCCACCTCCACCGGCCCGCGCAGGGCCGCCTCCGCCACGGCGAGACCCCATCCCGCGAAGCGGGCGTACCGCCCCGCCAGCGTGGAGACCGCGCCGAGCGCCGCCTCGGCCGCCTCCCGGTGCCGGGCCGAACCGGTCAGCGCCGCGTACGACAGCAGCGCGCCCGCCGCCGCGAAGCGCCCGGACGGCGTGGCGTTGTCGGTGGGGTCGGCGGGTCGCTGGAACAGCCGTTCGCCGTCGTCCGGGGCGTCGTAGAACCCTCCGGAGCCGTCGGGGAACCGGGTCAGGACAGTCTCCAGCAGGTCACCGGCCCGGTGGAACCAGCGGCTCTCGCCGGTGACGCCATAGAGGGCGATGAACCCTTCCGCCGTGTTCGCGTAGTCCTCCAGCATGCCGGCGTTGGTCCCCGCCCGGCCGTCGCGTGAGGTGCGCAGCAGCCGGGCCGGACCGCGGGCCACCGTGTGCAGGTCGTCGAGCAGCACGGCCGCCTCCCGGGCGGCGTCCACCAGCACGGGCCGCTCGAACAGCGCGCCCGCCTCGGCCAGGGCGGCGATCACCAGCCCGTTCCACGAGGCCACGATCTTGTCGTCCCGGCCCGGCCGCGGGCGCCGTTCCCGCGCGGCCCGCAAGGCCGTACGGATTCGGTCGAACCGCTCCGGGTCGTCGGGGTCGGCCAGAAGCTGGAGCACGGACGTGCCGTGCTCGAACGTGCCCGTGACCTCGAACACCGAGGCCGCCCAGGCGCCGTCGTCCTCCCCGAGGACCTCGCGAAGCTGCTCCGGAGTCCAGACGTAGAACAGGCCCTCGCCGTGGGCGCCGTCCGGTCCCTCGCTGTCGGCGTCGAGAGCCGAGGCGAAACCGCCCTCCGGGGTGCGCATCTCCCGCAGCAGCCATTCGGCGGTCTCCAGGGCCACCCGCCTGGCGAGGACCGAGCCCGTCGCACGCCACCAGTGGGCGTAGACCCGCAGCAGCAGCGCGTTGTCGTAGAGCATCTTCTCGAAGTGCGGCACGACCCAGTCGGCGTCGACGGAGTAGCGGGCGAAACCGCCCCCGATCTGGTCGTACATGCCGCCCCTGGCCATGGCCTCCATGGTCGCCTCGGCCATGGACACCGCCTCGGGCGTGCCGTGCCGCAGCAGGAACTCCAGGGCCATGGACGGCGGGAACTTCGGCGCCCCGCCGAAGCCGCCCCGCCGCTTGTCGAAGCCCTCCGCGAGATTCCGTACGGCGAGGGCGAGCGTGCCGGCGTCCGGCAGCGGGCCCGACGGCACCCCGGTCCGCTCGCCGAGTGCCTCCACCACCTTCGCGCCCTGGGTCAGCACGCCCTCCCGGTCCTGCCGCCAGGCCTCCGAGACGGCCTGCAGCAACCGGTGGAGGTGCGGCCGGGGAAAGTAGGTCCCGGCGTAGAACGGATGGCCCTCCGGCGTGGCGAACACCGTCATCGGCCAGCCGCCCTGCCCGGTCATGGCCTGGACGGCGCCCATGTAGACGGCGTCCACGTCGGGGCGTTCCTCGCGGTCGACCTTCACGTTGACGAACAGGTCGTTCATCTGCCGCGCGGTGGCCTCGTCCTCGAACGACTCGTGGGCCATGACATGACACCAGTGACACGCCGAGTAGCCGACGCTGATCAGCAGGGGGACGTCGCGCCTGCGCGCCTCCGCGAACGCCTCCTCGCCCCACGGAAACCAGTCCACCGGGTTGTCCACGTGTTGCAGGAGGTAAGGAGAGGTCTCGCCGCCCAGCCGGTTCATACGGCCAGCCTCTCACACGCTCAGATGCGCGATCCCTCGTCTTCCGGCCAGGGCAGACGGGCTCCCGGGGCGTTCGCCGGGTTCGGGGGAAAGGCCCGGTGGGAACGCGCGGGGAGAACGTGGGGATGTGTTCGGGCGCGTCCGGGCGTAGGCTCACAGGACGTGGGCTTGGATCTGGACTTCGCGGTCAGGCACTCGGGGCGCCCGGCGGCCGCCATGACGCGGCGGGACGTCGCCCGGGTGCTGCTGGCCGTGCCGTCGGGGCAGGCCCTGGTCGCCCTTCCCGACCTGCGGCGGCAGTTGCTCGCCGTGGGCAATCCGCTGTCGGTCACGTTCTGGGAGTCCGCCAAGGCGGTGCTGACCAGCATCGAGTCGGGCGTGGCCACGGTGGGCGAGGTGCAGCGCTGGCTGGAGTCCAGCGGCACCGAGCCGATCATGCTCACCCGCAGCTACTTCCTCTGGCCAGAGGAGAGCGAGCGCGGCCCGGTGGCCACCGAGATGTACGAGCGGCTGGTCGAGTTCCTGGAGGAGCGCCTTGCGGCGGGGGAGATCGACGCGGACGCGCTGGCCGCCGGAGACGCCGGGGCCCGCCACGCCTACGAGGAACTCCAGGAACGCTGGCTCGGCACGCCGCTCCCCGACGGCCGGGTGCCCAACGTCGTGGTCAACGACGAGCAGGACAAGGAGCTGTACGCCGCCTGGGACGAGGAGGAGGCCTTCGCGCTGAGCGAGCTGCGGCGGGTGCTCGACGACCTGCCCGAGCCGCCCTTCCCCGAGGCCGACCTCCGCATGGCCGCCCGCCGGTTGCGCGTCACGCTGGGCCGGCCCGGCTACCCCGGCAACGTGCTACGCGCGTGCGCCGGCCTGGAGGAGGGCGACCTGCCGGAGCGGGACGAGGACCTGTGGCTCACGGTCGCCGCCGGGATCGCCGCGCCGATCTCCGACCTCCCGGACGAGGAGGACGCGGCCCGGTTCTTCGACATGGAGGGCGATCTCAGCCACGAGGACTCGATACTGGCCTCGCTGTGCGCCATCCACCACGCCGACTGGCTCGCCTCGGTGATCACTCTGGTCCGGTACGGCCCCGGCGTGCTCGCCTCACCCGAGCGGATCGCCCGGTTCATCGCCGACTCCGAGGACGTCGACGTCGACCCGGACGAGCCGGAGGACCTGGAGGCGACGGAGATGCTGTTCACGGCGGTCACCCCGCTGTGGGCGCACCTCGGCATCGTGGACCGGGCGGAGGTGCTGACCCCGCTCGGCTGGTGGGGCCTGCCCAAGGCGCTGGAGCGCGCCTGGTCCTCCGGCCCCGCCCTGCCGGACTGACGGCACTAGTTCCGGTAGTCGTCGTCCACCAGGTCGCGGTACTCCGGATTCCGCTGGATGTACCAGGCCACGAACGAGCACAGGGGCACGACGCGCAGCCCAGCCGTACGCGCGCCGTCGAGGGCGGCGCCCACCAGATGGCCGCCCAGCCCCCGGCCCTCGTACTCGCCGCGGACCTCGGTGTGCGTGAAGATCATCGCCCCGTCCCGCATCCGGTACTGCGCGAACCCGGCGACGACCCCGTCGACCAGGATCTCGTAGCGCGACGCGGCCGGGTCGGCGACGACCTCGACGGCCGCGCTCACGCGTCCGGTCCGTTCCCGTGGCGTTCGTCCTCGCGGCGGTCGTCCGGCACCTGGATCTTCCTCATCTGCTTGTTCATGTTCTTCAGCAGGAGGAACAGGGCGACGGCGATCGCGGCGACGACGAGGAAGCCCAGGAGGCCCGGCCCGTAGGTGTTTGCGTCCACCCGTCCAGCTTACGAGCGGGCAGGGGCGGCCTCCGCGTGGATCCCCGTGAACAGGTCGTCCTCCGGCAGCGTGGTGTCCACCAGCGACCGCGCGAGGTGGTAGTCCTCGGTCGGCCAGATCTCCTCCTGGAGATCCCTCGGGCAGACGAACCAGAAGCCGTCGGGGTCGACCTGGGTGGCGTGCGCGAGCAGGGCGAGGTCGCGAAGCTCGAAGTACTCCCCGCACGGAACCCTGGTGGTGACCTCCCACTTCTCCGGGCGGTCCTCCCACCGGGCGATCCAGTCGGCGTACGGCGAGCCGATGCCGCGCTCGGTCATCGCGTTGTGCAGCGCCTCGAACCGCTCCCTGGTGAAGCCCATGTGGTAGTAGAGCTTCAGTGGCTGCCACGGCTCCCCGGTGCCCGGGTAGCGGTCGGGGTCGCCCGCCGCCTCGAACGCCTCGACCGACACCCGGTTGGTCATGATGTGGTCCGGGTGCGGGTAGCCGCCGTTGTCGTCGTACGTGAGGATCACGTGCGGCCGGAACTCCCGCACGGCGGCGACGAGCGGCGCCGAGGCCGCCTCCAGCGACTGCAGCGCGAAGCAGCCCTCCGGCAGCGGCTCGTTCTCGTCCTCCGGCAGCCCGGAGTCCACGAACCCGAGGAAGCGCTGCCGCACGCCGAGGATCTCGCGGGCCTTCTCCATCTCCTGCCGGCGCACCTCGCCCATGTTCTCGAGGATGTCGGGCCGGTCCATCTTGGGGTTGAGGATCGAGCCGCGTTCACCGCCCGTACAGGTGACGACGAGGACCTCCGCGCCCTCCGCGACGTAGCGGGCCATCGTGGCGGCACCCTTGCTCGACTCGTCGTCGGGGTGCGCGTGCACGGCCATCAGCCTCAACGGTGCGCTCACGGCTCTCCTCATGGTGTCCTCTGGCTGTCAAAGAGGTTAGCTTCTAAGTGACCGTGCGTACCGGACCGGCATGGCCCGCGCGGGCACGGTCCCCTGTGCGGACGATCGTCTCGCACAACACCGACAAACCTCAGGGAGATTCCGCGATGCCCACCGATGAGGCAGGCGGCGGGGGGACACGCCCGGTGCTCGGCACGCCGGACGACTTCGCGCCGCGCCCGGCGCGGCCCGGCCGGCTGGTGCCGTACGTCGTGATGGCGCTGGTCGTGGCGCTGATCGCGGGCGGCTGGGGCTATGTCATGCTCCGCGCGAACGGGAACCCGGCCGTCAGCGCCCAGGTGATCACATTCGACGCGAGCGCTCCTGACTCCGCCGTAATAACGTTCACCGTGCACAAGCCCGCGGGCCGGGCGGCGACGTGCCGGATCCAGGCGCTCGACACCAGGCACCTGGAGGTCGGCAGCCGCGAGGTGGACGTTCCGCAGGGCCGGTCGGACCTGGAGTTCACCGAGCGGGTGAGGACGAGCGCGCAGGCCACAGCGGTACATGTCGACTACTGCGATCTCGTATAGTGGAATCTTTGGGGAAGCGTTCGAAGGCGTTAACTCGTTAGCCTTTCGAGTCACTTACGGAAACAAGGAGAGCCCGTGGCCGTCTCCCAGAACGACAACGTCACCTGGCTGACGCAAGAGGCGTACGACCGCCTCAAGGAGGAGTACGAGTACCTTTCGGGCCCGGGTCGCACGGACATCGCCAAGAAGATCGAAGCCGCCCGGGAAGAGGGTGACCTCAGGGAGAACGGTGGCTACCACGCCGCCAAGGACGAGCAGGGCAAGATGGAGGCCCGCATCTTCCACCTCCGGCAGATCCTGGACAGCGCCAGGGTCGGTGAGGCTCCCCGCGCCGAAGGCATCGTCGGACCCGGCATGACCGTGACGGTCCGCTTCGACGGCGACGACGAGGAGGTCACCTTCCTGCTGGCCTCCCGCGAGGAGAGCGGCGCTCCGATCGACGTCTACTCGCCGAACTCTCCCCTCGGGTCCGCCATCAACGGCAAGAAGGTCGGCGAGCAGGCGACCTACACGATGCCCAACGGCAGGCAGAACACCGTCGAGATCCTCGAGGCCGTGCCGTACGTCGGCAACTAGGGGCCGTGACCCAGGGGTCTTGTCCCTTTTCGCCCCGGCCGGGAATTCTGCAATCGATTGCGCTATTCCCGGCCGTGCGGCAGTCTCGTCGTGGAACGAAGCATTCGCTGCGGAAGGGGTGAGATCGTGCTCGAACGCCGAGCGCGCTTATCCACCCGTGTCCGCAGGAAGCTCGCCGTAGCGGTCTTCGAGGCGCGTCAGGACCTCGCGTACCGGCCGCGGCTTCCCCGGCACAACCTCGGACGGCACAGCCTCACCCGGCGGGCCGCCGGGCTGCGCAGGACGGTCCCCTTCATCGCCGTGCTGCTCGTGTGCGTGCTGGCGGCCGACGTCCTCGCGCTCGGCGAACTCACGTCCGGCACCGCGAACCCCGATGTGACCGCAGGGGTCTCCCAGCGGCGTACGGCCCACGGCTACGTGGCGGCGGCGCGGCAGGACCGCGCCGGGGGGACGGCCCCCGGAACGGTTCAGAACCCGGCGGCGGGCCCGCCGGAGAGCCCGGCGGCGGAGGTGGCGCCGCTGGGGCGCCTGATCCGTCCGCACCTGTTCGTGGTGGCCGATCAGCCGCTCCCCGCCGAACTGGTCGAGAAGGTGCGCCGGGTCAAGGGCGTCGCGGACGCCGAGGTGACCGGTGCCGCCGACGTGACCGTGGACGGCAAGCACGTGCAGACGATGGGCGTCGACCCGTCCACGTTCCGCGCGTACACGCCGAAGGTGACGGCCGCCACCGACGGGCTGTGGCGCAACATCGCGGCCGGGGACATGGCGGTCTCGTTCGAACTCGGCCACGACGGCGGGGTCAAGCTCGGGTCCGTCGTCGAGGGCGGCGGCAGGCGCCTGCGCATCGGCGCGTACGCCACGGTCGGCATGGGTTCGATCGCCGCGATCGTCTCGAAGAACACGGCGGCGGCGCTCGGCGTCCCGGACGGCAACGCCCTCGTCGTGAGCGCGCCGAAGGTCGACTCTGCCAAGCTCCGCCGGAGCCTGCTGAAGATCCTGCCCAAGGGCAGCCAGGTCGCCACGATCAATCCGGTGGTGGTCACGCCCAAGGGGCGCACCGTGTGGCCGTCGACCGCGTTCATGTCCGCCGACCAGCTCAAGGTGGCGCTGGAGGCGGCCGTCAGCAAGCTCGGCCGGCCGTACGTCTGGGGCGCCGAGGGACCGGACAGCTTCGACTGCTCCGGGCTCGTGCAGTGGGCGTACGCGCAGGCGGGCGTGCGGATGCCGCGGGTGACGTACCAGCAGTGGGTCACCGGGCCGCAGGTGCCGCTGTCGCAGGCGCAGCCGGGCGACCTGCTGTTCTGGCGCAACGATCCGACCAACCCCGGCTACATCTCGCACGTCGCCATCTACTGGGGCAACGGGAAGATGCTGCACGCCCCGCACACCGGTGACGTCGTGAAGATCGCGGACGTCTACACCAGGAACCTCGCCGGAGTCGTCCGGGTCAGTCCTCAGGTCTCCGCCCGGGTCCGCTGACCCCGCCGGCCGCGAGGCCGTCCATCACGAGCGAGAACAGGTGGTCCCGCCGGGCGGCGAGGGACGGCGCCTGTTCGGCGATCCAGCCGACGGCGTTCACCAGGGCGAACAGGTCGATCCTCGTGACGTCCGGCCGGATGCGGCCGTCGTCCTGGGCACGCCGCAGCAGCCGTCCCGCGGCCTCCCGCATCGCCGCGCACGACGCGTGCAGGGGAGAGCTCTCGTCGCCGATCGTGGTCATCATCGAGGCGGACAGGCCGCGGTAGGCGGCCGCTCCGTCGACGAACTCCCGCAGCCACTCCAGCAGCGCCGCGTGCGGGTCGCCGCCGCCGGCCAGTTCTCCCGCCCTGGCCGCGAGGTGGTCGAACCGCTGCCGCAGCAACGCCTCCAGGAGGGCCTCCCTGGTGGGGAAGTGCCGGTAGAGGGTGCCCATGCCGACCTCGGCACGGCGCGCGATGTCACGCAGCGACGCCTGCGTCCCCTGCTCCTCCACGACGATCCTGGCCACCTCCAGGATGCGCCCGTGGTTGCGCCGTGCGTCCGCGCGCTGCTGCCGGTCCGTCATGCGTCGATCCTCGCACCCCGGCATCTGGGGCGTTGACATTCGGAGCGGTGCTCCGCTTATTATCTGGAGCACCGCTCCGAATCGTACCTCCAGGAGGATCGATGTCCGCGATGAAGGCCGTCCGCATGCACCGGATCGGCGAACCCGGCGTTCTGGAGGTGGAGGAGCTTCCCCGCCCCGAGCCGGGGCCCGGAGACGTGCTCGTCCGCGTCCACGCGGCCGGCGTGAACCCGCCCGACTGGTACGCCCGCCGGGGCTTCGCCGGCATCCCCGAGGACATACGGCCCACGCTCCCTCTGCCGTACACGCCGGGCTCGGACGTCTCCGGGACGGTCGCCGCCGTGGGCCACGGCGTCACCGAGTGGCGGGAGGGCGACGAGGTGTTCGGCCTCGTGCGCTTCCCCTCCCTGGAGAACGGGGGGAAGGGCTATGCCGAGTACACGACTCCGCCCGCGTCGCACCTGGCCCGCAAGCCGGCCTCGCTCAGCCACGTCGAGGCGGCCGGCGTGCCGATGGCGGGCCTCACCGCCTACCAGTTCATCGTCGATCACATCAAGCTCGACGAGGGCCGCAGGGTGCTGGTCAACGGTGCCGCCGGCGGGGTCGGCCACTTCGCGGTCCAGCTCGCCAAGATCAAGGGCGCGTACGTGATCGGGGTCGCCTCGGGACGGCACGAGACGTTCCTGCGCGAGCTGGGGGTGGACGAGTTCCTCGACTACACCACCACGCGGGTGGAGGACGAGGTGCGGGACGTGGACGTCCTCATCGACACCGTGGGCGGGCCGGACGCCAACCGGTTCCTGCCGGTGCTGCGGCGCGGGGGCGTGATCAGCCCGGTCTTCCACGCCGAGTACCACCGGGAGCGGGCGGCCGATCTGGGCATCTCCTTCCGGCGCGGCCAGGTCCACTCGGACGGCGGGCAGCTGGCCGAGCTGGCACTACTGCTGGAAGAGGGCCGGCTGCGCGTGGGCGTCGACTCGGTCTTCCCGCTCGCCGAGGCCGCGAAGGCGCACGAACGGGCGGAGCGCGGGCACATCCAGGGGAAGATCGTCCTGCGGGTGGCGCCCGATCAGATCGGCAGGCCGGCCTCCAGGTAGCCGAGCGCTTCGTCGATCAGGACGAGCAGCGGCGTCCTGCCGTCCTGCTCCACCCAGCCGAACAGGGCCGTGAGGATGACTCCCAGGACCGCCCCAGCGAGCGTCCGTACGGCGGGGCCGCGCGGATCGCGGCCGGAGCGTTCCGCCATGGCGGCCGCGAGCAGCTCGATCGTGGCGAACAGTCCCTCCACGGTCCGCGCCCGCAGGGCGGGCACGGAGGTGGTGAGCTTGATCCGGGCGAGCATCTGGTCCAGCTCCTCCGGGCCGATCGACTCGAAGGCGGTGCGGAACGCGGCGCGCAGGGCGGTCAGCGGGGGCAGGTCCGGCGGCTGGGCCCTGATGGCCTCCAGCAGCATCGGATCGTAGTCGTCCTGGATGACCACGTCTTCCTTGGTGGGGAAGTACCGGAAGAACGTACTGGGGGAGACCTCCGCGGCCTCCGCGATCTGCTCGACCGTCGTGGCCTCGTAGCCCTGTTCGGCGAACAGCCGCAGGGCCTCCTCCTGGATGGTCCGGCGGGTCTTGGCCTTCTTGCGCTCGCGCAGGCTCGTGACAGCGCTGGTGGAGGCGGCGGAGTTCCGGTCAGCGCGCTGTGGTGAGCTCATGCCCCGATTCTGCCGTCTTTCCGCTCCTGGCCGTGTTCCTCGGCAGGAAGACGGCCACCAGGACGGCGGCGGCCGCGGACGCGCCCCCGCACAGCAGCAGGACCAGGTCCATGCCGTCGACGAACGCCTCGCGGGCGGCCCGCAGCAGCGCCGCGTCGCCCGTACGGACGGCCAGGGCCACGGCGGTGGTGATCGAGTCGTCTGCCGCCCGCGGGACCCCGGCGGGCAGCCCGGAGGCGTACGCCGCGGAGAGCACGCTGCCCAGGCCGGCCACGCCCAGCGCGCCGCCGACCTGCCGGACGGTCTGCAGGGTCGCCGAGCCCGAGCCCGAGCGCTCCTGCGGCAGCAGGGCGAGCACGCCGTCCATGGCGGGGACCATGGCCAGGCCCACCCCCGCGCCGAGGACGGCCAGCCAGGCCGCGACGAACCCGTACCCGGAGGAGACCGAGGTCGTCGCGCCCAGGACGAAGCCGGCGGCGAGCACGACCAGGCCCGCCGGCATCACCACGCGCAGGCCGAGGGGGGCCGTGAGTCGCTCACCGGCCAGGCCGCCGAGCATGAGCCCCGCCACCATGGGGATCACCCGTACGCCGGTGCCGAAGGCGTCGTGGCCGAGCACGGCCTGCAGGTGCTGGGGGACGACGAACAGCACGCCCGACATGCCGAGGCTCACGAACGTGGCACCGGCCGCGCCCCACACGAAGACCCGGCTACGGAACAGTCCGACGTCCAGCATCGGCCGCCGGACGCGGGCCTCGACCCGGACGAGCGCCGCCAGCAGCACCACCCCGGCCGCCAGGCCGGCGAGGACGCGGACGTCGCCCCACCCGCGGGCCGGCGCCTCGATGACGCCGTACACCAGTGCCGCCAGGCCCGTCACCGACAGCAGCGCGCCGGGAACGTCGGTCCGGGGCGCGGCGGGGTCACGGGACTCGGGGATGAACACGGCCGCCGCGACCGCCGCCACGACGACCACCGGGATGTTGACGAGGAAGATCGAGCCCCACCAGAAGCGGTCGAGCAGGTAGCCGCCCACGATGGGGCCGAGGGGCAGGCCGAGGGCCAGGGCGGCGGTGAAGACGGCGATCGCGCGGCCCCGCTCACGTGGGCCGAAGACCACCGGCAGGATCGAGGTCGACAGCGGCATGATCAGCGCGCCGCCCGCGCCCATGAGCGCGCGGGCCGCGATCAGCGCGCCGGTGCCGTCCGCGTACGTCGCGAACACCGACGCGATCCCGAAGGCCGCGAGCCCGGCCAGTAGCAGCCGCCTGCGGCCGAAGCGGTCGCCGAGGGCGCCCGCAGGAAGCATCAGCGCGGCGAACGGAACCAGGTACGCGTCCACGATCCACTGCAGGTCGCCGGTCGTGGCACCCAGGTCGGCCGCCAGCGTCGGCAGCGCCACGTTGAGCACCGTCGCGTCCATTCCTATGACCAGGACGCTCAGCACGAGGGCGCCGAGCGCCCACCAACGAGAAGTGAGAGAGGCCATGAATTGATAGTAACTATCAAAAACTAGTATCTGTCAATTCAGGCCACGAACTGAGTAGCGTTGTAATCTTGATTACATGGATGCAGAAGAACAACTGAAGGCGTGGTTCGCCGGCCGCCTGCCGGAGACGTGGTTCGCCGGCCGGCCGGAGGTCGTGGTGGACCGTGAGGAGATCACCGTGCTCGGGACCCTGCCGCCGCTGTCGGTGGCCGAAGGGCTGCCCGACCTCGAACGGGCCGCGGCCGTCGAGGGATACGTCGAACGGTTCCGCGAGGAGACCCGCGAGCGCAGGATCGAGATCGCCCGGGAGGCCGAGCACCGCTTCCGGCGCAAGGTGTCCTGGGGGGTCGTCGCCGGTGACGCGACAGTGATGTTCACCACTCTTTCCGTGCCGGTCATGACCCGCCTGCGCCAGCCGGAGCGGCAGGTGCTGGACACCCTGGTCGCCGCGGGTGTGGCGCGCAGCCGCAGCGACGCGCTGGCCTGGTGCGTCCGGCTGGTCGGGAAGCACACCGACAACTGGCTCGCTGACCTGCGCGATGCCCTCCAGCACGTCGACCGGGTCAGGGCGGAGGGTCCCGGCGGATTGGACTGAACCAATTTGCGCAGAGGTCTAAACCATTGCGATCGGTCTATACCAATGTGTAACGCCGGTGAGGCGGGTAAGGAGGGGAAAGACGTTTTTTTCGACAGGGCTCGAGTGGGTAAGGTCGCACAACATCACGGCCCCTGCCTGGGCGGATACCGTCGGGGGCCGTGGTGGAGAATGGCACCGAATTGCACGGGGGTGGAAACGCGATGGTCTACTCCAATCGGCTTCGGGGGCCGTTCGCCGCGAATGACGCTCTGGCCCTGAGAGATTAAGGAGCCGCCCCCGTGTCCATTTCAGTAGATGTACCGACGCCCACCACTCACAGCGATCTGGCGGCCTGGGTGAGCCGGATCGCGGAGCTGACCCAGCCGGACCGCGTCGAATGGTGCGACGGCTCGGAGGCCGAGTGGACGCGCCTGACCAACCTTCTGGTCGAGCAGGGCACCTTCCGGCGGCTCGCCAAGCGTCCCAACAGCTTCCACGCGGCCTCGGACCCGGGCGACGTCGCCCGGGTGGAGGACCGCACGTTCATCTGCTCCGAGCGTGAGGAGGACGCGGGCCCGACCAACAACTGGATCGCGCCGGACGAGATGCGCGAGACGTTCGCCACCCTGTTCCGGGGCTGCATGCGGGGCCGGACGATGTACGTCGTGCCGTTCTGCATGGGCCCCCTGGGCGGTGACCTCTCCCAGCTCGGCGTCGAGATCACCGACTCGCCGTACGTCGTGGTGTCGATGCGGATCATGACGAGGATGGGCGAGGAGGCGCTGCGCCTCATCGAGGAGCGCAACGACTTCGTCAGGGCGGTGCATTCGGTGGGGGCGCCGCTGGAGCCCGGTCAGGCCGACGTGCCGTGGCCGTGCAGCCGGACCAAGTACATCAGCCACTTCCCGGAGACCCGCGAGATCTGGTCGTACGGCTCGGGCTACGGCGGCAACGCGCTGCTGGGCAAGAAGTGTTTCGCGCTGCGGATCGCCAGCGTGATGGCCCGCGACGAGGGCTGGCTGGCCGAGCACATGCTGATCCTCAAGCTCACGCCGCCGGAGGGCGAGGCGCGGTACATCGCGGCCGCCTTCCCGTCGGCCTGCGGCAAGACCAATCTCGCCATGCTCCAGCCCACGATCCCGGGCTGGAAGGTCGAGACGATCGGCGACGACATCGCCTGGATGCGCTTCGGCGCCGACGGCCGGCTGTACGCGATCAACCCGGAGGCCGGTTTCTTCGGCGTCGCGCCCGGGACCGGACAGACGACGAACGCCAACGCGATCGAGACGCTGTGGGGCAACAGCGTCTTCACGAACGTCGCGCTGACCGACGACGGCGACGTCTGGTGGGAGGGCCTCACCGACGAGCCGCCCGCGCACCTCACCGACTGGAAGGGCCGCGACTGGACGCCCGGGTCGGGCGAGCCCGCCGCCCATCCGAACGCCCGGTTCACCACCCCGGCCGAGCAGTGCCCGACGATCGCCCCCGAGTGGCAGGACCCGGCCGGCGTGCCGATCTCGGCCATCCTGTTCGGCGGGCGCAGGGCGACCGCCGTGCCGCTGGTGACCGAGTCGCTGAGCTGGCGGCACGGGGTCTTCCTGGGCGCCAACGTGGCGTCGGAGAAGACCGCGGCGGCCGAGGGCAGGGTCGGCGAGCTGCGCCGCGACCCGTTCGCGATGCTGCCGTTCTGCGGCTACAACATGGGCGACTACTTCGCGCACTGGATCGGCGTCGGCGAGTCGGCCGACCCGGAGAAGCTGCCCAGGATCTACTACGTGAACTGGTTCCGCAAGGACGCGGACGGCCGCTTCCTGTGGCCCGGCTTCGGCGAGAACAGCCGGGTGCTCAAGTGGATCGTCGAGCGGCTGAACGGCGTGGCCGGCGCCGTGCCCACACCGATCGGCAACGTGCCGGACGCGATCGACACCGAGGGCCTCGGCATCGCGCCCGGGGACATGGAGCTTCTGCTCGGCGTCGACCCCGAGGTGTGGCGTGAGGAGGCCGCGCTGATCCCGCCCCACTTCGAGACGTTCGGCGACCACATGCCGAAGGAGCTGTGGGACGAGTACCACGCCCTGGTCGAGCGGCTCGGCTGACTCCCGCGTACGGCCCGCGCGCCGGGGAAGCCGGAGGAGAGCGGGCGGGGCACGCCGCGCCGCCCGCGATAATTGGTGACCGAACCCCCCACCGGTCGTGAGGAAGAGGGTCGCATGAGCATGCGCGATCTCGTGTACAAGCTGTACGAGCGCAGGCTCGAAGGGAAGCTGTCCTCCGCTCGGATTCCCCGGCACGTCGGCGTCATCGTCGACGGCAACCGCAGGTGGGCGCGGGCCATGGGCCTGCGGGACGTCAGCCGGGGCCACCAGAAGGGCGCCGACAAGATCTCCGAGCTGCTCGGGTGGTGCCGGGAGGCCGGGGTCGGCTACGTCACGCTGTGGCTGCTGTCCACCGACAACCTCTCCAGGGACAAGGCCGAGCTGGGGCCGTTGCTCCAGGTCATCGAGAACCTCGTGCAGGATCTCGTGGACCAGGGCTGGCACGTCAACCCGATGGGATCGCTGGATCTTCTGCCCGATCACACGGCTCGTGTCCTCAAACACGCGAAAGAAACCACATCGCATCGCCCCGGCCTGATTGTGAACGTTGCCGTTGGGTATGGAGGAAGGCGTGAGATCGCTGATGCGGTGCGCTCCCTCCTCCAGGAGCACGCCAGCAAGGGCGCGAGCATCGAGGACCTCGTCGAGGTCCTCGACGTGGAGCACATCGCGGAGCATCTCTACACGCGCGGCCTGCCCGACCCCGACCTCGTCATCCGGACCTCGGGAGAGCAGCGACTCTCCGGATTCCTGCTCTGGCAGAGCGCCCACTCCGAGTTCTACTTCTGCGAGGCCTACTGGCCTGACTTCCGCAGAGTCGACTTCCTGCGGGCGCTCCGCTCGTACGCCGCGCGACACCGTCGGTACGGCTCCTGAGACGGTACGTGACCAGCGCCTTTTAACCTGCCTAAACCTATTGGGCTGGGGACTTTCGTTACGTACCGTGGTAGCTGAGCGGCCGTCGAGAGGATCGGCGGTCACCACCTCGGGAGAGGGCCCGTCCTTGCGCGACCACCATGCGGGGAGGGCCGGAGACCCGGTCTGCCTTCGCAGGTCACGGGCCCGGTCCGGTCACCACCAGTCAAGGCAGGGCGCCGGCCTCAGGCGCCCGGGGGAGAACGCGTGGCAGTGTCCTCGAGCAACCCGTCCACATCCCGCACCTACGTTCTGGACACCTCCGTCCTGCTCGCCGACCCGGCGGCGCTGAGCCGCTTCGCCGAGCACGAGGTCGTCGTCCCGATCGTCGTCATCACGGAACTGGAGGCCAAGCGTCACCACCCGGAGCTCGGCTACTTCGCCCGGGAGGCGCTCCGCTTCCTCGATGACCTCAGAGTGCGGCACGGACGGCTGGATGAGCCCATGCCTATCGGCGACGGGACCATCCGGGTCGAGTTGAACCATAGTGATCCATCCTGCCTCCCGGCGGGGTTCCGCCTGGGTGACAACGACACCCGCATCCTGACCGTCGCCCAGAACCTCGCGGCCGAGGGCGCGGACGTGGTGCTGGTGTCGAAGGACCTGCCGATGCGGGTCAAGGCCGCGTCCATCGGCCTCTGCGCGGAGGAGTACCGCGCGGGCATGGTGGTCGAGTCGGGCTGGACCGGCATGGCGGAACTCCAGGTCACCACCGAGGAGATGGACACGCTCTTCGACGCGGGCACGGCCGACATCGACGAGGCACGCGACCTGCCGTGCCACACCGGTCTGCGGCTGCTGTCGAGCCGGGGCTCGGCGCTCGGCCGCGTCATGCCGGACAAGTCGGTACGGCTGGTCCGGGGCGACCGGGAGGTCTTCGGGCTGCACGGCCGGTCCGCCGAGCAGCGGATCGCGCTCGACCTGCTGATGGACCCCGACGTCGGCATCGTCTCGATGGGCGGCCGCGCGGGCACCGGCAAGTCGGCGCTCGCACTGTGCGCGGGCCTGGAGGCGGTGCTGGAGCGCCGCCAGCACCGCAAGATCATCGTCTTCCGTCCCCTGTACGCCGTGGGCGGCCAGGAGCTCGGCTACCTCCCCGGCACGGAGAACGACAAGATGGGCCCCTGGGCCCAGGCGGTCTACGACACGCTGGGCGCGGTGACGACTCCGGAGGTCATCGAGGAGGTCATCGACCGGGGCATGCTGGAGGTCCTGCCGCTGACCCACATCCGCGGCCGTTCCCTCCACGACGCGTTCGTGATCGTGGACGAGGCGCAGTCGCTGGAGCGCGGCGTGCTGCTGACCGTGCTGTCCCGCATCGGGGCCAACTCGCGGGTCGTGCTCACCCACGACATCGCCCAGCGCGACAACCTGCGGGTGGGCCGGCACGACGGCGTGCTCGCGGTGGTGGAGAAGCTGAAGGGCCACCCGCTGTTCGCCCACATCACGCTGACCCGGTCCGAGCGGTCGCCGATCGCGGCCCTGGTGACCGAGATGCTGGAGAACATCACGCTCTGATCCCCGTCAGGGTGGGAGCTGGCCGTCCTCGGGGGCCAGGTCCCAGTACTCCCGGCAGGTGTGGGCCTTCAGCCGCCCGTTCCTGCCGGGAGCCACGTGGGCGATCTCCACGGCCCAGACCTCCGGGCTCAGCCGGGCCGTACAGGTGATCTGGGCCATGGCCGCCCTGGAGATCTTCCATCCGCTGACGAACAGGCGCACGCGCAGGCTCAGCGTGCTGTCCGGGTCGTTGCGGCTGCCCTCGTACGGCGAGTACCTCACGAGCTGCGTCTGGGCCGGCGAAAGCCCGGTCAGCGCGGTGGACAGGCGGTTCGCGGGCCGTCCGCTCGCCTTGAACAACGCGTCGAGGACGTCGTTGACGTGCGCGGACCGCGCCGCGACGCGGGCGGGCCGCAGCTTGCCGTCCCGCAGCAGGTAGATCGTGACGAGGGTCGGGGTGCCGCTGATGGCCGGCGCCGGGCCGGCGTCGACCACCTCGCTCGGCCCGACCCCGCAGGCCGCGGAGGCCGCCAGCAGGGCCGTGATCAGGGTGGTGATCAGGGTCGTGCGCAGGCCCGCCGCCCCGGCCCGCCGTCCCCGGCCGTGTCCGATGCCGGTCATGGCGTGGGGATCCACAGCCGGAAGAGGATGCCGGGCTCGCGGCGCTCGGCCGTGACCGAGCCGTCGTGCAACTCGGCGTTGGCCCTGGCGATGGCCAGGCCGAGGCCGCTGCCCACGCTCCGCGCCCGGTCGGCGCCCGCCTTGTAGAAGCGCTCGAAGACGTGCGGGAGGGCGTGCTCCGGGATGCCCTTCCCGTGGTCGCGCACGGTCACCTCCAAACCCCGCGACGCGTCGGGGCGGACGCGCACCCGGGCGGTGACCACGACCGGCGGCGCGCCGTGGTTGAGCGCGTTGCCGACGAGGTTGGCCACGATCACGTCGAACCTCCGGATGTCCAGCGAGAAGGTGAGGCCGACGGGCACGGTGAGCTTCACCTTGTCGGCCCAGCCCCGCACCTCCAGGCAGTCCGCCAGGGCGTCGCCCACGTCGACGGTCTCCCGGTGGAGCCTGGCGGCGCCCGCGTCCAGCCTGCTGATCTCGATGAGGTGCTCGACCAGCACCCGGAGCCGGCCGATCTCGCGGACGACGATCCGGACGGCCTCCCCGGCGTCGTCCGGCAGGTTCTCGGCGTCCTCCGAGAGCATGTCGGTGACCGCCGTCATCGCCGTCAGCGGGGTGCGCAGCTCGTGGGAGACGTCGGCGACGAACCGGCGCGACATCGACTCCAGCGTCCGCAGCTCGCCGACCGTCTCCTCCAGCGCCGCCGCCGTCTCGTTGAACGTCGCGGTCAGCTCCGCCAGTTCGTCCCTGCCGCGTACGGGCAGCCGGACGTGGAGGTCGCCCGAGCCGAGAGCGCGGGCGGCGGCGCCGAGCCGGCGCACCGGCAGCAGCACGCGCCGGGCCGACAGCAGGGCCAGGGTCAGCGCCAGGACGAGGGTGATCCCCCCGGCCTGCGCGAGGGCCGTCCGCAGGCGGGAGAGGACGGCGTCCTCCTCCGACAGGGGGACGAACACGTACGCCGTCAGGCCGGTCGGCCGCACCACCCCCTGGCCGGTCTCCCGCTGGATCTGCGTGGCCACGATCAGCCACGGCCGGCGCCTGAGGAGCACCCGCTGGTGGACCAGCCGCCCGGCCGCCTGCTCGCGCAGCCGGCGGGGCACGTCGGCGATGGTGAACTCGAAGCCGGGGCTGGTCCGCAGGAGCCGGCCGTACGTCACGATCACGGTGCGCTCCGGCGCCTCCAGCGCGTGCACGACCTGGCCGAGGTCGTCCTCGGTGACGGTGGTGTCGCTCGGCCAGACCACGTCGCTCACTCCGATCGGCAGGGTGGTCCTGGACAGCGTCTCGCGCACGTCAGCGACCGCGCCCCGCTCGGCGCGGTCCAGCAGGCCGCGGCGGACGATCTGGTATCCGAGGCCGGTGACGACGGCGGAGGCGGTGACCGCCACCAGCAGGAAGGTGATCACCAGCCGCCCCCGCAGCCCCGAGGGCAGCCAGGTCATGGCGGACTGAAGCGGTATCCGAAGCCGCGCACGGTGTGGATGTAGACGGGGTCGGCGGGCACCGGTTCGACCTTGGCGCGGATGCGCTGCACGCAGGCGTCGACCAGCCGGGAGTCGGCCACGTGCGTGTGGTCCCAGACGGCGCGCAGGAGATAGCGGCGGGTGAGGACCTGGCCGGGACGGCGGACCAGTTCGAGCAGCAGGCGCAGTTCGGTCGGAGTGAGATGGATCTCCCGGCCGGCCAGGCTCACCTTCAGCGCGCCGCGGTCGATCACCAGGTCGCCGAAGACGAGCCGGTCGGGCGAGGCCGACTCCAGCCGGCGCAGGATGGCCCGGATGCGGGCGTCCAGCACGCGGGGCTCGACCGGCTTGACCACGTAGTCGTCCGCGCCGGCCTCCAGCCCGACCACCACGTCGAGGTCGTCGCCCCGGGCGGTGAGCAGGATGATCGGCAGGGGGTCGAGCCTGCGGATGCGGCGGCACACCTCCACGCCGTCGATGCCCGGCAGCATGACGTCGAGGATCGCGATCTCGGGACGCCGGGTGCGTATGTGGTCGAGCGCCTCCTCGCCCGTGGCGTACGCGGTCACCGCGTGGCCCTGCCGGGTGAGCGCGAGTTCGAGCCCGGTGCGGACCGAAGGGTCGTCTTCGACCAGGAGAATGCCTGCCACCTGGTCATTATGCGACGTACACAATGATTCCCCTATTCGTCCCAATATCGATGCCGGGTTGTCACGAGACGAGGTGTGACCAAAATCACACCGACGGGGAAAGCGCATGTGATCGGTGGTGGGGTCAAGACGTCACCAAACAGGTACCACGTTTCGGTTGCGGACCACCCCCCGGGACAGGGCAAGCTCATTGGCCGTGAGCTCTGGTCAGCAGTTGAAGGATCGCCCCCGCGCCTCCCGGTCCCGACGGGGCGGAAACGGCCGTTCCGGCCCCGGCTGGCTGACACCCAAGCGGATCGCGATCCTCGGCGTCTCGGTGGCCGTGCTCGCCGGGGGGACGTTCTACACGGTTCGTACGGCCGTCGACCACGCCAACGCGCCCGCCAAGCCCCTGGAGCCGGGCGACTTCCTGGCCCTCGACCCCGCTAAGCCCGACCCCGAGGCCGACACGCTGAAGGAGAACGCGGTCCAGGCCCTGCGCAAGGACCGGCTGGAGAAGGCCCGCGACCGCTCGAAGGTCCTCGACCCCGTCGACATCGTGGAGAAGGCCCCCGGCGGGGCCGGCCTGCCGCCCGCGAACTTCCCGCCCGGTTCGACCCCCGACCCCGGCAGCAACAAGGCCCTCGGCAAGCAGATGGCCGAGGCGCGCGGCTGGGGCGGCGAGTGGGGCTGCCTGGAGAAGCTGTGGGACAGGGAGAGCCACTGGAACGAGCGGGCCATGAACCGCTACAGCGGCGCGTACGGCATCCCCCAGTCGCTCCCCGGCAGCAAGATGGCGAGCGCGGGCGCCGACTGGCAGACCAACCCCGCCACCCAGATCAAGTGGGGGCTCGGCTACATCGCCGGCCGCTACAAGACGCCCTGCGGCGCCTGGGCCCACTCCCAGTCCACCGGCTGGTACTGAGCCACCGGACGGCTCCCCGAAACTCTGGTCAGGGTTGGTCGATCCTTCGGCAAGCCCGCGCGTCCGGCGGGGCCCGCGCTGCACCCTTGGCCTCATGGGTGTGAAGGTCAGCGTGGTTATGCCCGTGTCCAACCCCGGGCTCTCGAACGACGACTTCGGTGCCGCAGTGCGTTCGGTGCTGGAGCAGTCGCTGCCGCCGGACGAGTACGAGGTCGTCTTCGCCGACGACGGGTCGACGGACGGGACCCGCAGGCGGCTCGACGCCATCGCCGGGCAGCGCGGCAACGTGCGGGTCCTGCACCTCGACCACACCGGCTCGCCCGCGCGCGGGCGCAACGTCGGCCTGTCCGTGGCCCGCGGCGAGTACGTCTTCCTGCTCGGCCAGTACGACAGGCTGGAGCCGCACGCGCTGGAGCGGATGTACGACCGGGCGGTGGAGACCGACGCCGACGTCCTGATCGGCAGGCTGGCCGACGGCGGACCGCCCCCGGCCGCGTTCGCCCGCGACCGCGACCGGGCGGACGTGCTGCGCGACCACCTCCTCGCGCTGCCCACCGCGCACAAGCTGTTCAGCCGGGAGTTCCTGGAGACCTGTCAGCTCCGCTTCGCCGACCGGCCGCTGTCGGAGCAGGCCTTCGTGACCCGGGCGTACCTCGCCGCGAAGGTGGTCGCGGTGCTGTCCGATGAGATCTGCTGCCATCTCGGCCCGGCCGCGCCGGGCACGGCGGGGGAGGAGCGGCTCGACGCCGAGGCGCTCTTCGACGGGCTGAACGCGGTCTTCGACGTGGTGGACGCCTGCACCGAGCCGGGATCCCAGCGCCGGCGGATCCAGGCCCACTGGTACCGGGCGCTCGGGCTGCGCCGTCTCGCGGGGCCGCGCTTCCTCGCCGCGGAGCCCGACGAGCGGATGGTCCTGTTCTCCTTCCTGCGCCGGTTCACGCTCGACCGGTTTCCCCCGGAGCTCGACGTCCACCTGCCCGCGCACCTGCGCGCCCGTACGGCGCTGCTGCGGCAGGACCGGCTCGACGCGCTGCTCGCCCTCGCCGAGGCGTCGCGGGGCACCGGGATCAGCGCGGAACTGCGCGGGCTCCGCTGGGACCGGGGCGCGCTCCTGCTCGACCTGAGCGTCGAGGTGCTGCGGCCGGGCGGGAGCCCGCTCTGGCTGCGCCAGCGCGGCGACCGGCTGCTGTGGACGCCGCCGGCGGCCCTGGATGGGCTGCTCGACGGGCTCCTCGGCGACGAGGAGGCTGACGTGACCGAGGCGGTGCGCCGGGCACGGGTGGAGGTCTGCGTACGGCACGCGGAGACCGGGGTGACGTACGCCCTGCCGGTCGACTGCTCGGTCGGCCAGGCGACGGTGGGCCAGGCGACGGTGGGCGAGGGCCCGGCGGCGGGTCAGGGCCCGGCAGGTCAGGGCGCGGCGGGTCAGGCGGCGGGCGGCCGGGGGCGGGCGGTCGGTGAGGGGCAGGCGCGGGTCTGGGTGAACGGCCAGGCGCGCCTCGACGTCGGCTCGGCGGCCCTCGGCCGCTCGTTGCCCGCCGGGCTGTGGGAGATCCATGTGCGGCTGCGTGGCCTGCCGGGGGGCCGGGCCCGGATCGTCCGCCCCACGCATCCGATGAGCTGCGCGGGCGCCCTCGCCGGGGAGCCCGGGAGGCTGGTCGTGCCGTGCTGGTCGGAACGCGGCGAGCTGGGCGTGTGCGTGGAGCCGAGGTCGTTCCCCGAGTCGATCGCGCTGGTCTCGTCCCGGGCCACCGTGGCCCGGCAGGAGGGGCACGTCTTCGTCGTCGTGCCCGTGCCGTACGTGCCGCCGAGCGGCGGCCCGCCGGCCGAGCTGGTGCTGCGCGAGCAGGACGGGCGGGGGCGCAGCATGGTCGTGCCCGCGCTGGTCGAGCCGGGGATTCCCGGCCGGGTGGCCGGGCAGCTCGTCGCGCGGGTGCCGGTGAGCCGGCTCGGCGGCGACGACTGCCTCGGCCCCGGCCTCTGGCGGCCCGCCCTGCGGATCGGGCAGAAGGACGTCGACCTGCTGTTCGGGCTGACGATCCGCCGCGGCGGGCAGGCGTCCGTCCTGCCCGCCGGAACCCCGCCGCGGGCGCCCTCGCCGCTGCGCCGCCTCGCCGTACGGGTGCTGCGCGACCGCCGCTGAACGGGCCGGCCGGGGATCAAAAGGGGATCAGCCCCGCAGGTGGGCGAGCAGGGCCGCGCGGAACTCGGCGGGCCGGTCGAGGTGCGGGCCGTGGCCCGCGCCCTCGACGACCACCTCGCGGTAGGCGCCGTAGCGCTCCAGGACGGCCCGCGTCTGGGCGACCATCGGCTGGGCGGGCGTGCCGTCCCAGCCGGGCACGGCCCCGATCGCGCCGAGATGCGCGAGGTCGAACAGCGAGGTGTCCGACACGATCACGTCCTGGTCGCCCCTGATCCACAGGATCGGCGGCTTGGGGTCGATCTCGTGCAGGTCGTCGATCCGGAAGTTCGTCGGCGCGATCGAGTTGAGCACGCCGCGCTTGCCGGGCGCGAGGTTCGGCCAGACGTCGGAGGGCAGGAAGTCGCCGGGGTAGTGGTCGTCGCCCACCCGGGTGGACAGCATCGACTCGACGAACGCGTCCTCCTCCTCGCCGAGGTCGGTGCCGGGCGCGACGTACGTGGCGCGCAGCACCGACCGGGGCGAGAGCGGGGAGCCGTCCGAGCGGTCGCCCTCCCGCAGCAGCCGCACGAACTCGGGGTTGGCCCCGCCGCCGCCCGAGCCCACGCCGTCGGGTGAGTTGAGCGTGCCGTCCACGCCCGTCGTGCCGCCGAAGCCGTACGGCGAGACGGGGTTGACCAGCGTCAGGCTGCGGACCGCCGCCGGCCGGTCGCGCAGGACCTGCATGACCACCCCGCCGCCGAGGCTCCATCCGACGAGGTGCACGGGCCCGAGCCGGTCGAGCAGCGCGAGCACGTCGGCGGAGTAGTCGCGCACGCCCCGGCTCGCGTCCACCGGCTCGGGATCGGAGCCGCCGAACCCCCGCAGGTCCACCGCGTACGGCCGGAACCCCTCGCCGAGCGAGGTCATCGTGGACCGCCAGAACGCGCTGCAGGAGACGTTGCCGTGCACGAACAGCACCGGCTCGCCCGACGTCCCGGGTACGGACAGGACGTTCAGGGTGAGACGGTCCGTGCGGATCCGCTCGGCCGTGACGGGCAGGGTCATGGTGTTGCTCCCAGTGTGCAGGTGTTGTCGAGATCGCCCGTGGCCGGGCGGGGCAGGGTGGCGCTCGGAGGCGGTGTCGTGCCCCTGCCGATCCACGCCTCCAGCGCGGTGAACGCGCTGCGGAAGCAGGGCAGCAGAGGCCGCAGCCGGTCGGGGAAGGCGGGGTAGAGGCTGTCGACGTGGGTGCCGTCCTCGACCCGGTAGTAGCGGAGCAGCCGGTCGCGGTGCCGGTCGGCGATCATCTTGGCGTAGACGTCGGAATCCACGCGGATCGGCAGCAGCGCGTCCAGGGTGCCGTGCACGATGACCAGCGGCTTCTTGATCTTCCCGGTGAGGCTCACCCGCGCCATCGCCTGCTTCACGGCCGCGGGCCGGGAGGCGTAGTCGTAGTCGGTGTCGCAGCCGGGCGTGCCGGAGGCGCAGAACGGCGTGCCCGCCTCGGTGTCGCCGTCGTAGGCGGGGTCGAACTCCTCGCGGAAGACGCGCTGGGTGAAGTCCCAGTAGTACTGGTAGTGGAACGGCCAGAGGAAGTCGGACTCGGGGGCGAAGCCCGCCGCCGCGATCCCGGCGGTGTCGCCCTTCGCGTACGCGCGCAGCGCGGACGGCAGGAACGTCAGCAGGTTGGGGCCTTCGGAGGTGAAGAGCGTGCCCTCCCAGTCGACGCCGCCGTCGAACAGGTCGGGGCGGTTCTCGATCTGCCAGCGGACCAGGTAGCCGCCGTTCGACTGGCCGGCCGCGATCGTCGTGCGGGCCGGCCTGCCGTACCGCTGCCGGACGACGGCCTTCGCGGCGACGGCCAGTTCGCTGACCCTGCGGTTCCACTCGGCCACCGCGTCCCCGGGCCGTACGCCGTCGCGGTAGAACGTCGGGCCGGTGTTGCCCTTGTCGGTCGCGGCGTACGCGTAGCCCTTCGCCAGCGCCCAGTCGGAGATCGTGAAGTCGTTGGCGTAGGTCTCCCGGTTGCCGGGCGACCCGGCGACCACCAGGCCGCCGTTCCACCGCTCGGGCAACCGGATCACGAACTGCGCGTCGTGGTCCCAGCCGTGGTTGGTGTTCCCCTTCGAGGTGTCGGGGAAGTAGCCGTCGATCTGCGTGCCGGGGACGCCGGAGGGGTTGACGGCCCCGGCCGAGTTGAGCCCCGACCAGTCCGCCTGGTCGGTGTGCCCGGAGGCCAGCGTGCCCTTCGTGGTGAGGTCGGCCAGGCAGGCGGTCACCTGCTTCTCCGCGCCCGGCACGGTCACCGCCGGGCACGCCCCGGGCGGCGTGGCCCGGGCGGGAAGGGCGGCGGCCATGAGGGGCAGGGCCGCCGTCAGCGCGGCCAGGCCGGCGAGACGCCCGCGCCGAATCATGTCTTTCCCTCGCATCAGGCCTCTTTCGTGATGACAGCGGCCCGGGCGGCGCCGGAGGCCGGTTCGATCGCCGACAGGTCGCGGTCGCGGGTCTCCCTGGAGGCGACCACCGCGACCACGGTGAGCACCGCCGCCACGACCACGTAGACCGAGACCGGCACGCTCGATCCGTACGCGTCGAGCAGCGCCACCGCGATCAGCGGGGCCACGCCGCCGGCCGCGATCGAGGCGAGCTGGTAGCCGATCGACACGCCCGAGTAACGCATCCTGGTGGCGAACAGCTCCGAGAAGAACGCCGCCTGCGGGCCGTACATCGCGCCGTGCAGCACCAGGCCGACCGTCACGGCCACGGTGATCAACGCGAAGTTCCTGGTGTCGATCAGCGGGAAGAACGCGAAGGCCCACAGGCCCACGCCGACGGCGCCGAGCAGGTAGACCGGCCGGCGGCCGAGCCGGTCGGACAGCGCGCCCCACAGCGGGATCGTGACGAAGTGGATCGCCGAGCCGATCAGCACGGCGTTGAGCACGGTGCCCTTGGGCAGGCCCGCGGTGGTGGTGCCGTACACGAGCACGAACGCGGTGATGATGTAGTAGGAGACGTTCTCGGCCATCCGGGCGCCCATCGCCACCAGCACGTCGCGCCAGTGGTGGCGCAGCACCCCGAGGATGGGCGCGGCGGGCGCGGGCTCCTGACGGGCCAGCGCCTCCTGGAACACCGGCGACTCGGTGACCGTGATCCTGATCCACAGGCCGATCAGCACGAGCACGCCGGACAGCAGGAACGCGACCCGCCAGCCCCAGGCGAGGAACGCGTCGTCCGGCTGCACCGCGGCCAGCAGCGCCAGCACGCCGGTGGCGATCAGGTTGCCACCGGGAGCGCCGGCCTGTGGCCAGGACGCCCAGAAGCCGCGGTTGCGGGGGTCGCCGTGCTCGGAGACCAGCAGCACCGCGCCGCCCCACTCGCCGCCGAGGGCGAAGCCCTGCACCAGGCGGAGGAGGGTCAGCAGCAGGGGCGCGGCCACGCCCAGGGTGGCGTACGTCGGCAGCAGGCCGATCAGGAACGTCGCGCCGCCCATCATGAGCAGGCTGATGACGAGCAGCCGCTTGCGGCCGAGCCGGTCGCCGTAGTGGCCGAAGACCAGCCCGCCGAGGGGCCGGGCGACGAAGCCGACGGCGTAGGTGAGGAACGCCAGCAGCGTGCCGGTCAGTTCGTCCTCGTTGGGGAAGAAGAGCTTGTTGAAGACCAGGGCCGCGGCCGAGCCGTACAGGAAGAAGTCGTACCACTCGATCGTCGTGCCGACCAGGCTGGCCCCGACGACCTTGCCGATCCGGGCAGGTGGGGTGTGTGCCATGGGAACTCCTCCGATGGGGGGTGCCGCCACGGTACGCAGTGACCGGGGTCACTCCTATGGGGCGGTTCCACACACCTCACGCGTCGGGCATGTGGGTCCTGAGCCGGTGCAGCCGCAGGGCGAGCTGGATCTCCAGCGCGTGGTCGGGCTCCTGCCAGTCCACGCCCAGCAGCTGCCCCACCCGGTCGAGCCGCTGGGTGACCGTGTTGACGTGGATGTGCAGCGCCTCGGCCGTGCGCGACAGCGAGCCGCCGGTGCCGAAGTAGGCGGTCAGCGTCGTCACCAGGGCGGTGCCCCGCCGCGCGTCGTAGTCGAGGACCGGCCCGAGCACCCCGGAGAGGAAACCCGCCACCTCACGCCGCTCGCCGACCAGGAGGCCCACGAAGCCCAGCTCCTCGGCGCTCGCGCCGTCGCCCGTACGGCCCAGCGCCACGAGCGCGCCGGCGCAGCGCCGCGCCTCGGCGTAGGCCGCGGCGACCGACGTCACCGGCCCGCCACCGGGCTCACCGGCCTGACCGGCCTGACCCGCATCCTGACCGGCGCCCGGGCCGGCGGCGGGGGCGGCCCCGGCCGTCGCCGGCCGCCCGAGCGAGGCGGTCAGCTCGGCCGCGACGCGCCGGGCCAGCGCGCCCGGCCGGTCGCCGGGCAGCAGCAGCACCACCTCGTCGCCCCGCGCCGCGGCCAGGCCGCGGGCGAGCGTCGCCTGCGACGAGGCCCAGAAGGCGGCCCGCTCCCGCTGCCCGTCGTGCCGGGCCACGACCAGCACGTGCGGCGCGTCGAGGTCGACGCCGAGCCGGCGCGCCCGGTCGCGCAGCCCGCGCAGTTCGGGCCGGGAGACCAGGTCGTCGAGCAGCTCCCCGCGCACCCGCCCCTCGGCCTCGGCCACGCTGCGCCGGAACAGCAGCAGCAGGGCGGTGACGAGCGCGGCGCGCTCCAGGATGCGCTGGTCGGTGTCGGACACCGGCCGGTCCGTCCGCAGCACCAGCGTGCACAGCGGCGCCGCCCCGACGTCGACGGAGGCGACGTACGCGTCGCCGCGCTTGACCGTGCGGCCGAGCGCCCGCGACGACTGGGCGGCGTCGAAGACGCCCGCGTCGAGCTCGCGGGCCTCGCCGACCAGCGGGCGGCCCTCGTCGTCCAGCACGGTCAGGCGTCCGCCCAGCACCTCCGTGACCACCGCGGCGACGTCCTCCACGCCGCCGCCGCGCAGCACCAGGCCGGTCATCCGGTCGTGCGCGTCGGCGGCCCGCTCGATCGCCTGGCTGTGCGCGCTGATCACCGCGTTCGCCCCGCTCAGCTCGGCGAGCGCGGCGCGGGTCTCCTGCAGCAGCCGGGCGGTGTCGATGGCGACGGCCGCGTGCGCCGCCAGCGAGCACAGCAGCGCGACCTCCTCCTGGGCGAACGGCCGGGCGCTGCGGTTGGCCGCGAACAGCACCCCGATCACCTGGGGGCCGAGCCGCAGCGGCACCCCGAGGATCGCGACCAGTCCCTCCTCCTGGACCGCGCCGTCGATGGTCGTCGTGTGCCGGAAGCGCGGGTCGGCGAAGTAGTCGGCCGTGTTGTACGGCGTGCCCGTCTGGGCCACCAGCCCGCCGAGCCCGGCGCCCATCGCCAGACGCAGCCGCCGGAAGTCGGCCGAGATGGACCCGTCGGTCACCCGCATGTAGGTGTCGCCGCGCTCGGGGTCGTTCAGCGTCATGTACGCGATGTCGGTGCCGAGCAACTGCCTGGCCCGGTGGACGATCGCCTCCAGCACGGCGTCGAGGTCGCGCAGCCCGGCCAGGTCGCCAGCGGTGTCGAACAGCGCCGACAGCTCGGCCTCCCGCCGGGCCCGCCGGCGCAGCATCGCCCGCACCTTCAGCGCGGCGACCTTGGCCTGCTCCAGCTCCTCCAGCGTGGCCGCGTCGGCGCCGGCCGCCCGGGCCTGGAGAATCGGGCCCTCGAACTCGAGCGCCGACGCCTCCCGCGCGAGCAGGTCGAGGTACGCGCGTGCGCCCTCCGCGGACGCCGGGGCCGGAGTGGTCAGCGGGCGCTCCATCCGCCGTCGATGGGGATGGACACGCCGGTGACGAACGACCCCGCCGGCCCGCACAGGTAGGCGACCATCTCGGCGACCTCGTCCGGCTCGATCAGCCGCTTGATCGCCGCCGGAGCGAGCATGATCTGCTCCACGACCTCGTCCGGGCCGATCCCGTGCGTACGCGCCTGGTCGGCGATCTGGTTCTCCACCAGTGGCGTGCGCACGTAGGCGGGGTTGACGCAGTTGGAGGTCACCCCGTGGGCCGCCCCTTCGAGGGCGATCACCTTCGACAGGCCCTCCAGCGCGTGCTTGGCCGTCACGTACGCCGCCTTGTACGGCGAGGCCCGCAGGCCGTGGACGGAGGAGATGTTGACGATCCGGCCCCAGCCGCGCTCGTACATGCCCGGCAGCACGGCCCGGGCGAGCAGGAACGGCGCCTCGACCATCACCCGCATGATCGCGCTGAAGATCTCGGGCGGGAACTCCTCGATCGGGGCCACATGCTGGAACCCCGCGTTGTTCACCACGATGTCGGCCCGCAGGCGGGTGTCCGGCGACGGCGGCAGCTGACCCCGCCAGGCCACCAGGAACTCCGGATCGGAGAGGTCGACGGTCACCGGCGTCCCGCCGATCTCGGCGGCCACCTTGCCCGCGGCCTCGGCGTTGACGTCCGCGACGACGACGTGCGCGCCCTCGGCGGCCAGGCGGCGGGCACACGCCCGGCCGATGCCGCTCCCCGCGCCGGTGACCAGGGCCGTACGGCCTTCAAGGCTCATGCTGCCTCACGATAGGAACCACATCGGGCGAGGCACATGGCGGCCGGCGACATAGATCTCCGGCCTCCTATGTGGGCCGGGTCATCGAGAGGACGTCGAGGGCCTCGTCGAGTTGCTGCTCGGTCAGCGCGCCGCTCGCCACGTGGCCACGCTCGATGACGACCTCCCGGATCGTCCGGCGCTCTCTGAGCGCCTGCTTGGCGATCTTCGCGGCCTCCTCGTACCCGACGTACCGGTTGAGCGGGGTGACGATGGACGGCGACGACTCGGCGTACTCGCGGAGGCGGTCCACGTTGGCGGTGATCCCGCTGACGCAGCGGTCGGCGAGCAGCCGGGAGACGTTCGCCAGCAACCGGATCGACTCCAGCACGTTGCGCGCCATCACGGGCAGCATGACGTTCAGCTCGAACGCGCCCGAGGCCCCGGCCATCGTGACGGCCGCGTCGTTGCCCACGACCTGGGCGGCCACCATCGTGACGGCCTCGGGGATCACCGGGTTGACCTTCCCCGGCATGATCGACGATCCCGGCTGGAGGTCGGGGAGATTGATCTCGGCGAGCCCGGCCCGGGGGCCCGACCCCATCCACCTCAGGTCATTGGCGATCTTGTTGAGGGAGACGGCGATCACCTTGAGCACGCCGGACAGCTCGACCAGGCCGTCCCGCGCGCCCTGCGCCTCGAAGTGGTCCCTGGCCTCGGTGAACGGCAGTCCGGTCTCCCGGCTCAGCTCGCCGATCACCGCCTGCGCCCACCCGGGGCCCGGCACGTTCACCCCGGTGCCCACCGCCGTGCCGCCCAGCGGCAGCTCGGCCAGGCGCGGCAGCGCGGCCTGCAGCCGTTCGAGGGCCAGCTCGATCTGGGTGGAGTAGCCACCGAACTCCTGGCCGAGCGTGACCGGCGTCGCGTCCATGAGGTGCGTGCGGCCCGACTTCACCACGTCGGCGAACTCCGCCGCCTTCTCCTCCAGCGCCGTGGCCAGGTGCTCCAGCGCCGGCGTGAGCTCGTGCACCACCGCGTACGCCGCCGCGACGTGGATGGAGGACGGGAAGACGTCGTTCGACGACTGGGCGGCGTTGACGTGGTCGTTCGGGTGGACGGGACGGCCCAGCCGCTCCTGCGCGAGCGTGGCGACGACCTCGTTCATGTTCATGTTGGAGGAGGTGCCCGACCCGGTCTGGAAGACGTCCACGGGGAACTGGTCGTCCCAGCGGCCCTGGGCGACCTCCGCGGCCGCGTCCTGGACGGCCCGCGCCATGTCCTCGTCGATCACGCCGTACTCGGCGTTGACCTTCGCGCAGGCGGCCTTGATGCGGGCCAGCGCCGCGATGTGGGCGGGCTCCAGGCCCCGGCCCGACACGGGGAAGTTCTCCACCGCGCGTTGCGTCTGCGCCCGCCACCTCGCACGGGCGGGCACCCGCACCTCGCCCATGGAGTCGTGCTCGATGCGGAATTCGTCCATGCCTCAGTCCTTCGGCCGCTCGTCGATGCCCTTCCTGCCCGGAACCACGGCCCTCCGAACGTGGTGCCGGGCACAGGGAGGGCTCGACGACAGGGCCGTCTCAGCCGAGGTCAGCGCCGGGCGTACAGCCCTCTGCGGCGCATGATCACGGCGAAGGCGCCGAGGGCGAGGACCGCCACCAGGACGATGACCCCGATCTTGAGCAGGGAGTCCGAGGAGTCACCGCTGTCCGCCACGGCCGCCCTGTCGCGGGTGAGCGCCTCGGCCGCGGCCATCGGCGAGGCCGCGAGGTCCTTCGCCGTCACCTTCGTCGTCGCGCGTGCCTTGGAAGGCTTGGTCGCGGTGACGGTGACGCTCCACTCGCCGTTTGGCAGCGGCTCCGCGGGCTGGTAGACGTTCTGGCCCTCGGACGCGGACCTGAGCTCCACGGGCCCGAAGGAACGGCCGTCGGCCGACGTGGCGGTCAGCGTCGCCTCGACGACCTCCTCGACGGGCTGGCCGTTCTTCTTCCAGGTGGCCAGCACGTTGACGTTGTGGCCGCCGTCACCGATCACCTCCAGCTTGATCGGTCCGTTGTCGGCGGCGGCCGCCGATGCGCCGAGCACCAGCACGAGCCCGGCCAGCAGCAGGGTCACGGCGTGGCGCAGTGTCTTGTTCACGAGTGGTGCTGCCCTTCAGGTTGTCTCAGGGGTCGTCTCGAAGTCGTTTCGGGTCGTGGTCTGGTTGGGGTTGGGGTTGGGGAGAGGTCGTGGACGCGCCGGGCGCTCACGCCTTGAGCGGCGTGCCGTTGAGGAGGAGCAGCTTCTGGATGCGCCTGCGGCGCAGGACAGCCGATATCCGGACGGCGAGCACGACAAGGAGGAGGAAGACGAGGAGGGCGAGCTGCGGCCACGGCAGCGCCCACAGCGAGGTGCCGCTCGCCACCCGTTCGGCGGTGATGCCCGGGAGCGGCTTACCCGCGGGAGCGGGGATCGCCATGATCGTCGTGTCGATCGATCCCATCGGCCAGGCGCCGGTCACCCGTGCGCTGAAGGTGCGGCTGCCGCCCGGCATGATCTCCCTGGCCTTGGCCTCGGACTTGTCGTCCCAGCTGCTCTCGCCCACGAGCGTGGACGTCAGGACCCGGGCGTCCGGTGCCAGCCGGACGTTGCCGACGTTGGCGAGGGTGTAGCTCACGTCGACCGTACCCGGGGAGAAGGGGTTCCACGACCAGTGGTAGTCGGCCCGCAGATCGGTCACGGCGACCTTGGCCACGTAGTTGCCGGTCACCCGGATGTTCAGCCGGACGCCCACCCGGTTCTGGACCCGCACCTGGCCGGAGATGGTGTCGATGGACGCGGTGACCCCCGCGGGGTGGTCTCCCGGCGTCGCGTTCTGGGGAATCGAGACCTTGACGGGCACGACGGCGGTGGCTCCGCCCTCGATGGTCACCTTGTCGGGGATCTCGATCCACGAACCGCCGTCGGTCGGCTTGGCGTCCGACGGCCGCATGTCGAAGTAGCCCTTGGCGGTCAGATAACCGTCGTTGGCGTCGATGGCGAAGTCGACCGGCTGGGTGGAGCGGTTGATGACCGCGATGTGCTCGGTCACCTGCTGTCCGCCGGCGAGGTCGATGTCGATGACGCTGCGGCCGTCGGGGCCTTTGGCGTCGGCCGGCACGACCGACCAGGTGGTGTCGGCGCTCGCCGGGGTGGCGAATCCCACCAGGGCGACCAAGACGGTCGCGCCGACAGCGTGAAGCACGGCCAGGAGGGCGATGGCGCCCCGCGAACGGCTCTTGGTCACAGAGGTGTCTCCTGTCTCAATGCGGACGTCCGGAACGTTGAGTCAGACTCGCACACGTTCCGGACGTTTGCACTGGGGCGGTCCGTTCCTGCCTCCGGTCGGGATGTTCCCGGATGGGTCAGGACTGGTTGAAGAGGGAGAGGGTGAGGGTGGAGTGGTATTCGCCGGCGGCGACGTCGACGGGGGTGCGCAGGGCGAGGTCGGCGTTGACCTTCGAGGTGCCGATCTCGGTGGCGGAGTCGGCGGTGGAGACGAGGAGTTCCTGGCCCTTGAGACCGACGGTGGGGGCGCCGGAGCCGTCGGACACGACGGAGGAGACGGGCTCGCCGGCGGCGACGGCGCCGGTGGTGGTGTCGGACAGCAGGCGGGGCTTCCAGCCGAGGTATTCGGGGCCGATGGGGGCGATGCCGGTGCCGGTGGCGGTGAAGGCGCTGGCCTGGCCGACGACGGCCCAGAATTCGCCGTCGGGGATCTCGGCGGGCGTGCGGGTGTCGGTGACGGTGACGGTGGGCAGGGTGCCGACGAACTGGCGGGCGGCGGCGTCGGAGCCGTTCTCCTGGAGGGAGACGCCGTTGTTGTCGGCGACGGTCATGGAGATCTGGCCGGGGGTGGTGGTGGGGGTGATGGTGACCGAGACGTCGATGCCGGCGCCGGGGTCGTCGGCGAGGGCGGGGGAGACGCCGATGCCGGTGAGGGTGAGACCGAGCACGGAGGCGGCCAGTATCTGGGTGGTGCGGGTCATTCGCATGGGGTGATCACTCCGATTTATGAGGGGGCGGGGCCGGCCGGCTGTTCGGCCGGCCGGCCCCGGTTGTGCTGTGGCGGTGGGTCAGCGCGTGCGCGTCGTCACCGCCCTTGCGGTCAGCTGCAGCTGGCCGCGGCGTAGGCCGCGTCGTAGGACGTGGTGACCTGCTTGCCGCCGATGGTGGCGGTGCCGGTCACGGTGGCCTTGCCGGCGGCGACCTGGGCGGTCCGGGTGTTGAAGGACTGGTAGGCCTGCTTGCCCGGGGCCACGTCGGTCACGGTCTTGTTGCCGAACGCGGTGTTCAGCACGATCGTGGCCGGCACGTCGCCGTCGTTGACGGCCGTGACCGCCAGGTAGGCGGTGGTGCCGATGCAGCGGGTGGCCGCGGTGACGGTCAGCTTGACCTTCGGCGTGGCGATCGTCAGCTTGAGCGACTTGGTCGCCTCGACGTTGCCGGCCTTGTCGGTCGAGCGGTAGGTCACCTCGTGCTGGCCGTCGCCGGAGACGGTGACCGGGGCGGTGTAGGCCGTCCAGGCGCCGCTGTCCAGCGCGTACTCGGTCTTGGCGACGCCGCTGCCGCCGGTCTCGTCGACCGCCTTCAGCGTGACCGTGACCGGACCGGTGAACGAGCCGTTGTCCGGCTGCGCCGGGTCGGTCGTCGCGGTGGTCACCGGAGCGGTCTTGTCCTCGCTACCCGCCTTGACCAGCTTGAAGTAGTCGAACTTGACCGTCTTGGACGCGCCCTGGTTGGTGCCGATGGTGTAGACGCCGACCTTCGACGCGTTCGCCACGGCGCTGTTCTTCACCACGGCGACCGCGCCGCTCGTGGTGAGGTCGGTCCAGGTGGTGCCGTTCGAGGAGTAGGCGCCGGTGAAGCTGTCGCCCACCTTCTTCAGGCGCAGCCAGTACGGCCCGGCGGTGAGGTTGTTCACCTGCGGCTGCGGGTTCTGCACGGTGCCGCCGACCTCGCTGCGCAGCTCGATCGTCCGCGCCACAGTCGACCCTGCGGCGTTGGTGGTGAGGAAGTCGAACTTCACGTAGTTGTCGTCGTCGCCGTAGACGATCAGGCCGCCCTGCTGGTACTGCTCGCTGAGAGCGGAACCGTCGACCTTGGTCTCCAGCGTCCAGTCACCGCTCGGCGCCGTCTGCAGGATGAAGTTCTTCGGGCCGCTGTTGGTGGTCCCGTAGATGTCACCCGTCGTGGTGTCGAGCTCCAGGTTGCCACCGGTCACCCGAGCGGCCGTCGCGTCGTAACGCACGTTGGCGCTCCAGCGGCAGGTGTCCAGCGTGGTGCCGTTGAACTCGTCGTCCGGCGCCGGCGGGCCCGCCTTGTCGTCGGGAGTGATCTGGAACCAGTCGAAGGCCGCGTCCACCACCGGGTGGTTGGCCCCGGCCAGCGAGATCAGGCCGATCTTCGGGTTGGAGATCCCGGCGAGCGGCTTGGTCTCCGACATCGCCGTGAAGTTGGTGCCGTCCGAGGAGTAGTGCGCGGTGATGTTGGTGCCGTCGCTTACGAACCGCACGTACACCGTGTCGGGGTAGGCGTCCCCGAGCTGGGCCGTGTTGCTCGCCGTCACCTCGTTCGGTGCGCCCTTGTCTTCCCGGATGAACTGGAAGACGCGGTTGGCGTGGTTCGACCCGTTGGTCGACCGGCCCTGCAGCACCATCTTGGCGTAGTTGTCGTCGTCACCGTAGATGACCAGGCCGGCCTGCTGGTAGGCGTCCTGCGCCTTCAGCGTGAGCTTGGCGGTGGCCGTCCAGGCGCCCGCCGGAGCCGGCTGCACGACGATGTTCGGCGTGTTGTTGGTCGTCTGGTAGATGTCGGTCGTCGAGGTCGGGATGATCAGGCTGCCGTCGGCGACCCGCAGGTCCTGGTTCTCCCGGATGACCGACCAGCGGTCATGGTCGAGCTGGGTGCCCAGGAAGTCGTCCGAGCGGCCGCTGAGGCACACCGTGGCCGGCGTGTTCACCTTGACCTGCACCTGAGCGCTGCCGACGGCGCCCTTGGCGTCGGTCACCGTCACCGTGGCGGTGTAGGTGCCCGGCGCGGTGTAGGTGTAGCTCGCGTTGGCCGTGGTCGGCTGCGGCGCGCCGTTCACCCCGAAGTTCCACTTGTAGGTGAGCGCGTCGCCTTCGGGGTCGCTGGCGGTGGTGGTGAAGTCGACCTTCAGCGGGGCGACGCCCGTGGTCGCGTTCGCGGCCACCGACACCGTCGGGCGCTGGTTCTCCGTGACGCCCTTGCCGACGAAGTCGACCCAGTTGACGTTGATCAGGAACGAGTTGTCCGCCACGCTCGCCGGCTTGCGCACGACGAAGTACAGCGGGCCGCTGGTCGTCGGCGGGTTGGTCAGGTTGACCGTGACGTCCTGGAACGTCTGCCAGCCGCCGGTGCCGGGCACGTTGGCGGTGCCGACCAGCGTCCCGGTCTCGGGGTTGCCCTGCCGGATCTCGACGGTCCCACCGGAGGCGTTCGACGCGGCCCGCAGCCGGATCGCGTTGATGTTCCCCAGGTTCACCGGGTCGAACGACCACCAGTCGCCGTCCTGGATGTTGCCGATGTCGCTGGAGCCACCGGCGGTGTCGCTGGTGGTCTCGATCGCGACACCTGCGGTGTCGGTGCCCTTGCCGCCCGCGACCCGGCCGGTCTGGCTGAAGTGCTCGGCCTGCTTGCGCTTGGGCTGCAGGACGACCGAACCCTGTCCGGTGAGCGGCTTGGCCGCCCCGGCGCCCTTGTCGGTGTAGGTGGCCGCGAGCGCGTAGTAGAGGTTGTCGTAGGTGCCGTGACCGCTGTCGGTGAGGGTCTGGATGACACCCTCACAACCATTGTGCTGGTCGAGGGGGTGACCATGGCTGTCGTGCCCGAGGAACGCCTGGACCTGGACCTTGTCGCAGTCGATCGTGCCGTCCTCGGGGTCCGTGACGACGACCTTGTACTTCACCTGGTCGCCGAACTCGAAGAACCCTCCGTCAGGCGGCGGCACCAGGGTGACCGTCGGGCGGGTGTTGCCGGCGACGATCGGCACGCTGGCCGTCGCGGTCACATTGTCGGTGTTCTTGATGGTCAGGACCGCGTTGTAGTTGCCGGCGGTGGTGTAGGTGTGCGCGGGGTTGGGGTCGGTCGAGTCGACGGTGCCGTCGGCGTCGAAGTCCCAGGCGTAGGTGATCGCCTTGCCGTCGGGGTCCCGCGACCCCTCGCTGGAGAACTTCACGGCCAGCGGCGCCGGGCCGTCGGTCTTGTCGGCGGCGGCGCGGGCGACCGGCGGGCGGACGCCCTTGATGTAGTCGACGCGGTAGACGCCGGAGTCGGTGTTGTTGCCGTTGAAACCGGAGCCCCACTCGATCAGGTAGAGGGCGCCGTCGGGGCCGAACTTCATGTCCATGGGCTTGATGAAGCTCAGGGTCTGAAGGATCCGGTTCATCTCGACGAGCTTGGTGGCGTCCTCGTTGAGCTGGAACGACCACATGGCGTTGTTGTTCCACTCACCGAAGATGGCCTTGCCGTCCCAGTACGCCGGCCACTTGTTCGTCGCCGTGATGTCGGCGTTGTAGCGGTAGACCGGGCCGCCCATCGGGGCGCCGCCGCTCAACTCGGGGAAGTTGTTGGGGTCGGAGGCGTAGTGGTACCAGACCGTCGCCGGGATCACCGGCGGCAGGTTGGTCAGGCCGGTGTTGTTCGGCGAGTCGTTGACCGGAGCCGCGCAGTTGAACGCCGAACCCGACTGCTTCGTCGCGAAGTTGTAGTCGATGTAGGGCGAGTTGTTGCCGATGCAGTACGGCCAGCCGTAGTTGCCCGGCTTGGAGATGAGGTTCCACTCCACCGTGTTCTGCGGGCCACGCGTGGCACTGGCGGAGTTGGAGTCGGGGCCGTACTCACCCAGCATCACGTTGCCGGTCTTGGGGTCGATCCC